>NZ_JBXAGB010000002.1:874900-1389654 GCF_058793715.1 Pseudoxanthomonas sp. GW835-FHT14C01
ACCGCGCCCGGCTGGCAAACGGTGGGCGGTTACTTCCCGCGTTCGAGGACCAGCAGCGGATCGATCCTCACATCGAACCGCGCGCCCTGAAACCTGACGCGTAAGGGTGCTCAAACGCGTCGCAACGCGCCCGGCTGGCAAACGGTGGGCGGTTACTTCCCGCGTTCGAGGACCAGCAGCGGATCGATCCTCACATCGAACCAGTTCATCCCCCAATGCAGGTGCGGCCCCGTCGCCCGCCCGGTCGCGCCCACCGCGCCGATCACCTGGCCCGGCTCCACGCGGTCACCCACCTTCACGTCGATGCGCGACAGGTGGAGGAAGTTCGAGCTGACGCCGTGGCCGTGGTCGAGCAGTACGGTGCCGCCGGTAAGGTAGAGATCGGGCGAGGCGAACGTCACGATGCCGCCGGCAGGCGCCTTGACGGGCGTGCCGTTCGCGGCTGCGATATCCATACCCGAATGGCCGGCACCCGGCTGTCCGTTGTAGACACGCGCATTGCCGAAGCGGCCGCTGATGCGGCCTTGCACGGGCCACTGGAAGGGCAGGGCGAAATCGGCGCGTTCGTCGTCGCGAGCGCGTGCGGCAGTGACCATGGCCTGTTCGCGCTCGATGCGTGCGGCGATCTCGGGAGGAGGGTTGACCGTTTTCGGTGGCACGCCGTTGACGCGTTCGACCGGCCAGTCGCGTGGCGTCACGACGATGCTGTCGGATTCGGCGCGACCGGAAGGCGTGGTGACATCGACTTTCAGCGGCCCCGTTTCATCACGGCCCACGCCGAATACGACGGTGCCGTAGCCGGTGGTGCGCAGCGGGCGCGTGCGGTAACGCACCTGGCTGCCCGCCGGTACCTTGCCGAACACCAGGGCGCCCTGCGACACGCTGGCCGGGAACACGACGCGGTCTTCCTGCGACACCGGCCTGGCCGGCACCGCGTCCTGCGCGGCGGCCAGCGGGATCCATCCTGCACACACTGCGGCGAACAGCGCCGCGACCGCCAGTTTCAACGTGCGAACTCCAGTCGCTGGCCATTGGGCGTACCGACCAGGTGCTCGCCGTTCCAGACCATGCGGCCGTTGACCCAGGTGGCGCCGATGCGCGAACGGAAGCGGCGGCCCTCGAATGGCGACCAGCCCACCTTCGACAGCACGTCTTCGCGTTTCACCGTAAACGGTTCATCGTCGATCAGCACCAGGTCGGCGAAGTAGCCTTCGCGCAGGTAGCCGCGCTCCTTCACGTCGAACAGCTGCGCCGGGGCGTGCGCGAACTTCTGCACGACGCGGGTCACGTCCATGCGCTGCTCGTGCACCAGTTCCAGCGCGGCCACCAGCGCGTACTGCACCAGCGGCAGGCCGGATGGCGCCTGCACGTAGGGCTTTTCCTTCTCTTCCAGCGTGTGCGGCGCATGGTCGGTGGCCAGCACGTCGATCACGTCGTCGACCAGGGCCTTTATGAGGGCCTCGCGGTCGCTGGCGTCCTTGATCGCGGGATTGCACTTGATCAGGTTGCCGAGCGCGGCGTAATCCGAGCGGTCGAAGCGCAGGAAGTGGATGCAGGTCTCCGCGGTGATCTTCTTGCGCGTGCCGTCGGCCGCGATCAACGGACCCGGCGTGAACAGCGCCAGTTCGTCGGCGGTGGAGATATGCAGCACGTGCAGGCGCGTGCCGTGCTTGCGCGCCAGCGACATCGCCAGCCGCGTCGACTTGATGCAGGCCTCGCGGCTGCGGATGTCGGGATGGTGTTCGGCGCTCAGCGCGTCGCCGTACTTCGCCTGGAAGGCCGCCAGGTTGGCGTCGATGGTCGGCGTGTCTTCGCAGTGGGTGATGATCGGCGTGGGCGCCTCGCGGAAGATCGCGTCCAGCGTCTCCGGGTTGTCGACCAGCATGTTGCCGGTGGACGCGCCCATGAACACCTTGATGCCCGGCGCCGTCTTCGGGTCCAGCGTGCGGATCGCCTCCAGATTGTCGTTGCTGGCGCCCATGTAGAAGCCGTAGTTGCCCCAGGCCCGGCCTTTCGCACGCTGGTACTTGTCTTCCAGCGCCGCCGCGTCGAGCGTCGGTGGGTTGGTGTTGGGCATGTCCATGAAGGTGGTCAGGCCGCCGGCCACGGCCGCCGCCGACTCGGTGGCCATGTCGCCCTTGTGCGGCATGCCGGGTTCGCGGAAGTGCACCTGGTCGTCGATCATCCCCGGCAGCAGCCAGCGCCCGGCGGCGTCGATCACCGCGTCCTCGCCCTGCGGACGGATCTCGGCGGCGATGCGGGCGATGCGCCCGTTCTCGATGCGCAGGTCACCCTCGGTGACGCGGCCTTCGTTGACCAGACGGGCGTTGACGATGACGGTAGCGGGCATCAGGGGTTCCTGGAGGGGCAGGGGGAGGAGGGGTGCTCGTGGTCGCACGACGGTACAGGATCGAATCCGCCGGGATGCAGGGGATGGCAGCGGCCGATCCGGCGAAGCGCCAGCCAGCCGCCCTTCAGCGGGCCGAAGCGGCCGATGGCCTCCATGGCGTACTCGGAGCAGGACGGCACGAAGCGGCAACGCGGCCCCAGCATGGGACTGATGAAGCGCTTGTAGCCCTTCAGCAGCAGGATGAGCAGGCGGGCGAGCATGGCCCGATGATACCGCGTCGGGTTGCCGCTGCCCGCCGGGTAGGCTATAAAAGCGCGCTTTCCCGATGCTCGGGAAGAACAAGGAAGCGCTGTTCGTGGCTGCAAAGAAACCTGCGAAGAAGGCCGCCAAGGCCGCCAAGAAACCCGCTCAGACCGTCGCCAAGAAGCCTGTCGTGAAGAAGGCTGTCGCCAAGAAACCGGCCCCCAAGCCGGTAGCGAAGAAAGCGGCCCCCAAGCCTGTCGCCAAGAAGCCGGCCGCCAAGAAGGCCGCTCCGGCCAAGAAAGCGGCTGCCCCGGCGAAGAAGCCGGCGGCGAAACAGGCGGCACCGGTCAAGAAGGCGGTCGCCAAGGCGACCAAGCCCGCAGTCGCCAAGAAACCCGCGCCCGCTCCGGCCACCAAGGCGCCTGCCGCCAAGGCGGCACCGGCGAAGGCGCCGGCCAAGGCCGCGAAGCCCGCTCCTGCCCCCGCACCGAAGCCCGCCGCCAAGCCGGCTCCGGCAAAGTCCGCCCCCACCGCGGCTGCGACCAAGACTCCTGCGCCTGCGCCCGCCCCCAAGGCGGCTGCACCGGCTCCGGCGCCCGCCGCCAAGGTTCCGTCCCCCCCGAAGCCTGTGCCAGCCCCGAAACCGAATACCAAGAACGCCAAAGCCTCCACCGCCGTCGAAGCGCCCGTGAGCCCCCGTCCCGCCGTTGCCCGCCCCGTGGGCAAGGTCGCGGTCGCCGTGGCTGCCCGCCCTGCGGCGCCGGTCGTGCGCGGCAAGGTGAAAGAAGTGCCCTACAAGATCGATGAAGCCACCGGCCGCCCGATCGTGCCGACCGGCTACAAGCCCTCGTCCGACGAGGAGTACATGAGCACGCTGCAACTGGAGTATTTCCGCCAGCGGTTGCTGCAGTGGCGTGCCGATCTGGTCGAGGAATCCAAGCAGACCATCGAGAACCTCAAGGACGAAGTCCGCGACATCGGCGATGAAGCCGAGCGTGCGACCCGCGAGACCGAGAACTCGCTGGAACTGCGTACCCGCGACCGTTACCGCAAGCTGATCGGCAAGATCGACAGCACGCTCAAGCGCCTGGAAGCAGGCGACTACGGCTACTGCGTCGACACCGGCGAAGAGATCGGCCTGGACCGCCTGGAGGCACGCCTGACCGCCGAGCGCACCATCGATGCCCAGGAGCGTTGGGAACACCTGCAGAAGCAGCAGGGCGACTGAGTTCCCGCCAGGTCCGCACACGAAAAACCCCGCCCCGGCGGGGTTTTTCTTTGCCGGCCCGGCGCGCCCGCGACGCTACTGCAGCTCGCGCAGGTCCAGCCGCCGCAGGCGCGGCGCCTTCCATGCGGTCACCCCCGCCACCGAGAGGATCGCGAAACCGCCCAGGATCACCGCCGGTACCAGTCCCAGCAGCTTGGCCATCGTGCCGGCATAGAACGCGCCCAGTTCGTTCGACGAACTGACGAAGATGCCGTTGATCGACGACACGCGCCCGCGCATTTCGTCCGGCGTGGACAGCTGCAGGATGGTCGAGCGGACCACGACCGAGACGCCGTCGCACATCCCGTAGAACAACAGGATGACGGCCGACAGCCAGAAGCTGCGCGACAGGCCGAACGCGATGACCGCCAGGCCGAAGCCCGCCACCGCGAACAGCAGCACCCGCCCCGCGTTTTTCTGCAGGGGGTGGCGCGCGAGCCACAGGCCGACGCAGACCGATCCCGCCGCCGGCATCGCGCGCAGGATGCCGAGGCCCTCGGGGCCGTAGTGCAGGATGTCGTGGATGAAGGCGGGCAGCATCGCCACCACGCCGCCGAGCAGCACGGAGAACATGTCCAGCGCCATCGCGCCCAGCATGATCTGGTTGTTCAGCACAAAGCGCGCGCCCTGCGCGATGCTGGCGAACACCGGCAGGCTGACCGCGGGCGGTCCGGGTTCTTCCACGCGCAAGCGGGCCAGCACGGTAGCCGCCAGCAGCGCGAACACCACCGCCATCGCGTAGGACAGCGTCTTGCCGCCGAAGCCGACCAGCAGGCCGCCCAGCGCCGGCCCCGTGACCAGCGAGGCCTGGAAGATCACGCTGCCCAGTCCCGCCGCACGCACGAAATCCTCGCGCGGCAGTACTTTCGCGAACAGCGCGTTGTAGACCGGGCTGAGGAAGGAACGCGCCATGCCGGTCAGCGCGATGGCGGCGTAGATCGGCCAGGTGCCGTGGAAAGGCAGCCCGCCAGCGGACACCGCGACCAGGATCACCGCCGTGGTCGCCAATGCGGCGCAGGCCACGATCCCGACCCTCCGCCGCGGCAGGTGATCGACCAGGTAGCCGGCGAACGGCGCCACGCAGAAGAAGGGCAGTACTTCGGCCAGGCCCACCAGGCCCAGCGAGAAGGTATCGCGGGTCAGCTCGTAGATATGCCAGCCGACGGTGACGGCGACGATCTGGTACGACAGCAGCGCGCAGATGCGGTAGGCCAGCACCGCGGCATAGCCGCGGTTGCGGAGCAGCGAGAAAGCGGAAGGGGCTGCCGTGCCGCTCACTTCGGACTCATGTCGCGTTCGCGGCCGTCTCGCGGATGAAGGCCAGCAGCGACGCCAGTCCGTTGGAGCGGGTCGGCGAGAGGTGTTTCGCCAGCCCGATGTCGGCGATGTAGTCCGGGGAGGTGGCCAGGATTTCCGTCGCCGGCCGGCCGGCGTACACGCGCAGGGCCAGGAAGATCAGGCCCGACACGATCGCCGAATCGCTGACGGCGTGGAAATCCAGCTTCGCCGCATCGCCTTCGGGCACGATCCAGACCATCGACTGGCAGCCGAGCAGACGGTTCTCCTCGCGCTTCCAGTCTTCAGGGAAGGCGGGCAGCTTGCGGCCCAGGTCGATCAGGTACTGATAGCGTTCGGACCAGTCGCCGAAAAAGGCGAATTCGTCCTTGATCGCCGCCTGCGCGTCGGCGGCGGTGGGTTCGAGCGGGAAGATCGTGTCGGTCACGGGAACATCTTGTCGAAGGGGCTTGCCGCGCGGCGGAGATGCAGTTGCGCGGCGAACGGGCATTTTACGTGGGGTGTCGGCTCCATCCGCGTGACGGAGCGATCCATCACGCGCGCTTCCAGCGCACGCCCTGCGGCGTGTCTTCCAGCAGGATGCCTTCGGCCCCCAGCTGATCGCGGATCGCGTCGGAGCGGGCGAAGTCGCGGGCTTTCTTAGCCGCGGCGCGCTCATCGATCAGGGCCTGGATGCGGGCATCGTCGTCGGTGGAGGTGCCGCGACCGAACCATTCGGCCGGATCCTGCTGCAGCAGGCCGAGCACGCGGCCGGCGCCGAGGAGTTCGCGCTTCAGGCGCTGCCTGTCTGCCTCGCTGGCGGCCTTGCGTGCTTCGGCGGCGATGCGGGCGACCTCGGCCAGAGCCTGCGGCGTGTTGAGATCGTCGTCCAGCGCATCTTCGACGACCTGCGGCGTCACCCCGGCGGCATCGACATCGCCGAGATCGCGCAGCGTGCCGTACAGCCGGTCCAGCGTGTTCTTCGACTGTTCCACCAGCGTCTCGGACCAGTCCAGCGGCTGCCGGTAGTGCGCCGAGAGCAGGGCATAGCGCAACGCTTCCGGCGGGTGTTGCTGCAGCAGGTCGTGGACCTTCTCGATGTTGCCCAGCGACTTGCTCATCTTGGCGCCGCCGAAGTTGAGCATGCCGTTGTGCAGCCAGAAACGGGCGAACGTCTTGTGCGAGCCGTCGGCATGCTTGTGCGCGCACTCGCTCTGCGCCACTTCGTTCTCGTGGTGCGGGAACTGCAGGTCCACGCCGCCGGCATGGATGTCGATGGTCTCGCCGAGGTGGGCAGCCGCCATCGCCGAGCATTCGATATGCCAGCCCGGACGGCCGACACCCCAGGGGGAGTCCCAGCCCGGCAGGTCCGGCGTGGACGGCTTCCACAGCACGAAATCGCCCGGATCGCGCTTGTAAGGGGCGACTTCCACGCGCGCGCCGGCCAGCATCTCCTCCGGGTCGCGACGCGAGAGCTTGCCGTACTCGGCGAAGCTGCCGACCGAGAACAGCACGTGGCCTTCGGCCGCGTACGCATGGCCGCCGGCGATCAGCTGCTCGATCATCGCGATGATGTGGCCGATGTGGTCGGTGGCCGCCGGTTCGATGTCCGGGGCGAATTCGCCGGTCACGCCCAGCCCGGCCATGTCGTCGCGGTAGGCGGCGGCATAGCGGTCGGTGATGGCGGCGATGGGCACGCCCAGCGCCTTGGCCGCCGCGTTGATCTTGTCGTCCACGTCGGTGATGTTGCGCGCATAGCGCAGCTGGCCGAAGCGGCGGCGGAGCAGGGCCGCCAGCACGCCGAACACGACCGGGCCGCGCGCATTGCCGATGTGGACGTAGTTGTAGACGGTGGGCCCGCAGACGTACATCGTGGGGACGGGGCCGAGTGGTTCGAAGTCCTCGACCCGGCGGGTGAGGTTGTTGTGCAGGCGCAGGGTCATGGCGACAGGGCGGGGGAGAGCCGTGGAATTCTAACGCCTGCGCCGCGTGCGAGGGTCTGGCGGCATCGTGGTGGCCGATATTCAGCCCCACTCAAGGCGCGGTCCCTACACTGAGGCCCCTGGATTCCGCTTGCAGGCCACATGTTCCGCCTCCGCACCGCCCTTTTCCTGTCCTGCCTCCTGCTCGCCGCGCCCGTCGTCGCGCAGGAGCGGGTGATTCCGACGGAAAACGTGCGTCTGGACTATGCGCAGGTGCTGAGTGTCGAGCCGGTGTACCAGACCCTGCGGGCGACCCGCACCGAGCAGCGTTGCGATGAAGCGCCCGCGACCAAGGCCGAGGCACCAGTGCCGGAAGCCAAGGACGAGGGGCGCTGGAGCCGGATGGTCAGCTCGGTGCGCGGCTGGTTCGGTGGCGACGAGGAGCCGGCGCAGGCGCCCCCGGTGACGCTGCCCGCCGTCAAGGTCAATTGCCGCGTCGTGCCCATCGAGCGCGAGTTCCAGCGCCCGATCGCGTACGACGTCGATTACATCTACAAAGGTGTGAAGTACCGCTCCCGGCTCGCCGAAGATCCGGGCAACCGCCTGCGCATCCGCATCTCGGTCGTGCCCTACATCGCGCCCGCCCAGTCCACGGCAAGCGGCCCCTGATCCCGTGCACGGTTGCACACGCAACCGAATCCGTCCTTGCGCTGCGCCGCAGCACATGCGAGCATTCGCGCCCATGAAGATGAACGCACATGCCCATGCTGACAGCGCGGCCTCCCAGGCCTCGAGCATGACGTCGCGTGCGCGTCGACCGGAATCCTGCTTCTAGCTGGGTACCCGGACGTCGTCGCCTGTTCACCGGAAACCCAGCCAGAGGCTGGGTTTTTTCGTTTCCGAAGCCCGTTTGCCACATTCCCGAAACCAGGATGCCGTAATGAAGCACTTCTTGAACACGCAGGACTGGAGCCGCAGCGACCTCGATGCGCTGCTGACGCAGGCCGCCCTCTACAAGCAGCACAAGCTGGGCGACGCGCTGAAGGGCAAGTCCATCGCGCTGGTGTTCTTCAACCCGTCCATGCGCACCCGCACCAGCTTCGAGCTGGGCGCGTTCCAGCTGGGCGGCCATGCGGTGGTGCTGCAGCCGGGCAAGGATGCGTGGCCGATCGAGTTCAACCTGGGCACGGTGATGGATGGGGACACCGAGGAGCACATCGCCGAAGTGGCGAAGGTGCTGGGCCGCTACGTGGACCTGATCGGCGTGCGCGCGTTCCCCAAGTTCGTCGACTGGGCCTACGACCGCGAGGACATCGTGCTGAAGTCGTTCGCCAAATACTCGCCGGTGCCGGTGATCAACATGGAGACCATCACCCATCCCTGCCAGGAGCTGGCCCACGCGCTGGCGCTGCAGGAGCACTTCGGCACCTCCGACCTGCGTGGCAAGAAGTACGTGCTCACCTGGACCTACCACCCGAAGCCGCTGAACACCGCCGTGGCCAACTCGGCGCTGACCATCGCCACCCGCCGGGGCATGGACGTGACCCTGTTGTGCCCGACGCCGGACTACGTGCTGGATGAGCGCTACATGGGGTGGGCGGAGCAGAACGTCGCCGAGAGCGGCGGCTCGCTGACCGTCAGCCACGACATCGACAGCGCCTACGCCGGCGCCGACGTGGTCTACGCCAAGAGCTGGGGCGCGCTGCCGTTCTTCGGCAACTGGGAGCCCGAGAAGCCGATCCGCGACCAGTACAAGCACTTCATCGTCGACGAGCGGAAGATGGCGCTGACCAACAACGGCGTCTTCAGCCATTGCCTGCCGCTGCGCCGCAACGTCAAGGCCACCGACGGCGTGATGGATTCGCCGCAGTGCATCGCCATCGACGAAGCCGAGAACCGCCTGCACGTGCAGAAGGCGATCATGGCCGCGTTGGTGAAGTAAGCCGGTTCTGCCCCTTCCCCCGCCTGCGGGATGGCTGGGATGGGGGCGAACGGCCTCCGGAAAGTTCGACCTCGTCCCATCGCCCCCACCCCAACCCTCCCCCGCAAGCGGGGGAGGGGGCACATCACTCGAGACCTCAGAAATGACCGCTTCCGACTCCAAAGACATCGTCCTCGCCTTCTCCGGCGGCCTCGACACCAGCTTCTGCGTGCCCTACCTGAAGGAGCGCGGCTGGAACGTGCATACCGTGTTCGCCGATACCGGCGGCGTGGATGCGGAAGAGCGCGCCTTCATCGAGCAGCGCGCCGCCGAGCTGGGCGTGGCCAGCCACGTCACCGTCGATGGCGGTCCCGCGATCTGGGACGGCTTCGTCAAGCCGTTCGTGTGGGCGGGCGAGGGTTACCAGGGCCAGTACCCGCTGCTGGTGTCCGACCGCTACCTGATCGTCGACGCCGCGCTGAAGCGTGCCGCCGAACTGGGTACCAACGCCATCGCGCACGGTTGCACCGGCATGGGCAACGACCAGGTGCGCTTCGACCTGGCGGTCAAGGCCAGCGGCGACTACCGCATCGTGGCGCCGATCCGCGAGATCCAGAAGGAGCACACCCAGACCCGCGCCTACGAACAGGCCTACCTGGAAGAGCGGGGTTTCGGCGTGCGCGCCAAGCAGAAGAGCTACACGATCAACGAGAACCTGCTGGGCCTGACCATGTCCGGCGGCGAGATCGACAAATGGGAAGCGCCCGGCGAAGGCGCGCGTGGCTGGTGCGCGCCGCGCGCCGAATGGCCCGACGCGCCGTTGCGGGTGACGATCGGCTTCAAGCACGGCGAAGCCGTCAGCCTGGACGGGCAGCCTGTCGCGGGCGCCGCGCTGCTGGCGAAGTTGAATGCCTTGTTCGCGCCGTACGGCGTGGGCCGTGGCGTGTATACCGGCGACACCGTGATCGGCCTGAAGGGCCGCATCGTGTTCGAGGCGCCGGGCCTGGTGTCGCTGCTGGCCGCGCACCGCGCGCTGGAAGAGACCGTGCTGACCAAGCAGCAGAACCGCTTCAAGCCCGAGGTCGCGCGCAAGTGGGTGGAGCTGGTGTACGAAGGCTTCTACCACGATCCGCTGAAAGCGGACCTGGAAGCCTTCCTGCAGTCGTCGCAGTCCATCGTCAACGGCGAAGTGGTGCTGGAAACCCGTGGCGGCCGCGTCGATGCAGTGGCGGTGACGTCGCCGCACATCCTCAACGCCAAGGGCGCGACCTATGCGCAATCGGCCGACTGGGGCGTGGAGGAGGCGGAAGGCTTCATCAAGCTGTTCGGCATGAGCTCGACCCTGTGGGCCGAGATCAATCGCTGATCGGACCGGTTTGATGAGCGCCCTGCGCGTCAGCACGGACAAGGCGGAGCTGGACCTCCCGTTGATCCATCGTTTCCTCTCGACCGAGGCCTACTGGAGCCTGGGGATCCCGGAGGAGACGGTGGCGCGCGCGGTCGCGGGCTCGCTGTGCTTCGGCGGCCACGTCGACGGCGTCGGACAGGTGGCGTTCGCGCGGGTCGTTTCCGACTTCGCCACGTTCGCCTACCTGGCCGACGTGTTCGTGCTGCCGGCGCATCGCGGTCGCGGCTACAGCAAGCAGCTGGTCGCCGAGGTCATGGCGCATCCGCAATTGCAGGGGTTGCGCCGGTTCATGCTGGCCACTTCCGACGCGCACGGGCTGTACGCACAGTACGGTTTCGTCGCGCCGGCCAGGCCGCAGACGCTGATGGAAGTCGTGCAACCCGATATCTACACCGAGACGAAAGCCGCATGACCCTGCTCGCTACCACCCTCCAGCACCTGGAAGCGCTGGTGTCGTTCGACACCCGCAACCCGCCGCGCGACATCGGCACGGACGGAATCTTCGACTACCTGCGCGCGCAGTTGCCGGACTTCCGCATCGAGGTGACCGACCACGGCGCCGGTGCGGTGTCGTTCTTCGCCGTGCGCGGCCAGCCGAAGCGGCTGTTCAACGTGCACCTGGACACGGTGCCGTCGTCGCCGGCGTGGAGCGCCAGTCCGCATGTGCTGCGGATCGAAGGCGATCGCGCCATCGGCCTGGGCGCCTGCGATATCAAGGGCGCGGCGGCGGCGCTGGTCGCGGCCGCGCAGGTGACGCAGGGCGATGCGGCGTTCCTGTTCACCACCGACGAAGAAGCGAACGACGCGCGCTGCATCGCGGCGTTCCTGGCACGCGACCATGGCTTCGGCGAGGCGATCATCGCCGAACCGACCCGCTGCGAAGCGGTGCTCGCGCACCGTGGCATCAGCGCGGTGCGCATGGCGTTCACCGGCCAGGCGGGCCACGCGTCGGCCGAGAACGCGCTGTCGCTCAGCGCGCTGCACAACGCGATGCGCTGGGGTACGACGGCGCTGGACTTCGTGCAGGACCAGCATCACCTGCGCTTCGGTGGACTGACCGGGCTGCGCTTCAACATCGGCCGGGTCGAGGGGGGCATCAAGGCCAACATGATCGCGCCCAGTGCCGAAGTCCGTTTCGGGTTCCGTCCACTCCCGTCCCAGGACATGGATCAGCTGCACGCCACGTTCCGCGGTTTCGCCAATGCCGATGCGCTGGCCGAGTACGAGGAGACCTTCCGCGGTCCATCGCTGCCGTCTGGCGACGTCGCCCGCGCGGAAGAGCGTCGCCTGGCGGCGCGCGATCTGGCGGACGAACTCGGTCTGCCGATCGGCAATGCGGTGGACTTCTGGACCGAAGCGTCGCTGTTTTCGGCCGCCGGCCTCACCGCGTTCGTCTACGGCCCGGGCGACATCGCCCAGGCGCATACCGCGGACGAGTGGGTGTCGCTCGAACAATTGCAGCGATACGCCGATAGCGTGGCGCGGATCCTCCAGTAACTGCGCATAGCGGGCCTTGGCCCGCCATGCGGAACGATGACGACGGTGGGCCAAGGCCCACCCTACAAAGCAAGAAGACATGGAATCGAACAAGCAAACCCGCCAGACCATCATCCGGTTGCTGTCCAGCATGGCCAGCGCCAAGGAGATCTCGCAGTACGTGAAGCGCTTCTCGCAGCTGGACGCGAAGCGTTTCGCGGTGGTCAAGGTCGGCGGCGCGGTCCTGCGCGACGACCTGGAAGCGCTGACGTCATCGCTGACCTTCCTGCAGGAAGTCGGCCTGACCCCGATCGTCGTTCACGGTGCCGGTCCGCAGCTGGACGAGGAGATGACCGCCGCCGGCATCACCAAGCAGACCGTCAACGGCCTGCGCGTGACCACGCCGGACGTGCTGGCCATCGTGCGCAAGGTGTTCCTGCAGCAGAACCTGGCGCTGGTTGAAGCGTTGCAGCAGGTCGGCGCGCGCGCGACGTCGATCGTCTCCGGCGTGTTCGAGGCCGAGTACAAGGACCAGGCCACCTACGGTCTGGTCGGCGACGTCACCCGGATCAACCAGGCGCCGATCGAAGCGAGCCTGAAGGCGGGCTCCATCCCGGTGATCGCCAGCATGGGCGAGACCGTCGGCGGCCAGATCCTCAACATCAACGCCGACTTCGCCGCCAACGAGCTGGTGCAGGTGCTGCAACCGTACAAGATCATCTTCCTGACCGGCACTGGCGGCTTGCTGGATGCGGAGGGCAGGGTGATCGATTCGATCAACCTGTCCACCGAGTACGACGAGTTGATGGCGCAGCCCTGGATCAATGGCGGCATGCGGGTGAAGATCGAACAGATCAAGGACCTGCTGGACCGTCTGCCGCTGACCTCGTCCGTCTCGATCACCAAGCCCGCCGAACTGGCCAAGGAACTGTTCACGCATCGCGGTTCCGGCACCCTAGTGCGCCGCGGCGAGCGCGTGCTGCGCTTCGAGAACGGCTGGGACGGCGTGGACCTGCCGCGGCTGAAGACACTGATCGAATCCAGCTTCGGTCGCACGCTGCTGCCGGATTACTTCGAACGCACGATGCCCTACCGCGTCTACATCAGCGAGAACTACCGCACCGCGCTGATCCTGACGCAGGAAGAAGGCTTCGCCTATCTCGACAAGTTCGCCGTACTGGACGACGCGCAGGGCGAGGGCCTCGGTCGCGCGGTCTGGCACGTGATGCGGGAAGAGAACCCGCAGCTGTTCTGGCGCTCCCGCCACAACAACCAGGTCAACATCTTCTATTACGCCGAGTCGGACGGCTGCTACAAGCAGGAGAAGTGGAAGGTGTTCTGGTACGGCATCGAGGATTTCGGCGACATCGAACGCTGCGTTGCGCACTGCCGCACGCGGTTGCCCACCTTGAAGGACTGAGCCCATGAGCGCATCGCCCGACCCCTGGCGCACCGCGCCCACCCTGCAGGGCCGCCATGTCCGGCTGGAAGCGCTGCGCGCCGAGCATGCCGACGGCCTGCGCGAGGCCTTGGCCGGCGATGGACTGGCGGCGCTCTGGTACACCAACGTGCCGCGCGCGGCCGAGGTCGACGGCTGGCTGGCGGACGTGCTGGCGCAGCAGGCGCGGGGCAAGTGGCTGGCGTTCGTGGTGCGCGATGCGGCCGGCGCAGTCGTGGGCACCACCCGCTTCTACGACATGGACGCCGGGGTGCCGCGGCTCAGCATCGGCTACACCTGGTACGCGCCGCGGGTGCAACGCACCGGGCTGAACACCGAGGCCAAGCTGTTGCTGTTCGGGCACGCCTTCGACACCCTGGGCTGCATCAGCGTGGTACTCGAGACCAGCTGGTTCAACCACCGCTCGCGTACGGCCATCGCGCGCCTGGGCGCACGCCAGGACGGCGTGATGCGCAACCATCGCCGGCATGCCGACGGCACGATCCGCGACAGCGTCATCTTCTCCATCCTCGACACCGAATGGCCGGCCGTGCGCAGCAACCTGCTCGCGCGGCTGGCGCACCACGAGCCTGCACAGTAGCCATGTCAAATCCCCATCACCGAACCGTCGGCATCGTCGGCGCCCGCGGCCACACCGGCGCGGAACTGATCCGCCTGATCGCCCGCCATCCGCATCTCGAGCTGGCGTTCGTCTCCTCCCGCGAGCTGGACGGCCAGCAGGTCAGCGACCATATCGCCGGATTCGACGGCGAACTGCGTTACGAGAACCTCAGCCATGAGCAGGTCGGCGGCAAGGGTGCGGATGCCGTGATCCTGGCGCTGCCCAACGGCAAGGCCGCCGACCTGGTCGCGGCCATCGACGCGCAGGCGCCGGACACCGTCGTCGTCGACCTGTCGGCAGACTACCGGTTCGACGAGCACTGGTACTACGGCCTGCCCGAACTGACCCGGCAGAAGTACGCCGGCCAGAAGCGCATCAGCAATCCCGGTTGCTACGCCACCGCGATGCAGCTCGCGATCGCGCCGTTGCTGGATCGCCTGGCCGGGCCGCCGCAGTGCTTCGGCGTGTCGGGCTACTCCGGTGCGGGCACCTCGCCGTCGGACAAGAACAACACCGAACTGCTGCGCGACAACCTGATGCCGTACGCGCTGACCGACCACATGCACGAGCGCGAGGTCAGCCGGCAGCTGGGCGTGCCGGTGGAGTTCATGCCGCATGTGGCGCCCCACTTCCGCGGCATCACGATGACGGTCAATCTCTGGCTGCGGCAGGCGATGAGGATCGAGGACGTCCGCGCGCTCTACCGCGCGCGCTACGCGGCCGAGCCGCTGATCCGCATCCTCGACGAGGCGCCGTGGGTCAGCCGCATCGCCGGCCAGCATGGCGTCGAGATCGGTGGTTTCACCCTGGCGCCAGGCGGCAAGCGGTTGGTCGTGGTCGCCACGCTGGACAACCTGCTCAAGGGCGCCGCCACCCAGGCGATGCAGAACCTCAATCTCGCTTTCGGCTTCGACGAGCTGGAAAGCATTCCGCAGGAGACGACGGCATGAGCGACCTGTTGTGGCAGAAGCCCGGCGTGGCGGTGGACGCGGAGATCCAGCGCTTCCTCGCCGGAGACGACGTGGTGCTGGACCGCGAGTTCTTCCTGCATGACATCCAGGCCAGCGCCGCGCATGCCGAAGGCCTGCAGCGCACCGGCATCCTCTCGGGCGACGAACTGGCCGGCCTGAAGCGCGAGCTTACGATCCTGGCCGAGGACTTCCGCCGTGGCGACTTCGTGCTCGACGAGCGCTTCGAGGATGGCCATTCCGCCATCGAAGCGCGGCTGACCGAACGGCTGGGCGATGCCGGCGGCAAGATCCATACCGGGCGCAGCCGCAACGACCAGATCCTGGTCGCCACGCGCCTGTGGCTGAAGGAAAAGCTGGCGCGCGTGGCCGTGTTGTCGCGCGAGATCGCCAAGGTCGCGCTGGACCGCGCGCAGGCCGAACGCGACCTGCCGATTCCCGGCTATACCCATATCCAGCGTGCCGTCGTGTCGTCGGCCGGCATGTGGTGGGCCGGCTGGGCCGAAGCCTTCATCGACAACACGATCCGCGCGCGCGACACGCTGAAGCTGGTCGACGCCAATCCGCTCGGTACCGCCGCCGGTTACGGCGTCAACCTGAAGCTGGACCGCGAGCACACCACGACAGCGCTCGGCTTCGCGCGCATGCAGGTCAGCCCGATCTACGCGCAGCTCTCGCGCGGCAAGTTCGAGCTGGCCGCGCTCGAAGCCCTCGGCGCCGCCACGCTGGACCTGCGCCGCATCGCCTGGGACCTGTCGCTGTTCACCAGCGCCGAGTTCGGCTTCGTCGCGTTGCCGGCGCAGTACACCACCGGCAGCTCGATCATGCCGAACAAGCGCAATCCCGATGTCATCGAGCTGATGCGCGCGACCCACGCCAGCGTCGCCGCCGCGCGCATGGAGATCGAGCAACTGCTGTCGCTGCCGTCGGGTTACCACCGCGACCTGCAGGCCAGCAAGGGTGCGATCTTCCACGGTTTCGGTCGCGGCCTGCCGGCGCTGGAACTGCTGCCGGCGCTGCTAGCCAACCTGAGCTGGCGCGAAGACAGGCTGCGCGCGGCGATCGATTCGGGCATGTACGCCACCGACGTCGCGGTCGAGGCGGCGGTCGCGGGCGTGCCGTTCCGCGAGGCCTACAAGGCCGCTGCGGCGTCGGCCGACAGCGCGGGGCAGGGACGGACGCCGGAAGGCAGTCTCGCCGCGCGCGTCTCGCCCGGCGCGGCGGCCGATCTGCGGCTGGACGAACTGCTCGCCCGCTGGGACGCCCTGTGATCCGCTACCTCGTCATGGCGATGCGTCGTCCGTCGTTCGATGACGCCGTCATCGTGCCGCACCTCGCGTTCCTCGACGAGCTGCGTGCCGCCGGCCAACTGGAGATGACCGGCGGCTTCAGCAACAAGCGTGGCGGCGCCTACGTGCTGGTGAACGTGGCGTCGCTGGACGAGGCGAAAGCGATCGCGGCGCGCGATCCCCTGGCGCTGACCGGCACATCCGACCTCACTGTCCACGAATGGAACACCCGCTGAGCTGACCCCATGACGCACGCCACGCCGCTTCCGTTCTCCGAACACCCGTTGCCGGCCTGGCGTCGCGCCGTGCTCAAGGTCGGCAGCAGCCTGCTGGCGGCCGACGGCGAGGGGCTGAGCCCACGCCACGCGCTGAACCTGGCGCAGTTCGTGTCGTCCAGCATCGCCGCCGGGCGCGAAGTGGTGATCGTGTCGTCCGGCGCGGTCGCCGCCGGGCGCGGTCTGCTGCATCGGAAGCCGCAAGCCGGTGTGGCGATGGCGGAGCGGCAGGCGCTGGCGGCGCTGGGACAGGCCCAGCTGATCGCGCTGTGGCAGCGGTTCTTCGACCGGCCGGTGGCGCAAGTGCTGCTGACCCACGACGACCTGCGCAACCGCCGCCGCTACCTTAACGCGCGCGCCACGCTGCAGGAACTGCTGGCGCTGGGTGCGTTGCCAGTGGTCAACGAGAACGACACGGTGTCGGTCGACGAACTGAAGCTCGGCGACAACGACAACCTCGCCGCGGTCGTTGCGGCCCTGATCGATGCCGATGCGCTGTTCATCGCCACCGACATCGACGGCTTCTATACCGCCAATCCACGCACGCACGCCGATGCGCGGCCGATCCTGGATGTCGAGGCGCTGACGCCCGAATTCTTCGCCATGGCGGGCGGTGCCGGCAGTGGCGTCGGCACCGGCGGCATGCATACCAAGCTGGAGGCCGCGGCCAAGGCGGCTGCGGCCGGCATCGAGACGTTCCTGTTCAACGGCACGCAAGCGGCGACCGTGGCCACGCTGGCGCGCGGCGCGCTGCTGGGCACGCGCTTCCGCCCGGCGCAGAACCGGCTGGCGGCGCGCAAGTACTGGCTGCGCAATGTGCCTGTCGAGTCCGGGGCCATCGTGGTCGATGCCGGCGCGGCGAACGCAATGGGTCAAAAGGGCGCATCGCTGCTGCCCGGCGGCGTGACCACGGCGGAGGGCGATTTCCGCCGCGGCGACATGGTCGAGCTGGTGCTGCGCGACGACGGCGGCGACCGGCGCATCGCGCGCGGCGTCAGCCAGTACTCGGCGGTCGATATCCGCCGCATCGCGCGCCGCCATTCGCGCGACATCGAAGGCATCCTCGGTTACACCTACGGCGAGAACGTCGTCCATCGCGACGACCTGGTGCTGGTGTAAGCACGCAGACGGAAACCCCATGACCGGCCAGATCACCCAGCAAGCCCTGCAGTGCCGCGATGCGGCCCACGCCATCGCCTCCCTGCCGACCGACGCGAAGAACGCGCTGCTGCAGGCGATGGCCGATGCATTGCTGGCCGATGAGGCCGCGATCCTGGCAGCCAACGCGAAGGACATCGAGGCCGCTGCGGCCAAAGGCATCAGCAGCGCCATGCTGGACCGTCTTTGTCTGGATGCAGCGCGGCTGCAAGGGATCGCCAGCGCGGTGCGCGAAGTGGCGGAGTTGCCGGATCCGGTCGGGCAGGTGACCCGTGCCTACGACAGGCCGAACGGCATCCACGTCGAGCGCGTGCGCGTGCCGCTGGGCGTGATCGCGATGATCTACGAGGCGCGCCCGAACGTCACCGCAGATGCAGCGGCGCTATGCCTGAAAGCCGGCAATGCGGTGATCCTGCGCGGAGGTTCGGAAGCGATCCATTCCAACACCGCCATCGCGGCGTCGTTGAAGCGCGCCTTGCGCGAGGCCGGTTTGCCGGAGGCCGTGCTGACGCTGGTCGAGGACCTGCGTCGCGAGAGCATCCTGGAGTTGATCCAGCTCAGCGATATCGTCGACTTGGTAATCCCGCGCGGTGGCGAGGGGCTGATCCGCTTCGTCGGCGAACACGCGCGGGTGCCGGTCATCAAGCACTACAAGGGCGTCTGCCACCAGTACGTCGACGCGGGCGCGGACGAGGATCTGGCGCTGGCCCTGTTGCTGGACGGCAAGGTGTCGCGTCCGTCGGCCTGCAATTCGCTGGAGACGCTGCTGGTCCATCGCGATATCGCACCGACGTTCCTGCCGCGTGCGGCTGAGGCGCTGCGTGCGCGCGGCGTCGAGGTGCGGGCGGATGCGGTCGCCAAGGCGCTGATGTCGGGTGCGGTCGCCGCGACCGAAGAGGATTTCGCCGCCGAGTTCCTCGATCTGGTGATCGCGGTCGGCGTGGTGGACGATCTGGATGCCGCCATCGCGCATATCCGTCGCTACACGTCGGACCATACCGAGGTCATCGTCACTCGCGATTCCGTCCATGCGGAGAAGTTTCTCAACGCACTGCGGTCAGCCGTGGTGATGGTCAATGCCTCGTCGCGGTTCTCGGATGGCGGCGAACTGGGGCTGGGCGCTGAGATCGGTATTTCGACCACACGACTGCATTCGTACGGCCCGATGGGGCTGGAGGCGTTGACGGTGGAGCGATTTGTTGTGCATGGGAAAGGGCAGGTGCGGCATCCCAACCTTTTGAAGGCCTGAGTAAGAGGTCTTATGAATCCGACTGAGTCCGCATGGTTTGATGAAACCCTGCGAATCCGCTGTCCCGCCTCACGCGATCGACCCTTCTGCCCCGTGGGCCTCGCTGCAGGACTCTCCGGTCTCTTCCGCTCGGTGGGCCGCCACCCCTCTGTGGGGCAACGGCGCCAAGTAGCAATCGGCGCCATTGGGCTTGTGCCGGAAAGCTTTGCGCACCCAGACCCAAACTTGGCTGCATCTATGCTCAGATTGGCGCCATGTTCTAGTATCGACTAGTAGTCAGCCCACATGGACCGTCTATGGCGAAGAGAAAGCAAAGAGTCCGCAAACACGAGCTTGCAGACTTAAGCGCAAATCACGTTGGCTATCACGTGTACAAGGCAGGATTCACTATCGAAGCACCTATCCATGACTACGGAACGGACGGACTAGTCACAACCTTTGACGCGAGTGGCTATCAAGAAAATGGCCTCATAACGCTTCAGTTCAAAGCCACGGATACGCCCCACAGATACGAGATCCAGGACGGCTACTCGTACCCGATTAGCCTTGGCGATTTGGAACAATGGAATGATGAGCTCTATCCGGTCTACCTAGTTTTCTTCGATGCCAAGAATGAAAAGGCATTCTGGGTGGAGATTCAAAGCTATCTCAAAGGGGTGAATTTAGACCCGTCCACTGCTTCCGGAAAAACTCATAACGTGCATCTTCCATTGGCTAATGTTGTCACCACCAAGACACCATTGGTGTGGCAGACAAGGAAGAATGGGATCGTCAAGAAGCTACTTAAGGAGCTAAAAAAGTGAAGTATCGGCCCCTTAAATCTCATGAAGTTATTAAAGCCCTGAACCAACTTGGCTTTGAAGACCGTGGTGGAACACGCCATGCGAAGTTCTATCGCCCAGCAAGCGGGACGCTGATCACGATACCTCGAGAAAGGGAACTATCGCCGAACCTTCTTCGAGCCATAGTGAAGCAAGTTGTTGGCAGGGGTGACGCCACCGAGGATTCGATCGAGAGCAAGCTGTTTGGATTCTGACGGCAAGGTAGTTCAGGGAGAGCCGTCGTTGCTCGCTGTTCCTTGCCGACTTCGATACTGACGTCGGTCTCACCTCTTGCGATGGCGGCTCGTACGATGGCCGCATGCCACTACCCGACGCCTACAGATGGGCCGATTCACCCGATGGCAGCAGCTGCCTGTTTCTCAGGTACGGCTGCGCGGCGAGCATCGCCGCTGACGGCACGACCAAGCTCAAGCGATGGGACAGATCGGAAATCATCTCGAAGGCCGCCAGCGTTCGGGCGGAATGGAATGCCCATCCTCGCCAAGCAGCGACATTGAGCCTTGTAGCTCGTCGGCTTGAGCTCGGTCAGCTGTCCCACCTCATCTGGGGTAAGCCAGGTGCCGGAGTACACGGGTTCGCTCACGGGACAGTCCTCTCTGATGGCAACGAGTGACTGGAGATCGTAGTGCTCTGATCAGGAAATGCGCGATACGAGCGTGAGCAATGGCGAGCATCGAGACGTCATCGACTGCGGCGGCAGGCGAGCGGGAAATGCTGGCACCCTGCTGGCATGAAAAAACCGCCACTAGGGCGGTTTCGTCGTAACACTCTGAATCTATTGGTCGGGGAGACAGGATTCGAACCTGCGACCTCTACGTCCCGAACGTAGCGCTCTACCAGACTGAGCTACACCCCGACTGAGCGCGACATTGTAGTGAAGCCGCCCGGCCGAGGCAAGACTCGGATGCCGGATCCGGCCCTCGGTCCGGCGGGCCCCGGTAAAAGCTGCGGCCCCTGCGGCGGCCACGTAAAATGCGCCGTTCACGAAAGCCGGAGTCTCCCTTGATCAAGCCCCGTACCCCGCCTGGCGTCATGGAACTGCTCCCGCGCGAGCAGATCGCGTTCCAGCGCATGCTGGACACCATCCGCCGGAACTACGAGCGCTTCGGCTTCCTGCCGGTGGAAACCCCGGTCTTCGAACTGTCCGAGACCCTGCTGACCAAGTCCGGCGGCGAGACCGAACGGCAGGTCTACTTCGTCCAGTCCACCGGCGCCCTGGCCAAGGAAGGCGACGGCCTGCCCGAATTGGCCCTGCGCTTCGACCTGACCGTGCCGCTGGCCCGCTACGTGGCCGAGCACGAACACGAACTGACCTTCCCGTTCCGCCGCTACCAGATCCAGCGCGTCTACCGCGGCGAACGCCAGCAGCGCGGCCGCTTCCGCGAGTTCTACCAGTGCGACATCGACGTCATCGGCAAGGACGCGCTGAGCGTCCGCTTCGATGCCGAGATCCTGGCCGTGATCCACGCCGTCTTCAGCGAACTGGGCATCGGCGAGTTCACCATCCAGCTCAACAACCGCAAGCTGATGCGCGGCTTCTTCGAGGCGCAGGGCGTCACCGACGGCGAACAGCAGGCGCTGGTGCTGCGCGAAGTCGACAAGCTGGACAAGCGCGGCGCCGACTACGTGCGCGACACGCTGACCGGCGAAGGCTTCGGCATGTCGGCCGAAAGCGTCGACCGTATCCTCGCGTTCGTCGCCGTGCGCAGCACCGGCCATGCCGACGCGCTGGCCAGGCTCGATGCGCTGGGGCAGGGCAGCGACACCTTCAACCAGGGCATCGCCGAACTGCGCGAAGTGCTGGAGCTGGTCAGGGCGCTGGGCGTGCCCGAGAGCGCGTACTGCCTGAACTTCTCCATCGCGCGCGGCCTGGACTACTACACCGGCACCGTCTACGAGACCCAGCTGGACGGTTACCCGCAGATCGGCTCTATCTGCTCGGGCGGTCGCTACGAAGACCTCGCCAGCCACTACACCAAGTCGAAGCTGCCAGGCGTCGGCATCTCGATCGGCCTGACCCGCCTGTTCTGGCAGCTGCGCGAGGCCGGCCTGATCGCCGGCAGCGACGAAAGCAGCGTGCAGGCGATGGTCGCGCTGATGGACGACGGCCAGCTGGCTGGCTCGCTGGACATCGCGCGCCGGCTGCGTGCGGCCGGTATCAACACCGAAGTGCAGATGGAAGGCCGCAAGTTGGCCAAGCAGTTCCAGTACGCCTCGCGCGCCGGCATCCGTTTCGTGGTGCTGGCCGGTGAGGACGAACTGGCGCGTGGCGTGGTGACGGTCAAGGACCTGCTGCGCGAGCAGCAGTTCGAAGTGAAACGCGAGGAGCTGGCCAGCAGCCTGAAGGTCGAGCTGGAGCAAGCCCGATTGGAGCAGGCCCGCGTACTGGCGGGGCGCTGACATGAAGCCGATCCTGCTGGATGGCCAATCGCTGACCCGCGACAAACTGGTCGAGATCGCGTTCGGGGCCAGCGTCGAACTGGACAAGGGCGCGCTGAAGGCTGTGGCGCGCGCCGCCGACTTCCTGGCCGAGCAGGTCCGTCGCGAAGAACCGATCTACGGCGTCTCCACCGGCTTCGGCAGCAACGCCGACAAGCTGCTGGGCGCGCATCCGCTGCGCGACGAACTGCCGGGTGCGGTGAAGTCCGGCCGCTCGCTGCACGAGGAACTGCAGTACAACCTGATCGTCACGCATGCCGTGTGCGTCGGCGAGCCGATGGCGCCGGAGATCGTGCGCGCGATGCTCGGCATCCGCATCAACACGCTGCTGAAGGGGCACTCCGGCATCCGCGTGGAAACCCTGCAGGCGCTGGCGGCGATGCTCAATGCCGGCATCGTGCCGGTGGTGCCGTCGCTGGGTTCGGTCGGCGCGTCGGGCGACCTCGCGCCGCTGTCGCACCTGGCCATCGTGCTGCTGGGCGGCGGTGAAGCGTTCCATGAAGGCGAGCGCATGACCGGTGCCGAGGCGCTGAAGCGCGCGGGCCTGTCGCCGGTCAGCCTGTCGTACAAGGAAGGCCTGGCGCTCAACAACGGCACCGCGCAGATGCTGGCGATGGGCGTGCTGGCGACCTACCGGCTGGACCAGTTGCTGGACACCGCCGACCTCGCCGCGGCGATGACGATCGATGCGTTCGCCGGCCGCCTGGGCGCGTTCGCCGAGGAAGTGCATGCGCTGCGCCCGCATCCGGGCCAGGTGCACGTTGCCGCGCGTCTGCGCGACCTGCTCGACGGTTCGACGCTGGCCGATATCCCGTACCACCTGGTGCCGAGGTTCCGGCCCTGGCTGCCGCGCAGCTGGGACACCGCCGAAGCGCAGGCGCTGCGTTTCGATATCGGCTGGGACTGGGTGCCGACCGACCAGCGCCACGGCCGCGAGAAGTTCTACCAGCGTTTCATGCCGTTCCGCGGTGGCAAGAAGCACCAGCCGCAGGACAGCTATTCGTTGCGCTGCATCCCGCAGGTGCACGGCGCCGTGCGCGATGCGGTCGACCAGGCCAAGCGCGTGCTGGAGATCGAACTCAACGCGGTCACCGACAACCCGCTGGTGTTCCCCGACAAGCAGGCCGAGCACGTCGAAGAGCAGGTGATCTCGGCCGGCCACTTCCACGGCATGCCGCTGGCGCTGGCGATGAGCTACGTGAAGGCGGCCATCCCGACACTCGCCTCGATTTCCGAGCGCCGCCTCAACAAGCTGGTCGATCCGTCGACCAACGACGGCCTGCCGGCGTTCCTGATCGGCAACGAGGACGGCACCGAGTCGGGCCACATGATCGTGCAGTACTCGGCGGCCGCCATCGTCAACGATCTGGCGAGCCGTGCGCATCCGGCCAGCGTGTTCTCGGTGCCGACCAGCGCGAACGCGGAAGACCATGTGTCGATGGGCGCCAACGAGGCGCGTCACGTGCTGGCGATGGTGCAGGACCTGGGCAAGGTGCTGGCGCTGGAGCTGTATACCGCCGCGCAGGCGCTGGATTTGCGGCGCGACATGATCAACGCCGCCCGTGCGCTGTCGGATCGCACCGATGCCGAGGGCCTGGCCGTGAAGGTGGCGGGTGGTCCGCAGGCCGACACGGAAGGGCGTGACGAATTCCTTTCCGAAGTCGAAGCCTTGCGTGCGGCGCTGGCGTCCAGCGAGGCCTTCCATCCCGGTCACGCGGTCGCGGCCGCGCATGCGGCGATCCGCGCGAAGATCCCGTTCCTCGAGCGCGATCGTGCGCTGGATGGCGAAGTAGCGACGGCGGTGCGGTTGGTGGAGTCGGGCGAGATCCTCGCCGCCGTCCGAAATCGCTGAGCCCAGGGGAGGGTAGGTGTGGGAGCGACGTAAGTCGCGATAGCTTTAAAAAGCTCGCGACTTACGTCGCTCCCACACCTGAAATCCCAGGCCAGAAACTTCCGGGCCCTACAGCGTCCTTACGCAATCCCGCCCTTCGGCCTTGGCGGCGTACAGCGCCTGGTCCGCGACCTGCAGCGCCGATTCCAGGCTGTCGCGCGCCTCGAGGTCGACGCAGTGCACGCCGATGCTGGCGGATACCGCGATCACCAGTTCGCCGCTGCGGCACGGTTGCGCGCGCAATGCCTGCCGGAGTTCTTCGGCGACCACGCTGGCTTCGCCCAGGCCCATGCCGGGCAGGGCAGCGATGAATTCCTCGCCGCCGAACCTGGCCAGCAGTGCGCTATGCGGGCGCAGCGTTTCGGCCAGCGTGTTCGACGTGCAGCGCAGGCAGTCGTCGCCGACCAGATGGCCGTAGGTGTCGTTGATGCGCTTGAAGTGGTCCAGGTCGATCATCAACAGGGAGATCGGCCGCTGGGTGTTGCGCGACTGCGACAGCAGGTGCTCGAAAGCTTCGCGGAAGTGCGTGCGGTTGTAGAGATCGGTCAGGCCGTCCAGGCGGCTGGATTCGCGCAGCCGGTGGTGCGCGCTCTCGAGTTCGGACATCGCCTGGCGCAGTTCGCCGGTACGCGCGATCACCTGCGCTTCGAGCGAATTCTTGGCGTCGCGCACGATGCGTTCGTTCTCGTTGCGCAGGGCGGCGTAGCGGTAGCCCAGCGCCACCGACAGCAGCAGCATCTCCAGCGCCGAGCCGATCTGCACGCCGTACTCGGTCAGGAAGGTCTTGGGCAGCAGGCCGAACGCCAGCGCGACGAAGATGCCGGTGCCGAGCAGGAACATCGCCCAGGCCAGCAGGAATACCTTCGCCGGCCGGTAGCCGGTACGCACCACCATCAGCGTGATCACGGCGATCCAGACGATGCTGGGGAACACGGCCGCCGACGCGATCGGCGTGGCCACGTGATAGGGCAGCTGCGTGGCGGCGATGCCCAGCAGCACGAAGAACGCGATGATGCCCTTGCTGATGCGGTCGCCCAGCCGCCATCGCGTATTGAGGTCGAGGAACGTCCGCGCGAACTGCTGCATGCCGATCTGCGCCAGGCAGACCGAGAGCGGCACGGATTTGTCCGCCAGCCAGGTGGAATGCGGCCACAGGTATTCGAAGCCCAGGCCATTGAGCGTGAACAGCACCAGCCCGAACGCGCTGATGTGGAACAGGTACCAGAAGTAGCTGCCGTCGCGCAGCACCAGCCACAGCACCAGGTTGTAGAAGAACAGCGCCAGCAGGATGCCGTAGTAGATGCCGATGCCGAGCTGGCCGTCGCGCGACAGCTCCGCGAAGGCGGCCGGCGTGTACAGGAACAGGGGAACCTGCATCGAACTCTGGCTCTGCACGCGGACGAGCAGGTCGACCTCCTCGCCGGTGGGCAGGTCGAGCCAGAAGTTCGGGTGGCGGTAACGGATGCTGCGCTGCTCGAACGGGAACGTGTCGCCGCCGGCGTGATGCACCGTGCGCCCGTCCGGATAACGCGCATACACGTCGATACGGTCGCTCAGTGCGTACTGCTGCACCAGCAGCCAGCGCTGCTCGCGCGGATTGTCGTTGGTCACGCGAACGTGGAACCAGTAAGCGCCGGTCTGGAAGCCGAACGAGGCGTCGCCGTTGGGCAGGGGACCGAAGCCGCCGCTGTCGAGCTGGCGGTGCGCGTCGTCCAGCGTCGCGGCGCCACCGGTGTCGTGCAGGTAGGTGGTCTGCGGCGCGAGCGGCAGGTAGCTGGTGCCGGGCGTGATGCGGGCCGGGGTGTCGGCGGTCGCCAGCAGCGGAAAGAGCAGGAGCAGCAGGAGCCAGCCTGCCGGCCCGCGGTACACGAATGGCGACTTGCGTGATGGCGGCATGCCCGTCCCCCCCCGGGTGCCCGGAAGACCGTCGGCATTTCCGGTCCGGCGTTCGGGCGTCCTTGGCAGTGTACTCATCGTCCGTGTCCACTCCCGTCCATTGCCGGTCCCCGCCCTGTCCTGCCCAAGACAACGCAATCCACGTGCGCATCCAGACAGCAGGTGGGTTGACGCTCTGCAGCAATCCGATTAATGTACTAACGCATTAATACATTGAAACGAGCCCCGCCTCCATGAAGCGCCGTTCCGCCAACGAAGATGCCGTCCCCGACGCCCCCTTGCAGGCGTTGGCCGAGGCGCTGGCGGCCCTGAGCCAGGCGGACGAGGTGCGGGCCTTCCTCGAGGACCTGTGCACGCCCGCCGAGCTGGAGGCCATGTCCGATCGCTGGCGGGTCGTGCCGCTGCTGCTCAAGGGCGTGCCGTACCGCGAAATCCACGACCTGACCCAGGTCAGCGTGACCACCATCGGCCGTGTCGCCCGCACGCTGGAGCGCGGCGCCGGCGGCTATGCCGCCGCCGTGCAGCGCCAGCAGGCCGCCACGCCGTCCGCTTCCCACTGAGTTCCTCCATGAGTCCCTCCCTGACCCCCGCGACGCGCGAGCGTCTGCGCATCGCCATCCAGAAGAGCGGGCGGCTGGCCGAGCCGGCGCGCACGCTGCTGGCCGCCTGCGGCCTGAGCTGGCGCGAAAGCCGCGACAAGCTGTTCTGCTACGGCGAGTCCCTGCCGGTGGACCTGCTGCTGGTCCGCGACGACGACATCCCCGGGCTGATCGCCGACGGCGTCTGCGATTTCGGCATCGTCGGCCGCAACGAACTGGACGAGCAGGCGGGCGAGCGCGCGCTCAATGGCCTGCCGCAGGCTTATCGCGAGCTGCGTCCGCTGGGCTTCGGCACCTGCCGGTTGATGCTGGCCGTCCCCGACAGTTGGGAGTGGGAAGGTCCGCAGCAGCTGCAGGGCTTGCGCATCGCGACCAGTTACCCGTCGATCCTGCGCCAGTGGCTGCAGGCACGCGGCATCGATGCCGCGGTGGTCGAACTGTCCGGCTCGGTCGAGATCGCGCCCAAGCTGGGCACCGCAGACCTCATCTGCGATCTCGTCTCCAGTGGCGCCACCCTGGCGGCGAACCAGCTGAAGCCGGTGGAAACCCTGCTCGACAGTGAAGCCGTCCTCGCGGGCCCGGCGCGCGAATTCGACGATGCCCGTGCCGGCTTGGCCGACATGCTGCTGCGTCGCCTGGACGGCGTGCTGAAGCTCAAGGACAGCAAGCTGCTGATGTTCCGCGCCGAGCGCGACACGGTGCCGGCGCTGTCGCGCCTGCTGGGCGACAGCGATGGCCTGATCACGTTGCCGGGCGGCGACGAAGGCCCACTGTCGTTGCAGGCGATGTGCCACGGCGCGGTCACCTGGCAGCGGCTGGAGGAACTGCAGCGCGCCGGTGCGCAAGGCCTGATGGTGCTGTCGGTCGAGAGGTCGCTGGCATGACCGCATCGCCCGCTCCCGTGTACGACTGGACCTTGCTGGACGAAGCTGCGCGCACCGCGCTGCTCGCGCGTCCGGTGCAGGCCATCGCGCAACGCACGCGTGATGCCGTTACCGCCCTGCTGGCCGATGTGCGGGCGCGCGGCGATGCCGCGCTGCGCGAGGTCACCGCGCGCTTCGATGGCGTTGAACTCGCCACGTTCGAGGTCAGCGAACAGGAATTCGCTGCCGCGCACACCGCCGTGCCCGCCGAACTGCGCCAGGCGATGCAGGAAGCCGCGAGCCGCATCGAGGCGTTCCACCGCGCCGGCATGGCGCAACCGTACGCCGTGGAGACGGCCCCGGGCGTGGTGTGCGAGCGGATGATCCTGCCGATCCCGCGCGTGGGCCTGTACGTGCCGGCCGGCAGCGCGCCGCTGCCGTCGACCGCCCTGATGCTGGGTACTCCCTCGCGGCTGGCCGGTTGTCGCGAGGTCGTGCTGTGCACGCCGCCGCGCCGCGACGGCACTGCCGATCCGGCCGTGCTGGTCGCCGCGCAGCTGACCGGCGTGCGCCGCGTGTTCAAGCTGGGCGGCGCGCAGGCGATCGCCGCGATGGCGTTCGGCACCGAGAGCGTGCCGGCCTGCGACAAGCTGTTCGGTCCGGGCAACAGCTACGTGACCGAAGCCAAGCAACAGGTCGCTCAGTCCGGCGCCGCGGCCATCGACATGCCGGCGGGCCCGTCGGAAGTGCTGGTGATCGCCGATGCCGGCGCGGACGCGTCCTTCGTCGCCGCCGACCTGCTGTCGCAGGCCGAGCATGGCCCCGATTCGCAGGTGCTGCTGTTGTCCGACGACGAAGCCCTGATCGAACGCGTGCAAGCCGAACTCACGACCCAACTCGCCGCACTCGACCGCGCCGACATCGCGCGGCAGGCGCTGTCGGCGTCGCGGCTGGTCAAGGTCGCGACGCTCGACGACGCCTTCGCTATCAGCAACCGCTATGCGCCGGAGCACCTGATCCTGGCGCTGCGCGAGGCGCGCGCGTGGCTGGGCAAGGTGGAGGCGGCCGGCTCCGTGTTCCTCGGCGATTACACGCCGGAGGCGCTGGGCGACTACTGCAGTGGCACCAACCATGTGCTGCCGACCAGCGGCGCGGCGCGGGCTTACAGTGGCGTCAGCGTGGCGAGCTTCCAGAATTTCGTCAGCGTGCAGTCGGCCAATCGCGCGGGTATCGCCGCCATTGGTGAGTGCGCCCTGACGCTTGCACGCGCCGAAGGACTGGACGCGCACGCCAACGCCGTCGCGCTGCGCCTGCGCAAGGCGGCCGCATGAGCGCCGTCCTCGCTCTCGTCCGCGCGGACCTGCGCGACTTCGCCGGCTACAAGTCGGCGCGCAGTGAGGCGCTGCGTGGCGAGGTGTGGTTGAACGCCAACGAATCCGCCTGGGCCAACCCGGCGGACGGCCAGGGGCGCAGCCGCCGCTATCCCGATCCGCAACCGCCGGCGCTGCGTGCGCGGCTCGCGCAGCTTTACGGCGTGGCACCGGATCGGGTGCTGGTCGGGCGCGGCAGCGACGAGGCGATCGACCTGCTGGTGCGCGCGCTGTGCGTGCCGGGACAGGACGCCATCGTGGTGACGCCGCCGGTGTTCGGCATGTATGCCGTCTGTGCGCGCCTGCAGGGTGCACCCGTCGTTGAAGTGCCGCTGCGTGATGGCGAAACGGGTCTGGTCGCCGATCTCGACGCGATCCGCGAGGCGGCCCTGGCGCGGAGTGCGAAACTGGTATTCCTGTGCTCGCCATCGAACCCGGCCGGCTCGGCGATCCCGCTCGATGGCATCGCCGCGCTGGCACGCGCGCTGGAGGGGCGCGCGCTGGTCGTCGTGGACGAAGCGTACGGCGAGTTCGCCGATGGCCCGTCCGCGACGACGCTGCTGGAGACGCACGCCAACGTTACCGTATTGCGTACGCTGTCGAAAGCGCATGCGCTGGCGGCGGCGCGCATCGGTGTCGTGATCGGCGATACGGACCTGGTTGCCGTCCTGCAGCGCTGCCAGGCGCCGTATCCGGTGCCGACGCCATGCGCTGATCTGGCGCTGGAAGGTTTGTCCGACGCTGCGCTGGCGCAGACACGCGAGCGTGTGGCGCTGGTGCGCAGCGAACGTGTGCGGTTGCAAGCCGCGCTGGAGCGAACGACCGGTGTCCGCCGTGTCTATCCGTCGCAGGGCAACTACCTGCTGGCACGCTTCGACGATGCCGAAGGCGCGTTCCGCGCGCTGCTCGCCGCCGGCGTCGTGGTGCGCGACCAGCGTGCGGCCCCCCAACTGGGTGATGCCTTGCGCATCACCATCGGGTCGCCCCCCCAGAACGACCGCGTCATCGCGGCCCTCAATGCCCAGGAGCAGGCCGCGTGACGCCGATCCTTTTTATCGACCGCGACGGCACCCTGATCGAGGAGCCCGAAGATTTCCAGATCGACGCGTACGAGAAAGTGCGCTTCGTCGCCGGCGTGATTCCGGCGCTGCTGAAACTGCGCGACGCCGGCTACCAGTTCGTCATCGTAAGCAACCAGGATGGCCTAGGCAGCGAGCAGTATCCGCGCGCCAGTTTCGACGGTCCGCAGGCGTTGATGATGCAGGTGTTCGAGAGCCAGGGCATCCGCTTCCGCGACGTACTGATCGACGAGAGCTGGCCGCACGAGAACAAGCCTACGCGCAAGCCCGGTATCGGGCTGATGGTCCCGTACCTGCAGGATCGCAGCATCGACTGGGCGCGCTCGGGCATGGTCGGCGACCGGCCGACCGACATCGCGTTCGCCGACAACCTGAAGATCCGCGGCTTCCAGCTGAAGACCGCGCAGTTCGGCGGCGAGTGGGACTGGGCCGGCATCGCGCATGCGCTGGCGGACGCGCCGCGGCGGGCCGTCGTCCAGCGCAACACCAAGGAAACGAAGATCCGCGTCGAAGTGGACCTGGACCGCGTCGCCGAACCGGTGGCGCAGACCGGCCTGCCGTTCTTCGATCACATGCTGGAGCAGATCGGCAAGCACGGCGGCTTCGCGCTGGACATACGCGCCGAGGGCGACCTGCACATTGACGAGCACCACACCGTCGAGGACACCGGCCTGGCGCTGGGCCAGGCACTGAAGGAAGCGCTGGGCGACAAGCGCGGCATCGGCCGCTACGGTTTCACCCTGCCGATGGACGAGACGCTGGCCAGCGCCGCGCTCGACTTCAGCGGGCGGCCGTACTTCGTCTTCAGCGGCGACTTCAAGCGCGAGCGCGTCGGCGACCTGCCGACCGAGCTGGTGCCGCACTTCTTCCGCTCGCTCTGCGACGCGTCCGGGTTGAACCTCAACCTGAAGGTGGAAGGCGACAACGACCACCACAAGGTCGAGGCCAGCTTCAAGGCGCTGGCGCGGGCGCTGCGCCAGGCCGTCAGGCGCGAAGGCGCCGAATTGCCTTCGACCAAGGGTGCGCTGTGATGAAGGTGGTCCTGGTCGATGCCGGTGGCTCCAACATCGGTTCGGTGCGCTATGCGTTGCAGCGTCTCGGTGTGGAGGCGGAGCTGACAGGCGAGGCTGACGCCATCCGCGCGGCGGACAGGGTGATCCTGCCCGGCGTGGGTGCCGCCGCAGTCTGCATGGCGCGGTTGAAAGAACGGGATCTGGTCGACGTGTTGCGCACGCTCGACAAGCCGCTGCTCGGGGTCTGCGTCGGCGTGCAGCTGCTGTTTGCGCACTCCGAAGAAGACGACACCCCTTGCCTCGGCCTGTTGCCAGGACTGGTCCGGAAGCTCGAGGCGTCGCCAGGCATCCGCGTACCGCACATGGGCTGGAACACCCTGTATCGCACCCGCGATGCCTCGTTGCTCGAAGGCATCGCCGACGGTGACCACGCCTACTTCGTCCACAGCTATGCGGCGGCGGTCGGCGACGACTGCCTGTGCAGCAGCGACCACGGCCAGCGCTTCGCGGCCGTGGTGCAGCGGGGCAACGTCGCCGGCGCGCAGTTCCATCCGGAGCGCTCGGGTGTGGTGGGGGCGCGATTGTTGAAGAACTTCATCGAGTACGGACTGCAATGACCGGTTTCATCGTCTATCCCGCCATCGATGTGCGCGAGGACCGTGTCGTGCGCCTGGCGCAGGGCGACTACGCGCGCGAGACGCGCTATGAAGGCGCACCGCTCGACGTCGCGGCACGCTATGCCGAGCAGGGCGCGGAGTGGCTGCACCTGGTCGATCTGGACGCCGCGCGTGCCGGGGGCTATACGCTGGCGCCGCTGCTGGGCGAGATCGCACGGCACACGCGGCTGAAGGTGCAGACCGGCGGTGGCGTCCGCCAGCGCGACGACGTGGCCCGCATCCTCGATGCGGGTGCGGACCGCGTAGTGATCGGTTCGCTGGCGGTCCGCGAACCGGACACCGTGCTGGCCTGGCTGGCCGAATTCGGCAGCCAGCGCATCACCGTGGCGCTGGATTCGCGCCGCGATCGCGACGGCATCTGGCGGTTGCCGGTGCATGGCTGGACCGAGACGGCCTCGGAGACGCTGGACGAACTGGCGCTGCGTTACGCCGGCGCCGGCCTGCGCCACCTGCTGTGTACCGACATCGCGCGCGACGGAATGCTGACCGGGTCCAACCTGGCGCTCTACGCCTACCTGCATGACACCGTCCCGTCGCTGGCGGTGCAGGCCTCGGGCGGTGTCAGTGCCGTCGCCGACGTCGAGGGCGCCCGCGACGCGGGCTGCGCCGGCATCGTGCTGGGCCGCGCGCTGCTGGAAGGACGCTTCACACTGCCGGAAGCGCTGGCATGCTGAGCCGGCGCATCATTCCGTGCCTGGATGTGCGCGAAGGACGCGTGGTCAAGGGCGTGAAGTTCCGCGACCACGTGGACATGGGCGATATCGCCGACCTTGCGTTGCGCTACCGCGACGAAGGCGCGGACGAACTGGTGTTCTACGACATCGGCGCCAGTCCCGAGGGGCGCTCGGTGGACTACGCCTGGATCGAACGGGTGTCGCGCCTGCTCGACATCCCGTTCTGCGTGGCCGGCGGCATCCGTGATGTCGAGACCGCGCGGCGCGTGCTGTACAGCGGTGCGGACAAGGTGTCGGTCAATACGCCGGCACTGGAACGTCCCGCGCTGATCGGCGAACTGGCCGAAGCCTTCGGGGTGCAGTGCGTGGTGGTTGGCGTGGATTCGATCCTCGAAGCGGATGGCGAATGGCGCGTGCGCCGCTACACCGGCGACCCCTCGAAGATGCAGGGCGCTGGCCTGCGGACGCTGGACTGGGTGGTGCAGGCGCAGCGGCTGGGCGCCGGCGAGATCGTGCTGAATTGCATGGACCAGGATGGCGTGCGTCGCGGCTACGATCTCGTGCAACTCCAGGCCGTGCGCGCCCTCTGCGAGGTGCCGCTGATCGCTTCCGGCGGGGCGGGCGAAGTGGAGCACTTTGCGGACGTCTTCGGACAGGCGGATGTGGACGGTGCGCTGGCGGCCAGCGTTTTCCACAGCGGGCACATCCGGATTCCGGCACTGAAACAGGCTTTGGCAGGGCAGGGCATCGAGGTGCGACGTGGCGACTGACGACGAACGATCCACCTTCGATCCGGCGCGGCTGGACTGGGACAAGGGCGATGGCCTGTTGCCGGTCGTCGTGCAGGATGCGGCGAACCTGCGCGTGCTGATGCTGGGCTACATGAACCGCGAGGCGCTGGACGCGACGCTGGCCAGCCGGCGCGTGACGTTCTTCAGCCGCAGCAAGCAGCGCCTGTGGACCAAGGGCGAGAGCTCCGGCCATGTGCTCGACCTGGTCGCCATCGATGCCGACTGCGATGACGACACGCTGCTGGTCCTGGCGCACCCGCACGGGCCCACCTGCCATCTGCAGCGGGCCAGTTGTTTCCCGTCGGCACCGTTGGCCTTTCTTTCGGAACTAGATGCCCTGGTCGCGCAGCGTGAACGCGAGCGGCCTGCCGATAGCTACACCACGCGCCTGTTCGACGCCGGCGTCCGTCGTATCGCGCAGAAGGTCGGCGAGGAGGGGGTCGAGACCGCGCTCGCCGCCGTGGTGCAGGACGAGGCGGCGCTGCTGGGCGAAAGCGCCGACCTGCTGTACCACCTGACCGTACTGCTGCGGGCACGGGGCCTATCCCTGGCGGATGCCATCGAGGTGTTGCGCGCTCGCCATGCATCCCCATGACGCGGATTCGCTTCATGTAGGAGCGACGTAAGTCGCGACCGTGGATCGGGAGCCAACGGTAGCTCCATCGCCCTTTGCGCCGGCTAATGGTTCTTTGACCGTGCGGTCGCGACTTACGTCGCTCCTACAGAGGGGCCGTCGCTGTCATCGCGGCTGCGCCATAATCCGCCGGTCGCCCCAGCCGGAGTTCCCGTGCGCGCCTCGTTGATCGCCCTGCTGCTGGCCTGTCTGGCCGTCCCCGCCCACGCGTTGCCGCCCCCTGCAGCAGCGGCCAGGTCTTCGAGGACCGCAACGGCAACGGCGTGCGCGATGCAGGCGAACCCGGCATTCCGGGTGTGAAGGTGTCCGACGGCGTGCATCTGGCGACCACCGATGCGGACGGCGAATACGACGTGCCCTATGAAGACGGGCGCACGCTGTTCGTCATCAAGCCAGCGGGTTACGACCTGTCGGTCCGGCCCGACGGCACGCCGGATTTCTGGCACAACCGGCAGTACCACCGGGGCCCGGCGCTGAAGTACGGCGGCATCCCGCAGCGCTTGCCGGGCTGCAGGCATTTCGGTCTGCGTCCCCACGGTGGAAGACCGAACGGCGGCGCGTTCGAGGCCTTGCTGCTCGCCGACAGCCAGACCGCGTCGGTGCAGGACGTGGACTACTACTGGCGCGACATCGTGCAGCCCCTGGTCGGCAAGCACGACGCATCGCTGGGGCTGACGCTGGGCGACATCGTCAACGACGACCTGGCGCTGTATCCCGAGATCCTGCGCACCACCATGAGCCTGCAGGTGCCTTGGTTGTTCATCCCGGGCAATCACGATCTCGATTTCGACGCGGCAAGCGATGAGGAATCGCTGCGTACCTTCCGCCACCGCCTCGGGCCCGACACGTTCGCCTGGGAAGAAGACGCCGTAACCTTCATCGGCCTGGACGACATCATCTACCGGCCCGGCGCGTCGCCCTCGTACTTCGGCGGCCTGCGCGAGGACCAGTTCGCCTTCCTGCAGGCGTACCTGCCGACCGTGCGCAAGGACCGGCTGCTGGTGATCGGCGTGCATATCCCGTTCTTCGAGGAAGGCCCGCGCGGATTCCGCGCTGCCGACCGTGAACGGCTGTTCGCGCTGCTGAAGGACGTTCCGCACGTGCTGCTGCTCAGCGGGCATACCCATACGCAGCGGCACTGGTACCACGATGCCGCCACCGGCTGGCACGGCCTGCAGCCGCTGCACGAGTACAACGTCGGCGCCGCGTGTGGCGCGTACTGGTCCGGCGTCAAGGATGCGCAGGGCATTCCCGCCGCGACGATGGCCGACGGCACGCCGAACGGCTACGCGCGACTCCGCGTGGGCGCGGGCGGCGAGTACGCGCTGTCCTGGCATCCGGCGCGTGCCGCGGACGACAGCGGCATCGGCCTGCATGCGCCGAAGGTGCTCAGACGGGGCGCATACCCCGCGTGGGGCGTCTATGCCAACGTTTACATGGGGGACGCGGATACCCGCGTCGAGTTCCGTGTCGATGGCGGCGAATGGAAAGCGATGAAGCGCGTCGAGCAGCCCGATCCGTCATTGCAAGTGGAAAACGTGCGCGACGATCTGGCCGATGCGTTGCGCGGCTACGATCGCTCGCCAGAGGCCGAACCCTCGCACCACCTGTGGCGCGGTGCGCTGCCCACCGACCTCGCCGAGGGCGAGCATCGCGTGGACGTGCGCGCATCCGATCGCTGGCGCGGAGAAACGACCACGCACACGACTTACCGTCTGCAGACCGCGGAGCCCTGAGCATGGCCGCGCCCGACCTCCCGACCGAACATTTCGCCGACGCCGCGGCCTGGGAACATTGGCTGGAGCGGCACTCCGCATCTGCAGGCGTATGGCTGAAGATCGCCAAGAAGGACGCCGGCGTTCCCTCGGTGACCTACGCGGAAGCGCTCGACGTCGCGCTATGCCATGGATGGATCGACGGACAGAAGAAGGGCCTCGATGCCCGGTTCTTCCTTCAGCGCTTCACCCCGCGCCGCGCGCGCAGCACCTGGTCGAAGGTCAACGTGGCGAAGATCGACATGCTGACAGCCGCCGGCCGCATGCGGCCGGCCGGGCAGCGCGAAGTCGAGGCCGCCAAGGCTGACGGGCGCTGGGACGCGGCCTATGACGGTGCGAAGTCGATGGACGTGCCGCCCGAACTCGCGAAGGCACTGGCGCTGGCCAGGCACCGCAAGGCGAAGGCCTTCTTCGACAGCCTGGACAAGACCAACCGTTACGCGGTGTGCTGGCGCGTGCAGACCGCGGTCAAGCCCGAGACGAAGCAGGCGCGGGTGGAGAAGCTGGTCGCCATGCTCGCGCGCGGCGAAAAGATCCACGGTTGAGCCCGCCGCGTCATGCGGGCGACGGCATGAGGCGCCGCAACCGGCTTCCCGCTCGCCAGGCCATCGACTTGAACGGTACGCCGCCGCCATCCATGGCCACGCGCCGGGGTCGCAGGCCCACGCGCCGCATCAGCGGCCGGGTCAGGTGGTTGAAGGCGAGCGCGCGGATCAGCGCCCGGGTCTGTGGTGTGTTGAAGATGATCGACAGCGAGATCGAGATGTCGTCGTCGCCGTTGCGGACGTGATGCCCCGACACGAACGGGATGTGCAGCGCCTCGCCGGGCGAAAAATCGAACGTGGTGCCCAGCGCCTCCGCTTCGGGGCGCCAGCCGGGCCGTTGGCCGGTCTTGGCGAAGAAGTGCTCGGTGTCTTCGTCCGACACCACGCGCGGGTCCCAGGGCGGGAAGACGGTGACCTGCTTGTTGCCGCGGAACTGCAACAGCAGCGTCGAGTAGCGGTCGATGTGGAACGGTGTGACGCTGCCGGGCGACGCGATGAACAGGTAGAGCATCGCGTCGTCGATGCCGTGGGCGACGCCGGCCATCCCGACCAGCGCCTCCACGTCCTGCTTGAGGTCCTCCAGCAGGGGACGGAAAGAGGCATCGGATTCGGGCTGGCGCACCATGATGTAGGCGTCGGTGGTGCGCAACTGCTCCAGCGCCGCCTGCAGGCCCAGTTCCGGGCGATGTTCGATATGGGCCCGGTCGAAGTTGTCCCCGAATTGAAGACGGCCGTTGGAGTGGAAGACCTGGCCCTTCGGCAGCGCCGGGATCGCCCGCGTGAGGTTCTCCAGCGAGAGGGCGGGATGCTCCAGCAGGCGGTGCCGGCAGACGGAGGCGCGACGATCCAGCGCGAGTTCGCCGGCATCGTCGTCAAGGCAGCGGAAGCGGGTCATGCGCGTGCATCCGGCATCGGCGGGTGGGCCTCACCGGTCAACGGGAACCCGCCAGGCGATCGGCCACCCCCCGTCGGCCGCGCCGGGGGTGGCCGGTACGCGCCGGGGCCGGCGTTCATGGACACGGGGAAGCCGCGCGCAAGGGGTGCGCTGGCACCGGGGTACAGGGGGAGTCATGGGTAGCTGTTTTTCAGCCGACGTGCCGGCGGCACGGATGGACCGTTCGCCGTTCAAGTTCCAGCATCAGCTCGTGGGCCATCCGGCACTGACCATCGAGGGACTGGCCGAGTCCCTGCCGCGGCTGCCGCGGGACAAGGTCATGTTCTCGAAAGGCCTGTCGGACCTGGCGATCGACTTCGACCGCGCCCATATCGATCATCGCAACGAACTGAGCCTGGAGCAGACGATCGAAACGATCCGCACCTCCAGTTCCTACATCGCCGTGCGCGATCCCGAGGACGATCCCGCCTTCCGCGGGCTGTACGAAGACCTGCGCGCCGAAGTCACCGACCTGCTGCGGCAGGGCGGCAAGTCGCGCGCGGTCTACGAGCCGCGCATGTGGCTGTTCATCGCCTCGCCCAACGCGATGACGCCGTTCCACTTCGACCGCTATTCCAACTTCCTGATGCAGATCCGAGGAAGCAAGCAGGTCGCCGTGTTCCCGAATTTCCGCGACGACATCGTGCCCAACGACGTATGCGAGGCCTACATGGCGCGGGAACCGTCGGTGCCGCTGTGGCGGGACGCACTCGACCTGCACGCGGAGAAGTTCGACTTCCAGCCCGGCGATGCGCTGCACATCCCGTACATCGCGGGCCATTACGTCAAGAACGGCGCCGAGGACGTATCGATCTCGCTGTCGTTCTTTTTCCAGACCGACGAGACCCTGCGCTGGTCCAACGCCATGCAGATGAACCATCGCCTTCGCAAATGGGGCCGGCCGCTGGGGTTTTCGCCCCATCCGGTGGGTCTGTCCGCCGCGCGCGACGACATGAAGGCGCGCCTGCTGCCGGCGGTGTCCGGTGCGGGAGCCGCCTTCCATAGGGTCAGGAACTGGCTGCGCCGGAAGCAGCCGGCGGTAGGCGCGTCCGCCATGGTGGCGATGGCGCCGTGGGTGGAAGGTCCGATGGCGGCGATGCTGGGCATCTGAAACCCGTCCGCCCGCAGGCTCAGCCCTGCGGGCGGCGCGTACTGACGCTGAGCCACGCGCCCGCCAGCAGCAGGACGATGGCGATGGCCTGGATCGGGTGCGCCTGCGCGCGACCCGAGGCTACCAGCAGCAGCGTGGACAACAGCGGCGCCAGATAGGACAGGCTTCCCAGCAGCGCGATGTCGCCATGCTTGGTGCCGTAGTCCCAGAGCCAGAATGCGGCGCCGACGGGGCCGATGCCCATCAGTACCAGTACCGCCCACTGGCCCGCCGTCGGCACGACGGTCCGTTCGCCCGACAGGTGGGCGATGGCGCCGAGCACGGCGACGCCCGCGCACGCCAGCGTGATGGCGGCGGTGGGCACATCGGCGTAACGCCGGTTGAGCACGGAGTACAGCGACCAGATCAGCGCCGCCCCCAGTGCGGCCAGATAGCCGGGGACATGGGCCGGCTCCACCTGCAGGCCGCGTCCCCGCGTCACCAGCAGCACGGCCGCCACCAGGCCGAGCGCGGTGCCCAGCCACTGGCCGGGACGCACCGAGACTCCGCCGATCAGTCCCGCGAACACCACGATCAGCAGTGGCCACAGGTAGTTCAGCAGATTGGCTTCCACGGCCGGCGCGCGCTTCAGCGCGATGAAGTAGAGCGCGTGGTAGCCGAACAGCGCCAGCGTCGACAGCGCGAGCGCCGGCAGTGGCTGGCGGAACTCGCGCCAGCCGTTGCGGCCGCGCAGCGCCGCACGCAGCAGGCCAAGCGCCGCCGCGATACCGAACCCGATCGCGAGTACCTGGAAAGGGGGCAGGGTGCCCGTCGCGGTGGTGAGCAGGGCAAGCGACGCCCACAGCAGGATCGCGACCAGCCCGATCAGCGTGGCCCGCCGCAGTGCGGCGGCGTCGCTCATGCGGCGGGTAGCTGGATGCCGGCGAACGTGTCGACGCGCGCGTGGCCGCGCGCGGCATCACCCGTGCGCGGTTGCGGATAGTCGTCCAGCCGGTCGATCAGTCGCGTCTGCAGGCCCGCTTCGCGCGCCGCATCGAGTTCTTCCACCACATCGGAGAGGAACAGGATGTCTTCCGGGATTACGCCGATGCGCTCGGCGATGGCGCGGTAGCTGTCCGCCTCGCGCTTGCCGCCGATTTCGGTGTCGAACCAGCCGGAGAACAGCGGGGTCAGGTCGCCCGCGTCGCTGTGGCCGAAGAACAGCTTCTGCGCCGGGACCGAGCCGGACGAGTACACGTACAGCGGATAACCCTGCGCGTGCCAGTCGCGCAGCGTCGGCGCGGCGTCGGGGTAGATGTGGGCGGTGAAATCGGCATCGCGATACCCTGCCTGCCAGATCATGCCCTGCAACGCTTTCAGGGCCGTGTGCTTGCGGTCCTGGTCGATCCAGCCCTGCAGCGTCTCGACGATGACATCGTCGCTGCAGATGCTACCGTGTTCGGCGGCCACCGCATCCAGCCAGCGGCGTACCTCCGGCTCCTGGCCATGCGCGCGCACGAAGCCGGGCAGGGCGCGGCGCGCGTACGGGAACAGCACATCCTTCACGAAGGAGATGCTGCTGGTGGTGCCTTCGATGTCGGTGAGGATGGCGGAAACGGGCATGGTGGTCTTCGGTGTTACTTGTAGAGCGGAGCTTGCTCCGCTGCTCTTTTTCGGATGGTTGTTCAGCCGAGCAAGCTCGGCTCTACGCATGGGTCAATGCCCGTCGGTCAGTCCGTCGTAGCGCGGGAACTGCTGTGCCAGCGTGGTGCCGGTGAAATGGCCCACCCAGCCGTCCGGCTCGGTGAAGAAGCGGATGGCGACGAAGCTCGGTTCCGGTCCCATGTCGAACCAGTGCAGCGTGCTGTCGGGCACGCCGATCAGGTCGTCCTTCACGCACTCGATCTCGTAGATCCTGTCGCCCACGTGCAAGGTGAACAGTCCGGAGCCGGCGACGAAGAAACGCACTTCGTCTTCCTTGTGGTAATGCTCGTCGAGGAACTTGGCGCGCATCGCCTCGCGCTGCGGGTTGTCCGGCGCGATGCTGACCACGTCCACCGTCTTGAAGCCCCGCTCGGCGACCAGCCGGTCGATGTCGGCGCGGTAGGCGTCGATCACCTCTTCCGGCGTCGCGCCGGGCGCGATGGCCTTGGTCGCCTTCCAGCGCTCGAACGTCACGCCGATCTTCTTCAGTTCGGTGGCGATGAAATCGGGATCGTAGCTGGCGAACTCCGGCGTGGCCGGGTCGGATTCGCGGAAGATGCGCAGACGGCTCATGGCGGCAGGGCGTGAGGCGGCGAGGGGCGGTTAGGGTACCAGACGTGCCCGCGCAGCCTGTTGCGGAAACGGAACGCTGCGATAACCGCCGGTTATCAGCGGCGGCAACCGAGCTTGCGCAGTTCCAGTTCGGCGGCGAACAGGAATTCGAAGGCTTCCAAGTGGCGGCGCGCCTCGGCCATCGTGCGACCCCAGGCGTACAGGCCGTGGCCGTCGATCAGGTAACCCCACAACGGCTGGCTGTCGAGCAGGGCGTCCACCTGCGCGGCGAGCGTGGGCATGTCCTGCGTGTTGGCGAACACCGGCACGTCGATCGCCATCTCGTGCGTGCTGTTGCCGTGGAAAGCCTTCAGCAGTTCGAAACCCTCCAGGCGGACGTGGCCGGCGCCGGCGAACAGGCGCGACGCCACGGTCTGCACCAGCGAGTGCGTGTGCAACACGCAGCCGATCTCGGGGTAACGACGGTACAGCTGCGTGTGCAGCAGCGTTTCCGCCGACGGACGATGCTCGCTGCCGACCGCCTTGCCGTCGAAATCCACCACCATGATGTCCGCTTCCACCAGCCGGCCCTTGTCGCGGCCTGACACGGTGATCGCGGCATGCCGCTCGTCCAGGCGCTGCGAGAAGTTGCTGCTGGTCGCCGGCGTCCAGCCCAGCTGCGCCAGTTCGCGCACGTTGGAGATGATGGAGTGCGCGCGGTCGCGCAACTGGTCGGCGTCGTAGGGCAGGGCGTTCATGCCCGCCAGTTTACCGCCTGCGCCGGTTCACGGGCCGGCGTGCGCGGGGCGTCGCGCGAAACCGCGGTATGCCGCCAGGGCCAGCAGGGCGACCACGATGCCGCCGACCAGCGTCTTCACCGGCGTGGAGTACACCAGCAGCCCGCAGGCCAGCAACGCCCCCATGCCGATGATGCGGTCGCCCCGCGAGGCGGGACGCGCGGGCGTGCCCAGCATCAGGCTGAGCGCGGCGGCGACATAGGCCATCACCACCAGCGTCACCACCATGTTGATGATGGTTTCGAACTGGCCGGACACCGTCGGCGACAGCGTCAGCACCGCCAGCACCGTCATCGACAGCGTGATGATCAACAGGCCCCAGCCCGCCGACCCGTTCGCGCGCAGGCGACCGAAGATGGCGGGCAGGAAGCCGCGTTGCGCGGCGCGTGCGCCGGACTCGCCAGTGACCAGCATCCAGCCGCCGAGCGTGCCCGTGGCCTTGAGTGCGGCGGCGGCGGCGATCACGGGGATCGCCCATTCGCCGAACATGCGTCCTGCGACCAGCGCGAACGGAGCGCCGGAATCGGCCAGTTCGGCGGCCGGCACGATGCCCATCATCAGCACCGACGACGCCAGATAGACCAGGCCGGCGATGACGATGCCGCCGAGCGTGGCGATGGGCACGTTGCGGGCCGGGTCGCGCACCACGCCGGCGACCATCGCGCCGGTTTCCAGGCCGACGAAGGCCCAGAAGATCGGTGCCAGCGAGCCGAACACGACGTGCGCATCCGACTCCCCGGAGACATTCCAGGCCGCACGGTAGATGTCGGCGTCGAAACTGCCCCAGCCCCAGATCAGGATCGCGGCGACGGGCAGCAGGCCCAGCACCACGCACAGCGACTGGAAGCGTGCGATGGCGCGCGGGCCGAACAGGTTCAGCGCGAACATCAGCCAGATCAGTGCGATCTGACCGAGCACCCGCGTCATCGTGCCGTCGCCGACCGGCAGCAGCAGCGCGAGATAGCCGAACGCCGCCACCGCGATGGCGTTGTTGCCGATCCACGACGAAATCCAGTACAGCGTGGCCGACAGGAAGCCCATGTCGCGGCCGAGCGCCGGCCGCACATAGTCGTCAGGGCAGTCCAGCTGGGGGTAGTCGCGCACCAGCCGGGCGAAGGTCGCGCCGAGCAGGACCGCCAGGACGGTCGCCAGCAGCCAGCTCAATGCCGTCACGCCGCCGGAACGCGCCAGCGTGGCGGGCAGCAGGAAGAAGCCGGAGCCGATCATGTTGTTGGCGACCGAGAAGGTCGCCAGGACTGGTCCGATCTTGCGGGGCGTGGCGTCGGTCATGCGGTGTCGTCGAGAACGGTGGAAGGCGGGAGCGGATTTTCCCGCGCCCAAACGAAGGATGGCGCGTTTCCGCGCCATCCGGGAGTGCCTCAGCCGTGGTCAGGCCTGGGGACCTTCGTGGAACGGAGGCTCGGGATCGATCCGGGGACCACCGTCCGGTCCCTTCAGGCCCTTGCCCAGGTCGCTGTGCCGATAGCCGTAGGCCCAGTAGATGATCAGGCCCAGGATCGCCCAGCCGAAGAACAGGCCGATGGTGTACATCGACAGGTTCAGGAACAGCAGCAGGCAGCCGGCGATCGCCAGCGGGCAGATCAGCCACACCATCGGCGTGCGGAACGGACGATGGCGCAGCGGATCGCGCTTGCGCAGGATCAGCACCGCCGCCGCGACGGCCATGAACGCGAACAGCGTGCCCGAGTTGGAGATGTCGGCCAGGATGCCGACCGGGAACAGCGCCGCGAACAGCGCCACGAACGCGCCCGTGATCAGGGTGACCACGTGCGGCGTGTGGAACTTCGGATGCACCTTCGACAGCACCGGCGGCAGCAGGCCGTCGCGCGACATGGTGAAGAAGATTCGGGTCTGGCCGTACAGCATCATCAGGATGACCGACGGCAGCGCCAGCGCGGCGGCCATGCCGATCGCATTGCCGATGCCCGCGAAGCCCATCACCTTCAGTACGTGGGCCAGCGGCTCCTTGCTGCAGACCAGTGCGTCGCTGCCGACGCAGGCCGCGGCCAGTTCCGGCGTGCCGGGATGGAAGGCCACGCCATTGGCGTCGAACATCGGCTGCGCGCCATTCGCGCCGACCGCGCCGTAGCTGACCAGCATGTAGAAGATGGTACAGACCGCCAGCGAACCGATCAGGCCGATCGGGATGTTGCGGTTCGGGTTCTTGGTTTCCTCGGCCGCGGTGGACACCGCGTCGAAGCCGACGTAGGCGAAGAAGATCGAAGCGGCCGCGCCCAGCACACCGATGCCGCCCATCGGGCTGCCCCAGCCCGTCGGGAAGAACGGCTGGAAGTTGACGTCCTTCGCCGCCGGCACCGCGATGGCGATGAACAGCGTGAGCGCCGCGACCTTGACCAGCACCAGGATCGCGTTGACCTTGGCCGACTTGGACGTGCCGATCACCAGCAGGCCGGTGACCGCCAGTGCGATGGTGAAGGCGAGCAGGTTGAAGGTGCCGCCGTCCATGGGGCCGCTCTGCAGTGCCCGGGGGAGTTCCCATCCCGCGCTGCTGAGCAGACCGTTGACGTAGCCCGACCAGCCGACGGACACCGCGCCTGCGGCGACCGCGTACTCGAGGACGAGCGCCCAGCCGACGGTCCAGGCGATCGCTTCGCCCAGCACGCCATAGGTATAGGTGTACGCGGAGCCGGAGACCGGCACCATCGACGCCAGTTCCGAATAGGCCAGCGCGGCCAGGCCGCAGACGACGGCGGCGATCACGAAGGCGATCATCATGCCGGGGCCGGCCTTCTGGCCCGCTTCGGCGGTGAGGACGAAGATGCCGGTACCGATGATGGCGCCGATGCCCAGCATGGTGAGCTGGAAGCCGCCCAGTTGGCGTTTCAGAGATTTCTTCTCTGCCGTTTCAAGAATCTTGTCGAGCGGCTTGACGCGCCAAAAGAGCATCGTGTGGTCCCCATAGCTGAACGGCTGTCCCCTGCCGGCCGGCAGGGGGTTATCCGCCGTACCTTGCCAAACCGGCTTGTCGATCACAAGCGCGACCGCAGCATGGGAAGCGATAATGCGGGGCCGTCCGCCCCGCCCTCAGAACAAATCTCTGCCATGTCAGTCGCTTACAACGATCTCCGCGCCCAGATCATCGATTACGTCGGACGTTGGCCGATGGAACAGGCCGTGGCGGAACAGTTCCTGGCGCTGCTCGACGACCCGGCCGATCCCTTCCGCCGCGAGCGGCGGGAGGGCCACCTGACCGGCGGCTGCTGGCTGGTCAGCGGCGACGGCCGGCGCATCCTGATGACCCACCATCGCAAGCTCGGCCGCTGGCTGCAGCTCGGTGGTCACGCCGACGGCGATACCGACATGGCGCGGGTGGCGTTGAAGGAGGCGGAGGAAGAATCCGGGCTGGCGGACCTGGCCGTCGAGGGCGGCATCTTCGACCTGGACCGCCACTGGATTCCCGAGCGCAAGGACGTGCCCGGCCACTGGCATTACGACGTGCGTTACGTGATCCGGGCCAACGGCAGCGAGGACTATGCGGTCAGCGAGGAGTCGCTGGACCTGGCGTGGCGCGACATCGCGCCCATGGTGGCCGACGACGATGTGTCGATCAGCCGGATGGCCCGCAAGTGGCTGGCGCGCAACGCCGACGCATAGGGCGGGCCTTGGCCCGCCGCTTCTCGCGACTCAATAGAGAACGCGGACCCGCAGCGTGCCCGGGATCGCCGCCATCGCCTCGCGCAGGCTGGTCGTCTGTTCCTCGTCGGCGGTCACGTCGATGACCACGTAGCCGACCTTGGGGTCCGTGCGCAGGAACTGGCCGTCGATGTTGATGCCGCGGTCGCGGAAGATGTCGTTGATCTGCGACAGCACGCCCGGCACGTTACGGTGGATGTGCAGGATGCGGCGGCTGCCGTCGTGGCCGGGCAGGGTGACTTCGGGGAAATTCACCGACGACAGCGTGCTGCCGTTGTCGCTGTAGCGCACCAGCTTGGCCGCCACTTCGATGCCGATGTTGTCCTGCGCTTCCAGCGTGCTGCCGCCGACGTGCGGCGTGAGGATGACGTTGTCGAGGCCGCGCAGGGGCGATTCGAAGGCGTCGGCGTTGCCCTTCGGCTCGACGGGAAACACGTCCACCGCCGCGCCGCCCACCCGGCCCGATTTCAGCGCGTCGGCCAGCGCATCGATGTCCACGACCGTGCCGCGCGAGGCATTGATGACGTGCGCGCCACGCTTCATCTTCGCGATCTGCGTCGCGCCGAACATGTCCTTGGTGGCCGACGTCTCCGGCACGTGCAGCGTCACCACGTCGCTCTGCGCCAGCAGGTCATCGAGGCTCACGGCAGCGCGGGCATTGCCCAGCGACAGCTTGGTCTCGATGTCGTGGAAGAGCACCTGCATGCCCAGCGCCTCGGCCAGCACGCCGACCTGCGTGCCGATATGGCCATAGCCGATGATGCCCAGCGTCTTGCCGCGCACCTCGTGGCTGCCGGCGGCCGACTTGCTCCAGCCGCCGCGATGGCATTCGGCGTTCTTCTGCGGAATGCCGCGCATCAGCAGGATGGCCTGCGCGATCACCAGCTCGGCCACGCTGCGGGTATTGGAGTAGGGCGCATTGAAGACCGGGATGCCGGCCAGTTCCGCCGCGTCCAGGTCCACCTGGTTGGTGCCGATGCAGAAGCAGCCCACCGCAATCAGGCGGCGGGCCTGCGCCAGCACGTCCTCGCTCAGGTGGGTGCGCGAACGGATGCCGACGATATGGGCGTCGGCGATGCGCTGTTTCAGTTCCGCTTCCGGCAGCGACTTCTCGTGGAATTCGATCTGCGAGTAGCCCGCCGCGCGGAACGTCTCCACAGCCGTCTGGCTGACCCCTTCCAGCAACAGCACGCGGATGTCCTGCTTCGGGTACGAGGTCTTCTTGATCGACATTGCCGGAAAGGTCGCAGCGGAGGGGAAAGGGTCGTCACTATGCCAGATGGACGACATCGATGGTGCGGCGCGCCATGGAAAGCTCGGTTGCCGTTTTTTTGGCTTGGTTGCCCCTGAAACCAAGGCGGTGTCGGCTGGACGCGGCACGGCATCGCTGGCACGCTGGGCGCCCCCGAAAGTCCTGCCCCGCAATGAGCGATCCGCGCCTGGAAGCCCTGCAGCATGCCGTTCCGGCATTGCGCCTGAAGACCGATCCCGCCGATCTGGAGCACTACGGCCGCGACTGGACCCGCCGCTGGAACCCGGCACCGCTCGCGATCGCACTGCCTGCCAACGTCGATGAAGTGCAGGCGGTCGTGCAGTGGGCCAATGCGCATCGCGTTGCCATCGTACCGTCGGGCGGGCGTACCGGTCTGTCGGGCGGCGCCGTCGCCGCGAACGGCGAACTGGTGCTCAGCCTGGAACGGATGAACCAGGCGCTGGATTTCAATGCCGTGGACCGCACGCTGACCGTGCAGGCCGGCATGCCGCTGGAAGCGGTGCACAACGCCGCGCGCGAGCACAACCTGGTCTATCCGGTGGACTTCGCCGCACGCGGCTCCTGCGCGATCGGCGGCAACATCGCGACCAATGCCGGCGGCATCCGCGTGATCCGCTACGGCAACACGCGCGAATGGATCGCCGGCCTGAAGGTGGTCACCGGCGCCGGCGACGTGCTCGAGCTCAACAAGGCGCTGATCAAGAACTCCAGCGGCTACGACCTGCGCCATCTGTTCATCGGTTCCGAGGGTACGCTGGGCATCGTCGTCGAAGCGACGGTGCGGCTGACCGATCCGCCGCCGCCGACCAACGTCATGCTGCTGGCGCTGCCGTCGTTCGAGGTCCTGATGGAGGTCTTCGCCGCGTTCCGTGAGCGCCTGCAGCTGGAGGCGTTCGAATTCTTCACCGACCGCGCGCTGCACCACGTGCTGGCGCATGGCGCGCAGAAGCCGTTCGACGAGATCCATCCGTATTACGTCGTCACCGAGTTCGCCATCGGCGACGAAGCGAAGGAAGCTGCGGCGATGGCGGCGTTCGAGGCCTGCATGGAGCAGGGCTGGGTCAGCGATGGCGTGATCAGCCAGTCCGACGCGCAGGCCGCACAGCTGTGGCGCCTGCGCGAAGGCATCACCGAATCGCTGGCGCGCCAGGTGCCGTACAAGAACGACGTGTCCGTGCGCATTTCCGCCATGCCGGCCTTCCTCGCCGAAACGCAGGCGTTGCTGGGCGAGGCGTACCCGCAGTTCGAGGTGGTGTGGTTCGGCCACATCGGCGACGGCAACCTGCACATCAACGTCCTGAAGCCCGATGGCATGGAGAACGCGGACTTCGTCACGCAATGCGAGCAGGTGACGAAACTGCTGGCCGCGTCGCTGAAGCGCCATCAGGGCAGCATCTCGGCCGAGCACGGCATCGGCCTGGTCAAGAAGGGCTATCTGGAAAGCACGCGCAGCACCGAAGAAATCGCCGTGATGCGCGGCATCAAGCAGGTGCTGGATCCGAATGGGCTGATGAATCCGGGCAAGCTCTTCGACAGCTGACAATAGTGGCGGATTCAGCCTCGCGGCATCGAATGCGGGTAGTCTTTGCGCACCGCGCCGCTAAGGGCGTTCCCCTGTCTGGAAATTCCATGTCCCGATTGATCCTGGCCGGCACGTTGCTGGCGTTTTCCGTGCCGGCCTTCGCCGGTAGCTTCGCCGGCTCTTCCGCCGGTGCTTCGTCGGCCGGCTCGTCGGCGTCGTCCGACAGTTCGTCCGGTGACGACAAGATCGTCGTGCAGGCACGCGAAGACGCCGCCAGCTTCGTCGCCAGCGATGGTCGCATCCGCGGTGCCCAGCTCGAAGCCGCGCTGCGCCACCTGCGCGAGAAGGACGAAGCCGCGCGCAAGGCCAGCGACATGCAACTGGCGCAGGCCATCCTGGCCCGCTGATGGCGGCGCGTCGGCCCTGGGGCCGGCGCATCGCCGTGCTCCTGCTGTGGGCATGGCTCGGGCAGGCCGCGACGGCGGCCGCGCTCGATATCGATTCCGCCGGACTCGCGCCGGACGATCTCATGGCCACCCAGGCGCTGGTCGACGACGTGCTGGCGCAACTGCCTGCGGCATGGCGCGCTGGCGTGCCCTCCGATCTCATCCTGCAATGGCGCGATGATCTGCCTGAGCATGTCGCGGGTCGACGGCTGGGCAGTCACATTCTCCTGCCGCGCCATCTGCTGTACGCATGGAAGACCCGAGACAAGGCGTCTCCGGACGATGCATCGGTGCAGGCGGTCCGTGCGGCGCTGGTACACGAACTCGCCCACAGCTACGACCGCGAGCAGCGCAACGTACTTTCCGGTGACCCACGCCTGCGCGATCTCGCCGGATGGCAGCGCAGCGTCTTCGCTCTGGCGGGCCGGCGCTCGCGCAACGACTTCGTCGCGCGCACGCCAGACCCCTACGAGTTGGAGCGTCCCTCCGAATTCGTGGCGGTGAACCTGGAGCATTTCGTGCTCGATCCCGGCTACGGCTGCCGGCGTCCGGCCCTGCACCGGCATTTCGCCATGCACTTCGATGTATCGGCCACGAAGGATGCATGTGCGCAGGGACTGCCGTTCCTGGACGTGGATGCCGAAGCGGGCGAGGCCTCGCTGTTGGCCCTGGACCCGTCGCGCGTCTACGCGGTCGACTACCTGCTGGCCGAGGGCAACACGCAGGCGATGAGCCGCTGGGGCCACAGCATGCTGCGGCTGGTGATCTGCGCGCCCGGGCGTGAGCCCGGACCAGACTGCCGCTTCGATCTGGCGCACCATCGCATCCTGTCGTTTCGTGCCTTCGTCGGCGACGTGCAGATCTCCGGCTGGCGAGGGCTGACCGGTTCGTATCCGTCGCGCCTGTTCCTGCTGCCGCTGGACCAGGTGATCGAGGAGTACACCCGGATCGAGCTGCGCGGCCTGCAGTCCATTCCGCTGCACCTGGACACGGGTGAAGTCGGCTCGTTGCTGGAACGCGCCGCCCAGTTGCACTGGAGCTATGACGGTCGCTACTACTTCATCAGCAACAACTGCGCCGTGGAGACGTGGAAATTGCTGCACGACGGCGTGCCACGCCTGGCCGCCGAGCCGCTGGCCAGCATCACGCCGACCGGGCTGCTCAGGAAGCTGGAGCGGCATGGCATCGCGGATGCCCGTGTGCTGGACAATGCGGACGACGCACGCCGGCTCGGCTACTACTTCGAGCCGATGAGCGCGCGGTACGACGCCTTGTTCGCCGTCGCACGCGAGGCACTGTCGCTGCCGCAGCCGGATGCGCAGGCCTGGCTGTCGTTGTCGCCGACCGAGCGCGCCGCCTGGTTGCCGCAGGCCGGCCTGCGTGCCAGTGCGGCCCTGCTGGTGCTGGAGAACGCCGCGCAGCGTCGCCAGCAATTGCGGCTGCGCGATGCGTTGAAGCGGCGCTATCTGGGCAGGAACGCGCCGGACGACATCGCGCAGGCGTTGGATGCGCTACGGACGTGGCTGGGCGACACCGGCTTCGTCAGTCGACCTTCCGAGCTGGTACCGGAGGGATACGGGCTTCCCCAGTCCGACGAGCGTGCACGGGTCGCCGAGGTGGCGCGCGTGCGCGTGACGCGCCTGCGCGAACAGGACGGTGCGTTGAGGAGAGAACTGGAGCGCTGGTTGCCCGCCGAGCAGCGCGAGGTGCTGCGGGGGATCGAGGCGAACCTCAGAACGATCGGTGCGCGCCTGCGCGCAGGGGATGCGGCAGGCGCGTCGTAGCCGTGGCTCAGTCGGCGCGGCCGCCGAACTCGCCGGTGGTCGTGTTGACCAGGATGCGTTCGCCGTTGGTGATGTACTCCGGCACCATGATCTCGATGCCGGTGCTCAGCCTGGCCGGCTTCGGGCGTTTGGTGGCGGTGCCGCCCTTCAGCTCTGGCGGCGTCTCGATCACTTCCAGCGTCACGTGCTGCGGCAGCTGCAGCGCGACCGGCAGTTCGTCGATCACCTGCACGTAGCAGCCCGCGAGGCCGTCGGTGATGTAGCCGGCGTCGTCGCCGATGACATTGGCGTCCAGCGTGTAGGGGGTGTAGTCCTCGTCGTCGAGGAACACGAACGCATCGCCGTCCTTGTAGGAATACGTCGCCTGGCGGCGCAGCAGCTCCACTTCGGACAGGTTGTCGTCGGCGTCGAAGCTGGCATCCAGCTTGTTGCCGCCGGGCACGCTGTACATGATGAAGCGGAAGCGCACGTTGCCGCCGCGGCCCTGCGGCGAACTGCGCTCGATGTCGCGGATCTGGTATACGCCGCCGTTGTGTTCGACGACGTTGCCCTTCTTGATGTCGAAAGCTTTCATATGGGTGCGAGGAGTGAGTGGAGAGGAGTGAGGATTGAGCGGAAGGGCGGGAGCGGCTGTACCTCACTCCTCCCCACTCGCGTCTGCTTACCTGGGTGCGAGCCGCACGGCGCCATCGAGGCGGATGGTTTCGCCGTTGAGGTAAGGATTGCCGAGGATGTAGGCGACCAGGTCGGCGAATTCCTCCGGCTTGCCCAGGCGCGACGGGAACGGGATCGACGCGCCGAGCGACTGCTGCACGGCCTCGGGCATGCCGTCGACCATCGGCGTCCAGAAGATCCCCGGCGCCACCGTCATCACGCGGATGCCGAAGCGGGATAGTTCACGCGCCATCGGCAGCGTCATGCCGACCACGCCGCCCTTCGATGCCGAATACGCGGCCTGGCCGATCTGGCCTTCATAGGCGGCCACGCTGGCGGTGTTGACGATGATGCCGCGCTCGCCGTCGGCATTCGACGCGTTGTGCTGCATCAGGTCGGCGGCCGCCTTGGCCACGTTGAAACTGCCGACCAGGTTGACCATCACGGTGGTCTGGAACGTGGACAGCGGCATCGGCGCTTCCTTGCCCAGCACGCGGCCCGCGCCGAGGATGCCGGCGCAGTTGATCGCCGCATTCAGGCCGCCGAGGAAGGCTTTCGCCGCCGCGACATTTGCCGCCACCCCCGCCTCATCGGTCACATCGGTGCGGACGTAGCGGGCGTTGGCTTCGCCGAGTTCGGCGACGGCGGCGGCGCCCTTGTCGTCGTTGACGTCGAACAGCGCGGCCTTGCCGCCATGGGCGACCAGATGGCGGGCGACGGCCAGGCCGAGGCCGGAAACGCCACCGGTGATGACGGCGCGGGTATCGGAAAGCTGCATGCGGCGGACCTGCTGCGGAAAGGGCCGCATTTTACGCGATGGCGGGGGCAGCGGTGCCATGATCCAGGTGTAGGAGCGACGTGAGTCGCGACCGCGAGCCATGGCAGGCATGGTCTTTTGTCCGCGCGGAAACCATGGCCATCCAGTGTCGATGCCTTGCGGTTGAGGACGCTGGGGCGGAGGGGCTGCGGTCGCGACTCACGTCGCTCCTACAGGGTCTGCCAACCTTCAGGCGTGCAACGCCCGCTCCAGCGGGGCATCGGCGAGGCGGCGCGCGAATTCGTCCGGCGACAGGCCGGGGGCGAACAGGAAACCCTGGCCTACGGGTACGCCGAGGTTGAGCAGGAACTGGCGCTGGGCTTCCGATTCCACGCCTTCGGCGACCAGTCCGAGGCCCAGACTGCGTGCGATGGCCGAGACGGCCTGGCAGACCGCGACGTCGGAGCGGTTGTTCGGTACGCCTTCGGTAAACAAGGGGCTCAGCTTCAGGCCGTGGATGGGCAGGCGGCGCAGGTAGTTCAGTGCGCTGTAGCCCTCGCCGAAATCGTCGATGGTCAGCAGCACGCCCAGCTGTCGCAGGTCGGCGAAGGTGCGCAGCGTGGCCGGGGCGTCCTCGATCAGCACGCGCTCGGTGAACTCCAGTTCCAGCGCACTGCCGGGCAGGTCGAACTCGGCGAGGATCGTGCGCACGCGATCGGCGAGGTCGTCGCCGGCGAACTGCCGGTACGACACATTCACCGCCACCCGCACGATGCCCAGGCCCTGGTCGCGCCACGCGGCGATCTGCCGGCAGGCTTCGCTCAACACCCAGCTGCCGATGCGCACGATGTCGCCGGTGGTTTCGGCGTGGCTGATGAACACGTCAGGCCGCAATTCGCCCAGCTGGTGGTTCTGCCAGCGGATCAGCGCCTCGCCCGCGATGATGCGGCCGTTGCGCAGGTCGACCTGCGGCTGGTAGACGAGGCGGAATTCCTCGTTGTCCACCGCACGGCGCAGTTGGGTCTCGATCTGCAGGCGGTCCTGCTGCCGCTGCGCCAGCTCCTGGGTGAAGCTCTGCCAGCCGTTGCGTGCGCGATGCTTGCTGTCGTACATCGCGATGTCGGCGTTCTGGATCAGCTGTTGCGGCCGCAGGCCGTCGCCCGGCGCCACCGCCAGGCCGATGCTGGCGGTGATGGCGAATTCGTCCTTGCCGAAGCGGAAGGCGTCGGCGAACGCGCCGAGCACCGCATGCGCCATGGCCTCGGGCAGGTGCGGGTCGTCGCCGGCGTCGCAGATCACCAGGAATTCGTCGCCGCCGAAGCGCGCGATCATGCCGTCGGTGCCGACCGCGCCGCGGATGCGGTCGGAGGCCTGCACCAGCAGTTCGTCGCCGGCGTTGTGGCCCAGCACATCGTTGACCATCTTGAAGCGGTCGAGGTCGATGTAGAGCACGGCGACGCGTGAGCGTTCGGGATCGGACAGCCGCGCGCCGAGTTCGGTCAGCACGGCGTCGCGGTTCATCAGCCCGGTCAGCGGGTCGGTGCGCGCCTGGATGCGCAGCATTTCCTCGGCCTGCTTGTCCTGCGAGATGTCCTGCATGGTGCCGGTGATGCGCGACGCACCCGGATCGCCCGGCTCGGCATCGCCGATCACGCGGATCCAGAACGGATGGCCATCGGCCTGCGTGCCCTGCAATTCCAGATCGAAGCCCTGTCCACCGGCGGTGATCAGGTCCAGCGCGCTGCGCAGGCGCCGCCGGTCGGTCTCGCGCAGGCACGACAGCATGTCGGCCAGCGTGACCAGCGGCCGTGCCGCGCCGAGGATGCGCTGGGCTTCGTCGGTCAGGTACATGCGGTCGCGGCCGAGGTCCCATTCCCAGCCGCCGATGTGCGCCAGCGACTGCGCGCGGTCGAACAGCGCGCTGTCGCGCTTGAGTTCGGTGACGTCGCTGAACAGCGTGCTCACCTGTGCCGGCACGCTCGCGCCCGGCGCGAACTGCGGGACGGAGGTGGCGGTGAGCCAGAGCAACTGCTTCTTCTCGCGGTGGTAAAGCCCGAGCAGCACGCTTTCGACCATCTGCCCGCTGTCGAGCGCGCGCTGGGCGGGCAGTTCGTGGCGCGCCATCTCGCGCCCGTGCTCGTCGACGATGTGCCAGCGGCCCAGCGCCAGTTCCTGGTCGGCGCGCTGGTCCTCGCGGATGCCGAAGATGCGCATGGCGGCGCCATTGCAGTACTGCACTTCCAGGTCGCGGTTCTGGACCACGATGCCCTTGTCGATCGTCTCCATCAACTCGCGGTAGCGCATCTCCGCCAGCCGGCGGCTGCTGATGTCGCGAGCGACGGCGACGATGCTCTTGCGGCCATCGAAGTTGATGTTGGCCGAATGCACTTCGACGGGGAAGCGCGTGCCGTCGCCGCGCATGTTGGTGACCTCGATGACGTAGGTCTCGCCACGGTTCAGCGTTTCCCAGACCGGCACCAGGTGGTCGCGCGGCAGATCGGGGTTGAGCACGTTGATGTTGCGGCCGACGATTTCGTCGCGTGGCCGCTTGTACGCCGTCGTCCCGGCGCGGTTGAGGTCGAGGATGGTGCCGTCCTCGGCGATGATGCTGACCGGGTCCGGGACGGCGTCGAACAGGTTGCGGTAGCGCGAGCGTTCCGTGTCCGCTTCGTGCTGCTTGGCGACGATCGCGTCGCGTGCCTGCAGCAGCAGGTCCGCCGTTTCCGGATCGGCGCCGTTGGCCCCGGCCGCGTGTTCGAGTGCAGCGGCCAACGCCCTCACGTCGACGTCGCTGGCCGGGCCGTGGCTCATGCGGCCGCCAGGGCCTTGCCGACGCGGCTGCCGGTTTCGCGCCCCAGCTTCGCCGCCAGCCAGCGGCCGGTGTCCGCCAGCAGATCCAGGTCCACGCCGGTGCGCAGGCCCAGGCCGTGCAGCAGGTACACCACGTCCTCGCTGGCGACGTTGCCGCTGGCGCCTTTCGCGTAGGGGCAGCCGCCCGCGCCCGACACGGCGGAATCCACCACCCGCACGCCCCCGTCCAGGCAGGCCAGGATGTTCGCCAGCGCCTGCCCGTAGGTGTCGTGGAAATGCACCGCCAGCGCTGGCATCGGCACCTCGCTGGCGACGGCCGCCAGCATCTCGGCGGCCTTGCGCGGGGTGCCGACGCCGATGGTGTCGCCCAGCGAGATCTCGTAGCAGCCGAGCGCGTGCAGCTGGCGGGCCACGCGGACCACGTCCGTCACCGGGACCTCGCCCTGGTACGGGCAACCGAGCACGGTGGAGACGTAGCCACGCACCTTCACGCCATCGGCCGCCGCGCGTTCCAGCACCGGGCGGAAACGTTCGATGGATTCGTCGATGGAGGCGTTGATGTTCTTGCGGGTGAAGGCTTCGGACGCGGCGGTGAACACCGCCACTTCCTCGACCCCGACCCCGCGTGCGCGGTCGTAGCCCGTCTCGTTCGGCACCAGTACGGGATAGGCCGTCCCCGGCCGTCGTTGGATGGCGGCGAAGACCTCGGCGGCATCGGCCAGCTGAGGCACCCATTTGGGACTGACGAAACTGGTCGCCTCGATGCTGAGCAGGCCGGTACGCGACAGCCGGTCGATCAGTTCCACCTTGTCGGCGGTGGCCACAAGGTTTTTTTCGTTCTGCAGGCCGTCGCGCGGTCCTACCTCGACGATGCGGACGAAATCCATGCTGGAGGAGGGAAGGGAACTCATGAGCGCTTCCCTTCCTTGGCGCGGCGCATGCGCAACGTCTTGTCGCGGCCATCGAAGGCGTCGAAGAGGTCGGGCTCGGACTGCAGCAGCGCGCGCAGCTGCGCCGGCGCGCCTTCGAAGACGTAGCTGCTCGCATCGGCCTCGCGCGCCTTCAACGAACCCTGCTGCACGCGTTGCATGATGTCCACCGTGTCGAGCATCGCGATCTGCAGCGTATCGTCGCTGATGCGGTACTTCAGCAGCGTGACCGCAGCGGCCGGCATGCCGTCCGGGATGGGCGGTGCGGCGGCCTTGCCGGTGCCGAACAGGCCTTCCAGATCTTTGAAACCGAGCGCGAGGTAGCGGTCGCCGTCCAGTTCGAAGCCGAGCGCGTCGAACTGCGGCGCATCGGCGCGTCCGGCATCGTGCAGGCGTACGCGGCAGGCAGCATCGACCTCGGCGTAGTCGTCCTTGCCCAACGGCACGCGGTCCTGCGGGCTGCCAGGCAGGGGAATCCAGCGCCCGACCAGCGCGGGATCGCAGGCCAGCGGTGCCGGCGGCTGTTCGAACATCACGCAGCCGCCCAGTGCGCCGGCTACCAGCAGCGCGGCGGCGACGCGCCATGACGCATGCAGGGCCGACCTCACTCCAGCGCCGCCAGCACGGTGTCGGCTTCGACGAAATCGCCGGCCGCCGCACGCACTTCCGCCACCACGCCGGCACGCGGCGCCTTGACGGCCAGTTCCATCTTCATCGCTTCCATCACCAGCAGCTCCTGTCCTGCCTCCACGCTGTCCCCCACCTGCGCCTTGACCATGACCACGCGGCCCGGCATCGGCGCGATGATGCGGCTGTCGCCGCCACCATCCCCGCCCGCCGTCCGCCGATACGCCGGCACCGTCTCCAGCGTCGCGCGCCGGTCGCCGTCGTGCAGGGTGAGCCGATGGCCACGGCGATGGACGCGCAGGCGTCGTGCCTGATCATGGATACGCAATTCGAGCAGCCCGGCGGTCAACCGTGCGCCCTCGACAGGGTGCGTCGCGCCGTCGATTTCGATGGCATAGCGTCCGTGGTGGCCATGAGCCCGTGCTTCCCAGCGCCGATCGCGGTGCTGGAAGGCCAGTGGCCGGCGGCCGGCATGGCCCAGGCGCCAGCCATCGGCGATGGCCCAGGGCGATCCGGGGTCTGCCGATGCCGCCGCGGCGCGGCGGGCGGAGGCTTCCTGGTCCAGCAGCGCCGCCACGGCGGCACCGACCTGCAGCTCCGTCGTCAGGGTAGGCGCCGGCATGAACTCGTCCAGATGGCGGTCGAGATACCCGGTATCGATGCGGCCTTCCACCACCGCAGGGTGCCGGGCGAGTTGTTCGAGGAAGCCGATGTTCGATTTCGGCCCGACGATGTCGCAGTCCGCCAGGGCGTCGCGCAAACGGGCCAGCGCGGTGGGGCGGTCTTCGCCCCAGACGATCAGCTTGGCGATCATCGGGTCGTAGAAGATCGTGACCAGGTCGCCTTCCACCACGCCGGCGTCCAGGCGCACGTGCGCCGAGGGCGTCGGCAGCACCAGCGATTCGAGCCGTCCGGAGCCGGGCAGGAAGCCGGCCTCCGGATCTTCCGCATACAGGCGGACTTCGATGGCGTGGCCGCGCTGCGCGATGGCGTCCTGCGCCAGCGGCAACGGTTCGCCCGCGGCCACGCGCAGCTGCCATTCCACCAGGTCGAGACCCGTCACCATCTCGGTGACCGGATGCTCCACCTGCAGGCGGGTGTTGATCTCCATGAAATAGAACCGGCCATCGGGATCGACGATGAATTCCACCGTGCCTGCATTGGCGTAATCGATGGCCTGCGCCGCCAGCACCGCGGCGTCGCCCATCGCCATGCGCAGGGCAGGGGTCAGGAACGGCGAGGGCGATTCTTCCAGTACCTTCTGGTAGCGGCGCTGCGCCGAGCACTCGCGCTCGTTGAGGTGCAGGGTGTGGCCATGCGTGTCGGCGAACACCTGGATCTCGATGTGGCGCGGCGACTGCACGTAGCGTTCCAGCAGCACGCGGTCACGGCCGAACGCATTGGCGGCTTCGCGCTGGCAGCTCTCCAGCTGGGCGATGAAGTCCTCCAGCCGATGCACCACACGCATGCCCTTGCCGCCGCCTCCATGCGCGGCCTTGATCATCAGCGGGAAGCCGATGCGCGCGGCTTCGCGCGACAGCGTGTTCGGGGACTGGTCCTCCCCGGTGTAGCCGGGCACCACCGGTACGCCGGCGGCCGCCATCAGTTCCTTGGCGCCGGCCTTGCTGCCCATCTTGCGCATCGACGCGCCGGAAGGCCCGATGAACACCATGCCGGCCGCCGTGACGGCATCGGCGAAGTCGGCGTTCTCGGACAGGAAGCCGTAGCCGGGATGGATGGCCTGGGCGCCGGTCCGTTTCGCCGCCTCGATGATGACGTCGCCGCGCAGGTAGCTGTCGGCCGGACGCGGGCCGCCGATCCGCACGGCCTCGTCCGCCTGGCGCACGTGCTGCGCATCGGCATCGGCGTCGGAATACACGGCGACGGTGCGGATGCCGAGTCGCCGGCAGGTGCGGATGACGCGGCAGGCGATCTCGCCGCGGTTGGCGATCAGGATCTTGGAGAACATGCGGTCAGCCTTCCCTTTCAAGGGGAGGGTTGGGTGGGGATGGCGCGGCTGTTTGCGGGATCAACGAGTCGAGCATCACTTCAACCACCCCTTCGATGTTGTCGAAAACGTCATTGTTCCAAAACCTGACCCCTTGAAGGGGAGGACTCTGGATCGCGGCGGCCTGTCATTCCGGGACGTGGCACACCGCTTCGATGTTGTGATCATCCGGGTCGATGGCGAAGGCGGCGTAATAGTGGGGGTGGTAATGCGGGCGCAGGCCGGGGGCGCCGTTGTCGCGCGCACCGGCGGCGAGGGCGGCGGCGTGGAAGGCATCCACCTGCGCGCGGGTCTGCGCGCTGAAGGCGATGTGGGAGCCCCCGCTGGGCGTGCCGCGCCCCTTGCCGACCCAGAAATGCGGCCGGCCGGCTGGCCCGAAGCCGCAGCCTTCGTAATGTCCGGTCATCTCGAGGGTCACTTCCATGACGACAGCATGGCCGAGCGTGGCCAGTACGCGGTCGTAGAAGTCGCGGCTGCGCGCGTAGTCGGCGACTTCGATGCCCAGGTGGTCGATCATCGGTTCACTCCTTGGTGGTCCACGCCGGTGCGCGCTTGTCGAGGAACGCGGCGAGCCCTTCCTGGCCTTCCGGCGACACGCGCAGTCCGGCGATCAGGCCGGCGTTGTCGGCATCCAGCCGGTCGCGGTCCGTGCTGCCCGCCACGCGCGCGACCAGCTGCTTCGCCCCGGCCGCCGCCCGGGGACCGGCTTTCAGCAGGAGGGCCAGTTGGCGTTCGATGGCGACATCCAGCGCGTCGGCGGCGACCACCTCGTGCAGCAGGCCGATCCGCAGTGCGGTGGCGGCATCGAAGATCTCCGCGGTGGCGAACCAGCGGCGTGCCTCGCGGGGGCCGATGGCGGCGATGACGTAGGGCGAGATCACCGCCGGGAGCAGACCGAGCCTGCTTTCGGTCAGGCCGAATTTCGCCTCGGGTACGCCGATGGCGATGTCGCAGCATGCGACCAGGCCCACGCCTCCGCCGAACGCGGCGCCGTGCACGCGTGCCACGGTCGGCTTCGGCAGTTCGTCCAGCGTGCGCATAAGGCGGGCGAGGGCGAGGGCATCGTCCCGGTTCGCCGCCTCGCTGGCGGCGGCCATGCCGCGCATCCAGTTGAGGTCCGCGCCGGCGGAGAACGAGACGCCGCTGCCTTCCAGCACGACCGCCCGGATGTCGTCGTCGGCCGCCACGTGATCCAGCGTCTCGGTGAGTGTCGCGATCAGGGCGGCGTCGAAGGCATTGTGGAGAGCGGGCCGATCCAGCCGGATGCGTGCCACGGCGCCCGTGCGATCCAGTACGAGGGGGTGTTCCTGCGGTGATGCCGCCATTCCTGCCGTTTTCCCTGCGAAGTCCCGGAATGATAGCGGCACAGTCCGTTGCGGCCGTCGTGCAGTGCGGCGATGCTACAATGAGAACAGTTCGCATTTGAGGCTGCTCGTGATCCTGACCGACCTTCCCTGGCGCACCCCCGCCATCGTCGACGCCGTCGAGGACCACGGACCGCAGGACAAAATCGCCCGTCGCCTGCGCGAACTGGGCTTCGTCAACGGCGAGGAGGTCGAGATCGTGGCAAAGGGGCCGCTGGGCGCCGAGCCACTGCTGGTGCAGGTGGGGTTCACCCGCTTCGCGCTGCGCAGGTCCGAAGCGGCCCGCGTGCGACTGCGCAAGGGAGTGGGGGCATGAGCGCCGCCGAGGCATCGACCCTGCGGCTTGCGCTCGTGGGCAATCCGAACTGCGGCAAGACCGCGCTGTTCAACCAGCTGACCGGCAGCCGCCAGAAGGTCGCCAATTACGCCGGTGTCACCGTCGAGCGCAAGGAAGGTCGCCTGCAATCGTCGGCGTCGGGGCGCAGCTATGCCGTGCTCGACCTGCCCGGCGCCTACAGCCTGCATGCCGCCAGCCTGGACGAAGCGGTAACGCGTGATGTCTGCCGCGGCTTCTATCCGGGCGAGCCGGCGCCGGACGTGCTGGTCTGCGTGGTGGATGCCACCAACCTGCGCCTGCACCTGCGCTTCGCACTGGAAGTGCGCGAGCTCGGCAGGCCGATGATCCTGGCGGTCAACATGATGGACGCCGCGCAGCGCCGCGGCATCGCCATCGATCTGGCCGCGCTGGAGCGCGAGTTGGGCGTGCCGGTGGTGGAGACGATCGCGGTGAAGCACGGCGGCGCGCGCGCGCTGGTCGAGCGCATCGACGCCGTCGCCGCGCAGCCGCACGAGCCCCGCACGCGCCTGGCGGAGGGCGCCGACCTGCATGCGGAAACCCGCCGCCTGCTGTCGATGGCGGTCACCATGCCGACGCGCACGGCGAAGATCGACGATGCGCTGGACCGCTGGCTGCTGCATCCCGTCTTCGGTCTGCTGGCACTGGCGGTGGTGATGTTCCTGATCTTCCAGGCGGTGTACGCCTGGGCCACACCGCTGATGGACCTGATCGAGGCCGGCACCGGCGCACTGGGCGCATGGGCGGGCGGGGTATTGCCGGAAGGTCCGCTTTCCAGCCTGCTCGTCGACGGCATCATCGCCGGTCTCGGTGGCGTGATCGTATTCCTGCCGCAGATCCTGATCCTGTTCGCCTTCATCCTCGCGCTCGAGGAAAGCGGCTACCTGCCGCGCGCGGCGTTCCTGCTCGACCGCATGATGGCTTCGGCCGGCCTTTCGGGTCGCTCCTTCATTCCGCTGCTGTCGAGTTTCGCCTGCGCCATCCCCGGCATCATGGCCACGCGCAGCATCCAGGATCCTCGCGACCGCCTGGCGACGATCCTGGTGGCGCCGCTGATGACGTGTTCGGCGCGGCTGCCGGTGTACGCGCTGCTGATCGGCGCATTCGTGCCGAACGAGAAGGTCGGCATCTTCAACCAGCAGGGCCTGGTGCTGTTCGGCCTGTATGCCGCCGGCATCGCCAGCGCACTGCTCGTATCGTGGGTGATGAAGAAGTGGCGTCGCGACAAGAGCGAGCATGCGCTGCTGCTGGAACTGCCGTCCTACCGCATCCCGCATCCGCGCGACCTGCTGATCGGTCTGTACGAGCGCGCGATGATCTTCCTCAAGCGCGTCGGCGGCATCATCCTGGCGTTGACCATCCTGCTGTGGTTCCTGCTGAACTTCCCGGCGGCGCCGGCGGACGCGGTCGGTCCGGCGATCGACTACAGCTTTGCCGGCCGCATCGGCCATGCGATGGCGGTGTTCTTCGCGCCGCTCGGTTTCAACTGGCAGATCTGCATCGCGCTGATCCCCGGACTTGCGGCGCGCGAAGTGGCGGTCGCCTCGCTGGCGACGATCTACGCCCTGTCGGCGGCGGACGACGATGCGGCCATCCAGGCGCTGACGCCGGTCATCAGCGACGGCTGGTCGCTGGCCACCGCGCTGTCGCTGCTCGTGTGGTTCATCTACGCGCCGATGTGCATCTCGACGCTGGCCACGATCAAGCGCGAAACCGGCTCGTGGAAGCAGATGGGCTTCGCGGCGTTCTACCTGTTCGCGCTGGCGTATCTCGCTTCGCTGGTGACCTACCAGGTCGCCAGGGCACTCGGTGCGGGCTGATCGATGGACGCTTCGCTCACTCTGCAGTACGCCGTCATCGCGATCGCGGTGGTGGTCAGTGCGTGGGTGGTGCTGAAGAAGCAGTTCCCGGGTCCGCTGCGGAAGCTGCGCATGGCGCTGGCGTTGCCGCTGTTGCGGGAGGGCAATGCGGGATGGCGGCGCCGTCTCGGGAGGTGGGTCGCGCCGCCCGCCTCGGGTACCGGTGCGGCCTGTGGCGGATGCGACAGCTGCGATACTGGCAACAGGAAGCGTTAGGCGCCCGCCACCGCGTCAGTGTCGCGTACGTCTGGCCGCCTTGCCCGTGGCGGGATTGAGCTCCACCGACAGCACGAAGCTGCGCTGTTCGTGGGGCTGCATGGCGCCTACACCCACCACCTGGCGCGTCACTTCTTCGCCACGATCGTTGCGGATCGACAGCACCACGCTGTATTCCCAGGCAGCTCCCTCGGCCGGTGGCTGCAGCGTGCCCTCGATACGCAACGGCGTAAGCGCGGGCGCCGCCTGGGCACCCGCGCCGGGTTCGAAGCGCAGGTGATGGCGGCAGCCCGGACAGACCGCCGCACTTTCCAGAATGGTCGCCTTGCAGTGCGGGCAGGTGCGGGTGGCGCCGGCGCTGCCGGGGCGCGGTTGGCTCATGCGGCGGCGCCGGGCTCCGTGCCGTTGGCCTTGCCGCTCTTGGCCGGGACGTCATCCCAGCCGAACTCGGCGTTGCCGCGCATGCGCGAACCGGCCGCGACCGTGAGCGCTCCGGCCTTCACATCGCCGACCAGCACGCCGGACGACAGCAGTTCGACCCGCGATGCGGATTCGATGTTGCCTTCCAGTTCGCCCGCGATGGTGACCTTCTTCGCGCGGACGCCCCCGTTGAGCTTGGCGCCGGTCTCGATGGTCAGATCGCCCTGCACGTTGACGTCGCCCTTGAACTTGCCGGCGATCCGGATGTGGCCCGTGCCCTCGATCTTGCCCTCGATGGTCAGGTCCGCGGCGATCAGCGATTCCTTGAGCGCCTCCTGCGGCGCGGCACGCTCGACCGGACGCGTCCCCGGAGGCGCGGTCACGGCGGGCGAGAAGTCGGCGGCCGGCGCATCGCGCGGCGGGGTCGCCACCGGCTCGGGCGGCGGCGGAACACCGTCTTTCTTGACGGCGCCTTGGTCTTTCCAGATGGACATGCAGGGGATGCTCCGGCGTGGCAGGGCCTTGGACTATGGCCAATCCTGCGGACCTCACGCTGTGATCACGCCTGCCAAATGGCGACGCGATGCCGCAAGCGACATGCTGGTTCATGTCCCAGCCGGGATTGTCTATATCCGCTCACATGCCTGAAGTTGCGTGGATATCAGCGTCCGCCCGCGACATCGATGAACGTCCCCGTCGTATAGGTCGCCTGTGGCGACAGCAGCCACAGAATGGCTTCCGCCACCTCTTCCGGTTGCCCGCCGCGTCGCATCGGCACGAAGGCCTTCACCCTGTCGACCCGTCCTGGCTCGCCGCCATCGGCGTGCATGCCGGTGTAGATGAAGCCCGGCCGGACCGCATTGACACGGATGCCTTCCTGCGCGACTTCCTGCGCCAACCCGACGGTCAGGGTATCCATCGCGCCCTTGGACGCCGCGTAGTCGACGTACTCGCCCGGAGAACCCGTCTTCGCCGCAACCGACGACACGTTGACGATCGCGCCCCCGCCGCCGCCATGGCGCGTCGACATGCGCCGCACGGCTTCGCGGCAGCAGAGCAGGGTACCGGTGACGTTGGTGGCGAGGATGCGGCCGATGCGCGCGGCGTCCATGGCATCCACGCGCATCTGCGTTTCGAGGATGCCGGCGTTGTTGACCAGCGCCGTCACCGGCCCGAGTGCGTCGTCGAGCCGCTCGAACATCGCCAGCACGTCCGTTTCGTCCGCGACATCGGCCTGCACGGCAACGGCGTGCCCGCCGACGGCGGTGATCCGCTGCACGACGGAGGCCGCCGCCTCCGCATCGCGGCGGTAGTTCACCCCTACTGCGTAACCGCGTCCGGCCGCGAGCAGCGCCGTCGCCGCGCCGATGCCACGGCTTCCTCCGGTGACCAGCACGATCTGCCGCGCCACGGTTACATCCGGAACACGCCGAACTTCGCCGGTTCGATCGGCGCGTTGAGCGAGGCGGAAATGCCGAGGCCGAGCACGCGCCGGGTATCGGCGGGATCGATGATGCCGTCGTCCCACAGGCGTGCGGTGGCGTACCACGGACTGCCCTGCGATTCGTACTGGTCGCGGATGGGGGCCTTGAAGGCATCCTCTTCCTCAGGGGCCCACGTCCTGCCTGCGGCCTCGATGCCATCGCGCTTCACGGTCGCCAGCACGCTGGCCGCCTGTTCGCCGCCCATCACGCTGATGCGTGCGTTCGGCCACATCCACAGGAAGCGCGCGCCGTACGCACGGCCGCACATCGCGTAGTTGCCCGCGCCGAAGCTGCCACCGATCACCACGGTGAACTTCGGCACGCTGGAACACGCCACCGCCGTCACCATCTTCGCGCCGTCCTTCGCGATGCCCGCGTTCTCGTACTTGCGGCCGACCATGAAGCCGGTGATGTTCTGCAGGAACACCAGCGGGATGCCGCGCTGGTTGCACAGCTCGATGAAGTGCGCGCCCTTCAGTGCGCTTTCGCCGAACAGGATGCCGTTGTTGGCGACGATGCCGACCGGGTAGCCGTGCAGGTGGGCGAAGCCGGTCACCAGCGTCCTGCCGTAGCGGGCCTTGAACTCGTCCAGTTCGCTGCCGTCGGTGATACGCGCGATCACCTCCCGGATGTCGAACGGACGGCGCGTGTCCTTCGGCACGATGCCGTAGAGTTCATCGGCCGCGTAGAGCGGCTCGCGCGTTTCGCGCACGGCGACTGGCACCGTCTTCCTGCGGTTGAGATGGCCGACGATGCCGCGCGCGATCTCTAGCGCGTGGCGGTCGTCTTCGGCGAAATGATCGGCCACGCCGGAAACGCTCGTGTGCACGTCGGCGCCACCCAGCGCTTCGGCATCGACCACTTCCCCGGTGGCCGCCTTCACCAGCGGCGGACCGCCGAGGAAGATCGTGCCCTGTTCCTTGACGATGACGCTTTCGTCGCACATCGCCGGCACGTAGGCGCCGCCCGCGGTGCAGCTGCCCATCACGACGGCGATCTGTGGGATGTTCTCGGCGGAAAGGCGCGCCTGGTTGTAGAAGATGCGGCCGAAGTGTTCCTTGTCGGGGAAGACTTCATCCTGCAGGGGCAGGAAGGCGCCGCCGGAGTCGACCAGGTAGACGCATGGCAGGCGGTTCTCGCGTGCGATCTCCTGTGCGCGCAGGTGCTTCTTCACCGTCATCGGGAAATAGGTGCCGCCCTTGACGGTCGCATCGTTGGCCACGACGACGACGTCGTTCCCCATCACGCGGCCGATGCCGCAGACCATGCCGGCCGCGGGCGCGGCGCCGTCGTACATGTCTTCGGCGGCGAGCGGTGCTATCTCGAGGAACGGCGAACCGGGATCGAGCAGTGCGGTGATACGGTCGCGTGCCAGCAGCTTGCCGCGTTCGGTGTGCTTGTGGCGGGCCTTCTCGCCGCCGCCGTCGGCGGCACGCGCCAGCCGGCGATCCAGCTCCTGTACGAGTACGCGATGGTAGGCCGCGTTGGCAGTGAAATCCGGCGAGCGAGGATCGAGTTGCGAGGCGATGGCAGGCATGCGGCAGGACGATGCGGGGAAGGCGGCATCAGACCACAAAGCCCCGCATGCGCCAAACCGCAGTGCAAAAAAGCAGGCGGTACCCGCCACCGTTGCATGTCGACGGACCGGAGCGTGGCATCCATGACGCGCACGCCCGCAAACGACAAGGCCCGCTTGCGCGGGCCCTGTCCGATTCGCGATGACGCGAGTCGATTACTTCTTGGCTTCTTCAGCCTTGGCTTCCGCCTTGTCGGCGACTTCGGCGGCCTTGTCGGCGGTCGCCTGGGCAGCGTCGGCGGTGGCCGAAGCGGCAGCGGCGGTGGCGTCGTTGGCAGCGGCCTGGGTGGCGGCAGCGGCGTCGGAAGCGGCGGCGGTCGCGGCAGCAGCGGCGTCGGCGGTCGCGGCAGCGGCGGCATCGCCCGCAGCGGAAGCGGCGTCGCCGGCGGCCGAGGCGGCATCACCCGCAGCGGCGGCGGCCTGGTCGGCGGCAGCGGCGGCGTCCGCAGCGGCGGCGTCGGTGTTCTCGCTCTTGGTGCAGGCGCTCAGGGCCAGGACGGCGGCAGCCAGCAGGACGGTGGTCTTGATCTTCATGTGGATCCCCAAATCGATAGGTGTGGAAGAAAGGTGGCGCCGGGACGGCGACGTCCGTTCGTTCTCGGAAGAGTGGCGAACCGGGGAGCCAGGCCCGGATACAGAAAAAGCCGCCAGCGAACTGGCGGCTTCTTCAGTGTAACGCCAAACAAGGCGGCTACCAGCAGATTACTGCTTGGTGGCTTCCTTGGCAGCGTCGGTCGCGGCTTCGGCGGTGTCGGCAGCCTGAGCAGCGGCGTCGGCAGCAGCGTCGGCGGCTTCCGTCGTGGTGGCGGCGGCAGCGTCGGTCGCGGCGGTGGCGGCAGCGTCGGCGGCGGTGGCAGCGGCGTCGGCCGACTGCTGGGCGGCGTCGGCGGTCACTTCGCCAGCGGCAGCGGCGGCGTCAGCGGCAGCCTGGGCTTCGGTCGCGGTCGCAGCGGCGTCAGCAGCGGCGTCGGCGGCCTGTTCCTGGTTCGAGCACGCAGCCAGGGCGAAACCCAGAGCCAGCGCGATCAGAGCCTTGTTCATGGTCATCGTTGCATTTCCTCGTCGTTAGTTAGGCAACGCGCAATTGCGCGCCTGCAACATGATGACAAGCCCGTTACCCGTGTCAAGCGGTTGGCCGGTTATCTTTGTCAATCCGTTGTTAAACCCTATGGGCGGAACGAAAACGGCGCGCGCCGCCCACGGAAAGTGCGCAAACCGGTCAGACGATTTCGACCGCGATCGCGGTCGCTTCGCCACCGCCGATGCACAGCGTGGCGACACCGCGCTTGAGACCGCGCACGCGCAGTGCATTGATCAGGGTCACCACCAGACGCGCGCCGGAGGCACCGATCGGATGGCCCAGTGCGCAGGCGCCGCCGTTGACGTTGACCTTGGCATGCGGGATGCCCAGTTCCTTGATCGGCGCCATGGCGACCACGGCGAACGCCTCGTTGACTTCGAACAGGTCCACCTGGTCCACGGTCCAGCCGACCTGCTTGAGCAGCTTGTCGATGGCGGCGACCGGCGCGGTGGTGAACCATTCCGGCGCCTGCGAGTACGTGGCGTGGCCGACGATCCTGGCCAGCGGCTGCAGGCCGCGCCTGGCGGCCTCGTCCGCGCTGAGCAGCACGGTGGCGGCGGCGCCGTCGGAGATGCTGGACGAACTGGCGGCGGTCACGCTGCCGTCCTTCTTGAAGGCGGGCTTCAGCGTGGGGATCTTGGCGATGTCGGATTTGCCGGGCTGTTCGTCGGTGGCGACCTCGATGTCGCCCTTGCGGGTGGCGACCTTGACCGGGACGATTTCGTCGTTGAAGGCGCCGGACGCCTGCGCGGCCTGCGCACGCGTGACCGATTCGATCGAATAGGCGTCCTGCTCCTCGCGGGTGAAACCGAACTTGGCGACGGTGGCTTCGGCGAATACGCCCATCGGCTGGCCATCGTAGGGGCTGGTCAGGCCGTCCCACGCCATGTGGTCGACCGCCTGGAAGTTGCCGTAGCGGTTGCCGGTGCGCGAGTTGGGAATCAGGTGCGGGGCATTGCTCATCGATTCCATGCCGCCGGCGACGACGATGCTGGCCGAACCGGCCTTGATCAGATCATGGCCCAGCATGATGGCCTTCATGCCCGAGCCGCACACCTTGTTGATGGTGGTGGCACCCGCCACGTCCGGGATGCCGGCGGCGCGAGAGGCCTGGCGGGCGGGTGCCTGGCCCAGGTTGGCGGGCAGCACGCAACCCATGATGACTTCGGACACATCGTCTGCGGGGATGCCGGACTGCGCCAGCGCGGCGGCGATGGCGGTGGCGCCCAGCGTCGGGGTGGGGACGCCGTTGAACTGGCCAAGGAACGAACCGATGGCGGTGCGCTTGGCGGCGGCGATGACGATGTCGGACATGGAGGCTTCCCGCGTGGAGTGAGATCCCGATTATCCCGCCCCGGGATGACGCGCGGCAAATCGGCCGTTGGTACAGGGGCGCTCCGCGATGACCCCGGGCGTATGCTGCCGGCAGGGGAGGGAGCATGACGGAACGATCATCGACGGAACCGGGCGCACGGCCCTTCGTCGTGCCGTGCGCGCATCTGGATGCGGCTGCGCCTTGGCGATGGCTGCGCGCGGGGTGGCGGGACGTGCGCCGCGCGCCCGGACTCACCCTGCTGTTCGGGACGGCGATCGTCCTGCTCAGCCTGGGCATCTCCTGGCTGGCTTACCTGCTTGGGCGGTTCGCCCTGCTGGCGACGCTGCTGTCGGGGTTCGTGTTCGTGGCGCCCCTGATCTGCGTGGGCCTGTACTGCGTCAGCCGCGGTCTGGAACAGGGACGCACGCCACGCCTGCGCGACTCGTTCGTGCTGGCCAAGCGCGTGCTAGGCCAAGCCGGCGTGTACGCGCTGGGGCAGGGCGTGATCATCCTGCTGTGGTCGCGCGCGGGCATGATGGTCAGTGCGTTCTTCCCGTTCGACGACGGTGATCCGACGGCGTTCCGGGAGTTCCTGGCATTGGGCTCGGCGGTCGGTGCGGTGTTCGCCGCGCTCACCTTCGCCGTCACCGCGTTCTCGCTGCCGATGATCGCCGACCGCGACGTGGACATGGTCACGGCCGCCGTCTCCAGCGTGCACGCGGTGATGCGCAACAGGCGGGTGATGGTCGTCTGGGGCCTGCTGCTGGTGGCGCTGACGGCGATCGGATTCGCCACCGCACTGCTGGGCCTGGGCATCCTCATGCCCTGGCTGGCGTACGCCAGTTGGCACGGCTACCGGGAAACGCTCGATGCGTCCGCCTGGGCTGCACTGGAGTAGGCCGCGCGGTAAAGTCGGTCCGGGCGAGGCAGGGGTGCGTCGCCACCGGCAGGGAGAACGGGGATGAAGGGAACGCAGGGCGGAATGCACGGCCGTGTGTGCGCGGCAGCCGCGGGGATGCTGGCATGGTCGCTGGCCGCGTGTGGGGGCGGCGGCGGAGGTTCGACCGTGCGGCCGGATCCGCCACCGCCGACGGGCGTGGGATTCACGCCCAACGTGGTCATCGACAGTTCGCTGACCCAGGTGAATGCCCCGGCGGTGGCGAACCAGAATCCCCCGGCCAGCCTGCCGCAGTACAGCCAGCACCTGCAGCTGATCCGCGCTGCCGGTGCCTTGGGCAACAACCTGACCGGGCAGGGCGTGACCATCGGTTTCGTCGACACCGGCGTCAACCGCAACCATCCTGCGCTCAGTGGACGGGTCAACGCCAACTTCGTCAACGTCAATCCCGCGACCAACAACACCAGCGTCGACGACGTGGTGGGGCACGGCACCGTCGTGGCGCAGATCGCCGCCGGACGCGGCATCGGCAGCTGGGGCGGCGGCGTGGCGCCGGGCGCGACCATTGTGTCCTCGCGCATCATCAACGACACGCGCCCGGACGACGATGGCACGGGCGAGGGCAACGAGATCCGTGCCGGCCAGGGCTACGGCGATTTCTTCCGCAGCATCAACAGCCAGTTGGCCGGCGCGGGCGCACGGATCATCAACAACTCGTGGGGCGGGCTGTACTGGAACGACGCGGCGTTGACGACCGAACTGGCGTCCGCCTATCGCGATTTCGTCATCGGCCGCGGTGGCCTGATCGTGTTCGCCAACGGCAACGCCGGCGATATCCCCGCACTGCGCGCCAATCCGTCCGACAACGCCGCCTTGCCCAGCCTGTCCGCCGCGGCGGCGGACCTGGAGCGCGGATGGCTGACCGTCGCGGCCCTGGATCCGGACAACCCCCTTCGCCTGACCGACTACTCGCAGGCCTGCGGCATCGCCATGAACTACTGCCTGGCGGCGCCGGGCAACGTGGTGTTCGTCGATCCGGATGCGCGCACGGGCGATGCCAGCTACGACCTATACCGGGGCGGCGGCACCTCCTACGCGGCACCGCAGGTGTCCGGGGCCGCGGCCGTGGTCTGGTCGGCGTTTCCGTACTTCACCAACGACCTGGTGCGGCAGACGCTGCTCGGCACCGCGCGCGACATGGGAGCCGCCGGCGTCGATCCCGAGTTCGGTTGGGGCTTGCTGGACGTGAGCCGCGCGGCGAACGGCCCGGGCAATTTCGCCTGGGGCGACGTCAGCGTGTCGTTCTCCGGCCATTCGGTGTGGCGCAACGAGATCGTGGGTGCCGGTGGCCTCATCAAGTCGGGCAGTGGCGTGCTGACGCTGCTCAACTACCAGTCCTACACCGGCGACACGCAGGTGCGGCAGGGCGGGCTGGACATCCGCTACGGACTGTCTTCCAACCTCAGCATCGCCAGCGGCGCCACGGTGTGGGCACGTGGTGGCATCAACGGCAACGTGCAGAACAGCGGCCTGTTCCTCAACGGCGCGGAAAACGTCGCCTCCATCGACAACGGGCACGGCTTCACCCAGTCGGCCACGGGCAACCTGGGCATCTGGCTGGGCAGCCCGCTGAGGGTCGGGGGCGCCGCCAGCCTCAACGGGCAGCTCTCGGTGCTAGGCGTCAGAAGCGGTTACGTCACGCAGGCCAGGGAAACCCTGCTGACCGCGTTCGGTGGCGTGAGCGGGACGTTCAGCAGTCTGCGCGGGGCGCCGAACGTGTTCCTCGATGCGTCGCTGTCCTACGATCCGAACAACGTCTTCCTCAACATCAATCGCATCGATGTCTCGCGCGCGGTCGCGGCGCTGGCATTGCCCCGGCCCAGCCAGGCATCCGCAGTCCGTGTCGAAGCGGCCATGTCGGCCATCGACCGGCAACTGGCCAGCCAGCACGACGGGATCGGACAGGGCTTCATCGATGCGGCCGGCGCGATCCAGCGCGCGGACACCGTGGCCTCGGCCGATGCTTCGCTGCGGAGCCTGTCCGGCGACCTGCATGCCGTCGCCGACGCGATGACCTACGACGTGATCGGGGCCGGCCGCCGGGCGGTGGGTGCGCGCGCCGAACGCCATGCCTCGGGGGATGCCCTCGGTCACGACTGGTACCAGGTCCTGGGCGCGCCCGGCCAGGGGGCACTCGGTGTTGCCCGCTACCAGGCCGACGGCTGGTTGCTGGGCAGCGAGGGCAACTGGGGGGCCATGGTTTTGCCGGCATGGCGTTCGGGGAGGCCCGGGCCAGCGGCGGTGCGCAAGCGGGCCGCGATCGCGGGCGCGATCGCCAGACCCAGGCGATGGCGTATGCGGGCGCCGACTGGAACGGCACGCATGTGCTGGGCCTGTTCGGGGCAGGGCGATTCGATCGGCAGGTCGATCGCGGCCTGTTGCTCGGCGACAGGATGCAGGGTGTCGCTACCGGTTACGCGGGACGCTATGTCAGTGCGAGCGTGGAAGCGGGCCATCGCATGGGCGGCCAGCGCGCGTGGGTCACACCGTATGCAGGGCTCGAGTTCACCCGACTGCAGCGCGACGGTTTCATGGAGCGGGGCGCGGAAGGTTTCGGCCTGACCACGCGCGACAGCCGCACGGACCGGTGGCAGGCGCTGGCGGGCGCGCGTGCGCACCACGGCTGGGAAACATCGCGGTGGGGTAGCGTTTCGCTGCAGGCGTATGCCGAGTGGCAGCGTACGCTCGACGGGCGCGGCCTGGACGTCGACGCCACCTTCGTCGGCGTCGACAGCTGGGCGCCGCTGGCCCTGCAGGAGCGCACCAGCACGCACATGGGCGTGGCGGTGGAATTGTCGCCCTGGCAGAAAGCGATGCTGTCGTTCGGTTACGACCTGCGCAATGGCAGCGACGAGCGCAGCGACCGGCAATGGTCGTCGCGGCTGCGCGTAGGGTTCTGACGGCTTCGCGACGGATTGCGCAGGGCGGGCTCGAGCCGCCCTGCGGTGGATGGACGTACGGGAGGGCGGGCCGAGCCCGCCCTACGGTATCGCCGGGTCGATCAGCCTCGGCCGTCGAACAGTTCCCGCCCGATCAGCATGCGGCGGATCTCGTTGGTGCCGGCGCCGATGGCGTACAGCTTGGCGTCGCGCAGCAGGCGACCGGCCGGGTACTCGTTGATGTAGCCATTGCCGCCCAGCGACTGGATCGCTTCCAGCGTCACCTGCACGGCCGCTTCCGACGCGTGCAGCAGGCAGCCCGCCGCCGCGGCACGCGAGCCGTGGCCTTCGTCGAAGCCGCGCGCCACCTGGTAGGCGAACGCACGGCTGGACTGCAGCGCGGTGTACATGTCGGCCAGCTTGCCCTGCATCAGGCCGAACGTGCCGATGGCGGCGTCGAACTGCTTGCGCTCGCGCACATAGGGCAGGGTGATGTCGAGCGCGGCCTGCATCAGGCCGATCGGACCACCGCTCAGCACCAGCCGCTCGGTATTCAGGCCGCTCATCAGCACGCGCACGCCCTGGTTGACCTCGCCCAGCACGTTCTCGGCAGGGATCTCGCAGTTCTCGAACACCAGTTCGCAGGTGTTGCTGCCGCGCATGCCCAGCTTGTCCAGCTTCTGCGCCGTGGAGAATCCCTTCATGCCGCGCTCGACGATGAAGGCGGTCATGCACTTGCTGCCCGCGTCCTTGCCAGCGGTACGCATGTAGACCAGCAGCACGTCCGCTTCCGGCCCGTTGGTGATCCACATCTTGTTGCCGTTGGCGACCCACACGCCATCGCGCAATTCGGCGCGGCAGCTCATCGAACCGACCACGTCCGAACCGGCGCCCGGCTCGCTCATCGCCAGCGCGCCCTTCCATTCGCCGCTGCACAGCTTCGGCAGGTACTTCGCGCGCTGCGCGGCATTGCCGTTGAGGTAGAGGTTGGACACGCACAGGTTGGAGTGCGCGCCGTAGCTCAGGCCGACCGAACCCGAAGCGCGCGAAATCTCTTCCATCGCGACCAGGTGGGCCAGGTAGCCCATGCCGCTGCCGCCGAACTCGGGGTCGACGGTGATGCCCAGCAGGCCCAGTTCGCCCAGCTTGGGCCACAGCTCCTGCGGGAACGCGTTGTCATGGTCGATCTGCGCGGCCCGCGGCGCGATCTCGGTCTGCGCGAACCGCTGCACGGCTTCGCGCAGCGCATCGATGTCTTCCCCCAGTGCGAATGCCTGCATGGCTTCCCCGTCCTCATGCCCAAAAGTACGGCCGCTGCGTGCGGCCCTGCGCGAAGTGTAGCGGGCGGCGCGGCAAATGCCGGCCTGCACCGCAGCATGCAGGTGATCGCCTCGACGGACATGGAGGCCGCAAAGGCGTGATGCGCTCCTTGCCCCACGTAAGGGGGGAAGGGCGGTTTGCGACGGGAGGGCGAGCGTGCAGCGTCGAAGGTATGGCCTGACGCGCCTCAGTGCTCGCCGCGCAGGTGTCCCATGAAGCGCGGCGCGGTGCGGCCCAGCGGCAGCTTGAGCTTGCCGATTGCGGTCATGCGCGCTTCCGCGATGCGGTCGGCGGCGTACTGCGGCGCGATGTTTTCCTTCTCCGCCAGGTCGAAGATCTTGCCGACCGTGTGGTAGATCGTCCGCATCATGCGCATCGCGCGCTCGCGGTTGTAACCGTCGATCTCCAGCGACACGTTCATCACGCCGCCCGCGTTCACCGCGTAGTCCGGCGCATACAGGATGCCGCGCTTGGCCGCTTCCACGCCGGTGACATGCGACATCTGGTTGTTGGCCGTGCCGCAGATCACCTTGGCCTTCAGGCGGGGCAGGGTCTGCTCGTTGACGGCGTACTCCAGCGCGCACGGACTGAAGACATCCACCGGCAGGTCGTAGATCTCGTCCGGCTTGACCGCCTCGGCGCCGTACTCCTCTACCGCGTGCTCGACCAGTGCCGGATTGAGGTCGGTGACGAACAGCTTGGCGCCGCGTTCCTTCAGCAGCTTCACGTACTCCATGCCGATGTGGCCCAGGCCCTGCACGGCGAAGCTGTACTTGCCGATCTCCTCGTTGCCGAACTTGCGGTTCAACGTGGCCATCAGGCCCTGCAGCGCACCGTAGGCGGTGAACGGGGCCGGGTCGCCGGAACCGCCGTGCACCTGGTGCACGCCGACCACGTACTCGGTCTCGCGGTAGACGTTCTCCATGTCGTTGACGTCGGTGCCCACGTCTTCGGCGGTGATGTAGCGTCCGCCCAGCGAGTCGACGTACCGGCCGAAGCTGCGGAACAGCACCTCGGTCTTGTCCGCGCTGCTGTCGCCGATGATCACCGCCTTGCCGCCGCCGACGTTCAGGCCGGCCAGTGCGTTCTTGTAGGTCATCGTGCGGCTCAGGCGCAGCGCGTCGGTCAGCGCCAGCGCACTGTCGGCGTAGGGGCGCATGCGCACGCCGCCCAGCGCAGGGCCCAGCACGGTGCTGTGGATGGCGATGATGGCCTTCAGCCCGGCATCGGGGTTGTGGCAGAAGACGACCTGTTCGTGGCCGGAGGTGTCGAGGGTTTCGAAGATCATGGGTGGGCTCCGGTGCGCGGGTGGGGACCGGCGCGGGCTTGCCTGCTGGGCGGCTAACGGGTGGTCAGAAAAGAAAAAAGCGACGTTTCCGGATCACACCGTGGTCGTCGCAGGGCGCCAGTCTAATCCAAGTCGCCGAGCGCCGAGATGACACAGGGGCACCCGCACGGGAGGCGCCCGAGCTATTGCCGGAATAGAACGACCGTGCTATTCGTATGTACATGACCCCGCAAGCCGCCACCCACAAGGGCAATGCCACGCGCGAGATGATCGTCGCGCGCGCCTACGACATCGCCGCCAAGCATGGCCTGGAAGGGCTGTCGATCGGGGAGCTGGCCACGGCGGCCGGCATGTCCAAGAGCGGTGTGTTCGCCCATTTCGGCTCGCGCGAGGACCTGCAGCTGACCGTGCTGGAGTGGACCGCCGAGCGCTACGCCCGGACCGTCATCGTCCCGGTCGTGGGGCTGCCGCGCGGCCTGCCGCGGCTGCGCGCCATCATGGAGAACTGGTTCCGCTGGGTCTGCGACAACCCCGACGGCTGCGTGATCCTGGCCGCCGCCCACGAGTACGACGCCCGCCCGGGCCTGTTGCACGACCGCATCGTCGACTGGCTGTTGCAGCTGCGCCAGCAGCTGATCAAGGCCATCGGCATGTGCGTGGATACCGGCGAACTCGCGCCGACCACCGATCCGCTGCTGCTGGCGTTCGAACTGTTCGCCATCGCACAGGGCCTGCATGACGCCCGCCTCTACGACGCCGCCCAGGCGCCGTTGCTCGCCCGCCGTTCGCTGGACCGCCTGCTGGCGTCCTACGGCGCCCCCGCTGTTTCCACCCCCGCCTGATTCCCCCCGAGGTCTCCGCCATGGCCGCTGTCTCTGCCCCGAGAAATAGCACGACCGTTCGCAAATCATGGAGGCTGTCCCTGCTCAGCGCCCGCTTCACCGTCGGCAGCTGGGTCGCGCCGCGCAGCACACTGGCGCGCGCCTTCCAGGTGTTCTGCACCCCCATGCCCGGCGCCCGTAGCCGCGCACGCCAGGCCGATACCGGCGGCGCGCGCCTCGGCGAACTCGCCTTCGGGCGCGAGCGCCTGGCCACCTACACCTGGGGCGATCCGCAGCGCCAGCCGACGGTGCTGCTGGTACACGGCTGGTCCAGTTTCGGCCTGCGCTTCCTGCCGTGGGTGGAGCCGCTGCGCCGTGCCGGCTATGCGGTGATGACCTTCGACCAGCCGGCGCACGGCCGCAGCAGCGGACGGCGCGCCACGCTGCCGATGTTCGCGGAGGCCGCACGACGCGTCGCCGACAGCGTCGGCCCGCTCGCCGCCATCGTCGGCCATTCGCTGGGCGGTGCCGCGACGGCGATCGCGATGGCGCGCGGCCTGCAGGCGCAGCGGGTGATCCTGCTCGCGCCGGCGGCCGATCCCTTCGATGCCGCGCGTCGCTTCGGCGGCATGGTCGGACTGGCGCAGTTCCTCAGCCGGCGCCTGTTCGACGAATACCAGGAACTGACCGCCCACGACATCCGCGACCTGCACGCGCAAGCGACCGCGCCGCAGATCGCGCGGCCGGGCCTGATCGTGCACGACCTGGAAGACACCGACGTGCCGTGGTGCGAAGGCGAACGCTATGCGCGCTACTGGCCGCAGGCCAGGCTGGTCAGCACCACCGGTCTGGGCCACCACCGCGTGACCATCGCGCCGGAAACGCTGGACGCGTCGCTGCGTTTCTTGCGCGGCGAATCGGTCGGCCAGCGCGTCGTCTCCACGCGCGAGTTGCCGTTCGGCCTGTGCTGATACGCGCCACCGCACGCCCCCGTAGGGTGTGCGGTTCGTGCCCACTGGTATGCCTTTGGTGAGGTGCCGACACGCGAGCGGCTACAATCCCGGGTCTATCAGCACGTGAGTGAGGGCACGCGTGAGCACACCCGCCAGCCAGTTTCCCGCCGCACAGGCCGACGCCACGCCGTTGCGCTTCGTCACCGCCGCCAGCCTGTTCGACGGGCACGACGCGGCCATCAACATCATGCGCCGCCTGATCCAGGGCGAGGGCGCGGAAGTCATCCACCTGGGCCACAACCGCAGCGTCGAGGACGTCGTCCGCGCCGCACTGCAGGAAGACGCCGACGGGATCGCGCTGTCCAGCTACCAGGGCGGGCATGTCGAGTACTTCAAGTACATGGTCGACATGCTGAAGGAACGCGGCGCCGGCCACGTGCGCGTGTTCGGCGGCGGCGGCGGCACCATCACGCCGGAGGAGATCGCCGAACTGCAGGCCTACGGCGTGGAGCGCATCTACCACCCGAACGACGGCATGAAGATGGGCCTGGTCGAAATGATCCAGGACGTGGTGAAGCGCGCCGAGGAAGGTCGCGTGCAGACCGCGACCGAGCGAGACGCCGCACCCACCGCACCGAAGCTGACCGACGAAGCCGGCATCGGCCGCGTACTCAGCGCCATCGAGGACGGCCGCTACACCGAGGCCGAACTGGAAAAGCTGCGCGCGCAGTGGGCCAAGGGCCCGCATGCGCCGTTTCCCGCACGGCCCACGCCGGTGGTCGGCATCACCGGCACCGGCGGCGCCGGCAAGTCGTCGGTCACCGACGAACTGATGAACCGCTTCCTGTCCTGCTTCCCGCAGATGCACATCGCGGTGATCTCGGTCGATCCCACCCGTCGCCGCACCGGTGGTGCGCTGCTCGGCGACCGCATCCGCATGAACGCGCTGCGCAGCGAGCGCATCTACATGCGCTCGATGGCCACGCGCCGCCAGCACGTGGCGACCAACGCGGTGTTGAAGGACTGCATCGCGTTCCTCAAGTCGCTCGGCTTCGACTTGGTGATCGTCGAGACCGCCGGCATCGGCCAGAGCGATTCGGAGATCGTCGACCTGGTCGACTTCCCGATGTACGTCATGACCAGCGACTACGGCGCGGCCAGCCAGCTGGAGAAGATCGACATGATCGACTTCGCCGAGCTGATCGTGCTGAACAAGTACGACAAGCGCGGCGCCGAGGACGCCCTGCGCGACGTGCGCAAGCAGTGGAAGCGCAACCGCGTGGCGTTCCAGACGCCGGACGCCGACGTGCCGGTCTATCCCACCATCGCCAGCCAGTTCAACGACCCCGGCGTCAGCTGGATGTTCGCCAACCTGTGCCGCCTGCTGCGCGAGAAGCTGCAGCTCCCCGCGGATAAGTGGACGCCCGCGCTCGACACCGAGCTGAAGGAGCCGCGCGCCACCGTGCTGATTCCCGGCAGCCGCGTGCGCTACCTGGCCGAGATCGCCGAGCAGGGCCGCGGCATCAACCGTCGCATCGAGACCGAAGCCGAGACCGCCAGCCGCGCGCAGCATTACTGGAATGCGCTGAAGGATCTGGAGGATGCGGCGCTGCCGAAGGCGTTGGAGCTGTACTCGGCTGACAGCCTCCTTCCCCCGCCTGCGGGGGAAGGTGCCCGGAGGGCGGATGGGGGCAATCGCGATGACGCAGGCCCCCATCCCAGCCTTCCCCCGCAGGCGGGGGAAGGGGCAGGGCACGTCGACCGCTCGCTGCTCACCCTCCGCCAGCGCTACAACGACGCGATCCAGTCGCTGTCGTCCGAAGCCTTGAAGCTGCTGCGCGAATGGCCGGCCCGCCACAAGGCGGTGACCGATCCGGTCAACGAGTACCAGGTGCGCGGCAAGACCATCCGCATCGACAACTACACCACCTCGCTCAGCCACCAGCAGATCCCGAAGATCGCGCCGCCGCCGTACCAGGGCTGGGGCGAACTGCTGACGTTCCTGCAGAAAGAGAATCTACCCGGCAGCTATCCGTATACCGGCGGCGTGTATCCGTACCGCCGCACCGGCGAGGATCCCATCCGCATGTTCGCCGGCGAAGGCACGCCGGAGCGCACCAACCGCCGCTTCCACTACCTGTCGGTCGGCCAGCCGGCCGCGCGCCTGTCCACCGCCTTCGACAGCGTCACGCTGTACGGAGAAGACCCCGCGCCGCGTCCGGACATCTACGGCAAGATCGGCAACTCCGGCGTCAACATTCCCACGCTGGACGACATGAAGAAGCTGTACTCCGGCTTCGACCTGTGCGCGCCCACCACCTCGGTGTCGATGACGATCAACGGCCCGGCGCCGATGATCCTGGCGATGTTCATGAACACCGCCATCGACCAGCAGGTGGAGAAGTACCTGAAGGCCGACGACGCGCGCTGGGCCGAGGCGCAGCAGAAGATCGACGCGTTCTTCCAGGGCCGCGAGCGCCCGCAGTACCACGGCGAGCTGCCGCCGACCAACGACGGCCTGGGCCTGGGCCTGCTCGGCATCACCGGCGACCAGTTGCTCGATGAGGAAACGTACGCGCGCATCAAGGCCGAGACGCTGGCCACCGTGCGCGGCACGGTGCAGGCCGACATCCTGAAGGAAGACCAGGCGCAGAACACCTGCATCTTCAGCACGGAATTCGCCCTGCGCATGATGGGCGACATCCAGCAGTACTTCGTCGACAACGGCGTACGCAATTTCTACTCGGTGTCGATCAGCGGCTACCACATCGCCGAGGCCGGGGCGAACCCGATCAGCCAGCTGGCTTTCACGCTGAGCAATGGCTTCACGATTGTGGAGTACTACCTCGCGCGGGGCATGAAGATCGACGACTTCGCGCCCAACCTGTCGTTCTTCTTCAGCAACGGCATGGACCCGGAGTACACCGTCATCGGTCGCGTCGCCCGCCGCATCTGGGCGCGCGCGATGCGCGAGCGCTACGGCGCCAACGAGCGCAGCCAGATGATGAAGTACCACATCCAGACCTCCGGCCGCTCGCTGCACGCGCAGGAGATCCAGTTCAACGACATCCGCACCACGCTGCAGGCGCTGTACGCGCTGTTCGACAACTGCAACAGCCTGCATACCAATGCCTACGACGAGGCGATCACCACGCCGACCGAAGAGAGCGTGCGCCGTGCGGTCGCCATCCAGATGATCATCAACAAGGAGCTGGGGCTGAACTTCAACGAGAACCCGTGGCAGGGCAGCTTCGTCGTCGACCAGCTCACCGACATCGTGGAAGAGGCGGTCTACAAGGAGTTCGAGGCGATCAGCGAGCGCGGTGGCGTGCTCGGCGCGATGGACACCATGTACCAGCGCGGCAAGATCCAGGAAGAGTCGCTGTACTACGAGCACAAGAAGCACGACGGCAGCCTGCCGCTGGTGGGCGTGAACACCTTCCTGCCGCGCGAGCACGGCGGCGAGATCGCCACCGAGATCGAACTGATCCGTTCGACCGAGGACGAGAAGGGCCAGCAGATCGCCAACGTGCGTGCTTGGCAGGCCTCGCGCAATGCGCTGGCGCCGGAAGGCGAGACCGACCACAGCCACGCCTCGGCGCTGGAAGAACACGCCGAACCCGAGGTGCATGACGGCCACGGCCTGGTCTATCTGCAGCGCACGGCGCGTGAGCGCCGCAACGTGTTCGCCGCGCTGATCGAGGCGGTGAAGACGCACAGCCTGGGGCAGATCAGCCACGCGTTGTACGACGTGGGTGGCGAGTACCGGCGGAACATGTGATCGGCCGGGCGCCGTGCCGGCGGCGCCCCGCAAGAAGGAACCTCCCGCCATGACGCCTGTCTCCCGTCGGACGTTTGCCGCCGCCCTGGTGCTGCTGTTCGCCAGCGCCGCCACGGCCCAACCCGTCTCCGAGGACGCCGACCTGCATCGCGCCTATTCGCAGGCCGTGCGGCAGGCCATCCGTGCGCACTGGATGCCGCCGGCAGCAGGCGTCACCGGTACGTGCCCGGTGCTGGTACGGCAGTTGCCCGGTGGGGACGTGCTGCATGTGGAAGCGCATCGCGACTGCGCGTTCGACGAGGCCGGCCGGCGATCGGTGGAGGACGCGGTGTGGGCGGCCAGTCCGTTGCCGTACCACGGCTATGAGCGCGTGTTCGCGCGCGAGATGCGGGTGACGGTGCGCGCCGACGGCGAGTGAGTCCGCCGGCCGAGGTGCGTCGTTGCTCCCCCGCTGCGCAGGGAGAAGGGAATAGCGACGGCTAACGGATCTATCGGTATACGCCCGGTCCGCGCCAGATCAGTTCGCCGCGACGGTAGATACGCATCACGTCCACCACGTCGCGTGCGTCGCCGATGGTTTCCAGTTGCGGGTCGCCGGGCTGGACGAGGCGGCAGCCGCCGGAGCCGCGGGTGGCGACGATCTCCAGGGCGCAGACCATCAGGTCGGCGCGGCCGGGCAGGGGGAAGAAGATCTCCTTCATGCCCTGCAGCTGCCATTCGGCGATCTTCCGTTCGTTGCGCAGGTCGTAATAGATCTGGTGGCCGTCCACTTCCATGCTGGGGGTGGCGGCGTTGCCCTGGTTGTTGCCCTGGCGTTGGCCGGCGCCGACGGTGGGGCCGAGGTTTTCGGGGGCGGTGTCCTGGGCGAGCATGCCGGGGGGCTGGCCCCAGCGGGCGGAGCGGCGCCAGGCGGGTGGGCTGGACGGGGCGCGGTCTTGGGGCGGGGCGATGGCCTGTTGGCTGGCGGGGGGCTGGGGTTGGGCTTCGTCGGGGGCGACGGGGTTCTCGGCCTCGGTCACGCGGGTGGCGTCCACCGGGGAGGTGACGGGGGTGGTGACCAGGGGTTTGAGGGGTTTGGGGCGTTCGCTGGGGTTCTGGGTGCCGGTCGGGGGCACGGGGGGATTGGGGGTGGCGTCGGTGGGGTCGCCCAGGAAGTCGACCTTGACGCGCGCGCCGCCGGCGCTGGCGCTTTCGGGCTGCGACAGTTCCATCTTGGAGGAGTACAGCAGGGCCGCCAGGAACAGAAGGTGCACCAGCAGGCTCACCAGGGAGGCGATGCTGCGCTCGTTCCGTTTGATGTAGACGTCTTCCCTGTCTAGCGGGCGATTCAACGCGGCGGGCATGCGGGGTGGCGCGTCGCTCGCGTTTGGGGGAGGGCGGGGGTGGGGGGCTTCATGGGGAGAAGATGTGAGGCGTTGATGCCATTATAGGTGCGCTGTTCTGTAGAGATTCGTGGCGTACTCGGCGAGGAGAATGTGGCGGCGAGGCATTAAATTTGCTGCGTGAGGTGTTTGGGGTGTGTAACGTCAAGATGTGCGCGTGGAGAGTCCGAGGAAGGGGGCAGGATGCACAGCATTGAGGAGTTGGTTGAGAAAATTCGTAAGTTCGAGCCAGGTAAGCCTTTGATGGCTTACATCGGCAAGATTCGCTTTCCAAATTTCAAGAACATAGAGCCAGGCACCGAGATCAACTTTCCGTTCCCACTAACAGTGCTGGTGGGAGCAAACGGAAGTGGCAAAAGTTCAATTCTGCATGCGCTCTATGGTGCGCCCAAGGATCAAACAACTCGGGACTTCTGGTTCTCCACCGAGCTAGATCCCATCTTAGAGGGTAAGGGGCTTGGCCCCTCGCGCTACATCTACTCGCATTGGAACGCTGGCATCGGCGCTTACGTCGAGACACGAAAGGCCAGGGTGAAGAGTGGGACCAAACTCGACTACTGGGAGCCGACCAAGATTGTTGCCGGTGATGACATGGCTCCCTTGCCATCGCCTCCTCCGCTGGGTCGCCCCTACGATTACAAGTGGTTGCCACAATCCTTCAAAGGGGCGTTTCCTCCATCCGTCCGAGGATAGAACCATCACATTGAGAGAGGCAGCGCTATTGCAAGGTTTTCCTGCTTCTTATCTGTTTGATGTGCGTCATGGAAAAGAGTCGATAGCGCTGATGATAGGTAACGCACTCCCGCCTCCTTTCATTGCCGCTCATGCCTCTGGATTGCTCAGTCGCGGCTAATTGCAATTTTTTTGCACCTAGGCCGATTCGCGATGAATTCGTCGCGATGTACTTCGATCCCATGCCTTCTGAGAGACGTTCTTGATCTCTCGCGCTTCACGCAGTCTGCGGACTTGCTACGAACTTCGTAGTAGACGCACCAAAGTTTCCATAAGACCTTTGCCCTGCCTTCCAGCCGCTGTGCTGGAGGGCAGGAAACCAACGCCCAAAGCGGCAAGGAGCAAAGGAATGACGGACTTCACCGCGACTGAAACGCCGCCGCAGGATGCGGCCGCTGCACGCAACATCGAAGACACCCCACTGACGACCATCCTCGACCTCCTCCAAGGCGAGGACCACGAGTGCCCCGACGCCGCACTCGCCCGGCTGCCCGCCGACCAGCTGCAGCGCGTCGCCACCGCCGCCCAACGCAAAAGCCAGGACTGCCTGGACCTGATCCGCTGCCTGGTGGACTGCACCGGCATGCTGCTGATGCGCACGCCCCCGGCCGACGCCTGCGACCGCGTCCTCCACCTCAACCTGCACCTGGCCAGCCTGCTGGACGACCACCAACGCTGGGACGACCTGCACGAAAACGCCATCTACTACCGCCACCACCCCGACGTGGCGGCCCGCGTCGGCACCCGCTGGAAGACATCGCTTACCTGAGCGATCACCCACCGTTTGCACCCCGACCCTCGTTCCAGTGACCAACGCCCCGCAACAGGCCACCAACGGCCCCGTGACCCGTCCGCGGAAGCCGCACAATCGAGCCCCTCTGCACCCCGGACGAACGCGATGACGTCACCCTTCCTGCGCACCGCGCTGCTGGGCTTGCTGACCGCAGGCGGCGGCCTTGCCGCCCACGCCGCCACCCCCGGCGCCGACGACGAAGGCCGCCTCATCACCCGCAACACCGACGGCGCCTGGTTCCTGCAGCAACCCGAGGGCGCATCCGGCAAGGGCTGCGTGGCCCGCTTCACCACCGCGAAGAAAGACGCGTCCCAGTTGGCCCTCGTCGGCCCCACCGCGACATCGCCCACCGCCGCCATCCTGATGCACGGCCCCCGCATCACCACGCCCCCGGCCGCGCGCGAGGTCACCCTCGAACTGCAGCAGGACGGCCTGCCGCCCGCGACCATGCGCGGCGCGCTGATGCCGGCCAGCGGCGCCCAGCGCGGCGGGTTCCTGATGGTCCCGGTCGGCGACCTGAAGCAGACCATGGCCTCCATGCGTCCCAAGGAAACCGGCATGACCGTGCGCGTGGACGGCGTGGACGTATTCGGCCTGTCCTACGACGGCCTGGACCAGGCACGCAGCGCGATGCTCGACTGCCTGGCCGGCAAGCGCTTCACCGGCGGCAAGAGCTTGGCCGAGGCGACCGCGGAGATCCGCCTGGTGGGCACCGGCGCCATCGCCGGCACCGCCTTCTACAAGGGCGCGGTACTGGCCAGGAAGCAGTACCCGCCCAAGGGCAGCCAGCGGGTGGGCCTGATCCACATGAGCGACGCGTTCAAGCAGTGGTTCGAGGCGGTCAAGCAGAGCCAGAAGATGCCGGACCGGATCCCCGAGCGCATCGCCAGGCACTTCATGTTCGCCACGATCCTGGACGACCAGGGCGGCTTCCGCTTCACCAGACTGCCGCCCGGCGAGTACCTGCTGATCGCCGACTTCTCCTACCAGGAGACGGTGACCCGCAGCGAAGTGACGGGCCGCACGGACGTGTACGCCGGCAACCGGTACATCGGCTCCAACGACTAGGTCGCCTACTGGTTCGAGGACGTCAGGAAGAACACCACCTTCTCCAAGACCGTGCACCTCAAGGACGGCGAGACCCTGCAGGTGACGTTGGACAAGTCGATGCTGGGTTGCTTCTTCATCTGCCGCTGACCGTGCGCAGTGAACGAGAGGGGCAGGGCAGGCGAGCGGCTGACCCGCGTGCGGGCGACGCCACGCCAAATGTCGCGTAGCGCGGGCCTCGGCCCGCCGCCGCCTCACCCCCGCACCGCGCGCTGACACCACGCCCTGCCGCGTGACGGGGACGCGCCTGTCCTGCTGATCGGACGCCTCGTCGCGTCTCACACAAAGACGCCCCGTCGCCCGTTGACCGGCGCGTCGTCCATCCCCGCGACCCGACGTTCCATCAAAAACATCCAACGTTCGATCAAAAAGATCCAACGTTGGATCAAAAACATCGGCTCATCTAACAGGAAAGCCCGACGTTCCATCAAAACGATGCAACGTTGGATCGAACACAGGCATTCGTCTAACACTGAGACCCGACGTTCCATCGAAAAGATCGAACGCACCATCGAAACGATCCAGCGTTGCATCGGAAAGATCCAATGCCGGCTCAAAACGACCCTGTGACGACCGGGACCCCCAGCGACCCGCCCGCCCAGGCGGGGTGAGGCGGCGGATCGGGCGGTTCATTTCACATTGAGGGCCGCGGCGACCGGGTGCTCTGCGCGTTGGCGCGGAACACTGTCCGCCGGCGCCCGCCTCAGGCACCCGACACTCGCGCCTTGTTCCGCAGCGACAGGCAGTAGGCGGCCGTCACGCCGATGCCCAGCAGGATCGCCAGCGAACCGCCGATCACCGCTACGTGCTTCGGCGCCGCGATCCAGAGCCCCGCGTAGACCAGCCCGCTGAGCGCCATCGACCAGCCGGCCACCCGCTGCGCCTGCCGCGCGCGGGCACTGGGCACGAACCGCTTCGGCATCTGGTTGCCGAACCACGCCACCATCAAGCCGATCGCGCCCATCACGATGCGGTCGACCGTCGCGCCCTCGATGTATCCCCGCGAGCGGGCGAACGTGGCGCACAGCGCCAGCACCACGATGCCGATGCCCCAGGCCAGGCTGGTCGTCACTTCTCTGTTCATTTCACGGACCCCTTCTTGGACGCCGGCGCGGCAGTGCCCGCACCGAACGAGTGGACGAAGCCGAGCAGTGCGTCTTCCAGCACCGACAGCTTCAGGTGGTAGATCACGGACTTGCCGACCTTTTCCGCATGCACCAGGTCGGCCTCCTTCAGCACCGCGAAGTGCGCCGACATCGTCGGTTTCGACACGTCGAACTGGTCGCTCAGCTCGCCCGCGCTCAGCGGCCCCTTGCGCAGCAACTGCAGCACCTGGCGGCGGGTGGGGTCAGAAAGGGCGCGGAAGACCTGGCTCATGATGCGATAGTTAGCTAAACATCGAAATGTGTCAATCGCCGTCCGTCGGAGTGTGCCGTGGCACCATGCGCGCCTTCCCTTTGTTGTGAGACGACGCATGCTGCGCACGCTGGTCCTGTCGCTTTGCCTGATATCCCCGGTGGCTGTCGCTGCCGATCCCGTGTTCGACGTCCACGTCCACCTGCGCGATGGCGAAACCTCGCTGCAGCAGTACCGCGACGATGTGCGCGCCGCCGGGTTGGAACTGTCCGGCATCGGCGTGATGTGGTTCGGCGGCCCGCATCAGGCCAGGCAAGGCGACTTGGACAAGATCCGCGCCGGCAACGACCGCGTCATCGCCCTGGCGGCCAAGCGTCCCGACGTCCTGCCCATCGCCACCGTGCACCCCTACGACGGCGACGCCGCGCTGGCCGAACTGGCGCGCGTCGCCGCGGCCGGCGTGAAGGTGCTGAAGATCCACGCCCACACCCAGGGCTTCGACGTGTCCGATCCGCGCGTGGAAACCCTCGCGCGCCGCGCCGGTGAACTCGGCGTGGCCGTGCTGATGGACAACGCCAACATCCTGCCCGGCGACAGCGAAAAGCTGTTCAACCTGGTGGTGCGCGTGCCGAAGACCAAGTTCATCCTCGCCCACATCGGCGGCCTGAACTTCCGCTTCTGGAACATCCTCGCCCTTGCACGCACCGCCGACGGTTTCGGTTTCGAGAACCTCTACTTCGACATCTCCGCCACCGTGCTGGTGGTGGCCGATTCGCCCGTCGAAGAAGAGTTCCTGTGGACCCTGCGCAACGTCGGCCTCGACCACGTGCTGCTCGGCTCCGACTACCCGCAGATCGGCCTGGGCGTCACCGCGAACGCGCTGGACCGCCTCGACCTGAGCGATGAAGAGAAAGCGAAGATCCGCAGCGGCAATGCGATGAAGCTGTTCGGGCGCTGACGTAGGGTGGGCCTTGGCCCACCGTGTTGATGTTTACTTCGAGGTATTCCTAGACGTGTCATCCCGATATCGGAGAGACCGCGATGGCGGGCCAAGGCCCGCCCTACGTGCATCGTGTTCGAGAAGGACAAACATCCTTCGTGGTAAATGCGTGCAGCAACGTGTGTCACACGCGCCGCCCTCATCATCAATCTGAAGCAGATCATCACGACCATGAGTGCGTACGGTTGTGGGCGATCGGATCGCGTCGTAGCATCGGTCAACGCCGGTCGGGAGGGATTCTGTATGCGTAGATGGACGATGGTGGCGCTGTTGGGTCTGGTGGCATGTACGGGAATGCGCGCAGGGCAGGCGGGCGATGAAGCGGCAGCTGCCTCCGATGGTGCAAGCGGCACGTTCGCGGGTGAGTGGGAGGCGTGCCAAGGCACGACCGCGCCGGAGGAATGTGGCCGTTACCTGTTGCTGCAACGTGGCAGCCGCATTTGCGGTACTTGGTTCTATTTTGCAACTGGAAAAGCGTACACAGGCAGGATCGTCGCGCACGCGGACTCGTCCACGGAGGCGCGGCGCACGCACGTCTGCGGTCGTCAGAGCGTCGAGTCCAATACCGAATGCGACGACGGCTGGCAGCCCATCGACAAACCGCTGCGGATCTGCGATGGAAAACTCAGCGACAGCACGCGCGCCGATGGAAGCTGCTTCGCCTACTACCAATCCGTTCCTCTGGCCGACGATGCGCGCGATGCCTTGCTGGCGGAGCCGTGGATGCAGGAATGCCTGTCGGGCGAACCGTGACGTAAACACCCCGCGTAGGGCGGGCTCAAGCCCGCCATGTGGATGTGTCCGTTTCGATGTTGGTCGGCGGAACATCGCGCGCGTTCGTCGATGAGCTTTCACGATGCGGGACGGTCCGCGATGGCGGGCCAAGGCCCGCCCTACGAGCATCGTGTTCGTGAAGGACAACCATCCGCCGTGGTAAACGCATGCAGCAACGCGCGTGATGACGCGTCGCCGTCATCATCAATCTGAAGCGGTTCATCACGACCGTGAATGCATGCGGTTGTGGGTGAGAGAGTCGCGTCGTAGCATCGGACAACGCCGGTCGGGAGGGATTCTGGATGCGTAGTTCGATGATGCTGGTATTGCTGGGTCTGGTGGCTTGTACGGGCGTCAGCAACGGGCAGGCGGGCAGCGAAGCGGAGGCGTCCGCGGCACCCGTGGCGGAGGAAGTGGCCGCAGTACCTGAAGCACCGCAAGCGAGCGGTGCGTTTGCCGGGCAATGGGAGGCGTGCGAAGGCACGACCTCACCGGATGAATGCAGCCGCTACGTGCTGCTGCAACAGGGCGACCGCATCTGCGGTACCTGGTCCTACTTCGCCACGAACGACTCATACGAGGGCAGGGTCATCGCGCGCGCTACGTCGCCCACCGAGGCACGACGCACGCATGTCTGTGGCCGTCCCGGTTCCGAGACCGACACCGAATGCGAAGACGGCTGGCAAACCATCGACAAGCCGTTGCGGATCTGCGATGGCAAGCTCGGCGATCTGACGCGCGCCGATGGCAGTTGCTTCGCCGACTACCGGGCCGTGCCGTTGGCCAACGAAGTACGCGACGCCTTGCAGGCAGCGCCCTGGGTACAGGAATGCCTGGCGCGCGACCCTGACGTGGCACCCAAAGGAGCGGAATCATGACCAATCCGAATCCCCTGACCGACAACGAACTGCAGGCCGCGGCGTACTTCGCCGTCGGCGTCACCTCGGAAGGCAGCATCGCGGGCCGTGACGTCGCCTATCGCCTGAGCTTCGCCGGCAACGTCGGCGCCGGTGGTCGCATGGAACCGGTGGCCAACAGCGGTTACTCGTTCGGCACGCTGCAGATCGACCTGGGACAACATCCCGACGTGGCGCGCGACCTGCTGGACAGCTACCAGACCTGGGCGCGCACGCAGCCCGACCGCGCCACGCTCGAGCTGGGACAGAACGCATACGGCACCACGCTGCAGTCGCTGCAGCGCACCGGGCGCGAGATGCGCGCGGACAACGCGGTGGACATCGACCGCTCGCGCATCAACCGCTTCCTGGCGTCCGATGCGGGGCGCACGTTCGTGCATGGTCTCGACACCGAGCACGTCAACGGCGTCACCGCGACGGACGAGGTCGTCGGCAATCGCGATTCGGCACTCGAACGTCTGCAACGCACGGACCTGTACCGCAACAGCACCGGCGACGACCAGGCCGAACTGGCCGGCATGATGATGAAGCTGCAGAACCAGGCTGGCCGTAACCGCTGGCCGGGGCTGCTGGACCAGGTGGAAGCGGGCACGCTGACCTCGCCGGACGAGGTGAAGACGGCCATCGATGGCTTCCTGCCCAATCAGCGCAATGGCAATCCAGATTATCTGGAGAGCGGGGCGGACAACACGCTGCGCGGCATTGAGGTGCTGAATGCCTTGCGCGGTGCCGATCCGGAGAGTCCATTGTCGCGTGCGTGGACCAACGTGTCGGCGAATCCGTTGATCGGACCGGTCGCCGCGCACCAGCCCAACGCGGAGAATCCCAATCTCGGTCACGAGTACGACACCGTGCGCTCGCTGTTCCTCACGCCGGAAGCCTCGCAACGCTTCATCACCGCGCTTGACAACGGCGGCTCGCTCGCCGAAGGCAATCCGCAGCCGAATGCCAATGGCCGCCGCGAAGCGGGCTTCTATGTGTCGGGCAACGATTTCGTGCACTGGAACCGGAACGGCGAGGGCCAGGCCTATATCGGCGGGCAATGGCGCAGCATCGATCCCGACAACGTGACGCGGACGCGCAACGCCGACGGCACCACGACGCTGACCATCGACGAAAACGGGCGACAGGAACCCTTGCTGCGCGTGGATCCCCGCACACCGGCGCTGCGTGCCGATGCAGGCACGCTGCAGGATCCGGCCGTTCCCGGCGCGGACGCACCGGTGCGGCACGCGGAAAACGTGCCGACGCCCACCTTCGAGAGTCCGTACCTCAACCGCCTGCTGGCCGCCGTCAGCGCGGGCGACGAGGCGGCGGCGGATCGCGCCCTGCGCGATTACACGCGATCGCCCGAGGGCGTCGCGTTCCTGGAGAAGCACGAACCGCAGACGCCCGTGCAACAGCAGGCGGAAGAGCGCGCCGCGCAAGCGCAGGGCGTAGGGCGGGCGTAGGGCGGGCTCAAGCCCGCCGCCGCGGAGCGTCCGGCATCGCGATATTCAGCAACACCTTGGCGGATACATCCACAGGGCGGGCTTGAGCCCGCCCTACGGCGCCGTCGTGGAGAACCGGTGCGGGCTATCCCGTGATATCGCCTTGGCGCAACTCCGCCAGCAAGGCGCGCGGCGTGCTGCCGGCGATGGCGTGGAAGTCGGCGATCAGGTGGGCCTGGTCGTAGTAGCCAGTATCGGCGGCGATCGCGGACCAGTTGGCGTCGTCGTGCGACTGCGCGGCGTGCACCGCGGACGTGAAGCGCTTCAGGCGGGTATACGTCTTCGGGCTGAGGCCGAGCGCGTCGTGCAGCACGCGACGCAGATGGCGTTCGCTGACGCCCAACGCGCGCGCAGCCTGACCGACGCTACCGACCTGCAGTCTTTCCAGTGCCGCATGGAGAAAGGCCGGCGAAACACCCACGGTCGTCTGCCGCGATGCACGTGCCGACACGGCGGCGTCCAGCAGCGTGCCGGCGGCGTGCGTATCCGCAGCTTCTGCCAATTGCTCCCGCAATCGCTGCACGCGAGCAGGGCTCCACAACGCTTCCAGCGGCACCGGCGCGCTTTGCAGTTCCATCGCGGAGACACCCAAGGCCGCTTCGTAGGTGCCGGGTCGCAGACGCGCGATCACCGCACGCTGTCCGCCGCGGATGAACTTGCGATGGACCTGCCGGCGCGGTCCCATCGCATGCACGTCGACGCCGTCCGGCAAGGTCGGGCCGAACCTGACGACGATTTGCGCTTCCACCTGCGGGATCGCCACGCGCTGCTTGTCGCAAAGGTAGTCGCTCACCGTCATCGCCACGATCGGGTGCAGTGAAGCACCGGCAGCGATCATGGAGGCGCGGGCGAGAGCAGGGGCATGCGGCCATTGTGGCCGTCGCCTCCGGCAGGCCGCAACCCGGCGCCGATGGCCGATTTTTCCAATGCGCCGCGATCGTCGCCGATTATCGTAGCCGGCATGAACAAACACATACTGATCACCGGCGCGACCGGAAAAGTGGGAAGCAGACTCGCCAAGCGGCTGGTGCAGCAGGGGCACGCCGTGCGTGCCCTGGTGCGCGATGCTGCCCGTGCCACAGACCTGTCGGATCACGGCGTCACCTTGATAACCGGTGACCTGCTGCAACCAACGACCCTGCCGGCGGCGATGCAAGGTGTGGATGCGGTGGTGCACTGCGCCGCATTCTTCCGTGGCGCGACACCGGACGAGGCGCATGCGGTGAACAATCTGGGTACGCAGTACCTAGCGCAGGCCGCGCGCGAGGCGGGCGTGGGGCGTTTCGTGTTCACCAGCACCGGCCTGGTCTATGGGCCGAACGGCGGCGCCTTGTCGCGTGAAGACGACGCCTGTGCGCCCATCGACGCCTACCCGCAGAGCAAGCTGGCGGCGGAACAGATGCTGCTGGCGATCGATGGGCTCGACGTGCGCATCCTGCGCCTGCCGTTCGTCTATGGCGATGGCGACCCGCACATCCGGGACGTGGTGCCGTTCATGCGCACGTTTTCGCCGGCGCAGCGCATGTCGATCGGCCACCATGCCGACGTGGCGCAGGCGGTGATCCGTTTGCTGGCAGCGCCGTCGCCGGCGCACCGGATCTACAACGTGGTGGACGAGGAAGCGCCGGATCTGGCGACGCTGTTCGCCTCGGTCGGCGAAACGGCGCCCGACGGCACCGATCCGGAACGTGCGAAGGCGTTCTCCGCAGTGATGGACGGGCGCCGCATCCGCGACGACCTCGGCTTCCAGCCTGTGTATCCGCGGCTGGCGGATGCGGTGAGGGCGGGTCAGGCGTAAGCCTGATCGGGTCGTTTCGATCGGCGCTACGGATGTCGTCGTGGCGTGCGATGGCGGGCTTGAGCCCGCCCTACGGCATCCGCGCGATCAATCCTCGTCCTGCGCCTCGCGGCCCTGCTGGCGGATCAGTGCCAGTTCGCGTGCGTCGTTGATCGCATCGCGCACACCGTCGAGGTCGACGCTGCGTTCGTCCGGGGTGAACTGCCCGGTCAGCACGCTATCCGGCAGCAGCGTGCCGGCCTCGAACAGCGCCCACATCTCCTCGCCGTACCAGGTATCGAGCAGTTCCGGCGCCCAGCGGCCCAGCGTGGCGGTCAGGTTGTTGACGTCGCGCAGCAGCAGGGTGCGCGCGGCGTTGTTGCCGGCGGCGCTGACCACCTGCGGAAAATCGATCACCACCGGACCGTCGGGGCCGACCAGCACGTTGTACGCCGACAGGTCGCCGTGGATCAGGCCGCAGCACAGCATCCGCACCACCTGCCGCACGAGGACGGCGTGGTAGTCGCGCGCCTGCTCGGGCGTCAGTTCCACCTCGCCCAGGCGCGGGGCCGAGAAGCCGTCGGCATCGGTAACCAGTTCCATCACCAGCACGCCGTGGAAGAAGCCATACGGCTCGGGCACGCGCACGCCGGCCTCACGCAGCTGGTACAGCGCGTCGACCTCGGCGTTCTTCCATTCGGCTTCCTGCTGCCTGCGGCCATAGCGGCTGCCGCTGGCGACCGCACGCGCCTCGCGGCTGCCGCGCGACGTCCGGCCTTCCTGGTACTGCGCGCGCTTCTGGAAGCTGCGCTGTGCCATGTCCTTGTAGACCTTCGCGCAGCGCACATCGTCGCCGGAACGCACCACGTACACGGCCGCTTCCTTGCCGCTCTTCAGCGGACGCAGCACCTCGTCGATGACGCCTTCGTCGATCAGCATCAGCAGGCTGGGAGGGGTCTTCACGGATTCCTTGCGTGAACGGGCTCGCGGCGGGAGCGCGCGATGGGCGCGCAGTGTGCCCGAACCGGGCGCGGCGTGCAGGGACCGGCGTCCGGTACATGCATTACGTTGCACGGGCGGTGGGTGGAGGGCGGGCGCCGGCGCGACGTCCGGCCGTGCGATGGCGGGCCAGGGCCCGACCTACGGGATGCGAGGCAGTGCATCGTAGGGTGGGCCTTGGCCCACCGCGCCGCGAACCATCCTGGGCTCGGTATCCTGACAAGCGCCGGTGGCATGCGCCTACATTATGTCGAGGAGGGCTTCGGCAATCTTCCTGCATGCCAAACTATCGTCGCGTGCTTGTGCCGGGCGGCACGTACTTCTTCACCGTGAACCTGCGTGAACGTCATCGCGGCCTGTTGGTGGATCACGTCGACTCGCTGCGTGAAGCCTTCCGGATCACCAGGGCGGCGCGGCCGTTCCATCTTGTCGCCATTGCGGTGCTGCCGGACCACCTTCACTGCGTGTGGCGGCTACCGCAGGGCGATGCCGACAACGCGAGGCGCTGGGCACAGATCAAAGGGGTCTTCACCGGACGACTGCCAGCACGGGAAGATCGATCATCGCCGCGTATCGATCGACGCGAGCGCGGCATCTGGCAGCGCCGGTATTGGGAACACCTGATCCGCGACGAAGACGATCTGTGTCGCCATGTGGACTACGTGCATTTAAATCCCGTGAAGCATGGCCATGCAGTGCGAGCCATCGATTGGCCGCACTCATCGTTCCGGCGCTGGGTCGCGCGCGGCGCGTATCCGGAAGATTGGGCGGCCGATCCGTCGGCGATCCTGGGCGCAGGAGAGTGGCCAGGAAAGTGATGGCGTACGACGGCGGGCCAAGGCCCGCCCTACGAGGAGTCGCGCTTCACCCGCTGCACCCGCTGCCGGTACGCGCGCACGTTGTCGCCGTCGATGCGGGTGCGCTGGGTGCCGGTGACGGTGTCGACCTTGCGGTCGTCGCCGGTGACCGGCTTGGCGACGACGTCGGTCTCATGCTCGAACGCGTGCGACTTGTCGGTGTTGCGGTAGTACCGGTAGATGGCCCAGTACAGGGCCGCGGCCCCGGTGGGGCCGAGGGCCAGCAGCCATAGGCCGTTGTCGTCGCTCATGATCCTGCCCAGATGATCCAGAGGGCGATGCCCTCCAGGAACGTGCCCACGGTCAGCGCGGTGAGCAGCAGCTTCCACTGCTGCACCGGCACGCTGCCCATCGTCTCGCCGGTACGGCCGTTGACCGCGATGTAATGCAGCAGGCCGCCGTTCTTGCCGGGCTGGTGGTACGAGTACAGCCACACCGGCAGGTACATCGACACCCAGCGCGTGCCGTGCACGTCCAGGCGTTCCTGTTCCCAGCGCACGCCGCGGTCGTAGCGGCGTACCGACCCCTCGACCTGCGCGCGCGCGATCGACAGCAGCTGGTCTTCCAGTCGCGGCCGCAGCTGCTCCACGTCGGTGTCGCGCTTCTCCGAGGTGAAGCCGGACAGGTAGGACGCGTTCCACTTCACCGCGTTCTTGGTGTCGAACGGCAGGATCGTGTTGATGATGTTCTGCGTGTTGACCTTGGTGTCCAGGTTCCCGCGCTCGCGCGAGGATTCCAGCGGCAGGTCATCGACGGTGAAGTCCACCGCGCGTTCCACCCGGTAGATGTCGGCGTCGTAGTAGGTCTTCTTGTTGTTGTCGGTGCCGCGGGTGTACTTGCGTGTCTGGATCTCGCCCTTGCCGCTGACGCTCGCGCTCGCGTTGCCGTCGACGATCATGTAGGGCAGGTAGACGCCGACGACGTTCTCCGGCGAGAACTCGTCCTTGAACGCCTTCAGCGCGAACAGCTTGCGCTTGCCGACGAACTGGCGGATGCGCGCGACCGCGTCGTCCTTCCTGATGTGGAACGGCAGTACCGCATCGGGCACCGCGCCGTTGGGGATCTGCTCGTTGACGCCGAAGACGTGGCGGCACCAGTGGCAGCGCGCCGTCATCGCGTTCTCGGTATTCACCGTGACCTCGGCGCCGCAGCCGGTGCACTTGAACGTCATCAGCACGGCGGCGTCGGCCTGGATATCGCGTGCGCCGGAGGCAATGACCGTGCCGCGCAGGTCGGCGATGCCTTCGCCGAAGCCGAACGCCTCCTCGACGCGCTCGCCGACCCATTCGTTGCGGCAGTACAGGCAGACCAGCACGTCGGTGCCCGGCTTGTGGCGGATGTCGGTGGCGCCGCACTTCGGGCAGCGGTTCTGCCCGTCCTTCAGTTCGGCCGACGCGGTATCGAGGGCGACCGGATCGGGCGCTTCGATTTCCGCCCGGATCGACGCGGGCAGGGTGGACGGGTCGACCGGGAAGCTCCCGGGCAACGGCGGCACCTCCTGCGGCGAGCCAGGGCCCAGCGCGGGAGGCACCGGCGGCAACGGCGGTGGCGCCGGACGGTGCGGGGTGGACATGCGTGCTTCCGCTTACAGGCCCAGGGCCTTCGCCTTCAGCGCGTCGTAGTCCGACTGCGTGATCAGGCCGAGGTCGAGCATCTCCTTGGCCTTCTTCAGCCTGGCGACCGGATCGTCGGCCGCGGGAGCGGCCGGGGTGGCCGGCTGTTGCAGCCCGCCCACGCCCATCATCCCCGATGCCATGCCGATGCCCATCAGGCCCGCCGCACCGCCATTCTCGCCGGCCGACTGGATGCCCTGCGCCACGCTGGCCTGCAGGTTGGAGTTGCCGCGCGAGCCGGACAGCGCATCGGCGCGCTGCACGGTCTTCAGCAGTTCACGCGTGTTGGCGTCGTACTCGATGGAGACGATGGCGGTCTTGACGATGGCCAGGCCGCGGCTGGAGCTCCACTGGTAGCCCTGTTCGACGGCCGCCGACAGGCTCTGCGCGAAGCCCAGCGAATCCTGCTGCAGCTTGGTGATGCGGTTGCCCTTGGACGGATCGTTCGTGTACAGGCTGAAGGCCGGCGCCAGCGAGCCGACCACTTCGTTGAACAGCTGGGTGGCGGCGGCATTGTCCAGGTCGGTGAAGTCGAACACCTTGCCCGGCTGCAGGTAAGCGGCCGGCACGAAGTTCTTCACGAACAGGATGGGGTCGACGATCTTCAGCGTGTACGAGCCGCGCGTGACCGCGCCGACCTGGGTGTTGAGGAAGCCGTCGTCCCAGTAGATCTCGGACTGCGTGCCGAAGCGGTTGTCCGGCAGTTCCTTCAGCGAGACGAAGAACGCCGCCTGCTGCGAGCCCGGCTGGCCGCCGAACTTGAAGCGCTCCCAGCTCTGGGTGATGAAGGTCGACACGATGCCGTCGCCGGCGAAGATCGACTTGGAGTTGATGTCGTCCGAACGCCACTCGTAGCCGCCCGGCTCGGCGACGAACGCGGTGATCGCGCCGTCCTGCATCAGCAGCAGGCCGTAGCCTTCGGGCACGACGATCTTCGAGCCGTTGGTGATGATGTTGGTCGACCCGCTGGTATTGGATCCGCGACCGGCATTGGTGCCCTGCGGCACCGCGGCGAACAGCGCCGCCGTGGACGGCAGGCCCTGAGGCACCGTGTAGAAATCCTTCCACTGGTCGCCCAGCACGCCACCGACCGCACCCACCACCGCCTGCACAAGACCCATGACATCGCTCCGTGATTCGTGGACGGGTAGGGGTACCCGCCGAGTGTGATCGAGTATACAGAGCGATACGACAGCTTCATGGCGCAGAGGTCATGCCGTTGACCTGCCGGAAGTCACCTGGTCGGCGCGTATGGCCAGCCAGGTGTGGCAGGGCGCCAACCCCCTTCGATGCCGACCTTCCCTGACCGACCTGCGGCGAATTCTGTGCCCGTCCGCGTGCGGTGGCGCTGGTCGTGCCCCCGGGGTTCTGATCCTTCGAAGGGAAGTGCGCGACGGTGGCCTTGAGCCCGTCCCAAGGCTGTGATCCGTAGGGCGGGCTCAAGCCCGCTATCTCGATGCATCCGCCGAGGGATTCCCCGACGAAGCATCGCGGCATCGGACCAGGTGCGCGCGCCCAGTGATGCGCCACGCTCCCCGCATGCCGAACTATCGCCGCATGGGGGTGCCCGGAGGCACGTACTTCTTCACCGTGAATCTGCTGGATCGGCGTCGCTGCCTGCTGGTCGAGCACATCGGACGGCATTCCGTGAGACACGGCGTGCGCGTCCTTTCGACATGCTGGCGATCGTCGTGCTGCCCGAGCACCTCCACTGCATCTGGCGATTGCCGCAAGGCGATGCCGACAACGCGAACCGCTGGGCGCAGATCAAATCGCATGTCGGTCGTCGGCTGCCGAAGCGCGAATCGTGCTCGCAGCAGCAGGCCGCTCGGCGTGAACGCGGTCTTTGGCAACGCCGTTACTGGGAGCACCTGATCCGCGACGAGGACGATCTGCGCCGTCACGTCGACTATGTCCATCTCAATCCGGTGAAGCACGGCCATGTGGCGCTTGCCCGCGACTGGCCGCATTCCTCGTTCCGGCGATGGGCGGCCCGTGGCGTGTATCCATGGGAGTGGGCGGGCGAATGACGGCAGGCCTGCATCGCCGCGAACGGCAGGTCGTGGCCGTGACGTAGGGCGGGCTCAAGCCCGCCATGTCGATGTGTCCGTCGTGGTGTTCCTCGGCGGAGTGCCCCGATATCGGACGGTCCGCGATGGCGGGCTTGAGCCCGCCCTACGGGGATGTTTGCGCCGGTAACGCGCGATTCCTGCCTTCGGCCTTGGCGCGGTACAGCGCGGCATCGGCCGCATGCAGCAGCGCATCGGGTGTGCCGCCGCGCGCCGGGTGCTGGCTGGCGGCGCCGATGCTGACGGTGAGGATGTCCGCGACGCTCGAGGCGCGATGCGGCAGCGCGAGCTGCCGCACGTCGGCGACCAGCCGGTGCGCCAGCGCGAGCGCGGTGTCGGCATCGCAGTCCGGCAGCAGCACCGCGAACTCTTCGCCCCCATAGCGCGCCGCAAGGTCGGCACTGCTGCGCAGTCCGGCGGCCAGCCGCGCGGCGAGCGTGGCCAGTGCGGTGTCGCCGCCCAGATGGCCGTAGCTGTCGTTGTAGGCCTTGAACTCGTCCACGTCGATCAGCAGCACCGCCAGGGATGCGTCGCGCGCGGCGTGGTCGTCCCAGGCCAGCTGCAGGCAGCGGGTGAACTCGCGCCGGTTGGCGATGCCGGTGAGCGCATCGCTGGCGGCCAGCCGTTCGAGCCGTGCATTGGCTTCGCGCAGCGCGTCGGTGCGCTGGGCCACTTCGTGGGTCAGTGCGCGCTCGCGTTCGCGCGCCGCGCGCAGGCGCAACCGCACGAGCGCGGCCAATGCACCCAGCGCGAACAGCACCGCCAGCGTGCGCAGCCACCAGGTCTGGTGCCATTGCGGCAGCAGGGTGAAGCGCAGTTGTGCGCCTTGCTCGTTCCACACGCCGTCGTTGTTGCTGGCCATGACGCGGAACACGTAATCGCCGGGCGGTAGGTTGGTGTAGTAGGCGGCGCGGCCGGTGCCGGGTTCGCTCCAGGCACGGTCGAAGCCATCCAGGCGGTAGCGGTAGCGCACGGCGGAGGGCGCCACATAGCTCATCGCCGCGAACTGCAGTTCCAGTCGCTCCACGCCGGGGCCGAGCCGGCCTGCGGCCTGCGGATCCACGTCCCCGCCGTCCACCAGCAGGCGCTCGATCGAGACCGGCGGCGGCTGCGGATTGCCCTGCATGCGGTCCGGGTCGACGATCACCACGCCCTTGGCGGTGCCGAACCACAGGCGGCCGTCGTCGCTGCGGTCGGCCGGGGTCTGCGAGGCGCCATTGCCCTGCGCGTTGAGCATGCCGTCGCTGGTGCCGTACCAGCGGGGGGCGAGTTGCTGCACCTGGCCGCGGTCGAGGGCGGTGAAGTCGGCCTTGGCGAGCCGGCCGAGACCGCGGTTCGAACTGAACCAGAAGTTTCCGCGGCCGTCATCGAGCAGGGCGAACACCGCGTCGCCGTGGAAGCCGGCGCGCTCCAGGTAGCGGGTGACCTTGCCCTCGTGCACGCGCATGATGCCGACACTGGTGCCCAGCCACAGGCTGCCGTCCGCGTCGGGATGGAAGGCGAACACACTGGCGCCGGGCAGGCCATCGGTGCCGCAGGTATCCACGGTGCCACGCGTCAGGCAGCGCAGGCCGCTGCGCAACCCGATCCACAGGCGGCCATCCGGGGCTTCATACAGGGCGCGGGTGTCGTCGCCGCGGGTCCCTTCGACCACCTCGACCTTGCTGCCGTCGATCCGGGCCACGCCCTGCAGCGTGCCGGTCCACATGCCGCCCTCACGGGCCGGTGCGAAGGCGAACACGATGGTGCCCGGCAAGCCTTCGGCCAGGCTGAAGGTGCGTGCCCGGCCGTCGGCGTCGAAGCGGGTGACGCCTTCGGTGCCGGCGACCCACAGCTGGCCCCGTGCGTCCGACAGGATGGCGCGCACCAACTGGCTGGGCAGCTGGCGGTTGTAGTCGGTGGCCGGTTGCAGCGCCGATCCTGCGTAACGCGACAGGCCGGCGCCGTCGGTGCCGATCCACAGGGCGCCGCCGGGAACCTGATGCACCGCGCGCACGGCATTGGACACCATCTGCCCGGTCACCGTGACCAGCTTGGACGGACTGAGCCGGTGCAGGCCGCTCGACGTGGTGCCGATCCACAGGTTGCCTTCGTGGTCCTCGAACATCGACCGCACGGTTTCGCCCTGCAGCCCCGCCAGCGTGTTGTCGCAGCTGAAGTCGCCGGCCACCAGCCGGCACAGGCCCATGTCCAGCGGTGCGAACCAGACGGTGCCGTCGCGATCGCCGTACAGGCTGTAGATGCGGCGTCCGTCGAGCGCGGCCGCGCGCGGGTCGCGCTGGAAGCGGCCGTCGCGGAAGAAGGCCGGTCCGGCCTGGGTGCCGACCCACGCGGTGCCGGCGGCATCCACGGCGAGGCTGTACACCGCGTTGCTGGGCAGGCCGTCGTGCTCGTCGTAGAGCCGCGCCTTGCCGGCCCGCCAATGCACCACGCCCACGCCGTCGGCCGCGATCCAGATGCCGCCTGCGCGGTCGGCGACGATGGCGCGGTAGAAGCCACGCGGCGGGAAGCCATCGGCATCGCCGAGCAGGCGGGGCTTCCCGTCCGCGATCCGCACGACGCCGGCATTGGTGGTCAGCCACAGGCCACCCGCGGTGTCGCCGACGATGCCGAACACGCTTTCGATGCCCTCGGGCAGGGCGACGGGTTCCAGGCTGCGGCCCTGGCGGTGGTACAGGCCACCGTTGAGGGTGCCGACCCACAGGCCGCCACGACGATCCGCGCTGACCGCGGTGATGGCCGAGCTTTTCAGCGCCGGCGCGACGCGCGGGTCGATGGTCTCGAAGCCGTCGCCGCTGTGGCGCGCCAGCCCGCCGTAGGTCGCCAGCCAGATCGCACCGTCGGCCTGCTGGGCGATGGACAGCACCGTGCCTTGGGGCAGTTCGTTCTCGTACCAGACGTGGGTGAACTGGCCGATCGCCCGCTGCGGCTCGAGCGCCCGTGCAGGAAGCAGGAGGAACGCGCACAGCATGCCGGCCAGCAAGGCGCTGGTGCGCCGCGCATCAAGGAACATGCGGAATTCCAGGCATCGGCCCCCCCACCGGTGACGCTGCATGCTATCAGTAACCTTGATAACGGCGGCGCTGGCGAGGGATTGAGCGCCAGGGACCCACCCCGATGCTGCGCGATGAAGGCGCCCGTATGACGATGCCCCCACGTGACCTGTCGAAAGCCGGTGGCGCCTCCGTCCTCCTGGCGCCGACGATGCTGGCGTCGCCGGCATTGGCGGACGATCCCGTCGTGCCGTACACCGATGCCGTGCTGGAGGAGGGCGAACCCCCGCCGCCCGCCACCGGTGCCTTCACGCTGGTGGTGCTGCCGGACACGCAGTACTACGCCCGTTCTTTCCCGCAACACTTCATGGCGCAGACGCAATGGATCGCCGCGCAGCAACAGGCGCGCAACATCGTCGGCGTGCTCCACCTGGGCGACCTGACCGACCACAACACGCCCGAGCACTGGCAGCGCGCCGCCGACGCGATGGCGGTGCTGCACGGCAAGGTGCCCTACGTCGTGGTGCCCGGCAACCACGACTACAGCGAGCGCGGGCGCTGCACCGATCGCACCACCCTGATCAACGATTACTTCCCGGTCGCGCGCTTCGCTCGGCAGGCCACGCTGGGGGGCACCTACGACCGGGAGCCGGACCGCATCGAGAACAGCTTCCACCTGCTGTCGGTGAAGGGGCGCCGGCTGCTGGTGCTGGCGCTGGAGTTCGGTCCGCGCGCGGACGTGGTGCGCTGGGCGAACGAGGTCCTGCACCGGCATCCCGACTGGGAGGCGATCCTGGTCACCCACGCATACCTCTACGACGACGGCACCCGCTACGACTGGGCGACGAAGGGCGCGGCGCAGCGCTGGAATCCGCACAGCTATCCGGTGGCCAAGTCCACCGGCGGCGATGTGTCCGATGGGGAAACGCTGTGGCGCGAACTGGTGAGCCGGCACGAGAACGTCATCCTGACCTTCAATGGGCACGTGCTCGGCGATGGCCTGGCACGCCTGACTTCGCAGACTTCCGCGGGTCGCGACGTGCACCAGCTGCTGGTCAACTTCCAGATGCGCGCCAACGGCGGTGACGGCTGGCTGCGGTTGCTGGAGTTCCAGCCCGACCGTACCACGGTCCAGGTGCAGGACTACTCGCCGGTGCTGGGCTGCCGCAACCTCGCCCCGCAGAACCGCTTCACCCTGACGCTGTCGCCGCCGAAGCCGGCCGGATAGGCGCTTTCACAGCACAGGCCACCACATGAAGGCTGCGGCCGCGAGGCTGCCGGCCAGCGTGGCGGTGGCCAGCAGGCCGAACACGAGGCCCATGGCGGTCTTGGCCAGCGCGTGGCGTGAGCGCTCGGCGCGGAAGTACAGCTCCAGTACGGCGAGCGGCACGACCCAGCTGCCGAAGCTGACCAGGATGAAGGTCGCCCCCTGATAGTCGATCTTGATGCCGAGGGGCGCCAGCAGCAGCCCCGCCAGCATGATGCCGATGCGCAGGAACCAGACCCCGTTGACCAGCAGCCAGGCGCGCAACGCGTGGCGGCGATGTCGCGCGACGTCGCGGCGCAGGGCGCTGCGCCATGCCAGGACGGCGAAACAGAGGATCAGCAGGCCGTTGAGGCTGATCGACACGTCGCTGCCGATGCCCAGCCGCGAGCCGCGCACCCAGACCAGCCAGAAGCCGGTGAGCGTGACGACCAGCGCGACGCCGAGGAACACGCGACCGTTCCAGCGGTGCGCGGCGGGCCAGCGTCGGCGCAGGGCGGGCACCCCTTGCCAGAGGCCGGCGAAGGTCACCAGCCCCGCCAGCACCGCATGGCCGAGGAACTGGGTGTTGCCGACGACATCACCAGACACGTAGCCGGTGACGTGCGGCTTCGCGTTGAGCCCGGCGAGGTCGCCGGTGGCCAGCGCGCCGCCGAAGAACGCCACGATGAACGCCACGAACGCCAGCTGTCCGAGCGTGGCGGTGATGAACCAGAGGGTGGCGCCGGCGGACAGCACGCGCGACGGCAAGGGTGGACGAAGCGAAGCATTCACGGGACGTCTCCGGAGTGGAAAGCCCGCACGATGGCGATGGCCGGAAGGCGCGTCCTGCCGATTCGCGATTCGGCCAGCCGGATCGGCCATGGAAAATCGACGTTCACGTCCGGGTCGGCCATGACCGATGGCGCTTGCCGCGGGCGGGCCCGTCGCCGACGCTGCGCAGGACCACGGGAGGATGGCGAGATGCACGAGGGGTGGCAGGCAATGGCGACGGGAATCGCGGTCGCGGTGGCGACGGTGTCCTTGTTCGTGCTGCTGGCGCAGCGGTCCCGGCGCGACGCCGAGACGCTGTTCGCCGTGGTCAGCGGCTCGATGGCGCTCTCGCTTATGTCGCCCTGGATGCACGGGGCGCCGACCTGGATGCTGTGGGCGGTCGCCATCGGCGGTAGCGCGACCTGCAACGGGTTCTGGCTGGTGTCGCGGGTATTGTTCCGCGGCGACGGCGGGGTGGGCCGGCGGCACGTGGGCGTGGCGGCGGGCGTGGCACTGCTGATCGCTGGCTACCGCATCGCCAGTCTGGGCGCGAAGGGTGACGCCTCGCCTTGGGCATCGGTACTGGATAGCTTGCTGACGCTGGCCAGTTCGACCCTGCTGGTGCTGACCTTCGTCGAAGCGCTGCGTGGCTGGTCACCGCGGCTGCCGCGGGCTGAACGCCGGCTGCGTCTCGCCTTCATGGGGGTGTTCGCGGGCTGCGTGCTGTCGACAACGCTGGTCGGCGCGCTGGGCAAGGCCTGGCCGTCCATCGCCGACACGCGACACGGAGTGATCGCGGTGTGCGCGATCACGATGGTGCTGTTCACGCACGTGGCGCTGCACCACCGTCGACGCCTGCCGCTTTCGGCGCCCGCCGAAGATGCGGAAAAAACGAGCGGCACGGAACCGCCGATCCCGCCCCGTCATGGCCCGATGACGGCGGAAGACATACGCCTGGCCGCCGCCTTGCAGCATCAGCTGGACGTGCTGCAGGTCTATCGCGAGCCGGAATTGAAAGTGCTGGACCTGGCCGAGCGCCTGTGCGTGCCGGAGCATCGGCTGAGCCGGCTGATCACGCAGGTGCTGGGCGAGAAGAACTTCAACCAGCTGATCAACCGTCATCGCATCGCCTATGCCTGCCGCCGGTTGGCGAAACCGGACGACGAAGCGAGCATCCTGGACATCAGCGGCGATGCCGGCTTCGCCTCGCTGGGTCCGTTCAACCGGGCGTTCAAGGCGGCGATGCACTGCACGCCCAGCACGTACCGCGCGGCCTGCCGGGCAGAAGGGGCGACGGGCGATATCGCCGGCGCCGACGCGGAAACGGCACTGCCCTCGACGCACGCCTGAACAAGGTACTCAGCCGCGGACGGCGGCCTCGATCTTCGCCACGTCGATCTTGTGCATCGTCATCATCGCGTCGAACACGCGCTTGGCCACCGCGCGGTCCGGGTGGGCCATGGCGTCGGTCAGCACGCGCGGGGTGATCTGCCAGTTCAGACCCCACTTGTCCTTGCACCAGCCGCAGGCGCTTTCGCGCCCGCCGTTGCCGACGATGGCGTTCCACAGGCGGTCGGTCTCTTCCTGGTCGTCGGTGGCGATCTGGAACGAGAAGGCCTCGCTGTGCTTGAAGGCATCGCCGCCGTTCAGGCCGATGCAGGGAATGCCGAACACGGTGAACTCCACCGTCAGCACGTCGCCTTCCTTGCCGGAGGGGTAGTCGCCCGGCGCGCGGTGCACGGCTTTCACTTCGCTGTCGGCGAAGGTGCTGGCGTAGAAGTTCGCGGCTTCTTCGGCGTCATTGTTGTACCAGAGGCAGATCGTGTTCTTCGGGGTCATGCGGTTCTCCGCTGTCGGACAAGGGGAAAGGTGATGGGGGCGATCATCGCGCCCGTGGGGGAAGGCAGGGTGAAGCGCACCGTCAGTCGTGGACGAACGAACCTGTCCGCACGTCGCCATCGCGGAGGTAGCGGCTGACGACCACGCCGGTGGCGGTGCTGCGCGACGTGTCGAGGCGGAATGCAGACGCGCGCGTGGCGTCGTCGAACAGCCGCTTGCCGCGTCCGAGCAGCACCGGATAGACCAGCAGGCGCAGTTCGTCGACCAGATCGGTGGCAAGCAGCTGGTGCAGCACGTCGCTGCTGCCTTGCGTGATCAGGTCCGGTCCGTCGCGGTGCTTGAGTGCGCGCACCGCCGACACGATGTCGGCGCCCAGCGCATGGCTGTGCTGCCAGGCGAGCGACGCGGGACGATGGGTGGCCACGTACTTGGTGGCGCCATTGAAGGCATCGGCGATGCCGCCATGCGGGGCGTCGCTCGGCACCTGCGGCCAGTAGCCGGCGAAGATGTCGTAGGTGCGCCGCCCCAGCAACAGTGCGAACGGCTGCGCGAACAGGCCATCCATCGCGTCGTCGTCACCGGCGTAGGGCCATACCCAGCCGCCGTGGGCGAAACCGCCGCTGGTGTCCTCGTCCGGCCCTCCCGGGGCCTGCATGATGCCGTCGAGACTGACCATGACGGCCGCGATGAGTCTGCCCATGTCGTGCGTCCCGGCGGATCGTCATGTCCGCCTCCTGTCCCTGCGACGAACGGGCGCGGGCCGAATCGACACGCTCGCCGCCTCCGTTCGCCGGCAGTGCCCGACGGGTGGCCCCGCGGCCTACGCCCAGGGCGACAGCGCGATGCTCAGCTGGGCCTGGAAGCCCTTGGTCGAGGCCACCGGCACGGCGAACAGGGTCGGTGCGGTCTGCGCCACCCCGACCGCCTTCTTGCCCATGCGCGCCACCTCGGCCGCGTTCTTGGGTCCGGTGGCCCAGTGCTCGTCGGCCCAGACGTAGCGCAGCGCCCAGCTGCCGTCGTCGTTGCGCTTGGCGAACAGCACCAGGGTGTCGCGGAACAGGTATTCGCCGGGGATGTGCTGCTTGAGGAACAGCGCGCCGTCCACCTCGTAGCCGGCGGTCGACACCGCCAAGTCGATCGAGAAAGACACTTCGCTGCCGGCGGTGATTTTCGAACTGTCCAGATAGACCGAGAACAGCGTCGGCGCGCGGGCGTTGCGGATCAGGTTGCCGTCCTGGTCGAACAGCTCCGCGTACTCGCGTCGCACCGCGCTCTCGTGCGCCTTGGTGCGCGAGGTGAGGTCGTAGGTGTAGGCGCCGCGCGGCGCGACCGTCGTTTCGATGTAGTACGACGAAGCGATCTTCCTGCCGCGCTTGCGCGCCTGTTCGATCTCGGGCGGGAAGGGCAGGGCGGTGATGTCCAGCCGGGCGGTGGCGCTGAGGTCGCCGAACAGGAAGCGCGAGAGATTCTGGTAGCCCTCTTCGGAATTGACGATGCCGAAGAAGCCGCTGTGGCTGCGGTTGACGAAAGCACGCGGGCTGTTCGCCACATAGGCGTTCTCGATCCGCACCAGGCCGTCGCTCATCTGCCCGGCGGCCATCGCGGACAGGCCGTGCGCCACCGCGTAGTCGCGGCTGTTGGTGCCGACCAGGCTGAAGAAGCGCTCCGGCGGGAAGCCGGAATCGCCGAGCGTGTTCACCTTGTCCTTGGGCACCTTGAGGTACTTGGCCATCACGCCGCGGTTGAAGTTGTTCATGTCGTTGATCGACAGCAGGCTGGGCACGTTGATGCCCCCGACCTCGATGCCGTTGTGCGGCGTGGCGTAGGTGAACACCTTGTCGACCAGCCCACGCACCTCGGCAGTGGCGACCTCGGGATTCTGCAGCAGGCAACGGCAGATCAGCCCGCCCATCGAATGCGCGACCAGGTAGACGCGGAACGCCTGGCGGTCGGCCTGGTTGTTGCCGCAGATGCGCTCGCGCAGGTCGACGATGCGCTCGGCCAGCGCCCTGGCGGCATCGGGAATCGAAAGCGCCTTGCCGTCGCCGAACGCGGGATCGGCGGCATCGTAGTAGCGGTGGATCACGATGCTGCGCGGCGACAGCTTGCCGGCGTTCTCCGCACCGGCGGCATAGGTGTCGCGGTAATCGTAGTCCTTCATCAGCCGCACCAGCGGCGACTCGAACACGAACTTCACGATGCGCCCGTCCTGCGCCTGGCGGATCTTCGTGGAGCCGGCCTCGAAGCCCATGTAGGGCGTGGACGTGGTCTGCAGCACCTCGTCGCGCGTCATCGCGTAGCCGCGGACATAGATGATCGGATAGAACGGTCGCTGGATCCTTGCCACGGGCTTCCCTCCCTTTGCGCCTTCGGATGACTACCAGAGGTTCACGACAAAGCGGCTTTCCGGCGGACATGCGGAGCGCATGCGCCGGCCAGGCCGCAGCGGTTAGGATGAAGGTCCGATCCATGCGATGTCCAATCGAGGTGGCATGAACAGGCGACATTTTCTCGGCAGTGCGGCGCTGATGGCGGCCGCGTCCACGGTACCGTTGGCGATCGGTTCCCGCGCCTCGGCCGCCACGCTGCGTCCGCGCGTGCTGCCGCCCGCGCTCAACCCGGGCGATACGGTCGCGCTGGTCAGTCCGTCCGGTGCCACCGATGAACCGTTCGATCTGCAGCTCGCCCGCGAAGCGATGGAAGCGCTGGGCCTGAAGGTCAAGGTGGCGCCGCATCTCGCGTCGCGCTACGGCCATCTTGCCGGCCACGATGCGGACCGGGCGGCCGATCTCAATGCGATGTTCGCCGACCGCGAAGTCAGGGCGATCGTCTGCGCGCGTGGCGGTTCCGGCGCCGCGCGCCTGCTGCCGCTGCTCGACTACGCGACGATCCGTCGCAACCCGAAGATCCTGCTCGGCTACTCCGACATTACCGCGTTGCACAACGCGCTGCTGTCGCAGGCCGGGCTGGTCAGCTTCCATGGTCCCATCGGCATCGGCAGCTGGAATGCGTTCAATGCCGACCAGTTCCGCCGCGTGTTCTTCCAGCGCGAGCGGATGCAGTATGCCAACAGCGCCGACAAGGGCGACGAACTCGTGCAGCGTCGCAACCGCACGGTGACCATCACCGGCGGCAAGGCGCAGGGCGAACTGGTGGGCGGCAACCTGACCGTGCTCACCGCGCTGGCCGGTTCGCCGTACCTGCCGGACTTCAGCGGCAAGATCCTGTTCCTCGAAGACGTGTCCGAAGCGCCTTACCGCATCGACCGCATGCTCAGCACGCTGCGGCTGATGGGCGCGCTGGACAAGGTCAAAGGCGTGATCTTCGGCGAATGCACCGAGTGCGATCCCGGTGGCGGCTATGGCTCGCTGACGCTGCCGCAGATCTTCGACGACTACTTCAAGCCGCTGAAGATCCCTGCCTACCGCGGCGCGATGATCGGTCACATCCGCCAGCAGTTCATCGTGCCGGTCGGCGGCCGGATCGAGATGGATGCGGATGCAGGGACGTTCCGGATGCTGGAGCCGGTGTTCGAGGGCGGATGACCCAGGGCCCGGCGCCGGTGTGCGGCCTGACGCCGTTCACCGGCTTGCCGGTGCCTCGGGCGTGGTCAGCGACGGGGTTTGACGGCCTTGACGGCATGCGCCTCAGGCGAGGGGACCGCAACCGCCGGCTGCCCGATCTTCCGCAGTACCGGCGTTGTCCCCAGTACTTCGATCGTGCCGCCTGCGCGGCGGAACGCATCCAGGTCGGCGGTCAGGGTGTCATGGGTCAATGCACCGCGTTCGCCTGCGGGGCGACGCGCGAAGACACGGCTGGGACCACGCGCGGCGTCGGTCGGCGTGGTATCTGAAACGTTCTTGCGGGGACGGCCCATCGGGAGTTCCTTCAGTACAGCGTGAGCGGGATGCCGCGCGAAGTGCGGTCCAGGTAATCCGCACGGACGTCACGGCAGTACGCGCCGGACATGACGAAGCGTCGGCAGATCTCCGGACGGGTGTCGTAGATCGAACAGCACATGCGCGCGCCATCGATCGCCACGCACCAGCCTTCCTCGTCGCGCGCCATCACGTGCAGGCCGGCTCCGGTGTGCGTGGTCAGGTGCGCAGGAATGCGGTCTTCGGGCTGCAGCACCACGGTCAGCCGGCAGCACACGGCATCGCACCGCGCGCACAGCGGCAGCTTGGGGGCGACGACGGCGTTCATGCGTCCAGCCCGCGGCGATAGTGCAGCAGGCGTCCGCGATGCGGCGGCGTGTCACCGTCGTCCATCGGGCACGGCTCGGACGCGACATCGAAGCCCTGCTCGCCGAGCAGGCGACTGAAGCGCGCGCTGTTGCCGCGGCCGGGGTCGGTGATCAGCACTTCGGCGCGACGCTCGGCATGCCGTTCGACGACATGGCTGAGCACGTCGGCGCTGTCGCGCTCGTACAGCACATCGCTGGCGATGATCAGGTCGAAAAGCCCGAGCGTCGGCAGCGGCGTGTCCCAGCGCAGCTGCCGGTAGTGCAGGGCGGGCAGGTCGTTGAGCGCGGCGTTGTAGGCCAGGAACACCTCCGCCAGCGGATGTACATCGGACGCCACCACGTCGGCGCCGCGCTGCTGCAGGACCAGGCTGGCCAGGCCGATGCCGCATCCCAGTTCCAGGATGCGCTTGCCGGCGATGTCGAAGCGATGCATGGCCTGCGCCAGCAGACGGCCCGCAGGCCATACCTGTCCGAACAGGCTCCATTGCGCGGCGGAAATGCCCATCCGCGTGCCATGGCCATCGGGATCGACGTATTGCTGCTTGTCGCTCAGCACGCGCAGGCGATAGACGTGGCCGCCGACGGCATGGCGGGTCTCGCGGACCTGGTAGCCCGGCATGGGCGCTCCCGTGGGGGCATCCGGCCGGGAAAAGACAGGACGCGTGAAGGAAAGCGCAGCGGGCGACGTTGTCGGCGGTCGGACGGGACGCGAAGAGATGGAACGCCGCCATCCTACGCCCTTGGCCACGATCCCGCCTGAAACACAGGGCTGGAACTGAACGTGCCGCTCAGGCGCGTGAGCGGGGTATCGCCTTGGGGATTGCCGGGGCGGTCAGCGTGGGGCGGAGGGCGCCGTCAACATGTCCCGGGTCGGCAGCGCGCGGTAACCCACGCACAGGCGTTGTGTCTCGGCTTCCTGCGCGGGAACGGGCTCGACGCCGAGTGCGCGCCATGACACGAGTGCGCCTGTGGCGCAGGCGGAAAGATCCCGTGTTTCCGCCGTGCGGTAGCTGTCGATCCACTGCTGGCGGATCTCGGCGGTCGCGACCAGGCTGCGGCACGCCGCATCGAGCCGATCCTCGGCGGGAGGAGGTTTGACCTGTCCGACGGCATCCAGCCGGTAGACCTGATGCGCGCCCTGCGCACCGGCCACGCACATCTGCACGAAGCGCTCGTCGAGGCGCTGCGCGTCGGTCATGGGTGCCGATGCGGTGGACGGCCTGGGCGCGCCGCCCTGGGTGTTTTCCAGATGGGTGAGGTGGCCCTCCTGCGCTCGCAGCCCAAACTGGCCACGCTCCTTGAGCATGTCGCGATAGGCGGCGACGTAGGCTTCGCGATCCGCGCCTTCGAGCCCCACGGCCTGCGCCGCCGCCATCCCCCCGACGTTGCGCGCCAGCGACATCGAGCCCTGTCGTGCCATGAGCTCGTCGATCTGCGCGACGGGCACCTGGGCGCAGCTCGCGGCGCTGATCTGCTGCCGTTTGGCCAGCAGTCCTTCCGGCGCCAGCCGTTGCTGCTGCACCAGCGTGGCGATGCCGAGGGCGACCCCGGTGTCGCAAAGGTTCTGGAACGTGGTGCGCGATGCGATGGTCTTCGCCTCGCCGTCCTGCGCCATGGCGGCCGCAGGCAGCAGCGTTGCCATGAGCAGGCATACCGTCAGTCGTGACATGGGGATCCCCTGCGATCAGTGCCTGCATTCCAGCATGGACGTAGCGTCCACGCCACCACGGGGAGTCACATCAGCAGGCAGTCGATCCCGTCCAGCACGATATGGATCAGCAGGCCGACGCCGAACCAGCGGGTCTTCTTCGGTAGCGTCAATCCGGCGTACACCACGATCGCCGGCCACGTATGCAGCGGATGGCAGCCGATGCTGCAGCGGCCGGGTGCGTAGATCGGGTCCGCCAGCAGGTGGTCGAGGTCGATCGCCCAGGCGGCCAGCATCCACAGCGCGGCGCGTTTCCAGTCCTTGGGCCAGCACAGCCGCGCGACGCCCAGCGGCACGAGGACGTGCAGCAGCAGGTGGAGCGGGGCGCGGATCTCGACATCGGGCATGGCGGGCTCAGCGCCGCGAAGCCAGCCAGCGGTCGAGCTGGTTGGCGAACGCCTGGCGGTCGCGCGCATTGAACGTCGCCGGACCGCCGGTCTGCACGCCGGCGCCGCGCAACTCGTCCATGAAGTTCCGCATCGACAGGCGTTCGGCGATGTTGTCGGGCGTGAAGCGATCGCCACGCGGATTGACCGCATCGGCCCCGTTGGCCAGCACGCGGGCGGCCAGCGGAATGTCCTGCGTGACCACCAGGTCGCCGGCCGTCGCGCGCTCGGCGATGGCGTCGTCGGCCACGTCGTAGCCGCCCTGGACCTGCAGAGCGCGGATGAAGCGCGACGGCGGAGTACGCAGCCACTGGTTGGCGACCAGCGTGACCTGCACCTGCGCGCGCTCGGCGGCGCGGAACAGGATCTCCTTCACCGGTCCGGGGCAGGCATCGGCATCCACCCAGACCTGGGGGACGGGCACCGCGCCGGTCATTCGGCGGTGTCGGATCCGGCGGGATCGGGGTCCGCTGCGTCGGCGTCGGCGTCAGCGTCGGGACGGGCAGCGTCGCGTTCGGCGCGCTTCTTGGCGTCCTTTTCGTCTTTCTTCTTTTTCTTGGCCAGTTCGCGCTGGCGCTTCTCGAAGGAGTAGTTGGGTTTCGGCATGGAGGGAGGTGCTCGGCAGAGGGAGGTAGGCGTGGGCCCGAAGGCCGTCCACAGGCGCACACGATAGCCCGCATCCGCCATCCGAGGGCAGTGGCCCCGTCGAGCGGCCGTGTTTCAAGGGGTTATGAGCGACGCCTATGCCCGTCGAGCGGTCGCGGTGCGCGGGCAGGCATGCGGAGGGCGTCGCCGGGCAGGGCGCTCGCGCGTGCCGATGGCGCTGCTATACCATCGAAACGTCGGGCATCCCGGGGAGGGGTGCCCCGGACGTCTTTCCATGGGGTGATCGATGCGGCGAGTTCTCTGCCTGGTCCTGCTGGCCCTGGTGCTGGTCGGCTGTTCGAAACGGGTCGTCCACGAGCCGCCACCGCCTCCGGAGGACATCCCGGCACCACCACCACCACCTCCGCCGCCTCCGCCTCCGCCTCCGCCTCCGCCGTCGGGCACCGTGCCGCCGCCCACGCCGCGTGTCACGCCGCCGGTGCCGAAGGCCGATTTCGTCAACGTCGACGTGTTCTACGCCACCAACCGCATGCCGGCGCCCGCGTTCGCCACGCTGCCGGCGGACGACCGTTTCACCGCCGGCCTGGCTCGCGAACTGACCTACGGCACCGCGCGCATCAGCATTCCGACGTCACATGTCGCAGGCGAACTGGAATCGCCGCGCTGGTACCTGCTGGAGTTCAAGGAAGACCCGAAGCAGCACGTGATCCTGCAGGAAGTGGCCCGTCTTCCGCGCGATGCGTTCTTCGCCAGGCTGTATGGACGCGTCGGCGAATCACGCGGCAGCAACGCCTTCGTGTTCGTGCACGGCTACAACGTCAGCTTTCGTGACGCGGCGCGGCGCACCGCGCAACTGGCCTACGACCTGCGCTTCGATGGCGCACCGGTGTTCTACAGCTGGCCGTCGCAGGCGGCCCTGGCGGGCTACTTCACCGACGAGCAGAGCATCGCGCGTTCGGCGCCGCTGATCGAAGGCTTCCTGGCCGACATGGCCGACCGGTCCGGTGCGCAGAACCTCTACATCATCGGCCACAGCATGGGCACGCGCGGCGTCACCCAGGCGATCCGCAACCTGGTGGCGAAGCGGCCGGATCTGCGCGGACGGTTCCGAGGCATCATCCTGGCGGCGCCGGACATCGATGCCAAGGTGTTCCGCACCGAACTGGCACCGGCGATGAGTGCCGCCAGCAGAAGGGTCACGCTTTATGCGTCATCGGAGGACATGGCGCTGAAGGCGTCCAAGCAGGTCAACCGCGGCCCGCGCGCCGGCGACACCAGCGAAGGCGTGGTGCTGGTGAACGGTGTGGACACCATCGATGTGTCCGGTGTGGACCAGAGCATGCTGGCCCACTCCTACTTCATGGAATCGGACAAGGTGATGGGCGATATCCGCGAGATGTTCCGCGCAAACCAGCCTGCCGCGCAGCGCAAGCCGCTGCAGTCGGTGAAGCTGGGCGCCGGCATGTTCTGGAAGATCCTGCCGCCGCCGTGAGGCAGCGGCAGGACCGACTCGCTTACGGCAGCGTGTAGGTGATGGACAGTTTCGCGGTGGCGCCCCGGTCGATCCACAGGTAGTTCGTCGCGGTTTGGTTGGCATTGAAGCGCAACCGCAGTTGGGTGCGTCCCGTGCGATTGATCGCCGCGCGGCCGGCGGTGTCGAACACGGTGCTGGTCTGGTTGCCGCCGGTAAAGGCCGGGACCTGGGCGCTGGCCGCTGCGGTCGACGCCGCCGACCAGTCCGCGGACTCGATCGTGCAGGCACCGAAGCACCCGTTGCGCACGTCGACGACCATCGTGTTGCCGGCCGGACTGCTCCAGGGATCGCCGCTGGCGCCGCGATAGGCGACGGTCAGCGTCGCCGAGGTGACGATCGCGTTGTCCGGCAGCGACGAGGTGTCGAACGACAGCACGGCGCGGTTGTAGTTGCCGTCGGTGCCGCGGCCGACGGCGAGGCCGTAGTACGCCTCCAGCGTGCCGACGGAGGCGCTGCCGCCGGTGCTGCTGGCCTTCACGTAGCCGTCGTTGGCGTCTTCATTGTTGAACACCACCGTTACCGGGGAGCCGCCGCTGGTGCCCCCCGTCACGGAGACGGTGACCGGGGACGAGGTGCCGGTATTGCCGGCCAGGTCGACAGCGCGTGCCAGCAGCACATGCGCGCCATTGCTGGCGCCATTGCTGTTCCAGGACAGGCTGTAGGGCGCGCTGCTGTCGCTGCCGAGCAGCGTGCCGTCCAGCAGGAAATCCACCCGGTCCACGCCCACGTCATCGCTGGCGGTCGCCGACACGGTGACCGTTCCACTGACGGTGGCACCGTTGACCGGCGAGGTCAGTGCCACGGTTGGCGCGACTCCGTCCAGGTTGTCCAGGCCGAAGAAGCGCGCGATGTAGTAACTGGAGCAGATGTTCACGTCGAGGATGTACGCTCCGGCCGTGCCGCATTGCGTCTCGCCTGCGCCAGGATCGACTGGCGTGCCGTGGCCCATGCCGGTGATGACATAGGTTTCCACTTTCGCTACGCCCGCGGCGTTCTTGTAGACCTTGTGCGGGTAGCCGCTGACCGTGTCGCTGGCATCGGCGACGGTATCGATGCCGTGCACGTCGGCCCATTGCTCCAGGCTTTCGGTGAGGTTGGCGGGACGCACGGTGTAGTCGGCATCGCCATGCCAGATTGACACGATGGGCCACGGACCGGTCCAACTGCTGGCGGCGCGCACTTTTGCGCCCCATTGCGCGGGCGTCAGGTCGCTGCCGGGATTCATGCAGCTGAAGGCCGCGGTCTGCGTCGTCGCGCAGCGGTAGGGAAGCCCCGCGACGATGGCGCCCCCGGCGAACACATCGGGATACGTCGCCAGCATCACCGAGGTCATCGCGCCGCCTGCGGACAGGCCGGTGACGTAGACGCGCGCGGGATCGATGCCGTGGTCGGCGACCATGCGATCGACCATCTGCTTGATCGACAGCGGTTCGCCCTGGCCACGTGCGGTGTCGGCGATCTCGAACCAGTTGAAGCAGCGGCTGCTGTTGTTGCCGGTCTGCTGTTCCGGCAGCAGCAGCGCGAAGCCGAAGCGGTTCGCGAGCAGTTCCCAGCCGGTCTCGGCGTCGTAGCTGGACGCGGATTGCGCGCAACCGTGCAGGGCGACCACCAGCGGTGCATCCGCCGGCAGGCCGCTCGGCACATACTTGTGCATGCGCAGGTTGCCGGGGTTGCTGCCGAAGCCCGTGACTTCGGTCAGCGCCAGCGCGTTGCCGCTGGCGAACAGGCAGGACAGGGCGAGTACGGCGCCCAGGCGATGGAGACGGTGGCGCAGGGCAGGACACGACAGCAGGGCAGCGATCGACATCGACGGCACCTCCGGTGTGAAGTGGCGGCAGTGGGCCACAGCGCATCCCGCCGCGGCATTGGCCAAAGGGGAAAGCTGCATCGCACCATCGCGCGGGCGTGATGCCGGTCGCAATGCGCGGCGGACGGCCGGTCGCCGCCGGCGGATGGTCTCCATCATCCGGACCTGCCCTGGCGGTCCGGACGAGCGTCTCGACGGATCCGCGTGACCGACGGGCGGTGCTGTCCGATACCGCGTCGCCGCCGCGTTCGCCTTGGATGCAAGCCATCGCAGCCTGCGAGGGCAGATCCAGGGAGAAGGAACCATGGCCATTCGCTCGATGCTGTCGGCACTGTTCGTCGTCGCCAGCGGGCACGTACTCGCAGCGCCCCCGCCTGACGAGCTGCTCCGCAAGCGTCCGCCCGTGGTCGACGCCGTATCGGTGCTGTGCACGCAGCAGCCCGCGCGCTGCCCGCGGTTCACCCGCAACGTCACTGTCCCGGCTCACGCGTTGTCGCGGTCGACCTTCGGCACGTTCGACGTGCACACGCGCGGGGTGAACTGGACGGGCAACACCGGCCCCATGTCCTTCACGCTGAAGCGTCCTGCGGACTTCACCGGCACCCGCATCCTCCTGCGCTTCCTCTACGAGATCACCGACGATGCCGGCGGCGACCTGCAGTTCGTGGTCACGCCGGTAACGCTGAAGCACGGCAGTGGTTTCGAAACCTATTCCAGCTACGGTACGCCGCTGGCCGCGGTGCCGGAGTCGCCGACGATCATGCAGGACGTCGCGGTGATCCTGACCAAGAGCGACATCGCCGCTCCCGCCGAGCAGTGGTGGTATTTCGAGATCAACCGCCAGGGCAGCTATGCCGGGCGCCTGCGGCTGTACGCGGTGGTGATGGAGTACTGACGCGCGCCGTCAGCGGCGCACGCCGGTGACGCCATCCAGCGCCCGCTGCGCCTTGAAGCCGGCTTTTTCCAGGCGCCTGGCCACTTCGCCGGGTACGTCGCGGCCGCTGGTCAGCTTGTTGGGGCTGCCGGTGTAATGGAAGAGCGTGCCACCCCGCCGCAGGACGCGCGCGAGCTGGTCGTAGAACGCCTGCGAGTACAGTTCGCCGGCGATGCCGAAGCGCGGCGGATCGTGCAGCAGCGCATCCACCGCGCCCTCCGGCACCTGCGCGATCGCCTCGGACACGTCGGCGTGGGTGAGTTGCAGGCGACCGGTGGCCGCATCGTCGTCCGGGTCCGGCGACCAGGGATTCAGCGTGCGCAGCCACAGCACGTCGGCATTCTTCTCGAACGACAGGATGCGCGTGGCGCCCGCTTCGAGACAGCACGCCGCGAAGTAGCCCAGCCCACCGCAGGTATCCAGCACGGTCTTGCCGCGCGGTTCCACCAGCGCGACCTTGCGGCGCGCATCGTCGAGTGGGGATTCCTTCGACGTGGGCAGCATCTTGATGCCGTCGATCTCGAACGTCGGCACGCCCCATTCGGTGGGCACCAGCTTGATCAGCGATCCGGCATAGCGCGATACCGGCTCGAAGTCCTCGCCGTCCCACCAGTACAGCGTGCGGTCCTTGAGCTTGCCCGGATACGGATAGGTGATGCCGTGCCACTGCCACCCATCGGCCGCCAGCACCGCCTCGCCCTGCGAACGCCCGAGATCGAGCGAACCCGTCCAGCGTTCTTCGCCGCGATCTCGGGCGGCGAGCAGGGCGGTGGCGGTCTCGCGGGTCAGCAGGGGGCCGGCGTAGCGGGGCATCGGGCGTTCGAGCGGAGGATGTCGGGGTATTTTCGCCGCGATCGCGTGTCCGGGACAGTGCGGAGCGCGATCGGGGCGGCCGGACCGCGCTGGTATAGTGCGGGCCCCTTGTTCCGCCGCCGCGATCGCCATGACCACGTTCGACCGTTTCCATCCCATCGGTACTCCTGGCCAGCCGTGGGGCGCGGCGGAAAAAGCGCAGTGGCGCGCGCAGCAGCGCGTGCGCAGGCGCTATGTCGACGATGTCGTCGTGGCGGTCGACGCACTGCGCGACCGGTTCGACGTGCATCAGTACGGCACGCTCGACTACGGTCCCGGCGAAACCTATCCGCTGTTCGCCGTGCGCAGCCGCGACTGGAGCGATACCTTGCCGACCCTGCTGGTGACCGGCGGCGTGCACGGCTACGAGACCAGTGGCGTGCATGGCGCCCTGCAGTTCCTGGAACAGCGCGCCGGCGATTACGCGGGCCGGGCCAACCTGCTGGTGGTGCCCTGCGTCAGCCCGTGGGGTTACGAGCGCATCCATCGCTGGAATGCCGACGCGCTGGATCCGAACCGCTCTTTCCGGGCCGACAGTCCGGCGCAGGAAGCCGCCGCGCTCATCGCGCTGGTCGCACCGCTCAAGGACCGCGTGCTGATGCACATCGACCTGCACGAGACCACCGACAGCGACGAGACCGAATTCCGGCCGGCGCTGGCCGCGCGCGACGGCAAACCCTACGCGCCGGGCGAGATCCCGGACGGGTTCTACCTCGTGGACGACAGCGAGCGCCGGCAGCCCGACTTCCAGCGTGCGGTGATCGCCGCCGTCGCCGCCGTCACGCACATCGCGCCGGCCGACGCGCGGGGCGAGATCATCGGCTCGCCGGTCGTCGCCGAGGGCGTGATCGAGTACCCGGTGAAGTCGCTGGGCCTGTGCACGGGCATCACCGAAGCGCGCTACACCACCATCACCGAGGTCTATCCCGACAGCGCCAGGGCCACGCCGCAGCAGTGCAACGACGCGCAGGTGGCGGCGGTGGTGGCCGCGATCGACTACGCGCTCGCGCACGGTTGAAGCGGGGCGCTTCCGACCCCATTCCTGTTCGTGAAACGACGGTGGCCGGCAGCGGCGTAAGCTGCCGGGCGACCGATCCACGATGAGGAGAGGACCATGGCAACCGGGTGGGCCGGCGACGGCGCCGTGCAGGACCAGATCGATGCGACCGTCAAGGACGGCATCGAGCGCGCACGCCGCGCGTTGCCCCAGGGCCCCAGCCTGACGCACTGCGAGGAATGCGGTAAACCCATTCCGATGGCACGCCAGAAAGCCGTGCCCGGCGTTCGCCTGTGTGTGGTCTGCCAGGAAGCGGCCGATCAGGAGGAACAGGGCGCCGGCCTGTACAACCGGCGCGGCAGCAAGGACAGCCAGCTGCGCTGAGACGGATCGCGGTGCGGATGTCTTCACATCCGTTTCCCGCGCGCCTGCACACGATGGGGGTCCCTCCCGTTCCCCGCAGGCACGCCATGGCACGCCCCATCTGGACCGGCACGCTGTCGTTCGGCCTCCTCAATGTCCCGGTCTCGCTGATGTCCGGCGAGCGCAAGGTGGACATCAGCTTCCGCATGCTCGACTCGCGCGACAGGAAGCCGATCCGGTTCGAGCGCGTCAATGCCGACACCGGCGAGGAAGTGCCGTGGAAGGACATCGTCAAGGCGTTCGAGTACGACAAGGGCAGCTACGTCGTCGTCGAGAAGGAGGACATCGCCTCCGCCGCGCCGCAGACGCATGAATCCGTCGACGTGGAGGCTTTCGTCGACCGCGACGAGATCGGCCTGCGCTTCTTCGAGAAGCCGTACATCCTGGTGCCCGGAAAGAAGGCGGAAAAAGGCTACGTGCTGCTGCGCGACACGCTGGCCACCACCGGCAAGGTCGGCGTCGCGCGGGTGGTGATCCGCACCCGCGAATACCTGTGCGCCGTGGTGCCGGAAGGCGACGCGCTGGTATTGCTGATGCTGCGCTATCCGCAGGAACTGGTCGATCCCGAGGAGTACAAGCTGCCGACCGGGAAGGCGGCCGATTACCGCATCACCGCCAAAGAGCGCGAGATGGCCGAAACGCTGATCGCGTCGATGTCGGCCACGTGGAAGCCCGACGACTACCAGGACGAGTTCCGCAAGCGCCTGGAGACGATCATCAAGAAGCGCATCAAGGCCCGCGGCGCCACCACGAAGATCGTGGAGCAGGAGGAGGCCGAGCACGAGGATGCCGCGACCAACGTGGTCGACTTCATGTCGCTGCTGCAGAAGAGCCTGGACAGCAAGAAGCGAACGCCGGCAAAGAAGACGGCGGCCAGGAAGGCGCCAGCCGGCAAGGCGACGAAAAAATCCGCCAAGGCCGCGAAGAAGGCACCGGCCAAGCGCGCCCGCAAGGCCGCGTCGCGCTGACGCATGGGGGGAGGGCGGCGCATCGTGCCGGTCGACGGCGTCGGCACGGGCGCCAGCGGACGCGCTTGCCTGTACGTGTTGCCGTGCGCCTACGAGGACCACGCCAAGCTCGGCATCGCCACTGACCCGCTGGCGCGCCTGCAGGCGTTCTCGCCGCGCTGGTACGAGTTCTTCGATCTCGATCGCGGCTGGTTGGCCGAAGCGGGCAGCATGCGCGAGGCGCGCGGCTGGGAAACGCACTGGAAGCGCGCCCTGCGCGACCACGCCGCACCGCCGCCGTTGCAGGTGCCAGGGACGGCGGCGGGGCATACGGAATGGTTCCGCGGCGCACTGGAGACGCTGGAGGCGGCGAGGGCGGCGCTGGCAGCGCAGGGATTCATGGTGCATGCGCCCGTGCGCAGGTGGGTCGCGCGTCGCCTGCAGGAGCAGCGCGAGCGGCTGGAGGCGGGCGAGCAGGCGGCCGTCGCACGCTACGGCGCCCCCGACGCCTGGCCAGCCGCAGCCGCGTGGCCGCCCCTGGCAGCGCTGCGGGACGCACTCGATGCCTACGCGGTGCTCGATGTGGCGCTTGACGACACGCTGTCTCCGGCGCTGCTGGGCTGGCTGGCGCGCAACACGCTCGCACCGCGCTGAGTCGCGTCCTTGCGGCGCTTGCACGTTCCGTTGACGGCGTGCGCGGCATAAGGGATCCAGTCGAGGATGCCGATGAGCCTGCAGGAATACCGCCGCAAGCGCCGCTTCGACCGCACGCCGGAACCGGCGGCGGAGGGACGGCGCGCGCGCGGCAAGCGGCCTATCTTCGTGGTCCAGCTGCACCACGCCAGCCATCGCCACTACGACTTCCGCCTGCAGGTCGGCGACACGCTGAAGAGCTGGGCCGTGCCCAAGGGCCCCAGTTTCGACCCGGACGTGAAGCGGCTGGCGGCCGAGGTGGAGGACCATCCGATCGATTACGCCGATTTCGAAGGCGACATCCCGAAAGGACAGTACGGCGGTGGCCACGTCGCCACGTTCGACAAGGGCCTGTGGACGACCGACGGCGATGCGGAAGCGCAGCTCGCCAAAGGCCATCTGCGCTTCCGCATGTTCGGCGACAAGCTCAAGGGTGGCTGGCACCTGGTCCGTACCCAGAAGCCGGCGCGCCAGCCGCAGTGGCTGCTCTTCAAGGAGCGCGACGACTACGCCGGAACGCAGGAAGCCGACGATCTGCTGCAGGACGTTACTCTACCGGCGGGTGCGAAGCCGGCCCGCGCCGCCCGCAAGGTCCGCAAGCGCACGTCCAATGTCTCCCGGGGCACGCATCGCTGGGCCAAACGGGCGGCCCGCCTGGACGGTGCGCGCGCCACCAGCCAGCGCCCCGGCTTCCGCACGCCGCAGCTGGCGAAGCTGCAGGCCGATGTTCCCGCAGGCGACGCGTGGTTGCACGAAGCGAAGTGGGACGGCTACCGGCTGATCGCGCAGATCGCCAGGGGCAGGGCGCGGCTGTGGTCGCGCAACGAGATCGAATGGACGGCGCGTGCGCCGGAGATCGTGGCGGCGCTCGAGGCGCTGGACCTGGACGATGCCGTGCTCGATGGCGAACTGGTGGCCGGCGCCGGGCGGCAGGAGGACTTCGGCCTGCTGCAGGCGACCCTGGCGGGAGAGAAGAACGCGACCCTGTCGTACGTGCTGTTCGACATCCTGCAGGTCGATGGCGTGGACCTGGCGCGCAGCCCGCAGTACCAGCGCAAGGCGCTGCTGGCGGAGATACTGAAGTCGCCGACCGACCGGCTGGTCTACAGCTCGCACATCGTCGGGCGCGGCGACGAAGCGCTGGCGATGGCGCTGGAGCGTGGACTCGAGGGCATCATCAGCAAGCGCGCGGACGCGCCGTATCACGCGGGGCGCGGCGACGCATGGCGCAAAGTGAAGCAGCGGGCGTCGGACGAGTTCGCGGTCGTCGGTTTCACCGCACCGAAAGGCAGCCGCAGCGGGCTGGGCGCGCTGCTGCTGGCCGCGCCCGAGGGCGCGCGTGGATGGCGCTATGCGGGACGCGTGGGCACCGGCTTCAGCCACGACCTGCTGGAGACGCTGGCCACGCAGCTGGCGCCGCGCGACCGCAGCGCACCGACGGCGCGCGTCGAGGTCGACGATCCGGAGCTGCGGCGCGCCCGCTGGGTCGCGCCGACGCTGGTGGCGGAAGTCTTCCACCACGGGCTCGGCAACCAGGGGCTGCTGCGGCAACCCTCGCTGAAGACGCTCCGGCGCGACAAGCGCCCTGCGGACCTGCGCGAACCCTCGTCTTCCACCGTCAGTACCGGATCCGCCATGCCTGCCACACGCCGCACGTCCAGGGTTGCCGACCCGGTGGACCTGACGCACCCCGAGCGCGTCGTCTTCCCCGACAGCGGCATCACCAAGCAGCAGGTCTTCGACTATTACCGCGCGATGGCGCGCTGGTTGCTGCCGGAGATCGAAGGCCGGCCCTTGTCCGTCGTGCGCTGTCCGCAGGGCGCCGGACGGCCGTGCTTCTTCCAGAAGCACCACACGCCCGGCATGGACCGGGTCGATGTGGTGCCGCTGGAGGAAGAGGGCGGCGCGCGCGCGGACTATCTGGTCGTGAACGACGAAACCGGCCTGCTGGAGCTGGCGCAGTTCAACGCGATCGAATTCCATCCCTGGGGCGCGCAGGCGCAGGCGCCCGATCTCGCGGACCGGATCGTGTTTGACCTCGATCCGGGGCCGGACGTCGCGTGGGCGCGCGTGGTGGATGCGGCACGGCTGGTGCGCAAGCGCCTGCGCGCGCTTGGACTGACGTCGTATGTGCGCACGTCCGGCGGCAAGGGCCTGCATGTGGTGGTGCCGCTGAAACCCGCATGCCCGTGGCCGCCGGTTAAGGACTTCGCGCATGCGTTCGCCGAGTCGATGGCCGCGTCCGAGCCGCTGGCCTATGTCGCCAGCGCGACCAAAAAATTCCGCAAGGGCCGGATCTTCATCGATTACCTGCGCAACGGGCGCGGCGCCACCAGCGTGGCCTCGTTTTCGTTGCGAGCGCGCGAGGGCGCGCCCGTGGCGATGCCGTTGCGCTGGGAGGAACTGGGCCGCATCAAGGGCGGCGACGCCTACACGCTGGCATCCGCGCCGCGGCGCATGGCGCGCGTCGGCGAGCATCCATGGGGCGACTACACCCGCATGAAGCAGGATCTGGCGGCCGTGGCGGCCAGACTGTCGAAGGCGGGCAGGGGCAGCACGAAGTCCCGCTGACCTGCGGCTGCGGCACCCGTTCTGGACCTCGCATGACGTCCATGAAGAAGCCCCGCGGCAGCGGGGCTTCGTAGCGGGCGGGCCGGTATGCGGCTCAGCTGGCGTGCTTGAGCACCTGCTTGCGGTCGCGCATCACGTTGTGGCACTCGCGCACGCTCGGCAGCAGGGCCTGGGCCTCGGCACGCGCGGCGGCCGGCGTATCCTCGTCGCTGATGGTCTCGTTGAACGCCTTCAGCAGACGGTCTTCCGACTCCTCCAGTTCGGAGACGTAACCGTACGTGGTGTCGCCTAGCGCGGCACGGACCTTGCCGTAGAACTGCTGCATGCTGCCGACCAGGGTGCCGTGTGTGGCGGGCTTGCCGCCCGTGGCGGCGACGGTGGCGCTGAGACGCGCCACGATGTCCTGCTTGACGCCGGCGATGCGCGTGAACAGCGCGGCGAGTTCGGCATCCTTCACCTTGCCGGCGGCCTCGGTGTAGAAGCCGTGGCCGTCGCGAGCGATCTCGATCAGATCGTTGAGGCTGTGCTGGATCTTTTTCTGGGTGTTCATGGAAGCTCCTGTGGAAATGGGGGAGGCGCGTGGGTCTGCCTTCCGTGACGTCACCGTCGCGCATGCGGGATCAACATCGTGTGACCACGGAATGACGGGATTCATGAACGTCGCGAGGTTGCGAAGCGTCCGTGAAGATCGCTAAAGATCTCTCTTGCCCGGCCGATGCCATGAGATCGAACAAGCGAAGAAGGGCGGGTACGCGTGCCGCTGCTTGCGAAAGTGACGGATTGGTGGTCGAGGAGCCGGCGTTCGCCGATCGCGCCGCCGTCGGCGCGTGCCGCACCGGAGATGGAACAGGAGCATGCATCGCCGCTGTCGCCGGAAGCGGCGTCGCGCGACTGGGCCGGACCGTTGCTGCGCCTCGCGGGCGTGGATAGGGCGACGTCGCCGTCTCCGGAAGGCGGCGTGCCCGTCATCGCCGCCGCCAGGCGCGCACTGCAACGGTTCGCCGAGGACCCGCAGCGCCTGCCACGCCGCCCGCAACTGCTGCCGCACCTGCTCAGCACCCTCAACGACGACGATGCCTCCAGCCGCGACATCGCCGGCATCATCGCGCGCGATCCCGCGCTGGCCGCCAACCTGCTGAAGCTGGCGAACAGCGCGCTGTACCGCAGCGTTGCGCCTGTGGAAAGCCTGGACCGCGCCGTGGCGATGGTCGGCGTGGAGGGGCTTCGTCATCTGGTCGCGGTCGCGCTGATGCAGCCGGTGATGCGCATGGAGGGTGGCGCGTTCGGCCGCCTGCCGGACTTGCTCTGGGACCATACCCAGCGCGCCGCGCTGATCGCGGCGGACGCCGTGCGCGCCGCCGGCCGGGAGGACGTGTTCGCCGCGCAACTGCTGGCGCTGCTACAGGGGCTGGGTGCGATCGTGGTCGTGCAGGTACTGCGGGACGAGGCTGCGCGGGACGCGCGTGGGCTGCCTGACGTCGAGGCCATGGCCCGCCTCCTGCACCGGTGGTCGCCCCGTATCGGTCGTGCGGTCGCGCGCGAGTGGGCGCTGTCCGAGCGCGTGATGCTGGCGTTGCACGAGCAGGACGTGGACGACATGGCGAAGGCGGGCCTGCTTGCCCGCGCACTCGCGCTGGCGGCTCCCTGCGCCAGTGCGGCGATGGAAGCGCCGGCCGTGGCCGATGCCGCCTGAACAGACCCTGTGTTTTCCCGTCGGTCAGGCAACGCACTCCTGTTTGACGTGATGCTTATATCGCGTGCGGTATTGCTCGCCCAGGCAAGATCATGATGAGGCATACCATGACACTCGAATTGCGTTGCCGATGCGGAAAGGTGCGGGGCCAGGTGCAGGCGCAGCGTGCGTATGCGCGCGCCACCTGCTACTGCCGCGATTGCCAGGCGTACGCGCGCCATCTGGGCCAGCCGGAGGTGATGGACGCGAACGGCGGCACCGATATCGTGGCGATGAATCCCGACGGCGTCGTGTTCACCGCAGGCGAAGAGAACATCGCCGGCCTGTGCCTGCATGAGGGAGGGCTGTTGCGCTGGTACGCGGGGTGCTGCCGCACCCCGCTGGGCAACGCGCCTCGGGACGGCCGGGTCGCCTATGTCGGCATCGTGGCCGCATGCCTTCCGAACACGGCAGAGGTGGACGCGGCGCTCGGTCCGCGCGATCGCATCGTGCTGCATGCCCGCTCGGCACTCGGCGACGTGGCGTCCACGCCGTTGGCCGTGACGACCGGTGGGCTCCGGATCGCTGCCGGCATCGTGATGGCGAAGCTGCGCGGGCAGGCGCCATCCCTGTTCTTCGACGCCAACGGCCAGCCGCATCGCACCGCGCACCCCCTGAGCCCGCAGGAGCGCCAGTCCGCGCGTCTGGAGCCCGCATGAACCGTGGGCACGTCGCTCAGGCCGGTTGCCTGGCGTCCTGCGCGCGGAACAGGAGATCCGCCCCGACCGGCTCGCCCATCAGGTAGCCCTGATAGAGGTCGCACCCGAGTTTCCGCAGTTGCTGACGTTGGCCGAGGGTTTCGACGCCCTCGGCGACGACGCGCAGGTTGAGCGTCTTGCCCAGGGCGATGATCGACGACACGATCGCCGCGTCTTCCGCGTTCGATTCCAGTTCGTGCACGAACGCGCGATCGATCTTGAGTTCCGACGCGGGCAGGCGTTTCAGGTACAGCAGGCTGGAATAGCCGGTGCCGAAGTCGTCGATAGAAATCCTGATGCCCATCTTCGTCAGTTCCTCGAGGATGCCCAGGCTGGCGTCGGCATCGCGCATGGCGGTGGTTTCGGTGATTTCCAGCGTCAGGTGGTCCGCCTGCACGCCATGCCGCTGCAAGGCGTCCGCCACCGTCTCCACGAGGTTGGGCGAGGAAAACTGCAGGGGCGACAGATTGATCGCGACGTTCACGATCTCGTGGCCGGCATCGCGCCAGGCGCGCAACTGGCGGCAGGCTTCGTCCAGCACCCAGTCGCCGATGGCGAGGATCAGCCCGCTGCGCTCGGCCGCGGGAATGAAGGTGCCCGGTGCGAGCAGGCCCAGTTCCGGATGCCGCCAGCGCACCAGCGCTTCGGCGCCCACCATCCGGTCGTCGGGCGCGGCGAACTTCGGCTGGTAGTGCAGCACCAGTTCGTTGCGTTCCACCGCGCGGCGCAGCTCGTTGAGCAGCTTCAGCTGCTGGTGCGCGCTGATGTTCATCGACGGGGCGAAGAACGTGTATCCGTTCCGGCCGTTGTCCTTGGTGTGGTACATCGCCGCATCGGCATGCGCCATCAGGTCGCGCTCGCCGTCGCCGTCGGACGGGTACAGTGCGATGCCGATGCTGGCGGTGACGCTCAGCTCAACGCCATGCACGGACAAGGCGGTCGCCGACACCGTGTCGAGGATGCGTTGCGCGACCATCGCGGCGTCCTCGGGGTCGGTCGTCGCGATGACCAGGACGAATTCGTCGCCGCCCAGCCGGGACAGGGTGTCCTGGCCGCGCAGCAGGCTGCGCACCCGGGTGGCGACGTCGGCCAGCAGGGCGTCGCCGGCCTGGTGGCCGTAGGCATCGTTGATGCCCTTGAAGCCGTCCAGATCGACGAACATCACCGCGAACTGCTCGTGCTTGCGGCGCGCCTTCTCGATAGCCTGTTCGATGCGGTCCTGCAGCAGGATGCGGTTGGGCAGGCGGGTCAGCGGATCGTGCAGCGCGGCCTGCACTAGCTCTTCGTTCGCGCGCGCCAGCGAGTGCGCCAGATGGTGCGTACGCGCGTGCATCTGCCGGTCCAGCACCGAGACGATCAGCGCGATCCCCATGATGGCCACGGTCGCCACCACCACCAGCACCGCCAGCCATTGCGTGGGAACACCGCCGTCGCGCGCCGCGCCGCACCAGCTGTCCGCGGGGAACTGCGCCGCCGCCATGCCCGTGTAGTGCATGCCGACGATCGCGAAGCCCATGACCACCGCGGCGAGTACGCGCAGCAGGTAGGTGCGGCGGCCGTTGCGCAGGTGGAAGGCGATCCACAGGGCGGCGCCGGACGCGACGACCGCGATCACGATGGACAGCGTGAACCAGCCGGGGTGGTATTCGATGCCGGGCTGCATCTGCAGCGCCGCCATGCCGATGTAGTGCATCAGCGCGATGCCGATGCCCATCAGCACCGCGCCCAGCAGCAGCCGGCGATGCGGCAGGTGCGGGCGCGAGACCAGCCACAACGCGAAGGCGGACGAACCGATGGCCGCCAGCATGGAGCAGAGGGTCAGGGTGATGTCGTAGCCCAGAGGGATGGGCAGGTGGAAGGCCAGCATGCCGACGAAGTGCATCGACCAGATGCCCAGGCCCATCGCCAACGCGCCGCCGGCCAGCCACCACCGCGCCGCCGTGCCGTGCGTGGTCGCAACACGGCCCGCCATGTCCAGTGCAGTGTACGACGCCAGGATGGCGACCAGCAGGGAGGAGAGAACGAGGATCTCGTTGTAAGTGCCGGTCATGGCGTGCATCGCTGCCCAGGCGAAGGCGTATCAGTCATTACTATCGGCGTTGCGCAGCAAGTCTTGAGGCCGTGTGCGTGCGCCGGAGCGGCAAGCGGCACACGTCTTGCATCGGCTGGCATGCGGGCGCGGAAGATGCGTGCTGGAGGAGGTAGCGTTCGTTCGTTACCATGTCGCACCAGCACGGGACGCCGATGCGACCCGCAATAGTGCTCGATCATGCATGTCGGGGACGTCACGCCGCGAGGCGGGGCTGACATGCGTGGCCAGGGAACGGCAGCCTGCGTGGAGTGCCGTCATGCGACACACTTTCACGTTTGCCAGGGGGCTACATGTCCATGCTCACCGGCGCTTCGCGCCGTGTCCGTCTGCTGCGCCGGTTGTTTGGCGTCATTCTTCTGGCAGGTACGGCCGCCGCCGTGACCAACGCGGGTGCCGCGACGCTGACGTTCACCAGCAACGTCGGGTTGGGGGACGGTATCGCTTCGGACGGCGATGGGGGCAGCGGCGACATCGCCGGCCTCGATATCCAGGTCTACAACATCAACGACACCGCCGGGTCGAGCCTGGGTGCGATCCATTGGCGCGACAACGACTGGATATTCAGTGCCGACCCTACCTACTCGGGCCTTACCTACGACGACGGCGCCAATGGCTTCGCGAAAGGCATGGCCATCCGTTCCGCCACCGGCGCCGAGTTCAAGCTGACGTCCTTCCGCTACTACAACTGGGGCGAGACGCAGAACCTGACGAACACGGTGGCGGGCTATCGCGACGGTGTGCTGGTCGCTTCGATGACGTTCCAGGGGTATGCGCCCAGCGGGATGCCGATGACCGTGTCGTTGGGCAACGACTTCCAGTACGTCGACGATGTCCGGATGTACGTGTCAGCCGATGGCATGCATAACGGGGTGGGTACCTGGCATTCGATGAACAACATCGTCATCGATCCTGCGATTCCGCCGGACACCACGCCGCCGACCGTCACGGGCGTCAATTCGAGCACGGCGAATGGCACGTACAAGGTCGGCGACGTCATCAGCATCCAGGTGGGTTTCAGCGAGAACGTCACCGTCACCGGCACGCCGCAGCTGACACTGGAAACTGGCGTCATCGACCGCATCGTCAACTACGCCAGTGGCAGCGGCAGCAGCACGCTGACCTTCACCTACACCGTGCAGGCCGGCGACACCGCGGCCGATCTCGACTACGTCTCGACGAACGCACTGACGCTCAATGGCGGCTCGATCCGCGACGCCGCCAGCAACAACGCGACCCTGACGCTGCCGGCGCCGGGTGCGGCTAATTCCCTGGGTGCCAACAAGAATCTCGTGATCGACGGCATCGTGCCCACGGTCAGCAACGTGACGTCGTCGACGGCGAACGGTACTTACAAGCTGGGTGACGTGATCAGCCTCCAGGTCAACTTCAGCGAGACGGTGACGGTAACCGGGACGCCGCAGCTGACGGTGGAGACGGGGGCTACCGACCGGACTGTCAATTACAGCAGCGGAAGCGGCACCAGCACGCTGACGTTCAGTTACACGGTGCAGGCGGGAGACCAGAGCGCCGATCTGGACTATGCCTCCACCGGTGCGCTCGCACTCAACGGGGGCGCCATCCGCGATGCCTCGGGCAACAATGCCACCCTGACGCTTCCGGCGCCGGGCGCAGCGGGCTCGTTGGGCGCCAACAAGGCCTTGGTGATCGATGGCGTGGCGCCCAGCGTCAGCAGCATCGTCGTCAGTGGTTCGCCTGCCTCGGGCGACACCTCGATGGCATTCACGGTGAACTTCACCGAGTCGGTGGCGAATGTCTCCACCGACGACTTCACACTGGTCGGGACGGGCAGCGCCAGCGGCAGTATCGCCAGCGTGTCCGCCAGTTCCGGCTCCGCGGTGAACGTGAATATCGCGGGCATCGGTGGCACCGGCACGCTGAAGGTCAATCTCAACGGCGCCACCAACATCGTGGACGCCGCCGGCAACGGTATCGCCGCCTACAGCAGCGGCAGCACCCACACCGTCAACATCCTCAGCGCGCCGGGGGCACCGACCATCGGCGCGGCGACGCCCGGCGACGGCCAGGTGTCGGTGTCGTTCACCGCGCCCTCGAGCAATGGCGGTTCGGCCATCACCGGCTACACCGTGACCTCCAACCCCAGCGGCATTACCGCCGGCGGCGCCGGCTTCACCACGTCGCCGATCACGGTCACGGGGCTGACCAACGGCACGCCGTACACGTTCACTGTGACCGCCACGAACGCGGTGGGTACGAGCACGGCGTCCGGCGCCAGCGGCAGCGCCACGCCCAAGGGCGACCAGACCATCACCTTCGCCAGCCCGGGGGCGCAAAGCTACGGCAGTTCGCCGACGCTGTCGGCGACCGCCACGTCCACCCTGACGGTAAGCTTCAGTTCCTCCACCACCGGCGTCTGCACGATCACGTCGGGGGGCATGCTGACGTTCGTCACCGCCGGTAGCTGCACCATCAACGCGGACCAGGCCGGCAACGGCGCGTGGAATGCCGCCATCCAGGTCAGCCGTACCTTTACCGTCAACGCGATCGCCCCCGGTGCACCGATCATCGGCACGGCGACGGCGGGCGACGCGCAAGCGGACGTCGCCTTCTCGATGCCGGCTTCGAACGGCGGCGCTGTGATCACCGACTACACCGTGACATCCAATCCGGGCGGCTTCACCGCCATCGGGGCCGGTTCGCCGATCACGGTGACCGGACTGACCAATGGCGTGGCGTACACCTTCACGGTGACGGCCACCAACTCGGCCGGTACGGGTGCGTCGTCGTCGGTGTCGAACAGCATCACGCCCGCGTCGCCGCAGACCATCACGTTCGCCAATCCGGGGTCGCAGAGCTACGGCACCGCGCCGAACCTGTCGGTCCTCGGCGGTGGCGCCTCGTCGACATCGGGACTGGCAGTCACGTTCACCTCATCGACCACCGGCGTCTGCACCGTCACCTCCGGCGGCATCCTGACGTTCGTCGCCGGCGGCACCTGCACGATCAACGCGGACCAGGCCGGCGACAGCAGTTTCCTGCCGGCCCCGCAGGTGAGTCGCTCCTTCATCGTCGTTCCGGTGGTGCCGGACGCCCCGACCATCGGCACCGCGACCGCGGGCGACACACAGGCGAGCGTCGCGTTCGTGGCGCCGTCCAGCAACGGTGGCGCATCGATCACAGGCTACACGGTGACCGTCAGTCCCGCGGATGTCGCGCCCGTCAGCGGGGCGTCTTCGCCGATCGTGGTGAGCGGCCTGACCAACGGGCAGTCGTACACGTTCACGGTGACGGCGGACAACGCCGCCGGCACCGGTCCGGCGTCGTCGGCGTCCAACAGCATCACGCCGAAGGCGGCGCAGACCATCACCTTCGTCAATCCCGGTCCGCAGAACTTCGGCACCACGCCGACCTTCAGCGCGACCTCCGATGCCGGCCTGGTGCCGACGTTCACCTCGTCCACGACCGGCGTCTGCACGATCACGTCCGGGGGCGCGGTGACCTTCACCACGGCGGGGACCTGCACGATCAATGCGGACCAGCCGGGCAACGGCAGCTACCTGGCCGCGACGCAGGTGACCCGTTCGTTCACGGTCAACGCGGTGCTGCCGGGCGCGCCGACGATCGGCACGGCTACGCTGGCGGGGCCGGGCGAGGTGGATGTTTCCTTCACGGCGCCCGCCAGCAACGGCGGCACCCCGATCACCGGCTACACGGTGACCGCGAACCCGGGTGGCGCAACCACCACGGGTGCAGGGAGTCCGATCCGTTTTTCCGGTCTGGGCACGGGTTCGAGTTATACCTTCACCGTGCAGGCGGCCAACGGCGTGGGAACGGGCGTGGCATCGGCCGCCTCGAACGCCATCACGCCCGTGCCGGCGCTGACGGCGGCTCCGGTGAGCGTGTCCTTGCCCTACGGCGCGCCGGCGACGCCGGTGACCTTGTCGATCACCGGCACGGCGACCTCAGTCGCGGTAGGCACGGCGCCTTCGCACGGCGTGGCGACGGTGAGCGGCACGACGATCAGCTACCAGCCGACCCCCGGTTACGCGGGTCCGGACAGCTTCACCTACACGGCCAGCGATGCGTACCAGACCACCGCGGCGGCCATGGTGACGATCACCGTCACTGCGCCCACGGTTGCGCTGGAGGCCGCCAATCCGTCCAACGGCACCGGTGGCAGCACGTACGTGCACGCCTTCGCGGCCAGCGGCGGCGCAGCGCCGTACACGTTCCAGTTGCTGGGTGGCGCATTGCCGGCCGGGCTGGTGCTGGGGACCGACGGTCGCATCACCGGTGCGCCGACGGAAGCCGGCAGTTTCACGCTGACGGTCGAGGTCACCGACAGCAGCACCGGCGTGGGACCGTTCACGGCACAACGCCAGTACACGCTGCTGGTCGCGGCGCCGCAGATCGTGTTCGCGCTGCCCGCCTTGCCGCAGGCCACGCACGCCGGTGCGTTCAACCAGACGCTGAGCGTTACCGGCGGCACCGCGCCGTATGCCTACACCGTGACGGCGGGCAGCCTGCCGCAAGGCGTGTCGTTGAGCAGCGCCGGCGTGCTGTCGGGAACACCGTCGCAGGCGGGCAGCTTCGCGTTCACGATCGAAGTGCGCGATGCGAATGGATTCAGCGGTACGCAGGCGTACGAACTGACCGTGGCGCAGGCGGCCCAGGCCATTACCGGCTTCTCCGCCAATCCCGCGGCGCCGGTATTCGCGCCGAACGGCACGTTCGCCCTGGTGGCGACGGGCGGCGCGTCCGGCAACCCGGTCGCGTTCGCCAGCACGACGCCGCAGGTGTGCCAGGTGAACGGCGCGACGGTCACCATGCTGTCGGCGGGCCGCTGCGCGCTGACCGCGGACCAGGCCGGCGACATGAACCACCAAGCCGCTCCACAGGTCAGCCTGGAGGTCGATATCGCCGCCGCCGTACCGACGCTGGTGTGGCCTGAAACGCTGCGCAAGGTCTACGGCGAGCCCGCGTTCGAGCTGGCGAATCCGCAGAGTCCCAGTGCCGGAGCCTTCACCTTCACCAGCAGCGATCCCGACGTGGCCAGCATCAGCGGCCGCACGGTGACCCTGCATGCAGGAGGCGAGACCGTCATCACCGCGACGCAGGCGGCCTCGGGCAACTACGCCGCCGCGCGCGTGGAGATGCGCCTGCGGGTGGACGTGCGTCCCGATCCGACCCGCGACGCCGGCGTCGTCGGCCTGCTGCAGGCGCAGGTGGATGCCAGCGTCCGCTTCGCCAGCGCACAGCAGTCCAATATCCGCGACCGCCTGCGCCAGGTGCGCAGTGGCGCGAATGCGTCGAGCAATACCCTGACCCTGAACTATGCGGGCAGCGACGACCGCCAAGGCGTGTCGGTGCCCGTGGGGTCCGCAGCGGGCCGCGCGATGCCGGCGCTGCCGCCGGGGTGGGGCGCCTGGGCGTCCGGTACCGCGACGTTCGGCAAGAGCGGTCGTGCGGCGGGCTACGACTTCCAGACCGACGGCCTCACGCTGGGTGCCGATCGTGCGATCGGCGAGAACCTGCTGGTCGGCGTGGCGGGCAGCCTGGCGCGCAACGACAGCGACCTCAACGGGTCCACCTCGCGCCTGAAGGCGGACCAGCGCTCACTGGCGGTGTATGGCCTGTGGCGCAACGGCGATCACCTGTTCGTCGACGGCATGCTGGCCACCGGTCGGCTCGACTTCGACATCCGTCGCTGGAGCGAGGATGCCGGGGCGACGGGTACGGCGGCGCGCGACGGCGATCAGTGGTTCGGTTCGCTGGGGCTGGGCTACGAACACCGCGGCGAGCGGATGGCGCTGACGGGGTATGGGCGCGTCGACGCGAGCCGGACCACGCTGGAGGCCTATCGCGAGGTCGGGCTGGACATCTACGACCTGGCCTATCGTCGCCAGGTGGTCGAGAACAGTGCGGTGGCCGTCGGCGTGGAGGGCAGCTACCAGTTCGGTGGCGACGCCGGCCGCTTCCGTCCGTTCTGGACGCTGGAATACCGCCAGGCGTTGGAGGACAAGGGCGAAGCCGCGATGAACTACGTGGTGTGGCCGCATCCGACCGACTACCGACTGGGCATGCAGAGCTACAACGACAACGCGCTGTCCCTGTCGGCGGGCCTCGACGTCAAGCTGCGCCCGGGCTGGCTGCTGTCGCTGCTGTTCGGTCACGAGCAGGCCAGCAACAGCACGCAGGGCAGCCGCCTCGGCCTGCGCCTGTCGTACGGCCAACCGTCGAGTGGCGGCACGCCTTCCGCCGACAGTGGTCTGTCCGACGATGCAGCGCGTTGCCGCGGCAGGCGCTGCGCGGACGCGGCGCAGGCTCCCCGCTGAGCCTGCGATCGGCGGGTCGTCGACGGCTCGCAGTGCCACCGAAGCCCGGCGATCGCCGGGCTTTTTTGCGACCCGGATCACGGCCTCGGGGCGTTCGACCTTCGGCCCAGCACCTTTGGCACGGTCATGCGCGGTGTGGCATCGATACCCTCACAGGCACGCCCGCGCGCGACGCGCGCCTGTCCTGCTTCCGGAGATGAATGTTGAAGAAGACCCTGCTGTCCGCCGCCACTCTGCTGGCCCTCGCCACCGCCGCTCCGCTGGCGGCCCACGAAGACCACGTTTGCCTGGATGACGGCTGCACGCTGCAGTCGCTGTTCGCCGATACCGATGCCGGCGGCGCGACTGCGGGCGGATCGACGATCGCCGCCCAGCGCTTCGGCAGCTGGGGCCTGGATACCGCCGGCATGGACCGCAACGCCAAGCCCGGGACCGACTTCTTCCGCTACGTGAGCGGCACCTGGGCCGACACCACGCAGATTCCGGCCGACCGCTCCAGTTATGGCGGTTTCGCCATCCTGCGCGACCTGTCCGAGGCGCGCCTGCGCGTGCTGGTGGAAGGCTATGCGCTGGGCGATCCGGCGACCGGCGGCGATGCCGCCAAGATCGCGGCGCTGTACCGGGGTTTCATGGACGAGAAGACCGTAGACGCCCTTGGTGCGAAACCCTTGCAGCCGGTGCTGGCCGGTATCCGCGCTGCGAAGGACAAGGAAGCGCTGGCCAGGCTGATGGGCCAGCGGGGCGGCTTCTACGACAGCTTCTTCAACCTGAGCGTCAGCGACGACCAGAAGGATCCGGATCGCTACACGCTGTACCTGAGCCAGGGCGGTCTGGGCCTGGGTGACCGCGAGATGTACCTGCGCGACACCTTCAAGCCCCAGCGCGAGCGCTACGAGGCTTACATCGCGCAGTTGCTGCAGATGGCCGGGTGGGACAAGCCGCAGGAGAACGCCAAGGCGATCCTCGCGCTGGAGACCCGCATCGCCGACGCGCACTGGACGCGCGCCGAAAGCCGCAACCGCGACAAGACCTACAACCCGCGGGCGATGGCGGAGTTCGCCACGAACGCGCCGGGCTTTCCGTGGGCGCCGTTCTTCGCCGCGGCGGGTGTCGACGGCGCAGGCCGAGCGGTGATCCGCCAGGACAGCGCCATTCCGAAGATCGCCGCGATCTTCGCCGATGCCGACCTCGCCACGCTGCAGGCATGGCAGGCCTTCCACGCCGCCGACAACGCCGCGCCGCTGCTGTCGAAGGACTTCTCGGTGGCGCAGTACGAATTCCGCGACAAGTTCCTGTCGGGCCAGCCGCAGCAGCGCGAGCGCTGGAAGCGCGGTGTGTCGTTCGCCGAATCGGCGATGGGCGAGGCGATCGGCCGCGACTACGTGGCGCTGTACTTCCCACCGGAATCGAAGGCCAAGATGGATGCGCTGGTCGCCAACGTGAAGGCCGCGATGGGCGCGCGCCTGGACACGCTGGCGTGGATGAGTCCGGCCACCAAGGCCGAGGCGCACGCCAAGCTCGCCGGCTTCGGGTTGAAGATCGGCCACCCCGACAAGTACCGCGACTACAGCGCGCTGGTGGTGAAGAACGGCGACCTGTTCGGCAACGCGCAGCGTGCCGGCCAGTTCGAGTGGGATTACCGCCGCAAGCGTATCGGCCAGCCGGTGGACAAGGGCGAGTGGGGCATGACCCCGCAGACCGTCAACGCCTACTACAACTCGGTGAAGAACGAGATCGTGTTCCCGGCCGCGATCCTGCAGCCGCCGTTCTTCGATCCCGATGCCGATCCCGCGGTGAACTACGGCGGCATCGGCGGCGTGATCGGCCACGAGATCATCCATGGCTTCGACGACCAGGGCCGCAAGTCCGACGGCAGGGGCCTGCTGCGCGACTGGTGGACGGCCGAAGACGCGGCCAAGTTCGAGGTGCAGGCCGCCAAGCTCGGCGCGCAGTACGAGGCCTACGCATTCCCGCAACTGCCCGGCATGCACATCAACGGTCGCGTGGCGATGGGCGAGAACATCGGCGACCTCGGCGGCCTGACGATCGCGCTGGAGGCCTACCACCGTTCGCTGGACGGCAAGCCCGCGCCGGTGATCGACGGCTTCACCGGCGACCAGCGTTTCTTCATTGGGTGGGGCCAGATCTGGCGCACGCTGTGGCGCGACGATGCCTTGCGCCAGCAGCTCGTCAACGGCACGCATTCGCCCGGCCACATCCGTGCATTCGCGCCACTGCGCAACATCGACGCGTGGTACGACGCCTTCGGCATCAAGCAGGGCGACCCGCTGTACATCGCCCCGCAGGACCGCGTGCGGATCTGGTGATGCAACACGTGCCCGGGGTCGCAGGGACGTGGCGCCGGGCATCGACGTCCAGGCGGGGTAGGCAGGCGATGCGGCCTGCGATCGTGGCCATGATCATGGTGCTGGCGGCGGGGTGCGCCAGCACGCCCGGCGACCCGGGCTGGACAGGGGCAGGCGCCGAGCCGTTCGACGGCGCCTTGCGCGCGTGCGAGGCCGAGGCGGCGAAAAGTGCAGGCGCCGAGCGGTCGACGCTGCTGGAAACCTGCATGGTCCGACGAGGATGGCATCGCCCCTGAGTGATGCACGCGGTTGCAATCTGCGGCCCGGCGCACCCATCATGGGGGCACTCCCCGCTTCACGTCGCGTTTCTGGTGTCTTCCGCGATCCATTCCCAAGGCGATCTGTTCGGCGGCCCGCAGCCGGGCAGGTTGCACCGGCTGTTTTTCGCGCTGGTGCCTTCGGCGGGCGAGCGCGAGGGGCTGCGCCATCGCGCCGAGGACCTGAAGGCGGCTTTTCCGCAGGCGCGCTGGGTGCATCCGGAGCGCTATCACCTGACCCTGCATTTTCTCGGCGAGAGCGACGGACCGCGCGAGGACATGATCCGTACCGCGCACGACGCCATGCAGGACTGGCAGCCGGAGCCGGTCGGCATCACGCTCGACCACCTGCTGTGCCTGGGCAACCCGAAGCATCCGGCGCTGACGCTGGCGGCGCTGCATCCGTCGCCGGCGGTGGTGGCGTTCTGGCGCAGCCTGCAGCAGCGCCTGCTCCGCGCCGGCTTCAAGCAGCACGTGGGGCGCAGTTTCGTGCCGCATCTGACCCTGGCCTATGTCCCGCCGCGCACCGCGCCGGTGGATGTGCCCCCCGTGGTCCTGCACCCGCAGGCCGTGCACCTGCTGCAGAGTATCGAGGGCGAAGCCGACTACGGCATGCTGGGCGAATGGCCGCTGGGGTAATGCACGGCGTCAGTGCGCCAGCCGGCGCAATGCGTCCAGCTTGGCGTGGTAGAGCTGCCGGTTGTCGCCTTCGCTGAGGCGTTCGGCGCGCGCCAGCGCCTTGCCTGCGCGGCGGTTGTCGCCCCTCTGGAAGTACACGCGCGCCAGTCCGAAGTGGAAGCGGTGTTCGTCCGGGAACAGCTTGATCGCCTGGCGGTAATCGCGCACGGCGAGGTCGAAGTCGCCTTCGCGCTCGTGCCTGACGCCCTGCAGGAAGTGGTGGAAGGGGTCCAGCGCCTGCACGCGCCGCAGGCGTGCCTGCAGCCGCGCCGCCGCTGCGGTATTGCCGGTGCGCTGGTAGTGCGCCGACAGGTTGGACAGGGCGCCCGGGTCCTGCGGATTCAAGCGCAGCGCGTGCAGGTAGTGCTGTTCGGCCTGCACCGGGTCGCCGCTGCGCAGGTGCAGGACGCCGGTGTTGCTCCAGGTCACCGCGTATTCGGGGTCGAGCGTCTTCGCCACGCCGGCGTATCGCAGGGCGTCGTCGAGCCGGCCGGCTTCCAGCAGGTCGGCGGCGCGGTTGTTGTAGTAATGGACCAGCAGGCGCGCGTCGCTGATCTGGCGCGGCGGCTTGCGCGCGATCACCTGGTCCCAGGCGACGTCCACGGTCAGCTGGCGATCCTGGATGCGCACGCCGGCGTTGACGTGGTGGGTGCGGTAGAGGGTGTCCTGTTCCTGGCGCCAGGCAAGGGTCTCGTCGATCTGCTGGCCGTAGGCCTGCAGGCCGGCTTCGCGCGCCAGGGCGATGGCCAGCAGGGTGAAGCTGAGGCAATTGGCCTGCCGGGTGGCATAGGCTTCGGCGACGGTGTGGTTGGCGCCGATGTCGTAGCTCATGCCGAGGTCGTCGGGCGAGAACAGGAACTCGACCATCCGACGCAGGCGTTGTTCCGACCCGCGCGGGGTGGACAGCACCTTGGCATGGAATTCCTGGCGCAGGGGCTCGGGCAGGGCCATCACCTCGACCGGCGAGGGTGGCTCGGCGACGGCAACGGGGGCAGGTGCCAGGCCGGCCAGGGCCAGCGTGGCGGCCATCAGGGTGGCGATCATGGGCGAGCGTCCCGCAGCGGCGATGCCCGCAGTCTATGCGCTGTGGCGATGCAGCATGGACGCATTGCGGGCGTTAGGATGTGCGCATGGACCCCATCGCCCACCTGATTGCCTGTCCCCACTGCGCCGCGATGAACCGGGTGCCGGCGGAGCGGCTGGCCGGGGTCCCGCAGTGCGGCCGATGCCACTTGGCCTTGTTCACCGGGACGCCGTTGGCGCTGGGCGAGGCGGATTTCGACCGCCATGCGCTGCGCGGCACCTTGCCGCTGCTGGTCGATTTCTGGGCCCCGTGGTGCGGGCCGTGCCTGCAGATGGCGCCGCACTTCGAACGCGCGGCCAGCCTGCTGGAACCGGCGATGCGACTGGCCAAGGTCGACACCGACGCCAGCCCCGGGCTGGGCAACCGCTTCGGCATCCGCAGCATCCCGACGATGGTGCTGCTGCAGGGCGGCCGCGAAATCGCGCGGCAGAGCGGGGCGATGCAGGCGGAGGGGATCGTGCGGTGGGCGAGGGGACGAGGCGGATGACGGGCGTGGAGCTGTGCGCCGCCGTTGACCAAGCAAACATGATGTATGGGGTAGCGATCGCATGACGCTGCCCACGCTGGAAACTGAGCGCTTCCGTCTGCGGCCATTGGCCGCGCAGGACGAAGCACTCTACATTGCCATCTACACGGACCAGACGTTGATGCGTTACGTGGGTGACCCGGTGTCGATATCGGACGCTCGACGTGCGTGCCACGCCTTTCTGCGATCCAACCAGCATGGTGATCTCCGGAGAGCGTGCTGCTGGGTGATCGAACACGCCGTGGAGGACGCGGAAACCGTCGGGCTTCTCGCACTAACGCCACATCCGGATGCGGCTGAGATCGGAGTCATGATCCTGATGCCTTGGCAGAGCAGGAAGGTGGCGCAGGAAACCATCGGATTCCTTTCCGGCCATGTGTTCGAGCAGGCGATATGGTCACGCACGTTCAGTCGGCACGTTCGAGCCAATGAAGCCCGTGCGGGCGTGATGCGGAAACTCGGATTCCACGAGATGCTGCGTGTGCCCGGGGGAGAAGGGTTCCGGGGCTGGGAGTTGGCGCGATACGAGTGGATGCGGCGCAAGACTGCAGCATCAGGAGTTGCGAAATGAAGGAACAGCGTAAAAAGGAGTCGGGACGCGGATCGCTGGTCTGCGTGGGTGTAGGCATGACGCTCGGTGCGCACCTGGCGCCCCGCGCACGCAGCCACATAGAACAGGCGGACGTCGTCTTCAGCGCCATGTCCGACCCGATCGTCGAGCTGTGGGTGCAGGGCATGAACTCGGATGTCAGAAGCCTCCAGCCGCTTTATCGAGAGGGCAAACCCCGCCGCGAGACATATCGGGAGATGGTCAATGCGATGATGGGCGAGGTCCGGCAGGGACGTCGCGTATGCGGTGCCTTTTACGGCCATCCGGGCGTATTCGCGCAGGTACCGCACAGGGCGGTGGCGCAGGCACGCGAGGAGGGCTATGAGGCCTCGATGGAGGCGGCCGTGTCGGCCGAGGATTGCCTTTATGCTGACCTGGGAATCGACCCCGGTGCGGTGGGTTGCCAGCACTTCGAGGCTAGCCAGTTCATGTTCTACGAGCGACGGGTGGATCCTTCCGCTTACCTGATCCTGTGGCAGATAGGCGTGGCAGGCGACCGATCGACCGGTCGTCTCACCACCGATGCCCAGACTCGACAACTGCTCGTGGATCTGTTGTCTGCGGACTATCCGGCCCAGCATGAAGTGATCGTCTATGAGGCCGCGACCCTTCCCATTGCGTCTCCACGCATCCAGCGGATGCCTCTCCATGGCCTCCCGGCGGCAGACCTCTCGGCGGCCGCCACGCTGGTGATCCCGCCCTCCGCGCCCCTGAAGCGAAACGAGCACTTGCTGGCGCGATTGAGCTTGCTTGAGAGCTAAGCTGAATAGCCGCGGGCAGCCGTGGCAAGCTCGGGGAAAAGTGAGTATTGTCATGCTTGGGGGCCGTCCCTTTATGCCCGAAGGGTGCTGTGGGGAGGGCAAAGAAGCGGCAATCATCATTAGATCTGGGGAATCTGCGTGTCGAATGCAATCCGTTTTTTGGAGTCCATTGGAGCGTCTGCGTCGTTTCAGGCCGCAGCGGACTATGCCGCCAGGGTAGCCGCTCTGGAAATCGAGCCTGCGCAGAAAGCGGCGCTACTCGATCGTGACGTCGCATCGCTCGCTCACCTGCTGGATGCCCGTCCAACCATGTTCTGCATGATCCTGGCCCCGGACGAGGGCAAGGAGGACCAGTCCAGGGAGCAGTCCGATGAGCAGACGGATGGGGACGAGCAGCAGGACGAAAAGGAGTAACCTCCGGGGTTGTTGTGCTCCGGTTGTGTCGATTGATCGGGAGATAAAGGAATGAGCCTCGGAAATGGACGTGCCCTGTGGCTGGTCTTGTCGCTGGCATGCGCTTTCGTCGTGCCCGCGCATGCCCAGGAAATTCCGGGGATCGATGTGATGATCGAACAGGCGGAGGCGATCAAGACGTCGCAGCCCGCCAAGTTCTATGAAGTGCTGGATCGGCTCGAGAAGCGCGTGGAGGAAGCCTCTCCTGAGCAACGACTCAAACTGCGCCTGCTCAGAGCGCACGGCTTCCTCATGAAGGGAAAGTCTGAGCAGGCGATCAGGGAGCTCCGCCAGATCCAGCAGGAGACCCAGGATCCGGAGATGCTGTTCTGGACAGGGTCCTTGCTCGTCAACACGTATGCACTCACCCGGAAGTTCGAGGAGGGGCTGACTACGCTCAATGACATCCTGCCTCTCGCCGCCAAAGTGGAGAAAAAGGATGTGCGGCATCGTGGGCTTCTGGTCGCCGGACTGCTCTATAACCAAGTAGGCGAGTACACGCTCGGAGACCAGTACGCCAAGCAGGTATTGGCGGATGCGCCCAATGGCCGCAATCAGTGCGCCGCCGGCAACCTGGTGGCCGAAGCGGCGTTGGGGCTGAAACAGGCGCCGTCGGAAGAGATGGTGTTCCGCAATATCAAGGTCTGCGAGGAACAGAAAGAACCCATTCTGGGCGGCCTGACCCGCACCTACCTCGCTCGCAAATGGGTTGAGGACGGCAAGGTCGATCAGGCCATCGAACTCCTTGAACGGTATCTGCCTACCGTTACGGCGACCGGATATCCCCTCGTCATCAGCGAGTATCACGCGATGTTGGCGAGCATGTACCTGAAATTGAGCGACATGCGCACGGCAAAGATGCACGCCAACGAAGCCGTCGAGCGCGGTGCAGGCATGACCTCATTGCCGTTGGTCGTGGCTTACAGAACGTTGTATGAGATCGCGCAGATGCAAGGCGATTCGGCGGAAGCATTGGTCCGTTACCGGCAGTACGCCGACGCCGACAAGGCGTATCTCAACGATGTAAAAACTCGTCAGCTCGCTTACCAGATCGTACGGCAGCAGATCCTCCAGAAGACCCAGCAGATCAGTCTGCTGGATCAGGAAAACCAGGTCCTTCAACTACAGCGTAAAGTCGACCAGCAGGCCGCCCAGAACACCCGGCTGATCGTCATCCTGCTGGTGCTGCTGATCGCCTCCATCGGCTACTGGGCGTTCAAGATCAAGCGCGTGCAGTTGTCGCTGAAGAAGATGGCCGAGACCGACGCGTTGACCGGCATCTGCAACCGCCACCACTTCACCATCCGCGCCGAGCGCGCGCTGGCAGAGTGCGCGCGCAATGGCGAGCAGGCCTCGCTGATCATGTTCGACCTGGACCACTTCAAGAACATCAACGACCGCTTCGGCCATGGCACCGGCGATTGGGCGCTGAAGGAAGTGGCCGAGGCCAGCAGGGGCTTCTGCCGCCGCATCGATGTGCTGGGTCGCCTCGGTGGCGAAGAGTTCGCCATCCTCATGTACGGCTGCGACCTGCGCGCGGCGTCCCGCGTGGCCGAAGACTGCCGCGTGCGCCTGGCGCAGATCGAGACGCGCGACACCGGCCACGTGTTCGCCATCACCGGAAGCTTCGGCGTGACCTCGAGCCAGCAGTCTGGCTACAGCCTCGCCAAGCTGCTTTCGCACGCCGACAAGCAGCTGTACCGCGCCAAGCACGCCGGCCGCAACCGCGTCTGCGTGCACGACGGCGAGCACGAAAACGTCCGCGCAGCCAGCAACGTGCTGGAGATGCCGCACCGCGACCGGGCCGAACACCTCGGCGCCTGAGTCCCGGGATCAGGGCGTATCGACCAGCGGCCGCAGGCCCTCGTCGACCGCCAACTGGTTGCGGCCGCGGCTCTTGGCCTGGTAAAGCGCCCGATCCGCGGCTTCCAGCCATGTCCGCAGACCGCTGGCCACGCCGGTCGCCTTCGCCAATCCCAGGCTGACGGTGGGGCGCAGCCCGGGTGCGCTCTCCAGTTGAAGCGCCTGCACACCTTCGCGGATCCGCTGCGCCACGATACCGGCCGCATCCACATCGGTACCGCGCAGCAATACCGCGAACTCGTCGCCGCCCAGTCGTCCTGCGGCATCCTGGCTGCGGATGCTGCGGCGGATCACGTCTGCCGTCGCCCGCAGCACGTCGTCGCCCGCGGCATGGCCATGGCGGTCGTTGATCGCCTTGAAATGGTCGATGTCGATCATTAGCAGCGTGGCCGGTTCGCCGGTCGCCGCGCACTGGTCCAGCAGCAACGACGCCTGCTCCTGCCAATGACGGCGACTGTCCAGTGCGGTCAGCGCGTCGCGCCGGCTCAGTTCGTCCAGCTGGCGGTTCTGCCGCTTCACCTTGCGTACCAGGCGGTAGCTGGCCTGGCTGACGGCGATCGAATGGATCATCAGCATCGGCAGGCACGCGACCATCACCGCCATGCTGGTGATCGGCTGCATCTCGAAGCCGGTGGCGGTGCCGACCACCACGGCGCCCGCCGCCATCAGCGGCAGCGACCAGTACCAGAGCCGATCGATGCCGGTGCTGATCTTGTCCACGGTGGTGAGGGTGACCAGCAGAACGCTGGGCAGCAGGTTGAACGCCATCACCGGGACCCACATGCCGGCCAGGATCGAATCCACCAGCAGGTTGCGGATCTCGCCACGGAATGGCACCGGATGACGCAGGGCCAGCCATAGCGCGAGTTGCGGCCACACCACGGTGGTGAACACGAGGAAGGCCCACGCACCCGCACCGGCCTGGTTTTCCAGCAACACCATGCCCGTCGGCAACGCTGCCAGGCCCATGCCGAGCGTACGCAGGCGGTGGATCCGGCGCGGCAGGCGTTGCGTGTGGCGCGCCGGATCGGTACCGGGTGGCGGCAGGTTGGACGGCATCGGCGCTGGAGTCCCCTTGCTCGTGGCGGCCATCCCCGGGGGCGGGGGAGGCCGAGTGTAGGCCAAAGCGTGATGGCGGGCACGCTGCAGAGCCATGCCAGCAGAGCGGCAACAAGCGCGGATTCTTTAGCGGCCGGACGATAATCCGGCGTCTTCCCGCCCGCGACTTCCCGATGTCCGATCCCCGACCTGCTGCCGATGGCCGTTCTCCTCGGACCCCGATCCGCCTGGCCGCCCTGGCGGCGATGCTGGGGGCGGCAGGGTTTCTGATGGTCGCGGGATCGTTGCAACTGGTGCGCGGCGACCTGAACTGGCAGCGGGCCACGTTGAGCCAATACCTGCTGGGGCCGTGGGGCCTGCTGTTGCGGGCCACCTACTGCGTGCTGGCCGCGACCATCGTAGCGCTGGCGCTCGGACTGCATGCACAGCTGTCGGCGAAGGCGCGCAGTGCGGCACCGCTGCTGCTGTTCTGCATCGGTGCGCTCGCGCTGGCGGGCGTGGCGATCGGCGACTCCTGGCTGCCGCAGTCGGCGCCGGACTTCCATCCCTGGTTCCATCACACCTGCGCGATCACCGCGTTCCTGTGCGTCACCACCGGGATGCTGCTGCAGGCGTGGCGCTTCCGTCTGGACGATGCGTGGCGACGCCACTTTCCGCTGGCCGCGACCTGGGCGGTGGCCTGCCATGCGCTGCTGTGGCTGCATGCGCTGTGGCCGCCGGCGGGGCAGGGCTGGGTGCAGAAGCTGCTGATCGCGCTGATCGTCGTCGCCATGTGGCTGGGCGGCCTGTGGCTGTGGCGTGCCGCATCCGGTGCGATGGCAGGGCCGCAGCGCTAAGCTGCCGGTCCCACAATGGAGGAATCCCCATGATCCAGCGGTTCGACGTAGGTCCGCGGCTGTCCGAGATGGCCATCCACAATGGCGTGGTGTATCTGGCCGGCCAGATCGCCGAAGACGCCACCCAGGGCATCTCGGGCCAGACGCAGCAGGTGCTTGGCGAGATCGACGCGCTGTTGGCACGGGCAGGCACCGACAAATCGAAGATCCTGCGTGCCGAGATCTTCATCAAGGATCTGCAGGACTTCGAGGCGATGAACCGCGTATGGGATGCGTGGGTGCCGGAGGGCAATGCGCCGCCGCGTGCGACCGTGCAGGCCAACCTCGCGCGTCCGGCGTGGCTGATCGAGATCGTGGTGACCGCCGCGGTCTGACCATGGCGACCCGCAAGCCCGGTCCCTGGCAGCGCCCCGCACCGAAACGTCGTGGCGGCGCGTTGAAGCTGACGCCGGCACAGGTGGAGGAAGCGCGCGCCCGTGCCATGGCGGCGGGCCGACGCTATCCCAACCTGGTCGACAACATGTACGTGGCGGCAAAGGCGCGGCGCGCGCCGGACGCCCTAACGCAGGCGAACGACGAGGCGGAGTGACGTGCGCATGCCGGTTGAGGACAAGCATGCACATCCGGCGGTAAATAGCTGTAATAAAACTGCTTTGAAACGCTAACCGGCCGTCAACAATGGCGCGTGTATCGTGCGCCCACGTTCCGCAGCCGCTGCGGCACGCACTTCCCGGGTGCGCGCCGCGGCCCCTGCGGACGACCACTCAGGGGCCGCGAACCGCCAGCCAGTCGATCACGCCCCGTGCGGCGTGCCGGCCGCTGGCGAAGCACGCGGTCAGCAGATAGCCGCCGGTGGGGGCTTCCCAGTCGAGCATCTCGCCGGCGGCGAACACGCCGGGCAGTGCGTGCAGCATCAGGCGCGAATCCAGCGCTTCCAGGGGGATGCCACCGGCACTGCTGATCGCCTCGGCGATGGGCCGTGGACGCTGCAGCCGGAAAGGAAAGCGTTTCAGCGCACGCGCGATGCGCGCAGGATCCGCGAGCGCCGCCTTGTCCAGGACTTCGTACAGCAGCGCGGCGCGCACGCCCGTGACGCCCGCCTCGCGGCGCAGGTGTTCGCTCAGGCTGCGCGATCCCCGCGGTTTGGCCAGGCGGCGGGCGAGATCCGTTTCGTCGCGTCCGGGCAGCAGGTCCAGCACCAGCGTGGCCTCGCCATCGCGCATGATCGCGTCGCGCAGCATCGGCGACAGCGCATAGACGAGGCTGCCTTCGATGCCGGTGGCGGTGACGACGCATTCGCCCTGGCGCTGCTGTGCGGCGCCGTCGGTGTCCTGCCAGTGCGCAACGACCGGCTTGAGCGGTTCGCCGGCGAAGCGTGTGGCCAGGTGCCCGCTCCAGCCGATATCGAAGCCGCAGTTCGACGGCAGCAGCGGTGCGACATGGATGCCCCTGGCCTCCAGCGCGTCCACCCAGGCGCCGTCGGAACCGAGCTCGGGCCAGCTGCCGCCGCCCACCGCCAGCACGGTGGCGTCGGCCCGCACGGCGATCTCACCGTCCGGCGTCGCGAAGCGCAGCCTCCCATCCCCGCGCCAGCCGATCCAGCGATGCTGCACGTGGAAGCGCACGCCCTGTTCGCGCAGCCGGCGTACCCAGCCGCGCAGCAGCGGCGCCGCTTTCAGGTCGGACGGGAACACGCGGCCCGAAGTGCCGACGAAGGTTTCCACGCCCAGTCCACGCGCCCACGTGCGCAGGGCTTCGGCATCGAAGTCGCGCAGCCAGCCGGCGACCTCCGGCGCGCGGGCGCGGTAGCGGGTGACGAACACATCGAACGGATCGGAGTGGGTCAGGTTCATGCCGCCCTTGCCCGCGATCAGGAACTTGCGTCCCACCGAGCCCTTGGCGTCGTACAGGTCCACGTGCACGCCTGCGGCGCGCAGCGTTTCGGCCGCCATCAGGCCGGCGGGGCCGCCGCCGATGACGGCGACGGTATGTGCGGGGCCAGGAGTCTCGGGGTGTTGCGCAGGCATCCGCATAGTATGCCGTGTCCGCTGCGCGCTTCCGGCAGGCGCGGCGCGTGCATGGCATGCGGTATCGTCGCGCAGGCCCCAGTACACGGAATACACGATGCGTTCGAACCTGCCGGCGACCACGGGTCGCGTCCTCTGGCTGCTCTGCCTGTTCGCCTCCGCTGCAGTGGCGACAGAAGCGGCACCGCCGCCCGCGCTGCAGGACATCGACGCCTATGTCGAATCCGTCCGCGAGGCCTTCGATGTGCCGGGCATCGCGGTGGCCGTGGTCAAGGACGGCGAGGTGGTGCTGGCGAAGGGTTGGGGCGAGCGCGAGAGGGGCCGGGCGGCGCAGGTCGACGCGCACACGATGTTCGCCATCGCGTCCAACACCAAGGCCTTCACCGCAGCATCGCTGTCGATGCTCGCCGACGAGGGCAAGCTGACGCTCGAGGACCGCGTCATCGACCATCTGCCGTGGTTCCGCATGGCCGATCCCTACGTCACCCGCGAGATGCGGCTGCGCGACCTGCTGGTACACCGCAGCGGCCTGGGCCTGGGCGCGGGCGACCTGCTGTTCTGGCCCACCACCACCTACAGCAACCGCGAGGTCGCCGAGCGCCTGCGCGATGTGCCGCTGACCGGCGGCTTCCGCGAGCGCTACGCCTACGACAACATTCTCTACGGCGTGGCGCAGCTGGTCGTCGAACAGGCCAGCGGGCAGTCGTACGACCAGTTCCTGCGCACGCGCTTCTTCCAGCCGTTGGGCATGCGCGAGACGCGCTACAACAGCGATGCGCTGGAATCCGGCGACAACGTGGCCACCGGCCATGCGAAGGCCGATTTCACCACGCTGCAGCCCGCGCCTCGGATGACGTGGCGCAATGTCGCCGGCGCAGGCGGGATCTATTCCAGCGTCACCGACATGGCGAAATGGATGAAAGCCCAGCTCGCCGGCGGCACGTACCGCGATGCCAAGGGCCGCGAGCAGGCGCTGTTCACGCCGGCCAGACAGAAGGCCATGTGGTCGCTGGTCACGCCGATCCTGATCGCGGAGCCGAAGATCGAGGCGTTGAAGGCCGCGAAGCCGAACTTCCTGGGCTACGGCGAGGGCTGGATGGTGTCCGACTTCCAGGGTCGGAAGCTCGTGTGGCATACCGGCGGCTGGCCGGGCATGGTCTCGCGGGTGACGCTGGTGCCGGAGCAGAAGCTGGGCGTGGTGGTGCTGACCAACCAGGAAGTGGGCGCAGCCTTCAATGCGATCACGCTGAAGGTACTGGATGCCTACCTCGCCAACAGCGGCACCGACTGGCTGGCGGCCTACCAGGCACAGGTGGCGCAGGCGAAGGACAACGCCGACGAACACTGGCGGAAGCTGCTCGCCGCGCGCGATGCCGGCGCCAAGCCATCGCTGCCGCTGGCGAAGTACGCCGGCACGTTGCGCGACCCGTGGTACGGCGATGTCGTCGTAGCGCGGGAGGGGGAAGGCCTGGTGTTGCGCTTCAGTCGCACGCCGGAACTGGTCGGCGACCTCCAGCCATGGCAGCACGACACCTTCGTCGTGCGCTGGCGCGAGCGCTGGCTCAACGCGGACGCGTTCCTGACGTATTCGCTGAAGCCGGACGGCGGTATCCGTGAGGCACGGATGGAGGCGATCTCGCCGCTGACCGACTTCAGTTTCGACTTCCACGACCTGCGGCTGGCGCCGGTGGAGTGACGGGAGCTCCGTCGGCGTGGCAGGTGGGGGAGCGATGTCAGTCGCGATGGACGTGTCCACGCGTGCTGACGCCGGCACGCCATACCCTGCCCGTCAAAGCTCGCGACTGACGTCGCTCCCACAACAGCCTTCCGTCCTACGGGAAGAGCGTTGCGGTCACTGGTGCGGTTTGACGTCGATCAGTTCGACGTCGAACACCAGCGAGGCGTTCGGCGGAATCACGCCACCGGCGCCGTCGCTGCCGTAGCCGAGGTCGGCGGGGATCTTCAGCGTGCGCTTGCCGCCGACCTTCATCCCCGCCACGCCTTCGTCCCAGCCGCGGATGACCTGGCCGGCGCCGAGCAGGAAGGTGAAGGGCGTGCCGCGATCGACGGAGCTGTCGAACTTCATGCCACGCTGCTGCGGGGCGTTCTCGTCGTACAGCCAGCCGGTGTAGTGCACGGTGACGTCGTTACCGCTGGTGGCCACGGCGCCGGTGCCCGCTTGGGTATCGGTGCGCTCGAGTTCTGCGATGCTGCCGCCGGGCGGTGGGCCGGCGGGAGCGCAGGCGGCGATCAGGGCGATCGAAACAGCGAGCAGCAGGGAGCGCATGGGCGAGGTCATCCGTCTGTCGGGAGGGCGGCAGGGTAACCCATCAGCCGGAGGGTGCCGTGGTGCAGGGGTACACTGCGCGCATGGCGAAACTTTTCCCGAACCTGCGCAATGTACCCGGCGACGAAGCCGACGAGGTGCGTGAGCTGCTGCGCACGCACGCGATCGATTTCTACGAAACGCAGCCCAGCCCGTGGGGAATTTCCGCAGGCGGTCTGTGGATCGAGGACGCGGACCAGCTTGTCCGCGCCAAGGCGCTGATGGCGGACTACCAGTCCACGCGCCGTGAACGCGCCCGCGCGCAGCAGGCGGTGGACGAACGGGAGGGGCGTGCGGAAACCTTCGCCGGACTGCTGCAGGCGCGGCCGTGGTACGTCATCGGCATGCTGGCGGCGATGATCACCATCATCGCCCTGACCCTGGCCTTGCCCTGGCTGCTGCTCTGACCCAGCGTGGCATGCGCGTCCCGCTTTACCCGTTCGCGGGTGAGAACAGGGCGTGCAGGGCGTCGAGCATCTTGCTCCAGCCGTGCTGCGTGCGATCGGCGTAGTCGGCCCAGGCGCGCGGCAGGGCGTGGGTCAGGCGCAGTTCGCAGCCTGTGGCCGTCGGCGTGATGACGATATCGACCCGGCTGCCGTCCTGGTCGGCTTCGCCGGCGATGGTCCACGTGAAGGACAGCCGGTGCGGGCGGTCGATGACGAGGTACTCGCCGACGTGGTCGATGCGCTCGCCCTCGCGTTCGACCAGCATCGAGAAACTGCCGCCGACGCGCGGATCCACGTCCAGGCGCAGCAGCTTCTCCTCACGGATATCCGGGCCGAACATCCACTGGCCGAGCAGGCGCGGCGTCAGCCAGGCGTCGAACACGCGCTCGGCGGGTGCGGCGAAAGCGCGGCGTACGGTGACATCGACCGTGTCGAGGGTGTGAGGTGTCGTCATCGCTGTTTCCGGGTCGGGGAAGCGAGGGAAGGGGTGTCCGCCTGCACGACCGCGTCGAGGGCGTCGAGACGAACGGTCCAGAACCGTTCGTACTGCCGCAGCCACGCCTCGCCTTCGGCCAGCGCCTGAGGCTGCAGATGGCACAGGTGCGTCCGGCCCTGGATCTGTCGGGTCACCAGGCCCGCGCGCTCCAGCACCTTGATGTGCTTGGAGGCGGCGGCCAGCGAGATCTGGAAGGGCGCCGCCAACTCGCCGACGCTGCGCGGCTGCCCGCCCAGGCTGCGGAGCATGCGCCGGCGGGTGCCGTCCGCCAGGGCGTGGAAAACGGCGTCGAGCTTCGGCGAGTCATGTTCAACCATGTGGTTGAGTATCTCGGCCTTCTTGGTGACTGTCAACCATCTGGTTGAATGAAAGGTGACAGGCCGACGGGCGGTAAAATCGCGCAATGGTCACCAACATCGCCGCCTATCACTTCACGCCGATCGAGGCGCCCGCCGAGTTTGCCGCCACGCTGCATGCGCGGGCGGAAGCATTGGCGCTGCGCGGGTCCGTGCTGGTGGCGGGCGAGGGGCTGAACCTGTTCCTGGCCGGCGATGACGACGCGATCGCTGCCTTCCTCGCGCCCCTGCACGAGGACGCGCGCTTCGCGGGGTTGCGGGTGAAATACAGCCAGAGCCGAGGGATTCCGTTCGCGCGCCTCAAGGTCAAGGTGAAGCCGGAGATCATCAGTTTCCGCCGTCCCGGCACGACGCCCGACGATGCGCGTGCCCCTGTCGTCGCGCCGCGCACGCTGGCGCGCTGGCTGGAACAGGGCCACGACGACGACGGCCGCCGCGTGGTGATGCTGGACACCCGCAACCGGCAGGAAATCGAACACGGCACCTTCGCCGGTGCGCTGACGCTGCCCATCGACAGGTTCACCGACCTGCCGGCGGCGCTGGAACCGCATCGTGACGAGCTGAAGGACGCCACGGTGGTCAGCTTCTGCACCGGCGGCATCCGCTGCGAGAAGGCGGCGCTGTGGATGCAGGCCGAGGGCATGGACAACGTGCTGCAGCTGGACGATGGCATCCTCGGCTACTTCGAGCAGGTCGGCGGATTCGGCTACGACGGCGCCTGCTTCGTGTTCGACGAACGCGTGGCGCTGCGCCCCGACCTGAGTCCGCTGGTGGACGGGGCGGCGGACGCCGCATGAGCGGCCTGGATGCCTTGCGTTTCGACAACCGCTTCGTACGCGAGCTGCCGGGCGATCCGGAGCAGGGATTCCGGCGTCGCGAGGTGCGTGGCGCGCTGTGGTCGGCGATCGCGCCCACGCCGGTCGCCGCACCGACGTTGCTGGCGCATTCGCGTGAAGTCGCCGCGATGCTTGGGCTGGACGAGGCCGATGTCGCGTCTCCCGCCTTCGCCCAGGTCTTCGGCGGCAACGCGTTGCTGCCGGGCATGCAGTCTTTCGCCGGCAATTACGGCGGCCACCAGTTCGGCAACTGGGCCGGCCAGCTCGGCGATGGCCGCGCCATCACGCTGGGCGAGGCGGTCAATGCAGCCGGCGAGCGCTGGGAACTGCAACTGAAGGGGGCAGGCCCGACGCCGTACTCGCGCACCGCGGATGGGCGCGCGGTGTTGCGCTCTTCGATCCGCGAGTTCCTGTGCAGCGAGGCGATGCACCATCTCGGCGTACCGACGACGCGCGCGCTCAGCCTGGTCGGCACCGGCGAGCAGGTCGTGCGCGACATGTTCTACGACGGCCACCCGACGCCCGAGCCGGGTGCGGTGGTCTGCCGCGTGGCGCCGTCGTTCCTGCGCTTCGGCCACTACCAGTTGCCGGCGTCACGGGGCGAGGTGGAGTTGCTCCGCGCGCTGGTGGACTTCACGATCCAGCGCGACTTTCCCCATCTGTCGGGCGAGGGCGAGGCCCTTTACGCCGCGTGGTTCGCCGAGGTCTGCGAACGCACGGCGGTGATGGTGGCGCACTGGATGCGGGTGGGCTTCGTGCATGGCGTGATGAACACCGACAACATGTCGGTGCTGGGCCTGACCATCGACTACGGCCCCTATGGCTGGATCGACGATTACGATCCGGACTGGACGCCGAACACCACCGATGCGCACGGCCGGCGCTACCGCTTCGGGTGGCAGCCATGCGTGGCGGGCTGGAACCTGAGCCGTTTCGCGCAGGCGCTGTCGCCGCTGTTCGAGGGCGTGGAGGCATTGCAGGCGGGCCTGCAGCGGTTCGCCGACGGCTACGCGCGGGCGGACCGCGACATGACCGCTCGCAAGCTGGGACTGGTGTCCTGCCGCGACGACGATGTCGAACGCATCGAGACCTTGCAGGGTCTGCTGCAGCAAGGCGAGGTCGACATGACGCTGTTCTTCCGCGCCCTGATCGATGCGGACCTGTCGGATGCGTCGCTGTCGGCCTTCGACGACGCCTTCTACGATCCGGCCAGGCGCGAGGCCATCGCTCCCCGGTTGCTCGACTGGCTGGCGGCCTACGCGCGCCGGCAGACAGAGGATGCGCTCGACGCTTCCACCCGCCGTGAGCGCATGCGGCTGGCCAACCCGCGCTACGTGTTGCGCAACTACCTGGCGCAACAGGCGATCGATGCCGCTGAAGCGGGCGACCTGACCGGCGTGCACGACCTGCTCTACGTCATGCGCCGCCCGTACGACGACCAGCCGGGGCGTGAGCGGTTCGCTCAGCGACGGCCGGACTGGGCGCGCCAGCGGGCGGGATGTTCGATGCTGTCGTGTAGCTCCTGAGTCGGAGGGTGCTTCTGTGTAGGAGCGACGTCAAGTGCGACCGCACGGCCCGCATCCATGGGTGGGTTGGTGGATGCGCCGCACCGTTCTGGTGTCGCTTGCGGCCATTTCCGATCGCGACTGACGTCGCTCCTACGGAAGAGGAGCGTGCGCGGTAGGATGGCGAATCCCCTGCGGAGCGCTCCCATGATCACCGTCCACCACCTCAACAACTCCCGCTCCCAGCGCGTGCTGTGGCTGCTGGAGGAACTGGGCCTGGACTACACGGTGGTGCGCTACCAGCGCGACCCGAAGACGATGCTGGCGCCGCCGGAACTGAAGAAGATCCATCCGCTCGGCAAGTCGCCGGTGGTGGTCGACGGCGAACATGTGCTGGCCGAATCCGGCGCGGTTCTCGAGTATCTGGTGGAACGCTACGACGCCGCGCGCCGGTTCGCGCCCTCGCCGGGCACCGCGGAACACCTGCGCTACCGCTACTGGCTGCACTACGCGGAAGGTTCGGCGATGCCGCCGATGCTGCTCAGCCTGGTCTTCTCTCGCCTGAAGAAGGCGCCGATGCCGTTCTTCGCGCGACCCGTGGCACGCGGCATCGCCGACAAGGCGATGAGGACCTTCGTCGGCCCTCAAGTGACGTTGCACCTGGACTACATGGAGGCCGAACTGGGGAAAGCCGCGTGGTTCGCCGGCGACGCGTTCAGCGCGGCCGATATCCAGATGAGCTTCCCGGTGGAGGCCGCCGCCGTACGCGCGGGACTGGAGAAGTATCCGAACCTGGCCGCCTTCCTTTCCCGTATCCACGCGCGACCGGCCTACCAGCGGGCACTGGAACAGGGCGGTCCGTTCGACCTGCTGGGCTGAAGCGCCGTCGGCTGAGCGTCATGCACCACGGTCATGACCCATGCGCACGTCGCGGGGCTATGCTGCAGGCATCTCTGTTGCAGGATTGACGATGTCCTACGTGCGCTGCCTGCGGGGACTGGGGTCGGGCATCGAATACCCGGCCGATCGACCGATGAACCTGGATCCGGTCGATGGCCGGCCCGTGGAGATGGTGCTCGATCTGGAGCGTCTGGCCGCCGAGCGGCCGGATTTCGCGTGGTACCGGCCGGTGCGCCGGGACATGTGGCGGTTCGGCGCATTGATGGCGCTGGACGCGAGCGACCCTGCCGATGCGGCGCATCTGGTGCCGCTGGGCGAGGGCGCCACGCCCCTGCTGGACTACCGCGACCATCCGGTGGCGAGGCAGGCGGGGCTGGTGCTGCAGCTCAAGGATGAAGGCAGGGCGCACCCGGGGCACGGCGCCAACCCGACGCAGAGTTTCAAGGATCGCGGCATGGCGATGGTCGCTGCGCAAGCCCGCAGGCTGGGACTGTCGCGATTGGCGGTACCCACGCAGGGCAATGCCGGCGACTCGCTGGTGCGGTATGCGCTGGCCGGCGGGCTGTCGGTCGTGGTGGCGATGCCGGACGATACGCCCGCGCCCATCGTCGGCAGCGTCGCGGCGGCCGCGCATCGGCATCCCGAGCGGGTAACGCTGGTCCTCAAGGGACCGACGATCCGCGAGGCCGGCGCCTTCCTCAAGGAACGGTACCTGCCGCAGGGCTGGTTCTCGGTGGCGACGTTCCAGGAACCGGGGTGGCGCATCGAAGGCAAGAAGTCGCTGGGCCTGGAGCTCGCGGAGCCCGCACCCGGCGAGCGACGCTGGTCGTTGCCCGATGCGGTGGTCTATCCCACCGGCGGCGGCACCGGAGTGCTCGGCATGTGGAAGGCCTGGGACGAGCTGCAGGCGCTGGGCGTGATCGGCGCCCGGCGGCCGCGCATGATCTGCGTGCAGAGCGCCGCGACCACGCCGCTGGTGCGGGCGTTCGAAGCCGGCGCCGACGACACCACCGCACGGGATGCCGGCGCGACACTGGCGGTCGGACTCAACGTGCCGGGCGGCGTCGGTCATTTCCGCGTGCTGCAGATCCTGCGTGCGAGCGGCGGTGCCGCGGTCGCGGTCGAGGAAGCCGACATCGCGGCGGAGTCGGCACGGTTGTGGCGCATGCGCCCCGAGGGCTGGGTCGGCCCGGAAGGCGCCGCCTGTCTGGCGGCACTGCCGCAACTGCTGGATCGTGGCTTGCTGAAGCGCGGCGAGCGCGTCGTCGCCGTGAATACCGGATCGGCGGAGAAGTACCTGCCGGACCTGCGTCACCTGTTCCAGTGAACGGCGGGATGCAGCATCCCGTCGCGGCGGCTGGTGACCGGCGCGCCACGTCCCCATGACGATGTCATCGTCATCGCCGGTGATCCCATGATTCCGTATTCGCTCCTCGACCTGGCCCCCGTCTGCGAAGGCAGCGACACCACCCAGGCCTTCGTCCACATGCGCGATCTCGCGCAGCACGCCGAGCGCTGGGGCTATACGCGCTACTGGCTGGCCGAACACCACAACATGCCGGGCATCGCCAGCGCGGCGACCGCCGTGCTGATCGGGCATGTCGCGGGTGCGACCTCGACCCTCCGCGTCGGCGCCGGCGGCATCATGCTGCCCAACCACTCGCCGCTGCAGGTAGCCGAACAGTTCGGTACGCTGGCCTCGCTGTATCCCGGCCGCATCGACCTGGGCCTTGGCCGCGCGCCCGGTACCGATCAGCCGACCGCACGCGCGCTGCGCCGCTATTTCGACGGTGCCGACAGCTTCCCGCAGGACGTGCAGGAACTGCTGCGCTATTTCGAACCGGTGCAGGAAGGGCAGGCCGTGCGGGCCGTGCCGGGTGCCGGACTCGACGTGCCGGTGTGGCTGCTGGGTTCCAGCCTGTTCGGCGCCCAACTGTCGGCTGCGCTCGGCCTGCCGTACGCGTTCGCGTCGCACTTCGCGCCGGATGCGATGGACCAGGCCCTGCTCGTCTACCACCGCGATTTCCGTCCATCGAAGCGGCAGGCCAAGCCGCATGCGATGCTCGCGCTGAACGTGGTGGCCGCCGAGACCGACGAGGAAGCCCGTCACCTGTTCACCACCCAGCAGCAGGCCTTCGTCAACCTGCGCCGCGGCCGCGCCGGCCTGGTGCCGCCCCCGATCGACGACATCGAAGCGTTCTGGCAGCCGCACGAAAAGGCCGGCGTCGCACAGGCGCTGGCCTGCGCGGTCATCGGCAACCCCGACACCGTGCGCAAGGGCATCGCCGAGTTCATCCAGCGCCATCGTCCGGACGAACTGATGCTGACGGCCAACATCTTCGACCACGCCAAACGCCTGCGCTCGTTCGAGATCGCGGCCGAGGTCATGCGGTCGTAGGGCGAACCCAGGCCCGCCGTCGCATGGTGTCGGTGGTGGGATGCTTGGCGGAATCGCATCGACTTCGATTTTTGTCGATGCGAGGCGATCGATGGCAATGGCGGGCCTGGGCCCGCCCTACATCGTGCCTCGCTGGACGAACGGCACGCGCTCGTAGAGTCGCCGCTCTTCTCCGCGCGGATCGTCCTGCATGCCGGATTCATCGTCGAACACCATCGTCTGCCGTTGTGGCAGCGTGTACGGCGACCAGGCGGGAAGACCTGCGTGGTTCGGGTCGCCGTGGCGGGCGAGGGCGATCAATGCGGCGCTCATGCGCGCGGCCATCGCGCGGGCGCGCGCATCGGCGCCGGTCTTCGATCCTTCCGCACCGGTGTTGTCGAAGACGAGCGGAATGTCGAGCGTATGGAGCGCGCGCAGCCGTCCGCCTTCTGCGGGTGATCGCCAGTCCAACTGGTAGACCCAGGCCGGTGCGCCCTGTTTCGCGCGCTCCTCGGCCTCGATGACGGCGCCGCGCCAGGAGCGCCCCGCGGTGGTCGCAGCGAAGAAGACTTCGGACGGCGTGTAGTCCGGATACAGTCGCCGGTACTCGGCGATCACCACCTCCGGCGACAGGTCGACGAACTGCTGCTCGCGCAGCTTCTGCGGCAACTGCTCCCATGTCAGGGCGAAATTCGCCGGATCGTGGCCGAGGAAGGCGCGCGTTTCGTCGCGCGTGTTGCCGATGACCATCGGAATGCGGGCCGACCGTGCGGGTGCATCCGGATAGAAGGGATGGCGCGGCAGGCTGAGCGAGTCCAGCACCGGACCGAAGTAGAGCGCGGTGTCTTCCACGCGCGACGGATCGTGGATGCTGATGGCGTCGAGCAGTCGTGCCATCGGCATCGCTCTCAGGCGATCGACATCGTGCGGACCGAGGCCGAGTCCGGCCAGCAACAGTGCGGTCCGTTGCGCGGCTGCGCGCGGGCCGGCAGCGGTCACCTGCTGCCCGCTCATCGTCATCGCCTTGTGGAACAGGCTATCGGCCTCCGGCATCGCCATCAGGGTGGCGATCTTGGCGCCGCCGCCCGACTGGCCGAACACGGTGACGTTGCCGGCGTCGCCACCGAACTCGTGTGCATGCTCACGCACCCAGTGCAGCGCATCGATCAGGTCCAACTGGCCGATGTTGCCGGAATCCTTCACGCGCTCGTCGCCGCTTTCGCCCAGATACAGGTAGCCGAAGGCGTTGAGGCGGTGATTGACGGTCACCACGACGACATCGCCGCGACGGCAGAGATTCACGCCGTCGTACAGGGGATGCGAGCCGGAGCCGTTGGCGTAGCCGCCGCCATGGATGTAGAACAGGATCGGCCGCTTCCCCCCATCGCGCAGGGCCGGGGTGCAGAGGTTGAGGAACAGGCAGTCCTCGCTGACCGGCTGGCCATCGGCATCGCCCCGCTGGGGGGCCGACGCACCGAAGCGGGAGGCCTCCCGGACGCCGGTCCAGCCGGTTTCGCGCAGGGCACGCTGGAAGCGTCGCGTGGCGGTGTCGGCGCCGTAGGGAACGCCGCGGAAGACGTGCACGCCCCGATCGACGATGCCGGCGATGCGGCCGCTGCGGGTGGTCGCCAGGGCGGCGCTTCGGGCGGTCGCGGTGGCGGGCAGGGCCGTCGCCAGCACGGCGAACGCGCTCGTACCGGCAAGCTGTCGGAGGAAATGGCGGCGTGCGACTTCAGCGGATGCGCTCATGGAAACCTTCGGATGACACCGGTTTCCATAGGCTAGCAAAGCAGGGCCGTTCGGGAACGCCGCAGTGCGTCAGGCGGCCACGCCCGCGGCGTGGCCCGAGGCCCAGGCCCACTGGAAGTTGTAGCCTCCCAGCCAGCCGGTGACGTCGAGCACTTCGCCGACGAAGAACAGGCCGGGCACGCGTTTCGACATCATCGTGCTGCTGGACACGCCATCGGTGTCCACGCCGCCCAGCGTGACCTCGGCGGTGCGGTAGCCTTCGGTGCCGCTTGCGACGAGCGGCCAGTCCGCCAACAGCGCGGCGGCTTCTTTCAACTGTGGGGCATTGAACTGCTTCATCGGCCGATTGGGCAGCCAGACCTCGCACAGACGCTGGGCGAAGCGGCGCGGCAGGGCGTCGGACAGTACCGTCTTCAGTTCGGCATCGGGGCGCTGCTTCTGCTGGGACTGCAGCCACTCCCGCACATCGCGGTCGGGCAGCAGGTCCAGGCGCAGGTCGTCGCCGGGCTGCCAGTACGACGAGATCTGCAGGATCGATGGCCCGCTGACGCCGCGGTGCGTCAGCAGCATGAAGTTGCGGAAGCGCGCCTTGCCGCAGCGCGCCTCGACGGGGAACGCGACGCCGCTCAGGTCCGCCAGGCGTTCCTGGTGCTTGCCGCTCAGCGTGAGCGGCACCAGGCCGGCGCGGGTAGGCAGGACCTCGTGGCCGAACTGGCGCGCCAGTTCATAGCCGAAACCGGTGGCGCCCATGCTGGGGATCGACAGGCCGCCGGTGGCGACGACCAGCGAAGGGGCGGCGAAGCGGCCCAGTGCCGTCTCCAGCCGGAACACGCCGTCGGCCTGTTCCACCCGCGCCACGCTGCAGCCGGTTTCGATGCGCACGCCGGCGGCCCCGCATTCGTCCACCAGCAGCTTGACGATGAGCTTGGACGACACGTCGCAGAACAGCTGGCCCAGTTCCTTCTCGTGGTAGGCGATGCGATGCCGCTCTACCAGCTCAATGAAATCCGCTGGCGTATAGCGCGCCAGCGCCGACTTGCAGAAGTGCGGGTTGGCGGACAGGAAATTGGCGGGCGAGGTGCCGGTGTTGGTGAAGTTGCAGCGCCCGCCGCCCGACATCAGGATCTTCTTGCCGACCTTGTTGGCGTGCTCGATGACCAGCACGCGCAGGCCGCGCTGGCCGGCAGTGAGCGCGGCCATCAGGCCGGCCGCGCCGGCCCCGATGACCAGTACGTCGTGGCTGGGCAGCATCGGGTCAGGCAGCGCGGGCGAGACCCGCCTGACGGATGGAAGGGGTGATGGCGACCAGCTGGTCGTCGGTCATCCACTGCATCTCTCCGTCCTGGATCATCACGCTGAAACGCATGCTGCGCACCATCAGGGCGGTCAGCGCGTCCACGGATTCGGTGGCGATGTCGAGCACGGTCAGGTTGCGATGGCGCGCGAGCAGCGCCGCATTCTTGTCCCACCACAGGTCCGCGGCGCGACCACCGTAGTTGACGACCACCACCTCATGGGCGCGCCCGCAGGCCTTGCGGATGCGGGATTCGTCCGGCTGGCCCAGATCGATCCACTGTTCGATCAGCCCGGTGTAGTCCTTGCGCCACAGGTCGGGTTCTTCCTCGTTGCTCAGGCCCTTGCCGAACTCCAGGCGGTCGGCGGCGAACAGGGCGAACGCCAGCAGCCGGACCATCAGCCGCTCATCCGTCTCGGAAGGGTGCTGGGCCAGGGTCAGGGCGTGGGTACCGTAGTAGTGCCGGTCCATGTCGCTGATCTGCAGTTCGGCTTTGACGACGGTGGACTTGAGCGCCATGGCGGGGGTTCGGCAAAAGGGGCGCCATCATACGCTGGCGGCCACGGAGCACCGGGCGGCAGCCGCAAACGATTACAGAGGAACGGGCGGGACCCCTGTTCAGGTTCTGGCGGACAGGGATTCGCTTTTACGCCAAAACCCCGGTAGAGTGCGCGGCACTGTGCTTGCCAGGGTCACCGTGAATCGTGAGCCTGATGCGGTAGATACATCTGCTACATCTTCCCGCTTTACCAACGCCTGCAAACCCAGTCCCGTCCCGGTCACATGCCGGGGTTGTGGTCCTTTCATCCATGTTTCAGGAGTTAGTAAAGATGTCTGATCGTCAGACCGGTACCGTCAAGTGGTTCAACGACGCCAAGGGCTTCGGCTTCATCACCCCGCAGAGCGGCCCCGACCTGTTCGTGCACTTCCGCTCGATCCAGGGCAATGGCTTCAAGTCGCTGAAGGAAGGCCAAGCGGTCTCCTTCGTCGCCGTGCAGGGCCAGAAGGGCATGCAGGCCGACCAGGTGCAGCCGCTGTAATCCAGCGCTGAACCCGACGGTTCAAGAAAACGCCGGTGCGCAAGCGCCGGCGTTTTTGTTTGTGTGGTCTTGTTTTTTTCTTGCCGTGGGAGCGACGTCAGTCGCGATCGCGGACCTGCAGACGATGTCGGCGCGTCATCGCGACTGACGTCGCTCCCACACCACGCAGCAGGATGGAAGCGTCAGAGTTTGCGGACGCGGAAGCTGCGGCCCTTGATCTTGCCGGCGTTGAGTCGCGCCAGCGCCGCGCCTGCCTTGTCGCGCGCCACCGCCACGTACGTCCGCGTGGCGAAGACATTGATCTTGCCGATGGCGGAGGCGGACAGGCCGGCGTCGCCGGTCAGCGCGCCGAGCACGTCGCCGGGACGCAGCTTGTCGGTCTTGCCGGCATCGATGCGCAGCGTGGTCATCGCCGCAGGCGGTGCCGCATGCGCCTTGGGTGCCGAGGGCACGTGGCGGTCCCACAGCAGCGGCGCGCCCAGCCGTTCCTGGATGACGTCGGCGCGCGGCAGTTCGCGCGGCGTGCACAGGCTGATCGCCAGGCCGTCGCGACCCGCGCGGCCGGTACGGCCGATGCGGTGCACATAGGTGTCGGCGTCGCTGGGCATGTCGTAATTGACCACCAGCGCCAGATCTTCGATGTCCAGTCCGCGTGCGGCGACGTCGCTGGCGACCAGCACGTTGCAGCTGCGGTTGGCGAAGCGCACCAGCACCTCGTCGCGATCGCGCTGTTCCATGTCGCCGTGCAGGGCGAGGGCGGAGAAACCGAAGTGCTGCAGCGAACCGGCGACTTCGTCGACGTCCTTGCGCATGTTGCAGAAGACCACACCGGACTCGACGCGGTGCTGCGCGAGCAGACCGGCCAGCGCCGTCTGCTTGCGGGCGGGATCGACCTGCACGAACCGCTGCTCGATCACCGCCTGTTCCTGCGGCGCATCGACGGTGACTTCGAGCGGATCGCGCAGCGTGTTGCGGGCGATCACGCGGATGGCATCGGTGAACGTGGCCGAGAACAGCAGGCTCTGCCGGTCCTTCGGCGTCTTGCCGGTGATCTCACGGATCGGCTCCTCGAAGCCCATGTCGAGCATGCGGTCCGCTTCGTCCAGCACCAGCGTGCGCACGCCGCCGAGATGCAGCGCCTTCTTGCGCAGCAGTTCCTGGATGCGGCCGGGTGTGCCGACCACCACATGCGGATCGTGCGCTTCCAGCGAGCGCAGCTGAGGCTCCAGCGGCATGCCGCCGCACAGCGTCAACACCTTCAGGTTGGGAATGCCGACGGCGAGCTTGCGCAACTGCTGCGCCACCTGGTCGGCCAGTTCGCGCGTCGGGCACAGCACCAGCGCCTGTGTGCGGACCGTGGCGACGTCCAGCTTGTGCAGCAGGCCAAGGCCAAAGGCAGCAGTCTTGCCACTACCGGTCGGCGCCTGCGCGATGACGTCGCGACCGTCGAGAATGGCGGGCAGGCTGCGGGCCTGGATCGGCGTGGGGCGCGTGTAACCGAGCGCCTGGACGCCCTGCTGCAGGCCGGGCGCTAGCGGGAGAGAGGTGAAATCGAGCATGCGGCATTTTCGCAGATCGGCGCCGCCGCTGCCTGGAGTGGCTACTGCAGGTCGGGGAAATCCTCGTCAGGCAGTGCGATGAACGCCCAGAACGGCACCTCGTCTGCGGCCCACGCCTGCGACACCTCGTCGAGGATATCGAGCAGGGTGTCGAAGTCGGCTTCGGCGCGGTCGCGCAGTTCGTGCGCCTGCTCGAACAACAGCACGTAGCCCGGGGCCTCCAGCCAGGACAGGTCGCGCAGACTGTCGGACAGCGCATCCCAGTTGCGGCCCGATGTCTGCGGGAAATCCAGCACCGTCGCGATGCGCAGCAGCAACGCCGACTTGCTGTCGCAACCGGACAGGTCGATGCGGCGCGCGAGCAGGCCTGCATCCCGACCGACGGCGGACAACGGATCCAGATCGTCCTCGGTGACGAAGAACACGCCGGCTCGCGCGGGATCGGCCAAGCCGGGATCGAAACCGGATTCGCTCATCGCGCCGCTCCGTTGCCGATCTCGAACCGGCGGAAACGCTCGTAGTGATCGTCGGTGTAGTAATACTCGCGGGGCGGTTCGCCGCCGGTGACGATGCGACGCGCACCGCGATGGTCCAGCCCGGGCGTGTCGACCGTGTACTCGCGGTAGTAGCCACGCGCCTGCCTGGGCAGGCGTCCCTCACGGTTCTGGAAGACACTGCCGTCCTGACGATGCGGGAATGGTCCGCCGCGCTCGATCAGCGCCAGTGTCTGCCGTGCCTCCGCCGGCAGGAAGGCGGGCAGCGCTTCGATGCTGCGCGACGGCGACGGCGCTGCGGTGGGTGCGACGTCGGGCACCTCGCCGGCGAGTTCGCCGGGGCGCGTCTGCTCCACCGGCGGCAGCGCCAGCTCCGCGCTGGTGTGCTTCGGATCGGGGGCGTGTTCGCTGGTGGCGACCGGCGTGCTTGGCGCCTCGTCGCGCTGCGACCACCACCACCACGCGCCCGCGCCCAGGACAAGCAGCGCGAGGAGGGCGAACAGGGGAAGGCGCTGGCGGCTCTGGCGGCGTGCGCGGGAACGTCGACTCATGCGTGCATCATTCCGTCAGGAAGCGGCCGCAGCCGCGGTAGGTCTTGTCGGCGATGGTCAGGATCGCCGAGGCGGGGTACTCGGTGTCGCTCATGCCGTCGCTGCAGGGTTCCTTCTTCGTCGTCAGTGTTACGGACAGGCCATCGGCGGTGGTGCCGGCATACCCGTCGGCGGTCCTGCGCGTCCGGGCGACCTCGACCTTGCGCTCGCCGTAATCCAGGTCGGCAGACAGGCGCGGTGTCGTACCACTGCCGACGTCCACCGACCAGCCAGGCTCGGTACCGATGCCCCGGAATACGCTGCCGCGCGCCTTGGCCTGCTCCCACGGCGTGCCGGCGGCCGGTGCCACGGGATCGCCGCCGGCACGCACCATGCGGAACTCCACCGGCGCGGATGAGCCCGGCGTCACCGGCACGCGCGTGTCGGTGACGAACCAGAGCACGCCCTGCGCATCGCGCAGTCCGGCATGCAGGCCGTAAAGGCCGTCCGGCCGCAGCTTGGCGGGATCGTAGGACAGGGTGAACGCGAACGGCGGTCCCTTGAGATCGGCGAAGTCAGCGCTGGCCACGACGGCCGCCGAGGTGTCGGCCAACTGGTTGTCCACCAACTGCACGCTCAGAATGGCGCCGGGTGGCGGCGCGATGCGTTCGAGATAGACCGCGCGGCCCTGGATCGTGGCCTCGTTCGAAGCCGTGGCCACCGCATCGCCCGTTGCCGGTGCGGTGGCCGGCGACTGGCAGGCCGCGAGCGCGAGCAGGCAGACGGTAGTGAGCAGGGGACGGAACATCGCGCGCGCTCCTGGGGTGGCGGTGGCGGGCCGCCAGCTTAGCGATGGCGGACGTAATGGTTCGTCAACGCGGGAAGCGATCGCTTGCGGCCTGCGATGCGGATCTCTGGCGCGCTGCAGTGATGCGACGCCGGATGCGTGCCGTCGCGCTTCTGGGCATGGATGCGCTTACCCGAACGTTCTCCGACGTCGCGCATGCGCTGTTCGAACACCTGCGCGCCATGGCGCATGCGGCTTTCTGGCAGGACGCCGGAGTATCGATGCTCAGGCACGCAACGGCACAGGCAGCCTGCCGGCGGCGTCGCCGCGCAAGGCGAGCTCGTCCCTCGACGCCGGAACTGTCTCGTCGACGACCGGGCGCGCCCGCCGCACGCTCGGCATCGAAGAGTGTCGACCGATTTCCACGGGGCAGGGGCCGGCCACAGGGACGGTCGAGGGCTATGCCATGCGTCGCGGCGACACCGCGTGGATCACCGAGGGCAAGCGCGAATATGCACACCCGCCGTCTGGAGCAGGCTATCGCAGGGAGGGTGGAGCGCAGGGTGGCACGGGCATTGCGGGAACTGCGCCGGAGCGAGGCGAGCCGGCAGTGTTGCTGATCGTGGCGATTCAGTTTTGCGATGAGGATCCGCGCGGGCCAGACTAGTATCGGCCCGACGCCGCACCGAGCACGGAGCCCGAGGGCATGAACCGCGTCCTGCTGCCTTTCGCCTATACCCGCACCACCTTCGCCTGGCCGTACGTGGCGGCGACGCTGGTGATCGTGGTCGTTGCGCTGTGGCTGGTGGCGGTGCTGCCGGTGGAGAACGACGGCGGCCTGAGCCGCGCGTTGCGAGGCGGTGCCCTGTGTGCACTGGCCACGGCGATCGGCGCGACGCCGGTATGGGTGGTCAAGCGGCTGCCGCAGCAGTTGTCGGACGGGCTGTTGGGGTTCGGTGCCGGCGTGATGCTCGCCGCCACGGCATTCTCGCTGATATTGCCGGGGCTGGACGCGGCAGGGCGCGCCGGCTACTCGGCCTGGCGTGCCGCTGGCCTGATCAGCGCCGGCGTGATGCTGGGTGCGCTCGCCCTGCTGGCGCTGGATCGCGTAGCGATGGACGATCCGCGCGATGCGAACCGGCACCTCGTGCCGTCGCGGGTGATGCTGTTCGTGCTCGCCATCGTGCTGCACAACGTGCCGGAGGGCATGGCGGTCGGCGTTGCGGCAGGGGGTGGCTTGAGCGGCGCGGAAGGGTTGGCGATGGGCATTGCCCTGCAGGACATCCCGGAGGGCCTCGTGGTGGCGTTGATCCTCGTCGGCGCGGGCATGGCGCGCAGCAAGGCAGTCTTCATCGGTGCGCTGTCCGGCGTTGCCGAACCGGTTGCTGCGGTCCTCAGTGCGTGGGCGGTAGGTATTTCCTCGCTGCTGCTGCCGTGGGGCCTGGCGTTCGCCGCCGGGGCCATGCTGATCGCGGTCGGCCATAGCGTGATCCCGGAATCCAACCGCCATGGCAACGGCACCACGGCATCGCTCGGCCTGGCCGTCGGCTTCTGCCTGATGATGGCGCTGGACACCGCGCTGGGTTGACCGCGCGGCGCAGGATGCGCAGTCTGCCTCCGTCCCCGACGGAACAGAGCCATGAGCGAACCGCTGACCATCATCGGCAACTACCTGTCGCCGTACGTGCGCAAGGTGCTGGTGTGCCTGGAATTGAAGGGCATCCCGTACCGGATCGACCCGATCGCGCCATTCGTGGGCAACGAGGCGTTCAGCCGGCTCAGTCCCCTGCGACGCATTCCGGTGCTGATCGACGGCGATCTGGTGCTCAACGATTCCACCGTCATCTGCGAGTACCTGCAGGACCGGTTCCCCGATGTTTCGCTCTATCCCGTCGATCCCGTCCGGCGTGCGAAGGCGCGCTGGCTGGAGGAATATGCGGACTCCTACCTCGGCGACGTCATCGTCTGGCGGATGTTCTTCCAGAAGGGCGTGCGTCGTTTCCTGTTCAACGAAGGCACCGACGAGGATGTCGTGCGCAGGGCGCGCGAAGAGGAACTTCCCGTGGGACTGGACTACCTGGAGCCGCAACTGCCGGAAGAGGGCTGGCTGTTCAGCGAGCTTTCCATCGCCGACATCAGCATCGCGTCGTTTTTTCGGAATGCCGTGTTCGTGCGGTACCAGGTCGACGCGGCGCACTGGCCGCGCATGGCAGCGTTTCTCGATCGCGCGTGGGCATTGCCGGCGTTCCGCACTCTGTCCGTGTACGAGGACAGCATGCTGCGCACGCCGCTGCCGGAGCAACGCGACCTGCTGGCGGCGATGGGGGCGCCGCTCACCGAGACGACCTACGGCAATGCGTCTCCCCGATACGGGCTGATGCGACTGGGCTGAACGGCGGACTTGCGGTTTCTCTGCAGGAGCGACGTGAGTCGCGAGCTGAAATCATCGGTTGCCGTGGGCATGCGGTCGCGACTCACGTCGCTCCTGCCCGAACAACGGACAATCAGGGCGTCGCGTCCACGCGCAGCACCGGATACAGCTGGTAACGCTCGTCCCACGAAGGGTGTCGACGGTAGAAGAACTCCAGCCGCGCATGGGGATCCGCCGCAAACGCCTTGTCCTCGCGCACCCTGCGGTCGAATTCCGCCTTGACCGCCGGGTCGCGCAGCATCTCGCGGGCCACGCTCTCGGCGACGTAGTCTTCCATGTACTCCTTGCGTTCGAAGGCGTTGTTGAAACGTCCCCACGCGAGCAGCGAGTCCGGTGCCAGCGGTTCCAGCAATGCCATCACCAGGCGCGATTTCGCCTGCGCGATCGGGACGAACAGCGAGCCGGTCGGCACGGCGCGGGCCTCGGGTTGCCAACTGCCTTCCACGGCCAGCCGCTGGTGGGTTTCCACCGAGCCGGCGCCAAAGCTGCTCTTGCCGGCGCGGAAGGCTTCGGCGTCGCCCCGCCATGGCTTGCCAAGCAGGCGGTACTCCACGCCGTGCGTCTTCAGCACCGCCGCCACCCAGGAGGCTTCGGCGGCGGGTACCAGATAGCCCGCGCGGGGTGCTTCGACGACCACGCCGGGGCGGATGTCGTCCTTCAGCGGCACCTTCCACACCTGCGGCGTGTTCTCGTCGTAGCGCGTCATCAGCGCGCCGGAGACCTCGGACGTCGTTCGCGTGTAGGCGTAACCGCGGAAATCCACCGTACGCGCCGTCGGCCCCGCGACATACGTCAGCGGCTCCTGCTGGCCGCCCAATCCGGCGGCGGCGATATCCGCCTGTTTCGCCGCGGTTTGCCAGGCCGCGCCGTCGCGCGCGACATGCTCCAGCACGGAAACCACCGTGTTGCGGGTGATCCGCACGCGCACCGGATATTCCTTCCATGAGTGCGTCTCGACCAGCATGGCGATGCGGTTGCGCAGCAGGTAGTAGCCATGCGAGAAGCGCGGCGGCGGTACGCTGTCCTCGAAGCCCGAGGTGGGATCGTCCTGCACGACGAAGGACGGGTAGTAGGGAAGGGGCAGCGATCCCTGTTTCGCCAGGTCATCGATAACGCCCGTGCGCAGCGCCAGTCCCGCCTGGCGCAGGCCCGCATCGCCGGCATGCACCGGCTCCACCTGGATCGAGATGTCGTGCTCGAACTGCGCGCCGTTGGTGGCATGCAGGTCCACGGTCACCAGGGGATCCCAGCGCTGCACCAACTGCAGCATCGCCTGCATCTCGGGCGTGTCGGCCTTCAGGTAGTCGCGGTTGAGGTTGTAGTTCTGCGCGGTGGTACGCCAGCCCATTTCCTTCGGGCCGCGCTGGTTCGGGCGGTTCCACGCGCCGAAGCGTTCGTGGCCATCGACGTTGAATACCGGTACGAATACCCAGACCAGCCTGTCGAGCGCGCCGGCCGCGGCCTTGCCTTCCAGTACCTCCCGCAATGCGAGGAAGCCTGCATCCTTGCCGTCGATTTCGCCCGCGTGGATACCGCCTTGGATCAGCACGACCGGCACGCCACGGCGCTGCGCCTGCTCTGGCGTCAGTGCGCCGCTGGTGGACGCGATGAGCGCCTTCATCGGGCGGCCTTCCGGCGTAGTGCCGAACGTGGCGCAGCGCACCGCCTTCGGATACTGCCGCGCGAAGGCGTCGCACAGTGCGGCCACTTCCTCGTAGCGACCGGTCTCGATGAAGCCCGAGCGTTCGGACACCGTCGTCAAGGCGGACTGGGCGTTCGCCAGCGGTATCAGGGCCAGCAGCAGGGTGGCGCAGAGCGGTCGCAGCACGGGAAATTCCTGAACAGGGCAGGGCCGCATGATGCCCGGCAATCGCGGTCAGTCCCAGTCCCCGTTCGCGCGGTCGCAACGACGCCGTGGTTCGACCCTGCGCAGGCGGATACGGTAACCTTCCAGGACTTTTTCACCGGAAGATCGGATGAGCACGACCGCAGAAGCCAGCCAGGGCCGCATGCCCCGCCAGATTCCCTACATCATCGGCAACGAGGCCTGCGAGCGGTTCAGCTTCTACGGGATGCGCAACATCCTGGTGCCATTCCTGATCAGCTCGGTGCTGCTGGCCTATCTGCCGGACCAGGCCGCGCGCGAGGGCGCCGCCAAGGACCTGTTCCACAGCTTCGTCATCGGCGTGTATTTCTTCCCGCTGCTCGGCGGCTGGCTGTCGGACCGCTACTTCGGCAAGTACAACACCGTCCTGTGGTTCTCGCTGATCTACTGCGCCGGCCACGCGTGCCTGGCGTTGTTCGAGAGCAATGCCACTGGCTTCTACACCGGCCTGTTCCTGATCGCGTTGGGGTCGGGCGGCATCAAACCGCTGGTGGTGACGTTCTGCGGAGACCAGTTCGACCAGAGCAACAAGAGCAAGGCCAAGCTCGTCTTCGACGCGTTCTACTGGATCATCAATTTCGGTTCGTTCTTCGCCTCGCTGCTGATGCCGCTGGTGTTGAGAAGCTGGGGGCCGGCGTGGGCGTTCGGTATCCCGGGCATCCTGATGTTCATCGCGACCTTCATTTTCTGGCTGGGGCGCAAGAAGTACGTCAACGTGCCTCCGTCGCGCGGCGACGATCCGGATTCTTTCCTCAACATCGTGCGCAGTGCGTTGCTGGTCAAAGGCTTCGGCCCCGGCACGCTGGTCGCGGCCGTGGGCATGGTCGGTGCGGTGGTGATGCTGGCGCTGTGGGCGCTGAAGTTCGCGGACGTGGGGATCTGGCCCGAGGCATGGGGGTTCGTCATCACCGCTTGCCTTGCCCTGGGCGCGATCATCGCGGGTGTCGGCTTCGGCGCCTCGTTGCAGCTGGAGCGCGCACGCGGGCTGCATCCGGATGCCGCCATCGAAGGCGTGCGTTCGGTGCTGCGCATCCTGATCGTGTTCGCGCTGGTCACCCCGTTCTGGTCGCTGTTCGACCAGAAAGCGTCCACCTGGGTCATCCAGGGCAAGGCGATGGTGATCCCGCACGATCTGTGGTGGTGGCCGAGCTGGCTGGTGAAGGACGCCACGCAGATGCAGGCGCTGAACCCGCTGATGGTCATGCTGCTGATCCCGTTCAACAACCTGGTGCTGTACCCGGCGCTCCGGAAGATGGGTTTCAACGTCACCGCGCTGCGCCGGATGGGCTGGGGCATCGCCATCTCCGCGCTGTCGTGGATCGTGGCCGGCATGCTGCAGCTGCAGATGGATGATGGCGAACAGGTATCGCTGGCGTGGCAGACGCTGCCGTACCTGCTGCTGACTTTCGGCGAGGTGCTGGTCTCGGCGACGGCGCTCGAGTTCGCCTACAGCCAGGCGCCGATGGCGATGAAGGGCGTGATCATGGCGTTCTGGTACCTGACCAGCACGTTCGGCGGCCTGTGGGTGCTGCTGACCAACGCCAGCGTCCGCGACCCGGCGGTGATCGGCTGGATCCAGTCGCAGGGCTGGACCGAGAATGCCTTCCTGATGTTCTTCTTCGCGGGGTTCGCCTTCGTGGCGGCACTGGCGTTCGCGCTGTATGCGAGGACCTATCCGATGCAGGACAACTACCGCACCGCGGCCTGAGGACGATACATGGGCGCTCCCATCACCCTGTTGATCATCGCGGCGACCTGCGTGGTCAGCCTGATCGCCTTCCGCACGCCGGCGCTGCTGATGCGGCTGATCCTGTGGCCCCCGGCGGTCGACCGCCATCGGCAGTACGACCGGTTGGTGACGTACGGGTTCATCCATGCCGACTTCTGGCACCTGTTCTTCAACATGTTCACGCTGTTCTTCTTCGGCCGGCAGATCGAAGGCTGGATGGCGGCGCAGAAAGGCCCGTGGGTGTTTCCGCTGTTCTACGTCTCGGCGTTGGTGGTGTCGATCCTGCCTACCTACCTGAAGCACCAGAAGGACCCCAACTATCGCAGCCTCGGCGCCTCGGGCGCGGTGTCGGCGGTGCTGTTCGCCTTCATCATGCTGGCGCCATGGGCCACGATCGGCGTGTTCTTCATCCCGATGCCCGCCATCGTGTTCGCGGTGCTCTACATCGCCTACAGCATCTGGATGGACAAGCGCGGCGGCGACAACATCAACCACGGCGCGCACCTCGCAGGTGCGGCCTACGGCGTGCTGTTCCTGGTGGTGATGGACACCGGCGTGGTGCAACACTTCCTGCAGGAACTGTCTCGCCCGAGTTTCGGTTAAGCCGCCATTGCGGCTTTGCTCACCTGCATTGAAGGTGGGCCATGCTATCCCGGTGCCGTGTCCTATCCGTGGAGGAACGCATGGCGACCCGCAAGGCAACAGCCAAGAAGGCAGTCAGTAAAGCCGCGAAGAAAGCGAAGAAGGTGGCGACCCGGAAAAGCCCGGTCGGCAAGGCGGTGAAGAAGGCGACGAAGAAGGCCGCGACCAAGAAAGCCGTGGCGAAGAAGTCCGACACGAAAAAATCCATCACGAAGAAGGCGGCCACGAAGGTCGCGAAGAAGAGCGGCAGGTCTGCCATGCCACGCAAGGCGACCAAGAAGGCCGCCACGAAGACGACCGTACGCAAGGTCGCCAAGCAGGCCGCGAAGAAGGCGGTGAAGAAGGCCGCGACCAGGAAAACCACAGCCAGAAAGCCCGCAGCAAAGAAGCCCGCAGCGAGGAAGATCGTCACCCCGCATACGGCGGTACGCAAGACGCCAGCCAAGAAGTCCGCCTCCCGGAAACCGGCTGCGCGGAGCCTCACGCCAGCGCAGGCGCTCGCGAACGCACGTGCGTTGCTTGAACAGAAGCAGGAGCACGGTCGCCAGCCGGCGGCGTGGCAGCAGCTGGACCAGAGCGGTCAGGCGGGCGCGTCGGATACGGGCTTCGTGTCGAACGAGGCGGCGGTCAAGGCGATGGAACTGCACGCGGCGGAGAGCCGCATGAAGGCCATCCAGGGCAGCGCGGGAACGCAGGATCGGCGCAACCAGGGCAAGCGCGATCATCGCGGCGAGTGACGCGCGCCGTTCGTGTCGATGAGAAGGGTTTCGTTCTGCCTGCACGTTGCGTGCAGGTGGGACGGGACTCCGGCGCGGCAGTCACACCCGAAGGCGGACCCCTGCGCCGCGCCGGAGCGCCCGATGGAAGTCGTACTGGGTGGGCTCAGTCCATCAGGGAGTGCACGGCATGCACGCCTGCGGTTTCGCTGCCGGAGTAGGTGGACAGCAAACGTTCGTACACGGCGTTGTTGAGTTTCTCGAACTCCCACGCATCGGTATGGCCGGTGACGGTGAGCTGGTACAGGCCTTCCAGCAAGGTGAAGTCGCTGGCGTTGGAGACATCGGGCAGTGCGTCGATCAGGCTCATGGCGGAACTCCGAGATGCTGGTCTATGGTCCGTACGACGCAGTAATCGTGCCAACTCTGGAATTGCGAACCCGGTCACGCTGGCGCATCGCGACCGTCTTTTCACAAGGGTGAATGTGACGCGCTGCGTCCAGTTCTGCCACGCGGCCAGCCGGGCATTGCGTCACACTGTCGGGGTGTCCCCTACCACGGAGCCGCCATGACCGGCGACCTGACTTCCTTCGACCTGCATCACGACCCGGCGGCCCGCCGTTTTTCCACCCGTCTGGAGGGATCCGAGGCCGAACTTGTGTATTCGTTGCGCGACGGGCGCATGGTCATCGACCACACCGGCGTGCCCGAGGCGATCGGCGGCCGGGGCGTGGCGGCTGCGCTGGTGAGGGCGGCGCTGGACTACGCGCGCGCGCAGGGTTGGCGGGTGGTGCCGGCCTGTTCCTATTCTGCGGCCTACGTCCAGCGGCACCCCGAGTACGCCGATCTGGTGGATGCAGCGTGATGGAGACGCGCGGCGACGCGTCCTAGAATGACGTCCCTCACACGCGGAAGGAGTCCGAACGTGTCATCCCCCTCCCTGTCCCGTCTCGCGGCCCGCCGGGCGGGCCTTGTCCTGGTCACGATACTGGCGCTGGCGGCCTGCAAGCGCGAATCCACGCCGGCCCCGGTGGCCTCGGGCGAGTCGCAGCCGGCGGCCGCCGTGCCCGTCGAAACGCCGGAGGCTCCGGTCGAGCTGAAGGACGTCATCGAGACCAACGACCGGTATGTCGTGGGGATCAGCTATCCGGCGGCGGTCAACCGGTATCCGGGCCTGGCCAGGGCACTGTCGGCCTACACCGAAGCCGAGCGTGCCGAACTGATGGAGGCCGTCGAGGCGTTCGGCAACGACAAGCCGACCGCACCCTACGAACTGTCGCTGGCGTTCGAGCAGGTGGTGGACACACCGAAGATCGTCGCGGTGGCGGCCGACGGCAGCCGATACACCGGCGGCGCGCATGGCCAGCCGCTGATCGCACGCTTCGTCTGGCTGCCGCAGCAGGACACCCGGCTGACGGCCGACGCGCTGATTCCCGACGCCAAGGGCTGGCAGGCCGTCAGCGACTACGTGCGCGAGCAGTTGCACACCGCGGTCGTGAACAGGGCCGACGAAGACGAACTGGAACCGACCGATCGCGCCGCGCTGATCAAGAGCACGTTCCGCATGATCGACGAAGGCACCGAGCCCAAGGCCGGCAACTTCAGCGAGTTCGTGCCGGTGCTCGATGCATCGGGGCGGATCACCGCACTGCGTTTCGTGTTCCCGCCGTACCAGGTGGGTCCGTACGCCGATGGCACGCAGACGGTGGACGTGCCCGCCACACTACTGCTGCCCCACGTCGCCCCGGCGTACGCGGAGCTGTTCGCCCGCTGACCGCCATGCCGCACGTCCGCTTCGAACGCAGGATCGCAGACCTGTTGGCCGGAGCGGATGTGCGGATCGGCGGCGACCGGCCATGGGATATCCAGATCCATGACCCGCGCTTCCATGCGCGCGTGCTGGGGCAGGGCTCGCTGGGACTCGGCGAGAGCTATATGGACGGGTGGTGGGACGCGGCGTCGCTCGACGGTCTGCTGTTCCATCTGCTCGCGGCGCGGGTGGACGAACGCGTGCACGGCGCAGGCGAAGTCTTCGACGCACTGCGGGCCCGGCTGACCAACCTGCAGTCGCCGCGGCGCAGTGGTGAGGTCGGGCGGCGCCACTACGACCTGGGCAACGATCTGTATGCCGCCATGCTGGGCCGGCGGCTGGTCTATAGCTGCGGCTACTGGCGCGACGCCGGCGACCTCGATGCCGCGCAGGAAGCCAAGCTCGATCTGGTCTGCCGCAAGCTCCGCCTGCAGTCCGGCATGCGCGTGCTCGATATCGGCTGCGGCTGGGGCGAGGCGCTGAAGTTCGCGGCGGAGCGTTATGGGGTCAGCGGTGTCGGCATCACCATCTCCCGCGAGCAGGCCGACTATGCGCGTCGCGTGTGCGATGGCCTGCCGGTCGAGATCCGCCTGCAGGATTATCGCGAACTGGACGAACCCTTCGACGCGGTGTTTTCGCTGGGCATGTTCGAGCACGTGGGCGCGAAGAACTACATCGGGTACTTCGACGTGGCGCGGCGCTGTCTGCCGCCCGACGGCCTGTTCCTGCTGCATACCATCGGCGGCGAACGTTCGGTGCAGCGATCCGATCCCTGGATCGCGCGCTACATCTTCCCCAACTCCATGCTGCCATCGGCGGCGCAGATCGCGCAGGCGATCGAAGGGCGGTTCGTGCTGGAGGACTGGCACAACTTCGGTGCCGACTACGACCGTACCCTGCAGGCGTGGCGGGACAACGTCGAGGCGGCGTGGGAGCGCCTGGATCCGCGCTACGACGCGCGCTTCCGGCGGATGTGGCGGTTCTACCTGGCGGTTTCGATGGCCACGTTCCGTAGCCGTCGGTCGCAGCTATGGCAACTCGTGCTGTCGCCGCGCGGGGTGCCGGGCGGGTACGTCGCGCCGCGTTGAGGGGAGGCACAAAGGAAAAGAGCAGGCCATAGCCTGCTCTTCATCGTGCGGTTTCGGCCGGTGTCAGTCAGGCCGATGGCGCGGAGGGCAGCTCGCGCGCGTTGAAGATGCGCTCGATCACCTCGGCCAGTTCGTCCTCGGAGAACGGCTTGGTGAGGTAGGCCTTGGCGCCCTGGCGCAGGCCCCACATGCGGTCGGTGTCCTGGTCCTTGGTGGTCACCAGGATCACCGGGATGTGCTTGGTCGTGGCCTCGCGGCTCAGCGTGCGGGTGGCCTGGAACCCGTTGAGGTTCGGCATCACCACGTCCATCAGCACCATGTCCGGCAGTTCGCGCTTGGCGACTTCCACGCCCGCGGCGCCGTCTTCGGCGGTGATGGATTCGTGCCCCAGTTTCTCGACGATGCGCTGGATGCCCAGCAGTTGCGACGGTGAATCGTCGACGATCAGAATCTTTGCCATGGATGTCCCCAGTGTTCCCCGTCACCGATTTTAGACCTTGTCGGTGACAACACAATGGGGTTGGCGGCCAACGGACGACGCCCGTCGTACCGCCGATGCCGTTCATCCCATTCGTACCAGCGTGCGCCCGAACGAGCGCCCTGCCAGCATGGTGCGGAACACCTCGGGAAGCCCGTCCAGCGTGGTTTCGCGCGTGCAGATCGTATCGAGGTGCCGCGGTTTCCAGTCGCTGGCGAGGTGCTGCCAGACCTGTTCGCGGATATCGCGTGCGGTACCCGCCGACGCCACGCCGAGTAGCGATACGCCCCGAATTATGAAGGGCATCACAGTTATGGGCAGGTCGGCCGCAGCGGCAAGGCCGGCGCTAGCGACATTGCCGTAGGGCGTCGTCTGCGCCAGCAGGCTGGCCAGCATCGGACCACCCACATTGTCGAGGCCACCGCCGAAGCGTGCGGACTCCATCGGACGCAGGGTCGCCAGCGCATCGCGGCCCAGCACTTCGCTGGCGCCGATGGACGTCAGGTAGTCCGTGTTCTCCGGCTTGCCGCTGATGGCGTGCACCTCGAAGCCGGCCTTGCTGAAGATGTCGACGGCCAGCGAACCCACGCCACCGGTGGCGCCAGTGACGGCGAGCGGTCCGAGCGCCGGCGTCTGCCGGTTCTCGCGCATGCGGTACAACGCCAGCGCGGCGGTGAAGCCGGCCGTGCCCAGGATCATGCTTTCGCGCAGGCTCAGCCCGGCGGGCAGGGGAATGACCCACTTCGCATCGAGTCGTGCGTACTCGGCATAGCCACCGTCGCGCGTTTCGCTGAGGCCCGAGCCGGTGACCAGCACGGCGTCGCCTTCCCTGAAGGCGGGATCGGTGGACGCCACCACATGACCGGCCACGTCGATGCCACCGACCAACGGAAAGCGCCGCAGGATCTTGCCTTCGCCGGTGCCGGCCAGCGCGTCCTTGAAGTTGACCGACGAGTAGGCCGTCCTGATGACGACTTCGCCGGGATTCAACGCATCCAGCGCGATGGTTTCGAGGCCGCTGCGGTAGCCGGCGTCGTCGTTGTGGATGCGGAAGGCGTTGAAGGGGGTGGGCAGGGTCATGCGTCTACTCCGTCATCCCGGCGAAAGCCGGGACCTAGCATTCGGATTCTGCGGTCATTGCCGCGTAAAAGCCAAAGCGTCGGCATGCGACTTTGGTACGACATGCAGGTTCATGCGATTTCGCAATAAAGATCATGCCAGTATGGATTCGTGTCCTCGATGAGCTTGACCTTCCAGTCTCGCTTCCACTGCTTGAGCGCTTTCTCCCGCGCAATCGCGGATTCCATCGTCTCGTGGACCTCGTGCCAGACCAGCATGTGGACACGATAGCGGCGAGTGAAGCCGGAAACCTGATCGTTCTTGTGCTGCCAGATGCGCGCGGTAAGGTCGGAGGTGACGCCGATGTAGAGCGTTCCATTGCGTTGGCTCGCAAGGATGTAAACGCATGGATTGCGTTTGCGCATGGGCACTCCTTGCCCTGCGGAGAGTCAACGCGATCCTGCTCTCATGCATATGTCACGTTCAAGCGAAGTCGCTGGGTCCCGGCTTTCGCCGGGATGACGATGAAATCCATTCGCGTGATGGAATAGCCTCGTCTTTGTGCGCCCGTGAGGGCTATATCAGGTAGCACGACCTGCCCACCCGTCATCCCGGCGAAAGCCGGGACCCAGCGACTTCAACCCTCGCTGCATCAAGGTTCACCGCAGCGACTTCCGCCGCTTCTCGTCCATCCACTTGTCCGCCTGCGCGGGCGCATAGGCGCGCATCCATGCGACCATCGCGTCGATGTCGTCGCCGTGCCACAGGTCCGCACGCTGTTCCGGGTGCAGGAAGCGTTCTTCGACCATGCGGTCGATCATGCCCATCAGCGGCGAATAGAAGCCCTCGACATCCAGGAAGGCGCAGGGCTTGTCGCCGATGCCGAGCTGGCGCCAGGTCAGCATCTCGAACATCTCGTCCAGCGTGCCGAAGCCGCCGGGCAGGGCGACGAAGGCGTCGGACAGGTCGAACATGCGCTTCTTGCGTTCGTGCATGTTGGCGACGACCTCCAGCTTGGTTACGCCCTTGTGCGCGACCTCCCAGTTGACCAGCTGTTCGGGAATCACGCCGATCACCTCGCCGCCGGCCGCGAGCACGGCGTCCGCCACGATTCCCATCAGGCCGACGTTGCCGCCGCCGTAGACCAGTTGAAGGCCTTCCTTCGCGATGCGGTCGCCCAGCGCGATGGCGCGTTCGGCGTAGGCGGGTTTGTTGCCGGCGTTCGAGCCGCAGTAGACGCAGATGCTCTTCATGGTCGTAGGTCCTGTCTTGCCAGTTGTCTGAAACGCAAAACGCCAGGCATCGCCTGGCGCATGCGTGTCACGGCGGCATTGGCGCCGCCGTGCGGGCCTCAGTTGGCCTTGTGGATGGAGCGCTTGTGCACCGCCATCGCCGCGTCGTGGATCGCTTCCGACAGCGTCGGGTGCGCATGGCAGATGCGTGCCAGGTCGTCGGCCGAGCCCTTGAACTCCATCGCGATCACGCCTTCGTGCACCAGTTCCGAGACGCCCACGCCGACGGCGTGCAGGCCCAGGATCAGGTCGGTCTCCTCGTGGGCGATGACCTTGACCAGGCCGGCCGGCTCGCCCATCGCCACGGCGCGTGCGATCGCGGCGAACGGGAAGGTGCCGACCTTGTATGGCACGCCCTCGGCCTTGAGCTGCTGCTCGGTCTTGCCGACCCAGGCGATTTCCGGCTCGGTGTAGATGACCCACGGCACGGTGTCGAAGTTGACGTGGCCCGGCAGGCCCGCGATCAGCTCGGCCACCGCGATGCCTTCCTCGAAGCCCTTGTGCGCCAGCATCGGGCCGCGCACGCAGTCGCCGATCGCCCACACGCCGTCCACGCCGGTGTGGCAATGGTCGTCGACCTCGATCTGGCCGCGCTCGGTCAGCTTCACGCCGGTGCCGTCGGCCAGCAGGCCCTTGCTGGCGGCCTTGCGGCCCACCGCGACCAGCAGCTTGTCGACGGTCAGCGTCTTCTCGCCGTCGGCGTCGCTGTAGGTGACCACGACTTCCTTCTTCTTGCCCTTGCCGGTGATGTCGGTCTTGCTGACCTTGGCGCCCAGTCGGATGTCCAGGCCCTGCTTCTTGAATTCCTTGGCGGCGACCCTGGCGATCTCGGTGTCGGCGGCGGCCAGGAAGTCCGGCAGCGCTTCCAGGATCACGACCTCGGCGCCCAGGCGCTTCCACACGCTGCCCAGCTCCAGGCCGATCACGCCGGCGCCGATCACGGCCAGGCGCTTGGGCACTTCGGTGAAGTCCAGCGCGCCGACGTTGTCGACGATGTATTCGTTGTCGAACTTGGCGAACGGCAGTTCGATCGAATCCGAGCCCGACGCGATGATGACGTTGGTGCCCTTGAGCTCGACCTCGCTGCCGTCGTGCTGCTTCACCTTGACCACATTGCCGGGCTGCAGCTGGCCGAAGCCGTAGTACGGTGTGATCTTGTTCGCCTTGAACAGCATCGCGATGCCGCCGGTGAACTGCTTCACGATCTTGTCCTTGCGGCCGACCATCGCCTCGACGTCGATCTTGGCGTCCTTGAAGGTGATGCCGTGGTCGCCGAACAGGTGACTCATGTTCCAGTACTGGCGCGAGGAATCCAGCAGCGCCTTGGACGGCACGCAACCGACGCGCAGGCAGGTGCCGCCCAGCGCGGGCTTGCCGTCCTTGCCCAGCGCGGCGTCGATGCAGGCGACCTTCATGCCGAGTTGCGCGGCGCGGATGGCGGCGTGGTAGCCGGCCGGGCCGGCACCGATGACGACGACGTCGAATTGTTCGCTCATTTCATTCGCTCAAAGGAGAAGTGAGTGGAGAGAAGTGAGGAGTGAGGAAGAACAAGAGCCATGGCTCTCACTCCGCACTCCTGATCACTCGCTCCTCGCTCTTACATGCCCAGCAGCATGCGGTGCGGGTTTTCCAGCTGGTTCTTGATGTCGACCAGGAACAGCACCGCGTCCTTGCCGTCGATGATGCGGTGGTCGTAGGACAGCGCGATGTACATCATCGGCGCCGCGACGACCTGGCCGTTCTCGACGATGGCGCGGTCCTTGATGGCGTGCATGCCGAGGATGGCGCTCTGCGGCGGGTTGACGATCGGGGTGGACATCAGCGAGCCGAAGGTGCCGCCGTTGGTGATGGTGAAGGTGCCGCCCTGCAGGTCTTCCAGGCCGAGCTTGCCGTCGCGCGCCTTCTTGGCGTACTCGGCGATGCCCTTCTCGATGTCGCCGAAACCCATGCGCTCGACATTGCGCAGCACCGGCGTGACCAGGCCCTTCTCGGTGGAGACGGCGATCGAGATGTCGGAATAGCCGTGGTAGATGATGTCGTTGCCGTCGACCGAGGCGTTGACGATCGGGTGGCGCTGCAGTGCGTTGGCGGCGGCCTTGGCGAAGAAGCTCATGAAGCCGAGCTTGATGCCGTTGGCCTTCACGAAGTCGTCCTGCAGTTCCTTGCGCATCTCCATGACCTTGGCCAGGTTGACCTCGTTGAACGAGGTCAGCATGGCGATGGAGTTCTTCGACTGCATCAGGCGCTCGGCGATGCGCGTGCGGATGCGGGTCATCGGCACGCGCTCTTCCGGACGCGCGCCGCCGCTGACGCCGGCGGTCTTGCCGCTGGCGTAGTTGACCAGGTCTTCCTTGGTGACTGCGCCACGACGGCCGGTGCCTTCCACGTTCGACGGGTCGATGCCCTGCGTGATGGCGGTGAAGCGCGCGCCCGGGGGCAGCGCATCGGCACCGGCCGGGGCAAGCTTGGTGCTGGACGGCGCAGCGGCGTCGGCCTTGGCGGCCTCGGCCTTCGGCTGCACTTCCTGCGCACCGGCGGCGGGCTTCTTCTCTTCGGCGGCGGCAGGCGCGGCGGCCGCCGTTGCGCCTTCCTCGATGATCGCCAGCAGTTGCTGGCTGGTCACCGTGTCGCCTTCCTTGAACTTGATTTCCTTCAGCACGCCGTCGACGGGCGAGGGCACTTCCAGCACGACCTTGTCGGTTTCCAGGTCCATCAGGTTCTCGTCGCGCTTGACCGCGTCGCCCACCTTCTTGTGCCAGGCGGCGATGGTGGCGTCGGAAACGGACTCGGGAAGAACCGGAACTTTGACTTCAGTGGCCATGGGATGGGGCGTCCTGGTGTGTTGTTGTGCGTAAAGAGAAAGAGGTTGGCTTACTCGGCGACGTTGTCGTTGCCGAGCTTGTTGACCAATGCGTCGGCGACCAGCTTCAGCTGCTCCTCGACGTGCTCGGCGAAATGGCCGGCAGCGGGCGAAGGCGAGCGCGGGCGACCCGCGTAGTGCAGCGATTGCTTGTCGGCCAGGCAGGCCTGCAGGTGGTGCTTGATCTGGTACCACGCACCCTGGTTCTGCGGTTCTTCCTGGCACCAGACCACCTCGGTGGCCTTGCCGTAACGCTTGAGTTCGGCGGCCAGCTGTTCGCGCGGGAACGGATACAGCTGTTCGACGCGCAGCAGGGCGACATCGTTCTGGCCACGCTTCTGCGCATCTTCCAGCAGGTCGTAATAGACCTTGCCCGAGCACACGACGACGCGCTTGACCTGCTTGGCGTCGGCGGTGGCGTCCGGGATCAGGTGCTGGAACTCGCCGTTGGCCAGTTCGTCCAGCGTGGACACGGCCAGCTTGTGGCGCAGCAGCGACTTCGGCGTCATCACCACCAGCGGCTTGCGGGTGGTCATGCGCATCTGCCGGCGCAGCATGTGGTAGCACTGCGCCGGCGTGGTGGGCACGCAGACCAGCATGTTCTCCAGCGCGCACAGCTGCAGGAAACGCTCCAGGCGCGCCGAACTGTGCTCGGGGCCCTGGCCCTCGTAGCCGTGCGGCAGCAGCAGGGTCAGGCCGCTGATGCGGCCCCACTTGGCTTCACCGGCGGCGATGAACTGGTCGATCACCACCTGCGCGCCGTTGGCGAAGTCGCCGAACTGCGCTTCCCAGATGCACAGGGTGTTGGGATCGGTGGTCGAGAAACCGTACTCGAACGCCATCACCGCTTCCTCGCTGAGCAGCGAGTCGATGATGGTGGCCTGCTCCGGCTGTTCGACCAGCTGGCGCAGCGGCAGGTAATAACTGTCGGTCTTCTGGTCGTGGAGGATCGCGTGGCGGTGGAAGAACGTGCCGCGGCCGGCATCCTGGCCGACCAGGCGCAGGCCATTGCCTTCCGACAGCAGCGTCGCGTAGGCGAGGTTCTCGGCGAAGCCCCAGTCGGCCGGTTGGTCGCCCGCCGCCATCTTCACGCGGTCCTCGTAGATCTTCGCCACGCGCGGATGCAGAACGACGCCAGCCGGGATGGTGGTGATGATCTTGGCCAGCGCGTCCAGCGCCTTGCGCTTGACCCGGGTGTCGACCGGATCGCTGAGCTTGCCGGAGAGGTACTTCGACCAGTCGATCGCCAGTTCGTCGTCCTTCTGCTTGGCGAGCTCGGTGGTGTATTCGCCGGAATCCAGTTTGGTGCGATAGGCATCGGCCAGCGCCTTGCCGCCTTCGGCCGGGATGACGCCCGCGCCTTCCAGCTTGGCGGCGTACATTTCGCGCGTGGTCGCGTGCTTGCGGATGGTCTGGTACATGACCGGCTGCGTCGCGGCCGGTTCGTCGGCCTCGTTGTGGCCGTGGCGGCGGTAGCAGACGAGGTCGATCACCACGTCCTTCTTGAACTGCTGGCGGAAGTCGTACGCCAGCTTCGCCACGAACACCACCGCTTCCGGATCGTCGCCGTTCACATGGAACACCGGCGCGCCGACCATCTTGGCGACGTCGGTGCAGTACAGCGTGGAGCGCGCGTCTTCCTTGTTGCTGGTGGTGAAGCCGATCTGGTTGTTGATGACGATGTGCAGCGTGCCGCCGACGGCGAAACCGCGCGCCTGCGACATCTGGAAGAGTTCCATCACCACGCCCTGGCCCGCGAACGCCGCGTCGCCGTGGATGATGATCGGCAGCACGGTCTGGCGTGCGGCGTCGGTGCGACGCTCCTGGCGCGAACGCACGCTGCCGGCCACGACCGGGTCGACGATCTCCAGGTGCGACGGGTTGAAGGCCAGCGCCAGGTGGACCGGACCGCCCGGGGTGGCGATGTCGGCGGAGAAGCCCATGTGGTACTTCACGTCGCCGGCGTGCGCCAGGTTGTTGTCGTGCTCGAACTTGCCCTCGAACTCGTCGAACAGCTTGCGCGGGCTCTTGCCCAGCGTGTTGACCAGTACGTTGAGGCGGCCGCGGTGGGCCATGCCGACCACGATGTCCTTGACCCCGCCTTCGCCGGCGTTGCGGATCATGGTGTCGAGCAGCGGGATGAGCGCGTCGCCGCCTTCCAGCGAGAAGCGCTTCTGGCCGACGTACTTGGTGTGCAGGTAGCGTTCCAGGCCTTCGGCGGCGGTCAGGCGCTCCAGTGTGCGGCGCTTGGCGTCTTCCGACAGACCGAACTGGCCGCCGGCGGTCTCCAGGCGCTGGTACAGCCACTGGCGCTGCTCGACCTCGGAGATATGCATGAACTCGACGCCGATCGGGCCGGTGTAGGTGGCCTTCAGGCGGGCGAGCAGGTCGCGCAGCTTCATGCGCGAGTGGCCGCCGACGTTGCCCGTGCTGAATTCGCTGTCGAGGTCGCGGTCGGACAGGTCGTGGAAGGCCAGGTCCAGATCCGGCGGATTGAGCGGCGGGGTCAGGCCCAGCGGGTCGATCTGTGCGCCGAGGTGGCCACGCGACCGGTACGCCGTGATCAGGCGGCCCACGTTGCGTTCGCGCTCGTCGCCGCCCGCCGCTGCGGCATGGCCATTGTTGGCGGCCTGGCGGGCGGCGTCGGTGATCTGCTGGATGACCACCGAATGCGGGACATCGCCGGCCTCGCGGCCCTTGAATCCGTCGAAATAGGCCTTCCACTTGGGGCCCACGCTGTCCGGGGCGACGAGGTACTGCTCGTACAGGTCTTCGACGTAGGAGGCGTTGCCTCCGTTGAGCTGCGAGGATTGCGCGAACTGCTTCAGGAGATTGTCCACGATGGGATTCGGTGGGGTAGTCGAGGGGCGCTTGCGGTCCATGTCGTGCGATGTCCCACGGACATGGACGAAAACCCGGAAATTATACCCCCATGCCGGGAAGCGGGCGTAACCGGATTGGACTAAAGACGCAGGGTGCGGGCGCGTGGCGCCGTCGGACGCGACGGCGCGCGGGGCGTGCTAGAGACCCAGCGCGCGGTATTCGCTGACGGGTCGCGACCGCTCCCAGATCTGCGAGAACTCCTCGCGCAGCTGGCGTGCGCGGCCTCCATGCGCCAGGCCCGCCTCGCCATCGAAGCGGTGCCCGAGCGGCCGGAAGTAGTACCCGTGGTGGTCGTTGGCGACGAAGGCGGCGGTGTAGGGCAGGTCGACCGGATCGTGCACTTCGCGGAAGGCGAACACGCTGGGAAGTCGCTGCCCCAGGCCGATCAGCGGCGCCAATGCCCGTTGTGGGGTGGCCGCATCCTGCAGCAGCACGTGAACCTGCGCACCGGTCTGGCGCGTGGCGAAGCGGCGCAGTCCGTCGACGACGGCAGGCGCGTCCCACAGGCCGGGATCCAGTACCCGGCTGTAGATCACCAGCGATCGGCGGGCCTGGGCGATGACGGCGGTGGTGATCGCCACGGCTTCCACGCGATGGGCGATGCCGGCGGGGCCCGCCAGCACGCGCCGCATCGCCTGGTGCTCGATGCCGGCCTCGATGAAGCGGTCGCCTTCCGGCAGGAAGCCATGCCGGGCGTAGAACGCCTCGGCGCCGACCTGCGCGTGCAGCGACACGGCGGGCCACTGCCGCCGACGGGCTTCGTCCAGCAGGGCGACCAGCAGGGCGTCGCCGACGCCGCGGCCGCGCCAGGCCGCCAGCACGGCCATGCGGCCGATCCGGTGTTCGGGCGTCAGTCGCGCGGTGCCGATGGGCGTTCCCGCCGGATCGCGGACCAGCACGTGGTGGCTGAGCGGATCCAGCGCGTCGCGTTCCAGCGCGCGCGGCACCTGCTGTTCCTGCACGAACACCGCATCCCGGACCTGGTGGACCAGACGCGCGTCCGTGGCGTACTGCACCGCTTCGGCGACAGGGTCCCCCAGGGCGTTCATGCGTCCTCGTCCCCGGCGTCCGGATCGTCGTCGAAGGCCAACTGGTAGTGTCCCTGGGCCGCCAGCGCCATCACCGCGTCCCGGCCCGCCCCGCCGAGCGCGCTGTAAGTGGCGCCATCGAGGCTTTCCAGCGCCGCCAGCAGTTGCGCTTCCTTGACCGGCAGCAGGTAATCCTGGCCATTGCAGAACAGGGTCGCGCCCTTGCTGCGCCGCCGCCAGGCGAAGCGCGAGAACGGGTGGCGCAGCAACTGCGCGCCCTGCTGCAGGTCCCATTCCATCTCGATGCGCGATGGCGCGTCCGGGGCCGGCATCACGTCGCCCGAGGCGCGGTAGGTGGTGATGAAGCGGCCGAACCAGTCGCCGACCAGGTCGGGATCGTTCATGCGCAGCGCGTTCAGGGCCTCGACCGCGCGGTCCATCGCGCGGGCATCGATTTCGTTCGGATCCTGCGGCACGGTCAGGTCTTCGTCGTGGTAGCGCATAGCCTCGTCGGCTTCGGCGATCAGCGTGTCCAGGTAGTCGCCGATCAACTCCGCCGAGGATGGCGCGCGCATGCCGACCGAGAATGTCAGGCACGGGTTCTCCGCTACGCCGTGGTGCGGTACCAGCGGCGGCAGGTACAGCATGTCGCCCGGCGACAGCACCCACTCGTGCGTGGGGTCGAAGCGGCGCAGCAGCTTGATCGCCACGTCGTCCTGGAACCCCAGGTCCGGCGCCGGTTTGCCCATCGCCACGCTGGCGTCGATCATCCAGCGCCGCTCGCCCTGCGCCTGCAGCAGGAACACGTCGTAGTGGTCCACGTGCGCGCCGACCGATCCGCCGGTGGCGGCGAAGCTGATCATGATGTCGTCCACGCGCCAGCGCGGCAGGAAGCGGAACTGGTCGAGCACCCGGCGGACATCGGCATCCCACTTGTCGACGTCCTGCACCAGCAGCGTCCAGTCGTGGTCCGGCAGTCCGGGAAAGTCTTCTTCCTGGAACGGTCCCGTACGCACGTCCCACACGCCGGTCGCCTTGTCCAGGCTGATCATGCGCGCCAGCACGCCCTCTTCGCAGGCGAGGCCGGCGAGGTCTTCCGGCTGCACCGGTGTCTCGAACCCCGGGAACGCGTTGCGGATCAGCAGCGGGCGCTTGTGCCAGTAATCGCGCAGGAAGCGGTCGGCCGGCATGCCGAGGGGATGGTCGCGGGTGGCGTCGATCTCGAACGGGAGCGAGGCGGCGCGGGGGGACGTCTTCTTGGTCATCGGGTCGGGTTCGCGTGGCGTAGCGCCGTGCAGGAGAGGGGTGGGGCAGCGTCGCCGATGGCGGCACCGGCGACATTGACGCCGATCAAGGGCGTGCGGGCGCGTCCGTCGCGGCTTCGTCGGCCAGGCGCTTGTCCAGCCGCTCGGAGGCTTTCTGCGCGTAGGCACGGCAGGCGCCGCGGTCCGCAAGCGGCGCGTCCGCGTTCGGCCCGATACGCGACCACAGCTGGCTGGCGGATGGATGCGGAGTGACCAGAATGTCGCACTCGAGCGCCGCGACCCGCGCCAGCGTGTCGCGGAACGCGGCCACGTAACCGGGATGCGCCGCTTCGTCGCTGTAGCGGTACACGTCGTCGGAGATCGCGGTCGGGCTGTCGGCGTAGACCATCTGCCGGCAATCGCCGCCTTCGCATGAGCGCCAGGTCCAACTGGTGCCGCCGGGCGTGTGCCCCGGCGTGGGAACGACATGCAGGGCGAGCGGGCCGACGCGCACCACGCCATCCTCATCGAGCACGACCACCCGATCGACCGGCGCGAACGGTTCCAGCACCTCGTGCTGCGGATCGCTGCGGTCGCTGGCGCCGCGCTTCAGCGTGGCGACGGCCGGCGCGCGCGCATATACCGGTGCGCCCGTGGCCTTCTGCAGTTCCGCCAGACTGCCTGCATGGTCGAAGTGCTCGTGCGAGAACACGATGGCGCGCACGTCCTCCGGCTTGAAGCCGAGCGTACGGATGTTGGCGAGGATCTGCGGGCCGGCCTGCGGGGTGGCGGCGTCGATCAGGATATGGCCCTCGTCCGACGTCACCAGCAATGCGCTGATGCCGCAGGTGCCGACGTACCAGGTGTTGCCGTAGACCTTCAGTGGCGTGCCGGGATCGTTCCAGCCGGCATCGTCGGCGCAGGCTTTGGCGGCCGGCGCATCGGCGGCAAATGCGCTGGCCGAAGACGAAAGCATGAGGAGGCTGGCGAGCAGCGCAGAGGGGAGCGTCATGTGGCGATCTCGTCGTAGCCGCGGTTGACGAACTGCAGCAGGCACCAGCCATGGCCCCAGGGGTCGGCGAGGCGGACGATGCGGCCCCAGTTCGCTTCGCGGATGTCGGTTTCCTGCACCAGACCGGCCTGCAAGGCGCGATCGAGGGCAGGCTCAAGGGGGTCCACCACTACGTCCAGATGCACGGGTGTCCAGTGGCGGGCGTAGTCGCGGCGCGCGTCGGCGGCGGCGAGGGAGTCGGCCGGATTCTGCAGCACATAGATCGGTGCCTGTGCGCCAAGCAGCTCGACGCCGCCATCGCCGAAGCGACGGCTGGCAGTCAGTCCGAAGGCGCGGGTGTAGAGCGCTTCCGCGGCAGGCAGGTCGGGAACGTCGATGTTGATCAGCAGGTGCATCGCGGTTCCCCCGTGCCCGGAATCAAATGCCGCGTGCGAGCCGCTCGGCGAGGCCGGTGTAGCGGCCCGGCGTCATGTCGCGCAGGCGCTGCTTGTCGTCGGCCGGCAGGTCGAGCGTCTCGACGAAGGCGCGCATCGAGTCGGCGGTGATGCCCTGGCCACGCGTCAGGACCTTCAGTTGTTCGTAGGGATTCGGCAGGCCATGGCGGCGCATGACCGTCTGCACGGCTTCGGCCAGTACTTCCCAGGCGGCGTCGAGATCGGCGTCCAGGCGCTGCGGATTCACTTCCAGCTTGCCCAGGCCCTTGGCCAGCGAATCCAGCGCCACCTGCGTATGGCCGAACGCCGTGCCCAGCGCACGCAGTACGGTGGAATCGGTCAGGTCGCGCTGCCAGCGGCTGATCGGCAGCTTCGCGCTGAAGTGCTCGAACAGTGCGTTGGCGATGCCGAAGTTGCCCTCGGCGTTCTCGAAGTCGATCGGATTGACCTTGTGCGGCATCGTCGACGAGCCGACTTCGCCTTCCTTCAATCGCTGCTTGAAGTAGCCCAGCGAGATGTAGCCCCAGATGTCGCGGGCCAGATCGATCAGGATCGTGTTGGTGCGGCGCGCGGCGTCTCCGATCTCGGCGACGTTGTCGTGCGGCTCGATCTGGGTGGTGTACGGATTGAACACCAGGCCCAGGCCCTCGACGAAGCGCTGCGCGAACGCCGGCCAGTCGACGTCCGGATAGCTGGCGACGTGCGCGTTGTAGTTGCCGACGGCGCCATTGATCTTGCCGGTCAGTTCGACGGCGGCGATCTGGGCACGCTGCCGTTCGATACGCGCCACCACGTTGGCGATCTCCTTGCCCAGCGTGGTCGGCGAGGCGGTCTGGCCGTGGGTGCGCGACAGCATCGGTTGCGCGGCCTGCGCGTGGGCCAGCGTGCGCAGCGTCGCAGTGACGCCGTCGAGCGACGGCAGCAGCACCTCGCGGCGGGCCTGTTCCAGCATCAGGCCATAGGACAGGTTGTTGATGTCCTCGCTGGTGCAGGCGAAGTGGACGAACTCCAGCGCAGGCGCGAGTTCCGCGTCGTCCTTCAGCTGCTCCTTGATGAAGTATTCCACCGCCTTGACGTCATGGTTGGTGGTGCGCTCGATCTCCTTCACGCGCGCGGCGTTCGCGACGCTGAAACCATCCGCCAGTGCCCGCAGCTTCGTCGTCGCGGCGGCGGAGAACGCAGGCAGCTCGGTAATGCCGGCCTCGGCGCCCAGGGCCAGCAGCCATTCCACTTCGACCTTCACGCGGGCGCGGATCAGGCCGTATTCGGAGAAGATCGGGCGCAGGGCGTCGACCTTGCCGGCGTAGCGGCCATCGAGCGGTGACAGGGCGAGCAGGGACGAATCCGACATGGGCGCGGGGAATGCCTGAAAGGGAGCGTTCCATTTTACCCCGGGAAGGCCGCCATCCGGCCTGGCGTATCCTGTGGGCCCCGCCAGCCGCCGGCCCGTGTCGGCGCGCACGCCGTGAATCCCTCCAGGAGACGGTTGATGACCAGCAAGAAGCCCGTGGGCAAGCCCCGCAGCGCGCGCACCCGCATCGAACACGACAGCATGGGCGAGTTGAAGGTGCCCGCCGACGCCCTGTGGGGCGCACAGACCCAGCGCGCCGTGCAGAATTTCCCCATTTCCGGACGGCCGATGCCGCGCGGCTTCATCCGCGCGCTGGGCCTTGTGAAGGGGGCGGCCGCCGAGGTCAACGCGGGCCTGGGCCTGCTGCCGAAAGGCATCGCGGCAGCGGTGCAGGCAGCCGCGCAGGCCGTGGCGTCCGGAGAGTACGACGTGCATTTCCCGATCGACGTGTACCAGACCGGCTCGGGCACCTCGTCCAACATGAACGCCAACGAGGTGATCGCCACCCTGGCGTCGCGCGCGTCCAAGGACGACACCGGCAAGACGACGGTGCACCCGAACGACCACGTCAACCTGGGGCAGAGCTCCAACGATGTCATCCCGACGGCGATCCGCGTGGCCGCGCAACTGGCCGTCGTGGAAGACCTGCTCCCCGCGATCGCGCACCTGCGCAAGGTGATTGATGCGCGCGGCAAGGCGCTGGGCAAGGTGGTCAAGACCGGCCGCACGCACCTGATGGACGCCATGCCGCTCACCTTCGGCCAGGAGTTCTCGGCCTGGTCGGCGCAGCTGTCTTCCGCGCAGGCGCGCCTCGAAGACACCTTGAAGCGCATACGCCGCCTGCCGCTGGGCGGCACCGCCATCGGCACCGGCATCAATGCCGACCCGCGCTTCGGTGCGCGGGTCGCCAAGGCGCTGTCGACGGCGACCAAAACACGTTTCGAGAGCGCCGCCAACAAGTTCGAAGGCCTCGCCGCGCAGGACGATGCCGTGGAACTTTCCGGCCAGCTCAGTGCCCTGGCGGTCGCCCTGACCAAGATCGCCAACGATCTGCGCTGGATGAACTCCGGCCCGCTCGCGGGGCTGAGCGAAGTGGAGTTGCCGGCGCTGCAGCCGGGCAGTTCGATCATGCCGGGCAAGGTGAATCCGGTCATCCCGGAAGCGACGGTGATGGTGTGCGCGCAGGTGATGGGCTACCACACGGCGGTGACCGTCGCCGGGCAGACCGGCAATTTTCAGCTCAACGTCACCCTGCCGCTGATCGCGCACAACCTGCTGGACGGCATCCGGTTGCTGGCGAACGTGTCGCGCCTGCTGGCCGACGACTGCATCGACGGGCTGAGGGTGCGCGGCGACCGCGTGCAGGAAGCGCTGGACCGCAATCCGATCCTGGTCACCGCGCTGAATCCGGTGATCGGCTACGAAAAAGGCGCCGCCATCGCCAAGCAAGCCTACAAGCAGAACCGGCCGGTGCTGGACGTCGCGCGCGAGGTCACCGGATTACCCGAGAAAACGCTCAAGCCGCTGCTGGACCCGGCCGTGCTGGCGAAGGGCGGCATCCACGGCAAGCCGGGAGGCGGGGGCGGCTGAGGCCGCCTCAACGGGACGGCGCGTCTGCCTGCCCCGCGGCGGCGTCGGCTTCCGCCGCCGCGTCCTCGCCCTTGAGTGCGCGTCCGACCGCGCGCCCGACGTCCTTGCCGGCGTCGTGGCTGTCCCGGTTCGAGGCGCGGCACTCCTGGATGTCATCCGGCTCCATGCCGGCGTAGGGCTGGAAGGCGGGGAGGGCCGCCGCCAGGTCCTGCTGCGCCTTGTAGAGGCCCGGCAGGCGATCGCAGATCTTCATGGCCTGGGCTTCGACCTTTTTACCTTCCGCTTCCATTTCCCGGTCGATCTGGTCGGGATTGCCGCTGAAGATGCCCTTCACGACGGCGCCGACGGCCTTGCCTGCGAGCTTCGCTCCTTCCTTTCCGGTCGCGATGCCGGCATCGGCGATGCCGCCGAGCTCGCGGTGATAGGCGACCAGCAGCGCGCGCTGCGCGTCGGTGACGGCCACCGGCTTGCCGCCGACGATGAAATCGCCCTGGGCGGATATCTCGGCGCGCGGATGGCCGCTGGCGTTGAGTTTCAGGTTCTGGCCCCACAGGGCGCTGGACCGGACGGCGTCACCGTCGTCATCGCCGCCCTTCGAACAGGCAGCGAGCAGCAGGGTGGCGGAAAGGGCGAGCGCGAACGGACGGATCATCATGGGGCTCCTTGGAAGTCAGCGACGCTTCGGAAGGTCGATCGTGCCTTTCACGCCGGCGTGGTCGACGTCGCCGCTGCCGATCGAGCGGACCTTCAGTCCGCCGCTGACATTGCGCACCTCCACGCCGCCCGAGCCCACCGAGCCGACGACCACATCACCGCTGATGTCGCGCAGTTCGGCACCGCCGGAGCCGATCGAACCGATCTCGACGCTGCCGCCGGTCGACAGATCGAAGCCGCCCGAGCCGATGCTGCCGACGCTGGTGGCCCCCCGGATGTTGTCGGCTTCCACGTCGCCCGAGCCGATCGATACGACCTTCAGGCTGCCGGCGCCATGGATGTCGATGTCGCCCGAGCCGACCGAAACGGCGGCCAGTCCGCGGATGCTGCGTCCCACGGCGTGACCGGAGCCGACGTCGGCACTGAACACCGGTGCGCCGGTGACCTCGGCTTCGCCCGAACCGACTTTTACCTGCACGGCCACGTGGTCCGGCAGGCTCGCCGTCAGGTTCATGTAGGCGTAGTTGCCCCCGAACGAGAGGCCGCCGATGCTGCCTTCCTGATACATCCGCACGATCAGCTTGTCGCCCGAGCGGCGCTGTTCGATCTTCAGGCGTTCGAGTCGTTCGGCATGGCTGCTGCAGGCCCTGCCGCTTATCGCTGCCGTCGACCCGGCGCGCGATGCGACGGTCAGGTCGTGGGGGCCGATGTCGAACACCACAGTCTTGGCATCGCCGACATCGAGCGTGAGCTGGCGCGGCGCCTCGTGCTTGCAGTACCGGTCCGACGCCAGCGCGGGCGCGGACAACGCCAGCAGGGCCAGCAGCGGGACAGAGGTCAGGGCGGTGCGCATCGTCGTGTCTCTCCAGATGGGGCTATCGGGGGCGCGTGTCATGCAGGTAGCGGGCGGCTAGCGTGCCGCGAACTCCTGGCGGATATCGTTCTCGCAATTCTCCGCATCTTCGACTCCCAGCGTGGCGTAGGGGCGGAACTGCGGAAGGCTGGCGGACAGGCTCTGCTGGCTGTCCCTCAGTGCGGGCAGGGTGCGGCAGATCTGCCGTACGCCCGGTTCGATGGTTTCGCGTACGGTCTTCTCGACACGGCGCTCCAGATTGCCCGTCATGGCACCGAACAGCAGGCTGAGTACGCCGCGGTCCACGGCCTCCAGCGCCACCTGCGCGCTGCGCTCGCCGATGTCGATGCCGGCCTTGGCGACATCGATCACCTGGCGCCGGTAGAGCAGCAGGTCGCGACGCTGGCGACTGTCGATGGCGACCGGCTCGCCCTCGATCAGGAAATCGCCGTGCGGCGTGATTTCCGCTTTCGGCAACGCGCGATCCGGGTCGGAGGTCCGCTTGTCGGACTTGCCGAAGTGGACGTGGGAACCCAGTCGCAGGTTGCCGGTTTCCAGTTCGCGACGGGCCGCGGCGAGTTCGGTGCGCACTTCCTCGCGCGCCTCGGCCAGGTCCGCGCTGATCTCGCTGCGGATACGCGTGTCCTTGGCATTGACGACCGGCGTGGTCAGCGGCAGCACGCTGGCCAGCAAGAGCGGCATCAGGACGGGGTGGAGACGCAAGATACGCATGTTCGGTTCCTCTCCGTGGCGGAACTGGCAGGGTGTTGATGGAAGCGGGCGACTACGCCCGCTCAGAAAGTCCAGTTGCCGTCGCCGTTCGCGTCGCCGCAGTCGTCCACGTCGGACTGGTCCATGGTGGCGTAGGGGGCGAACTCGGGAAGCGCGGCCGCAAGCGCCTGCTGCGCCGAGAGCAGGCCGGGCATGCGCGTGCACAACTGCGCGACCATCGGCTTGAGCTTGGCCTTGGCCTGCTCGCCGACCTGCTTGCCGATATCGTCGCCGTTCTGACCCGACAGCACGCCCTTCAGGGCGGATGCGGCGGCATCGATGCCGACGCGCGCCCCTTCCATGCCGATGGCCATGCCATCGCCGACCACGCCGAGCAGCTCACCGCGGTACGCCAGTACCAGCGCCTTCTGCTCCGGCGTGGTGGCGACCGGCTTGCCTTCGATCAAGAGTTCACCGGTGGGCGTGATCTCCGCCTTCGGCAGATCCTGCTTGCCGTCGCGATTGATGGAGATGTTCTCGCGGGCCAGGCGATCGCGGGCTTTCGCCACGTCCTGGCGCGCCTTTTCCATTTCCTGGCTGGCTTCGCCGAGGCCGTTGGCGACTTCGTCCATCGCTTTCGCGGCGACGCCGGTAGGGCTGCTGTCCTTGTCCGCCGGCTGGCAGGCGGCGAGGGACAGCACGCCGACGACGAGAAGAGGACGCATCAGGGAAAGAGGAGTCTGCATGTCCATGTCCTGGGTGGAGGCGGGCCGCAGGCGGCCCGCTGGAAGTTGGGCGGTGCGCTTATTCGCTCTCGCGCCAGCGGCGCAGGTAGATCGCGCCGACGATCAGGGCGACACCGACGACCGCACCGATCCACAGATCGGCCGAGGCGAACGCCTGCCAGCTGCGGGTCAGATCGATGGCGCTGGCCAGGTCGTCCGGCGTGTTGATCGCCGCGTGCGGGTTGGCCGCGCCGCCTGGCAGTGTCGGGAACCAAGTGCCCGGCAGCACGCTCAGCAGGCCGCGGTAGACCACCGTGTACCAGATCAGATCGTGGCGGACGTCCAGGCCGGGCAGGATGTCGGTCATGCTGATGATCACGCAGGCCAGCACCGGCACCAGAACCGCCCACAGGAACGGCTTGCTGCGCGCCCACGCCGAGCAGAACATCAGCCACCCGATCGCCGGCAGTGCCCACATCATGTACACGGGCAGCGACGCGATGACCCCGCCGATGATGCGCAGCGGATGGGAGTGGGTGAACACCGCGCCACCCGCCGGCAGGCCGTTGATCGACAGGGTCAGCGCCGAGATCAGCCACAGCGCCAGGCCGATCAGGATGCCGACGCCCACCGCCAGCAGCGGCGCCAGCACCAGCGCCCACGCCAGCTTGGACAGCACCATGTGCGTGTCGGAGACCGGCAACGACTTCCAGAACAGCACGCTGCGGTCGCGACGGTCGTCGTACAGCGTACCCAGTGCGTAGAAGAAGACCACGAAGGCCAGTACGACGCAGGCCAGGATCACGCCGCCCAGCAGCATGCCGTCACCGATGCCGCCGACGATCTGGTGGGCCTTCTCGGGTGCTTCCTCGATACTGAAGCCGCCGCCGTCGAGCTTGCCGCGCGCGGCGATGCTGCCGACGATGGCCAGGATCAGGTTCAGCACCACGAAGATGCTGCCGGTGATCACCGGCGCCCAGAAGAAGCCGCCGCGGTTCTCCCAGAACTCGCGCTTCAGCAACCATGTGAACGCGCCCGGCTTGGAGGATTTGCCCAATGTCGAAGTCACGGCGTTCATGCGTAGGTTCCTTTCATGATGGCGACGAACAGGTCGGCCAGGCCAGGGGTGCGGGTTTCGCCGAGAGCGGCGAGGTGTCCTTTCGGCACGCCGTCGAACAGCAGCACGGTCTTGCCGAAGGGCAGGGCGCGCTCGTCGATGGGCTTGAGGGCGCGGGCCTGTTCGACCGCATCGCCGCTCACCAGCACTTCGGTGTAGCGCTCCGCGACCTCTTCCATCTGCGAGGTCAGCACGATCTTGCCGTCGCGGATGAACATCACGTCGGTGAGGATGTGCTCGATCTCCTCCACCTGGTGGGTGGTGACGATGATCGTCTTCTGCTCGTCGAAGTAGTCCTCCAGCAGCCGCTGGTAGAACTGCTTGCGGTACAGGATGTCCAGGCCGAGCGTCGGTTCGTCCAGCACCAGCAGCTTGGCGTCGATGGCCATCACCAGCGCCAGGTGCAACTGCACGATCATGCCCTTGGACATCTCGCGTACGCGCAGGTTGGGCTTGAGCTGGGTATTGGCGATGAAGCGCTCGCATTTGGCGCGGTCGAAGCGCGGATGCACGCCGGCGACGAAGTCGATGGCCTCCTTGACCTTCATCCAGCGCGGCAGCACGGCGACGTCAGCGATGAAGCAGACGTCCTTCATCAGTTCGTCGCGATCCTTGCGCGGATCCAGGCCGAGCACCTTCAACTGCCCCTCGAACGGCGTCAGGCCCAGGATGGCCTTCAGCGCGGTCGTCTTGCCGGCCCCGTTCGGGCCGATCAGGCCGATGATCTTGCCTGCTTCGATCTCGAAGCTGGTGTTGTCCAGCGCAAGCTTGTTCTTGTAGGCCTTGCGCAGGCCGTGGGCCGACACCACGGCGTTGGCGATTGCAGCATTCATCACTTGGTCCCCTTGGATTGCAGCAACTCTTCGATGGACAGGCCCAGGCGCTCGATGCGCTCGGCGACGGCCGGCCACTCTTCGGTCAGGAAGCGTTCGCGTTCGCTGCCGCGCAGCTTCCGGGCGGCTTCGTCGGTGACGAACATGCCCAGGCCGCGGCGCTTCTCGACCAGGGCTTCATCCGCCAATTCCTGGTAAGCGCGCGAAACGGTGATCGGATTGAGCTGGTACTCGGCCGCCACCTGGCGGACGGAGGGCAGCGCGTCGCCCGGCTTCAGGATGCCGTCCAGCATCATGGCGATCACGCGGTCCTTCAACTGACGGTAGATGGGAGCACCGTCGCTCCATTGGATGGGCGCCATGGTTCAGCTCCTGGGACGCAGGGATTGGCCGAAGGAGAAGTACGGCATGGCCAGCGAGGCCCGCGCACGACGCTTGGGCTGGGCCGGAGCGCTGTCGTCTCCGGTGATCTCGCGGACGTCGGACTCCAGTGCGCCCACCAGCGCGGCGGACTCCGCCTCGGCCGAGCGGCCACTGGACATGGCCGCCAAGGCGCCCGCTGCCAGCAACAGGCCGCCGACGGCCAGGCTGGGCAGGGTGTGGGTCAGTTTCTGGTTCATGGCATCTCCCCGTGAGTTGGGTGAGTGGTGTTGTATTCAACTATAACACCGAAACACAGGCCGTCAACTCCCCTGCAAGGTTTTGTCACCCAACTGAAGGCATACTTGTCATGTTCGACCTAGTGGAGCGTTCCCGTGAAGCACAAGTCGTTGAAATTCATTGCGTTTGTCGCGCTTCTCGGGGCTTCGGCGCTGGCGCTGGCGGCCGGGTTACTGGATGTCAGCTACCGTCCACTGGCGGGCAAGGCGCCGGTCAACCTGAAGCAGCAGTACGCGGGCCAGGTCCTCCTGATCGTCAATACCGCCAGCAAGTGCGGTTACACGCCGCAGTACGAAGGACTGGAAGCGCTGCATCAGCGCTATGCGTCGCAGGGCTTTGCGGTGCTCGGTTTCCCGTCCAACGACTTCAAGGGCCAGGAGCCGGGCAGCGAGAAGGAGATCCAGGAGTTCTGCACGCTGACCTATGGCGTGAAATTCCCGATGTTCGAGAAGGTGACCGTGACCGGCGACAACGCGACGCCGCTGTACAGGTCGCTTGCGCAGGCGACCGGTACCGCGCCCGGCTGGAACTTCCACAAGTACCTGATCGGCCGGGATGGGCGCGTGGTGGCGAATTTCCCCAGCAAGGTGAAGCCGGACGATCCTTCGGTGGTCGAAGCGATCGAGCACGAACTGAAGAAGCCGCGCGCGACGCGTTGATGCAGTGCCTTCGCAGGTGGCCGGCATGCCACAATATCGGTTTGGCGCCACCGCCGTGGCGCAGGTTCCAGGAGCAGAAAGGATGAAGCGGTCGGTCCGCGGCGCAGCCGTGTTGTTAGCAATCTCGTTTTCGATGCTGGGAGGCAGCGTGTCTGCACAGGAAAAAACCGCGCTGTCGTCCGAGCGCGACAAGGTCAGCTACGCCATCGGCGTGGATGTGGGCAACTCGCTGCAGCCGGTCGGTCCCTTCATGGACATGGCGGCGTTCGAGAAGGCGATCACCGATACGTTCGCCGGCAAGCCGAAGGCCATGACCGAACAGGAAGCGCAGGCCACCGACCAGCTGCTGCGGGTGAATCTGGCGGTCGCGGACGGCCAGCCGATCCCCGGCATGCCGCCGGGTTCCACGCCGCCGCCGGTGGACAAGGCGAAGGTGGGCCTGTTCCTCGGTACCTACGTGATCGGCCCGTCGCTGCTGCCGTTCAAGGACGAGATCGATACCGCCGTGCTGACGCAGGCCGTGAAGGCCGTGGCCACCAAGAGCGGCACGCCGCTGTTGTCGCTGGAGCAGGCGCAGGCGGAAATGCAGGCGTATCTCGCCAAGCGGCAGGCGACGGCAGGCCAGCGCAACCGCGACGAGGGCGCGAAATTCCTCGCCGAGAACAAGGTCAAGCCGGGCGTCATCACCACGGCGTCCGGCCTGCAGTACCAGGTGCTGCGCCCGGGCAACGGCCAGCGGCCGATGGCCAGCAGCCGCGTCCGCGTGAACTACGAAGGCAAGCTGCTCAACGGGGACGTGTTCGACAGCTCGTACGCGCGCGGCGAGCCGGCGGAGTTCGGCCTGAACCAGGTGATCGCCGGCTGGACCGAAGGCGTGGCGCTGATGCCGGTGGGTGCGAAGTACCGTTTCTGGATCCCGTCCAACCTCGCTTACGGCCCCAATGGTGCGCCGGGCGGCAAGATCGGTCCGGATGCGACGCTCACGTTCGACGTGGAACTGATGGGCGTCCTGCAATAAATCGCTGCTCCAATCGGTCATCCCACGAGGAAGCTCCCGAATGCGCGTCGCGATTTTCGGCACCGGCTATGTCGGTCTGGTCACGGGTACGTGTCTGGCCGAGGTAGGCCATGACGTGATGTGCATCGACATCGATCCTGCCAAGGTCGACGGTCTCAACAACGGCATCGTGCCGATCTACGAACCTGGCCTGTCACCGATGGTGAAGGCCAATCATGCGGCCGGTCGCCTCCGTTTCACGACCGAGGCCGCGCAGGCGATCGCCCACGGCGAGATCATCTTCATCGCCGTGGGTACGCCGCCCGACGAGGACGGCAGCGCCGACCTCCAGTACGTGCTCGCCGTGGCCAGGACCATCGGTCGCCACATCGATCGCGCCTGCACGGTGGTCAACAAGTCCACCGTGCCGGTCGGTACCGCGGACAAGGTGCGCGCCGCGATCGAGGCGGAACTCGCGGCCCGTGGCGCCGACGTCGCGTTCGAGGTCGCGTCGAATCCCGAATTCCTCAAGGAAGGCGATGCGGTCAACGACTGCATGCGTCCGGACCGCATCGTCGTGGGCGCGTCCAGTCCGCAGGCGGTGGAGAAGCTGCGTCGCCTGTACGCGCCGTTCAACCGCAACCACGAACGCATCGTGGTGATGGACGTGCGCTCGGCGGAGCTGACCAAGTACGCCGCGAACGCGATGCTGGCGGCGAAGATCAGCTTCATGAACGAGATCGCGAACATCGCCGAGCGCGTGGGCGCGGACGTCGAGCAGGTCCGCCAGGGCATCGGTTCCGATCCGCGTATCGGCTGGCACTTCATCTATCCAGGCGCCGGCTACGGCGGCTCCTGTTTCCCGAAGGACGTGCAGGCGCTGGCCCGCACGGCGCAGCAGCATGGCTACGTGGCGGAACTGCTGCAGGCGGTGGAGTCGGTGAACGAGCGCCAGAAAGGCCACCTGTTCGAGCTGATCCAGCGCCACTACGACCGGGGCGAGGACGAGGGCGTGCGCGGCAAGACCTTCGCGGTGTGGGGCCTGTCGTTCAAGCCCAACACCGACGACATGCGCGAGGCGAGCAGCCGCCGGCTGCTGGCCGAACTGTGGGAAGCCGGTGCCCGCGTGCGGGCCTACGATCCGGAGGCGCGCGAGGAAGCGGCGCGCATTTTCGGCGAGCGCGACGATCTGATGCTGTGCGACGACGCGCGTGCCGCCGTCGACGGCGCCGACGCGCTGGTGGTGGTGACCGAATGGAAGCAGTTCCGCAGCCCGGATTTCGCCCGCCTGCAGGAAACGCTGGGCGATGCCGTGATCTTCGACGGCCGCAACCTCTACGATCCCGGCGACGTCGAAGCCGCCGGCCTGGCTTATTACGGCATCGGGCGCGGGAGGTCCGTGCGTGCAGACTGACCTGCCTCTGTCGGGCGACACCCTGGAGCGTCGCCTCGTCGAACTGGAGACACGGCTGGCATTCCAGGAGCATTCCCTCAACGAGCTGAGCGAGGCGCTCGCCGATGCCCGTGCGGAAAACCAGCGCACGGCGCTGCTGTTGCGCCATATGGTGGAAGAACTCGGCAAGGTGCGGACATCACTGTTCGAAGATCCCGCCAACGAGCCTCCGCCGCCGCATTATTGATACGCTTGGGGCTCAGCAGTCCCCTTGAAAGACCGATGACCGATTCACTCCGTGACCAGCTCCTGGGCCTTGGCTTCAAGCCTGCGCCCAAGCCCGAGCGCAAGCCCGAACGCCGTCCCGACCCGCGTCGCGACGCCCACAAGCCGGCGGGCAAGGCCGGCGTGCACCCGAAGCCGGGGCAGGGCGGCAAGCCGCGTCCGCCGCAGGGCAACGCCAAGCCGAAACCCAAGCGCAGCCAGGAAGACATCGACCTGGCCAAGGCCTACGCCATCCGCGCGCAGCGCGAGAAGGACGAGCGCATCGAAGCCGAACGCGTAAAGCAGGAAGAGGCCCGCGTGCGCCGCGAGGCGAAGGCCAAGCTCGAAGCTTTCCTCAAGGACAAGGCGCTCAACATCGCCGACGCCGATATCGCGCGGCATTTTCCGTATGGCGGCAAGATCAAGCGCATCTACGTCGATGCCGACCAGTTGAAAGCGTTGAACGCGGGCGAACTCGGCGTGGTGCAGCAGAACGGCCGCTATCTGCTGGTCACGGCAGCGGTGCTCGCCGAGGCGGAATCCATCTTCGCTCCGGCCGTCGCGCTGAAGGTCGACCCGGATGCGCCTTCGGGAGACGATCCCTACGCCGATCCGCAGTACCAGGTACCCGACGATCTGGTCTGGTGAAAACGCCTGACCGGCCACGGCTCTGCCTGCTGCCGGGACTGGATGGGACCGGACGCCTGTACGCACCGCTGGTGGCCGCACTGGCGGACATGGCCGATGTCGACGTGCTGGCCTACGACGACACGCGGTTCCTGGACTACTCCGCGCTCGCCGATGCGCTGGCGCCGGCGTTGCGACGTCACGATGACGTGGTGCTCGTGGCGGAATCCTTCGCTGGGCCGCTGGGCGCGCTGCTTGCCTACCGCCATGGCGCCCGGATTCGCGCCCTGGTGATGGCGGCCAGCTTCGTCCGTTCGCCGCTGCCCTTCAGCAGGGTCGCGGCAGCGCTCCTGCAGTGGGCGCCGGCTGTCGCTCCGCCGCTGTTCGCCCTGGAGCGCTTGCTCGCGGGTAAGAGCCTGCCGCCCGCCTTGCGTGCCGAATTCGAGGCCATCTTGGCCAGTGTTCCGCCGCACGTGCTGCGTCAGCGCGCCATGGCGGCGCTGAGCGTGGACGTGACGGAGGAAATGGCCGCGCTGAACATGCCGGTGCTCTATCTGCAGGCCAGGCACGACAGGTTGATCCGGCCGCAAGCGGGTCGGGAGGTCATGCGTCTGGCGGGCAATGCGCGCCATGTCGTGATCGACGCACCGCACTTCCTGTTCCAGATGGCGCCGGCGCCGGCCGCCATCGAGATCGGTCGGCTGATCACCGGGTTGCGTCGAGATCCACGCGAGCCGCCGGCGCGGGACTTCGCACCAGCCACCGCCACACGATGAGAGCGGCCACCAGCGCGATGACGGACGAGCACAGGAACGCGGCTTCGCCGCCGCCGCCGATGCGCCACAGCTGGCCGGCGAGCAGGGCGCCGCATACGCCGCCGACGCCCGACGACAGGCCGTAGAAGACGCCCTGGCCGTGTCCGTTCATGCGGCCCGGGAAAAAGCGCACCAGCAACTGCATGGCGGCCGCGAAGAAGGCGCCGAAGTTCAACGCATGCGTCAGCTGCGCCACCACCATCACCGGCACGCTGTCGGGGAACAGCGCGGTGACCAGCCAGCGCAGCGATGCACTGAGCAGCGCCACCATCAGCACGCGCGTGGCGTCCCAGCGTCGGAAGATGCGGCTGGACAGGAAGAACACGCCGATCTCCGCCAATACCCCGACCGTCCACAGCGCGCCCTGCGTCGCGGTCGGGTAGCCATGCTCGGACAGGTAGATCGAGAAGAACGTGTAGAACGGCCCGAACGAGACCTGGGTCAGGAACGCGGCGACGAAGAAGGCGATCACCTGCGGCTGCCGCAGCCGTACCCGGAAACTGTCGTCGGTGTCGTGCGTCCGGGTGCTGGGATCATGCGCGTACCGATTGAGCAGCGCGGAGCCCATCACGCCCGCCAGCACGGGCAGCATGAGCCACGGCAGTGCGCCGACGCCGAGCCGGCGCTCGTCGATCAGCCAGCCGAACGACGCCACCACGACGATGAAGCCGATCGATCCCCACACACGGATCAGGCCGTAGCGATCGCTGCGCGCACCCAGATGCGAGAGGGTGATCGATTCGAACTGCGGCATCACCGCGTTGTAGGCGAAACAGAAGCCGAGCATCACCGCGAACAGGCCGGCGTGCTCCAGAGGCAGCAGGAACAGCGCGAAGCAGCCGAGCGCCAGGGCGCATCCCGCATGCAGCCAGCGGATCGGATGCGGGGAGCGCGCCGCCAGCGCGGTCCACAGGCTGGGAGAAACGATGCGGGTGGCGTACCACAGGCTCATCAGGACACTGATCGCGGCCACCCCCAGGCCGCGCGACTCGAGGTACAGGCTCCAGTACGGCGTGAACGCGCCCAACACCGCGTAATAGAAGCAGTAGAAGCTGGACAGGCGGACGGCGGGGTAGGGATGCGGAGGGACGGCGCCGGGCGGTGTCATGGCGCATTGTAGCGGTGGGCCATGGTCGGCTGAGTCGCGCGCATGGCGCACGCTGGGTTCAGCACGCCGTTCCGGCGGTGGGAAGCCGGTTCGACGACGTTCCCTTGTCGCCGGATTCGCCCGATCGAATTCGGTGGCATCGGCCTTCAAGCCGGGCCGCGTGACGGGCGGGCGCAAGCGGCTGGAGCATGCATTCTCGGGAGGAAGCGGGATCGCGGCGGTTCGCCCTCACCCCTTGTCCTCGCCCGGAGGGAGAGGAGGACGGTGCCGTGCGGGTTCGCCATGCGCGCTGGTGGGCCCGCGGCTCCAGGTGCTCGGTGCGTCCTTGTTATTCGGGATCGTAATCGAGATTGGATGCCAGCCAGCGCTCCACCTGCGGCAGCTCCACACCCTTGCGCTTGGCGTAGTCGGCGGCCTGTTCCTTCGATACACGGCCGACCACGAAATACTGGCTCTGCGGATGACTGAAGTAGTAGCCGGAGACCGCCGCCGTGGGCAGCATCGCGAAACTTTCCGTCAGCGACATGTCGGCGTTCCGGCCGGCATCGAGCAGGCGGAACAGCGTGCCTTTCTCGCTGTGCTCCGGGCAGGCCGGATAGCCCGGGGCGGGGCGGATGCCGACGTACCGCTCGGCGATCAGCGCCTCGTTGTCCAGCGACTCGTCCGGCACATAGCCCCAGAACTCCTTGCGCACGCGCTGGTGCAGGCGTTCGGCCAGCGCTTCGGCGAGGCGGTCGGCCAACGCTTTCAGCAGGATGGCGTTGTAGTCGTCATGGTCGGCTTCGAAGCGGGCCACATGCGCATCGATGCCGATGCCGGCGGTCACGGCGAACATGCCGATCCAGTCCTGCCGGCCGGAGTCCTTGGGTGCGATGAAGTCGGCCAGGCAGAAATCCGGACGCTCGACCGGCTTGTCGACCTGTTGGCGGAGGAAGTGCAGGCGCTCCATGGCGCCATCGACCTGCAGTTCGACATCGTCGCCGACGCTGTTGGCGGGCCACAGGCCGAACACGGCTTTCGCCTTCAGCCATTTCTCGTCGACGATCTTCACCAGCATCGCGCGCGCGTCGCGGTACAGCTCGCTGGCCTGGGGACCGACGACATCGTCGGTCAGGATCGCCGGATACTTGCCGAACAACTCCCAGGCGTTGAAGAACGGCGTCCAGTCGATGCAGTCCACCAGCTCGGCCAGCGGGTAGTCGTCGAACACGTGCAGGCCGGGCTGGTGCGGTGCGGGCGGAACATAGCCGGCCCATCCACCGTCGAAGCGCTGGCCACGGGCCTTCTCCAGCGACACCAGTCGCTTGGCGTCGCCGCGGTTCTTGTGGCGCTCGCGGATCTCGGCGTAGTCGGCATCGTTGGCGGCGACGAAGGCCGCGCGCATGTCGCGCGAAATCAGCGACTGGGCGACGCCGACCGCACGCGAGGCGTCCTTCACCCAGACCGTCGGTGCGGTGTAGTGGGGATCGATCTTCAACGCCGTGTGCGCGCGCGAGGTCGTGGCGCCGCCGATCAGCAGCGGCATCTCGAATCCCTGGCGCTGCATCTCGCGGGCGACATGGGTCATTTCCTCCAGCGACGGCGTGATCAGTCCGGACAGGCCGATCAGGTCGGCATTTTCCGCCTTCGCCGTGTCGAGGATCTTCTGCGTGGGCACCATCACGCCCAGGTCGACGACATCGAAGTTGTTGCAGGCCAGCACCACGCCGACGATGTTCTTGCCGATGTCGTGCACGTCGCCCTTGACCGTGGCCATGACGATCTTGCCGTTGGACTTGCCTACGTCGCCGGTGCGCAGTTTTTCCGCCTCGATGAAGGGCAGCAGGTAGGCCACCGCCTTCTTCATCACCCGCGCCGACTTCACCACCTGCGGCAGGAACATCTTGCCGGCGCCGAACAGGTCGCCGACCACGTTCATGCCGTCCATCAGGGGCCCTTCGATCACGTCGAGCGGACGCGTGGCCTGCTGGCGCGCTTCTTCAGTGTCCTGGTCGACGAAGGCATCGATGCCATGCACCAGCGCGTGCGTCAGGCGCTCGCGCACCGGCTTCTCGCGCCAGGCCAGGTTCTCGACCCGCGCTTCGCCCTTCTTGCCCTTGTAGCGGTCGGCGATCTCGAGCAGTCGCTCGGTGGCGTCGTTGCGACGGTTGAGGATCACATCCTCCACACGTTCGCGCAGGTCGGCGTCCAGGTCGTCGTAGACCGGCAGGCCGCCGGCGTTGACGATGCCCATGTCCATGCCGGCCTGGATGGCGTGGTACAGGAACACGGAATGGATCGCCGCGCGCACGGGCTCGTTGCCGCGGAACGAGAACGATACGTTGGACACGCCGCCGGAGACGTGGCAGTGCGGCAGCGTCCGCTTGATGATGCGGGTCGCCTCGATGAAGTCGACGGCGTAGTTGTCGTGCTCCTCGATGCCGGTGGCGACGGCGAAGATGTTCGGGTCGAAGATGATGTCTTCGGGCGGGAAGCCGACTTCTTCGGTCAGGATGCGGTACGCGCGGGTACAGATCTCGACCTTGCGTGCGCAGGTGTCGGCCTGGCCGGTCTCGTCGAACGCCATGACCACCGCGGCGGCGCCGTAGCGCAACACCTTGCGGGCGTGGTCGATGAACGCCTCTTCGCCTTCCTTCAGCGAGATCGAGTTGACGACGCCCTTGCCCTGCAGGCATTTCAGGCCGGCTTCGATCACGCTCCATTTCGACGAGTCGACCATCACCGGAATGCGGGCGATGTCGGGTTCGGACGCGATCAGGTTGAGGAAGCGGTCCATCGCCTTCTCGGAATCGATCAGGCCTTCGTCCATGTTGACGTCGAGGATCTGCGCGCCGTTGGCGACCTGCTGGCGCGCGACTTCGACGGCTTCCTCGTAGCGCTCTTCCTTGATCAGCTTGCGGAACTGTGCACTGCCGGTGACGTTGGTGCGCTCGCCGACGTTGACGAACAGCAGGTCCGGCGTGATGACCAGCGGCTCCAGGCCGGAAAGGCGGGTATGGAGCGCGGGCGTGCTCATGCGGCCTGCTCCAGGCGGGCGGCCAGCCGGCGCGGCGGGATGCCGGCGACCGCCTCGGCAATCGCCCTGATGTGCGGGGGCGTGGTGCCGCAACACCCGCCCACGAGGTTGAGCAGGCCGGACTGCGCGAATTCCTTCAGGGTGGCCGCCATTTCCTCCGGCGTTTCGTCGTACTCGCCGAAGGCATTCGGCAGGCCTGCATTCGGGTGCGCGCTGACGTACGCATCGGCGACCGTCGCCAGCGTCTCGACATGCTCGCGCAGGTCCTTCGCGCCCAGCGCGCAGTTCAGCCCGATCGACAGCGGACGGCTGTGCGCCACCGAGGTGTAGAACGCTTCGGCCGTCTGGCCGGACAGCGTGCGGCCGGAAGCATCAGTGATGGTGCCGGAGATCATCACCGGCAGGCGGCCCCCACGCGCGTCGAACACCTCCTCGATCGCGTACAGCGCTGCCTTGGCGTTGAGCGTATCGAAGATGGTCTCGACCATCAGCGTGTCGGCACCGCCGTCGATCAGGCCTTCGATCGCCTCCCGGTACGTGGTCCGCAGTTCGTCGAAATTCGTGTTGCGGAAGCCCGGATCGTTGACGTCGGGGCTGATCGAGGCGGTACGGCTGGTCGGCCCGAGCACGCCGATGACGAAGCGGGGCTTGTCGGGCGTGGTCGCCTCGATGGCGTCGCAGCACTGCCGCGCCACCTGCGCGCCAGCCTTGTTCAACTCGTACACCAGATGTTCGAGGTGATAGTCGGCCTGGCTGATCGAGGTGGCGTTGAACGTGTTGGTCTCGACCAGGTCCGCGCCCGCTTCGAGATAGGCGGTATGCACGCCCGCGATGACCTCGGGCCTGGTCAGCAGCAGCAGATCGTTGTTGCCCTTCAGGTCGTGGTCGCAGCCGGGACCGTGCTCATGGGGATGGTTGCCATCGCAGCCGTCGGCGAAACGCTGGCCGCGATAGTCCGCCTCCTGCAGCCCGTGCTTCTGGATCATCGTGCCCATGGCGCCGTCGATGATCAGGATGCGCTGTTCCAGTGCATCCTCCAGCTGCTTGGCGCGTGCGGGGTTGAGCCAGGGGAGGGCCTTCATGGCTTGACGGCTGTCAGGGACAGAACTTCAAAATGGGGAGAACGACGCTCGCGCGTAACCATCTCGGCATTGGCGATCTCCAGGCCGGACCTTTCAGCGAATTTTCGTAGTTCCCTCTCGGTGAAGCCAAGGTTGACGTGCCCGTATGCTTCGACCACGGCGCGGTGCTCGTGCTTGCCGAGACTGCTGAGCAATAGGCGGCCCCCTCGGCGTAGCACGCGCGCGCCCTCCGCTACGGCCTGCGCAGGCTTGGCCGAGTATGTGAGTGCATGCATTAGCACGACGAGGTCGAAACTTCCGTCTTTGAATGGCAGCGCATGCATGTCACCTTCGCGGACTTCCACGTTCGGAAAGCGGCGCAGGCGCTCGCCGGCGGCGGCGACCACGCGCGTACTCGTATCGATGCAGACATAGCGCTTCGAGTGCGGTGAGAGCAGTTCGGCCAGCACGCCGTCGCCGGAGGCGATATCCAGCACGTCACCTGTCTCTAAAAGCGGCAGGGCGGTACGGGCCAATGCTTCCCAGGTGCGCCCGGGTGAGTAATGACGTTCCATGTCGCCGGCTACGCTGTCTGCCCAGTTCTGATCGGCGGCACGGTTCGCCAGCACGCCGGCGATGCGTTCAGCGTCCTGACGGAGCAGAGGATCATCGCTGCCATCACGTAGACTCTGCCATAGCTCGCGCTGAACGCCGTCCAGATTGTCCTCGCCGAACCGGTAATAGGCCGATACGCCTGCGCGCCGGTCTCTTACCAAGCCTGCCTCTTTCAGTTTCGCCAAATGGGTCGAAACGCGCGGCTGTGCCAGCTGCGTAATCGCCGAGAGTTCGGCCACGGTAAGCTCCTCCCTTGCCAACAACGCCAGCAGGCGCACGCGGGTGGGATCGGCGAACACTTTCAGCCGGGTCGACCAGGCCTCCAGATCCATAAATATCTTCCTATCGCGATATAGAGATATTTTGACGACTGAGCCTGTCCGAGGTCAACCCGTGGCATACGCCTACGGATGGTCGCGGGTTACAATTGGTATCTAATACTTGGTCGAGGGGTACCCGTGGATTTCGCATTCACCGAAGAGCAGTTGATGATCCAGGACGTCGCGCGCCGGATCGCCCAGGAGAAGATCGGCCCGAGCGCCGAACACCACGACCGGACCGGCGAGTTCCCGCTGGACAACATCCGCCTGCTGGGCGAGAACGGCCTGATGGGCATCGAAGTGCCGGCCGAGTACGGCGGTGCAGGCATGGACCCGGTCGCCTACGTGCTGGCGATGATCGAGATCGCCGCCGCGGACGCTGCGCATTCCACCATCGTGTCGGTGAACAACTCGCTGTTCTGCAACGGCATCCTGAAGTTCGGCACGGAAGCGCAGAAGCAGACCTACGTGCGCGCCATCGCCGAGGGCCGCGAGATCGGCGCGTTCGCATTGACCGAGCCGCAGTCGGGTTCCGATGCCACCGCGATGCGTTGCCGCGCCGTGAAGCAGGCCGACGGCAGCTTCGTCATCAACGGCAAGAAGAGCTGGATCACCTCCGGTCCGGTGGCCAAGTACATCGTGCTGTTCGCGATGAGCGAACCGGACAAGGGCGCGCGTGGCATCACCGCCTTCATGATCGACACGGAAAAGGCCGGCTTCCACCGCGGCAAGACCGAGCCGAAGCTGGGCATCCGCGCCTCGGCGACCTGTGAGATCGAGTTCAACGATTATGTGGCGCCTGCCGCCGACGTGCTGGGCAACGAGGGCGAAGGCTTCAAGATCGCGATGAGCGTACTGGACGCGGGCCGCATCGGCATCGCCTCGCAGGCCATCGGCATCGCCCGCGCCGCCTACGAGGCGACCATCGCCTACGTGAAGGAACGCAAGGCCTTCGGCGCGCCGATCGGCACGTTCCAGATGACCCAGGCAAAGATCGCCGACATGAAGTGCAAGCTGGACGCCGCTACGCTGCTGACCCTGCGTGCGGCATGGGTGAAGGGCCAAGACCAGCGCTTCAGCAACGAAGCCGCCATCGCCAAGCTCACCGCGTCCGAGGCCGCCATGTGGATCACCCACCAGGCGCTGCAGATCCACGGGGGCATGGGCTATTCGAAGGAAATGCCGATCGAGCGGTATTTCCGCGACGCCAAGATCACCGAGATCTACGAAGGCACCAGCGAGATCCAGCGCCTGGTCATCGCGCGCAACGAAACCGGCCTGCGATGAGTCCGTCGTGATGCCCGGGAACGCCGCCGCCAGGCGGCGTTCTTCATTCCGGGTGCGGGTCTTCCAACCCCCGTCTTTGGTCATGGGACCTCGAGGGCGGCGGTCCGCTAGAGTGTCGCGATGCGGGGGTCCGTCCCCCGTTTTCCTCCCTGGAGACCCCGATGCGTAAAACCCTGATCGTCTGTGCCCTCACGCTGGCCCTGGCCGCCTGCGACAAGGGCAATGCTCCCGCCGGCGCAGCCGCCGATGCCGCGGCGCCGGTGGCGTCCGCCGCCGATGTCGCTGCCGAGAGCAAGCGCCTGAACGAATGGTTCGAGAAGAAGTACGAGGAGCAGCTCAAGTTCAGCCCGATCCAGCTGACCTTCCAGGGCCGCAAGGACCTGTACGACCAGGTCGACGACATGTCCGAACAGGCCTCGCGCGACCAGGTCGCCTGGCAGAAGGCCAGCGTCGAGGAGATGGAGAAGTCCTTTGACTACGCCAAGCTCGACGACGAGACCAAGTTCTCCTATGACCTGTGGAAGCTGCAGTACGAGAACGCGCGCGATGGCCTGCCGTTCATGCAGGACGGCTACGCCTTCGACCAGATGAACGGCGCCCAGGGTTTCTGGCCGACCTTCCTGATCAGCTTCCACAAGGTCGACGACGAAGCGGATTACACCGCCTACGTCGCACGCCTCAAGGCCACCCAGCGCGCGTTCGGCCAGTTGCTGGAGCGCGCACGCGCCTCGGCTGCGCAGAACATCCGTCCGCCGAAGTTCGCCTACGAGGGCGTGATCGACCAGGCGAAGAAGGTCGTGACCGGCGCGCCGTTCACCGCCGGCAAGGACTCGGCGATCTGGGCCGATGCCCAGGCCAAGGCCGATGCGCTGGTGAAGGCCGGCAAGATCGACGCCGCCCGCGCCACCGCGTTGAAGGATGAGGCGCGCAAGGCGCTGCTGGAGCAGTTCAAGCCGGCCTACGACGGCGTGATCGCCTGGAGCGAAGAGGAACTGCCGAAGGCGGCCGTCAACGCCACCGGGGTGGGCACCACGCATCCGAACGGCAAGGCGTACTACGAGTACCAGCTGAAGCAGATGACGACCACCGGCATGAGCGCCGAGGAGATCCATGCGCTGGGCCTGAAGGAAGTCGAGCGCATCAAGGGCGAAATGACCGCGCTGAAGGACAAGGTCGGCTTCAAGGGCGACCTGGAAGCGTTCTTCGCCTTCATCGACACCGACAAGCAGTTCAAGTATCCGAACACCGACGCTGGCCGCCAGGCCTACATCGACGACGCCACCCGCGCCATCGACAACATCAAGAAGGTGCTGCCGGAGTATTTCGGCCTGCTGCCGAAGGCGGACCTGGTGGTCAAGCGCGTCGAGTCGTTCCGCGAGCAGGATGGCGCCGCCCAGCACTACTTCCCCGGCACGCCGGACGGTTCGCGTCCGGGCGTGTACTACGCGCACCTGTCCGACATGAACGCCATGCCGAAGCCGGAGCTCGAGGTCATCGCGTACCACGAGGGCCTGCCGGGCCACCACATGCAGATCTCGATCGCGCAGGAGCTGACCGGCGTGCCGAAGTTCCGTACCCAGTACAACGTCACCGCGTATGCGGAAGGCTGGGGCCTGTACTCGGAATGGCTGGCGAAGGAGATGCCGGGCACCTATCAGGACCCGTACTCCGAGTTCGGTCGCCTGAGCTCGGAAATGTGGCGCGCGATCCGCCTGGTGGTGGATACCGGCCTGCATGCGAAGGGCTGGACCGAGCAGCAGGCGGTGGAGTACTTCGACGCCAACAGCGCGGTGCCGCGTGCGGCCATCGAGTCGGAGATCAAGCGCTACCTGATCATGCCGGGCCAGGCCACGGCCTACAAGATCGGCATGATCAAGATCCAGGAGTTGCGCAAGAAGGCCGAAACCGAACTGGGCGACAAGTTCGACATCAAGGGCTTCCACGACACCGTGCTCGGCGGCGGTGCGCTGCCGCTGACGCTGCTGGAGCGTCGCGTGGACCAGTGGATCGCGAAGCAGAAGGCGGCCAAGCCGGCCTGAGCTTCCGCGAGGTGTATCAAGAACCCCGGCCTTGTGCCGGGGTTCTTCGTTTCAGGGTCAGTGCGTCTGCGTCAGCAGGCCGAGGTTCGCCGGCAACCAGGCGTCCAGCGGGGTGGGCGACTGGCCGGTAAGACGTGCGTAGTCTCCCGTGACTTCACCCAGGTCGCCTGCGGCGGTGGCGGCATCGAACGAGGCGAACACATCGGCCAGCGCCGGCGGGAAACCGTGCGTTTTCAGGCCTTCGACCAACTGCTCAGGGGTGATGTCGATGACGGTCAGGGGTTTGCCGGCGAGTGCGGAGACGCGGGCGGCGATGTCGCGCGCCGACCATGCCTGTTCGCCGGTCAGCGTGAGCACCCCGTTGGACGTCTCGTCGGACGCGAGGGCGGCCGCCGCAGCGCGCGCCAGATCGTCGCGCGCGATGTAGGCGATGCGGCCTTCGCCCGACGCGGTTGCCCACTCGCCGGATGCCAGCGCGCCGGGCAGGGAATAGGCCAGGTTCTCGAAGTACCAGGCGTTGCGCAGTACGGTCCAGCCCAGCAGTGATGCCGACAGCGACTGTTCGGTACCCCAGTGGTCCGGCGCGAACGACACATGCGATGTGTCGGCGGATGGCAGCGAGGTGTAGACGACATGCGTCACCCCGGCATCGGCCGCGGCCTGCACGGCGGCGCGATGCTGGGTCAGGCGCTTGCCGGGTTCCAACAGCGCATCGGTACTGACGAGCAGCAGGCGGTCGGCACCGGCGAAGGCAGGGGCCAGCGTGCCGGGCTGGTCGAAGTCGGCGGCACGCACGGTGACGCCGCGGGCAGCCAGGTCGGCGAGGCCGTCAGGGGAGCGGCTGGTGGCGATGATGCGTCCGGCCGGAACCTTCAGCGTGTCCAGCAGGTGGCGGACGACGGCACCACCGAGGTGCCCGGATGCGCCGGTGACCAGCAGGGTGGGGGCGGGCGTGTTCATGACGGCTCCTGTGTGTGGTAATGGAAAGGATGTTGGTTACGCTATGGTAGTAATGGCTGCCGCGCCCACAAGCAGGGAGCCCCAAGTAACCCGGTTACCGCCAGGTAACCATGGGCCGGAGATCGACCATGACGCTGCACCGCCAATCCCTGATCCTTACCGAGAACTGCCCGATCCGCGACGTGCTGGACCGGCTGGGCGACCGCTGGACCGTCCTGGTGCTGCATGAGCTAGCCGGGGGTACGTTGCGCTTCACCGAAGTGCGCAAGCGCATCGCGGACATCTCGCCGCGGATGCTGGCGCAGACCTTGCGTCGTCTCGAACAGGATGGACTGGTGCGGCGCGAGGTGTTCCCCACGGTGCCGCCGCGCGTGGATTACGCGTTGACGCCGCTGGGTACCTCGTTCTTCGAACGCATCGAGATGCTCGCGCAATGGGCGTCCGACCACCACGACGAAGTGCGCGCCGCGCGCCATGCGTATGTGGCGCCGGCCGCCAATGCGCCGCTTTGAGCGTGTGGCTGCAGAAGAGGCTTCAGCCCCGACGCCCTGCGCGAAGCATCGTGTCCGCAACCCTGCCTGCAAAAAGCGTACCTCGAAGTAAAAAAGAAACCCCGGCATCGCCGGGGTTTCGGGTCTTGCGAAAGCGTTGCCCGCCGGTCAGTGGCCGGTCGCCGGCTCCGGCGGCAGTCCGTCGCCATCGTCGTGCTGCGACACGTTCTCGCGATCGCGGTCGTGCGCATGGTCGCGGGCCAGGTACAGGTAGAACGCCGGCAGCACGAACAGCGTGAACAGCGTGCCGATGGTCATGCCCGAGGCGATGACCACGCCCATCGAGAAGCGCGACGCGGCGCCCGGGCCGCTGGCGATCAGCAGCGGGATCATCGCGAACACCAGTGCTGCGGTGGTCATCAGCACCGGGCGCAGGCGGATGGCGGCGGCTTCCTCGATCGCTTCGCGCTTGGACAGGCCGCGTTCCATCTGCAGCTTGTTGGCGAACTCCACGATCAGGATGCCGTGCTTGGAAATCACGCCAACCAGCGTCACCAGGCCCACCTGCGTGTAGATGTTGATGCTCATGCCGGGGAAGGCCTCGATCTGCATCATGCCGAGGATGCCGCTGAGGATCGCCAGCACGTTGACCGTCAGCAGTGCGCCGCAGATCGCCATCGGTACCGTCAGCAGCATGATCAGCGCATCGCGGAAGCTCTCGAACTGTGCCGACAGCACCAGGAAGATCACGATCAGCGCCAGCGCCAGCGTCACCAGCATGGCGGCGCCTTCCTGCTTGAACTGCCGCGACTCGCCGGCGTAGTCCACCGAATAGCCCTGCGGCAGGACCTCTTTGGCGGCCTGGTCGAGGATCGCGAGCGCTTCGCCCTTGCTCACGCCGGGGCGCGGCGCAAACATGATCGACACTGCATTGAGCTGCTGGAACCGTTTCAGCGACTGCGGCTGTGCGGTTTCCTTCAGCGTCACCAGGGTCGACAGCGGGATCAGCTCGCCGTCGCGGGTGCGGGTGTAGTAGTTCTCCAGGTCGCTGGCGTTGAGGCGGTCGCTGCGCTGCACCTGCGGGATCACCAGGTACGAACGGTTCTGCATCGCGAAGCGGTTGGTGTAGCCGCCGGACAGCATCGCCGCCATGTCGGCGGCCAGCGTGCGCATGTCGATGCCGAGGCTGGCAGCCTTCTCGCGGTCGATGTTGACCTCGATACGCGGCTTGTCGATCTTCAGGTCCTTGTCGAGGAAGATGAAGCGCTTGCTCTCCATCGCCTTCACGACGATCTGCTCGGCCAGCTCGTTCAGCTGGCTCAGTTCGCCGACGCCGCCGATGACGAACTCGCCGCCGCCGCCGTCGCCGCCCGCGCTGGGCAGCGAGGGTGGCACCAGCGCGAAGATGTTCAAACCGCTGACCTGGCTCATCTTCGGCTGCAGTTCCTGCTGCAGTACCGCGTTGGTCGAACGGTCGCGCTCGCTCCACGGCTTCAGCACGAAACCGGCCATCGCGCTGGGGCTGGCGCCGCCGCCGCTGCCGCCGAAACCGCCGTTGAACAGGAAGTAGTCCTGCACTTCCGGCACGCCCTTGGCGATCGACGTGACTTCTTCGGTGTAGCGTTCCACGTAGTCGAGTGTGGAGTAGGGATCGGCGCTGGCGACCGAGAAGATGAAGCCCTCGTCTTCCAGTGGTGCCGGCTCCTTGGGGGCCGTCATGTACAGGAAGGCGCACGCGACCAGCACCAGGATGCCGAACACGCCGACGACCGCCTTGGTTTCCATCGTGCCGTGCAGGCGGCGCTGGTAGCCGGCGTTGAGCTTGTCGAAGCGCTCGTCCAGCCACTTCTCCAGCTTGCCCTTGCCGCCGTCGCCATGCGGCTTGAGGATCTTGGCGCACATCATCGGCGTCAGCGTCAGCGCGATGACGCCCGACAGCAGCACCGAGCCGGCCAGGGTGAAGGCGAATTCGGTGAACAGCACGCCCGTCATGCCGCCCTGGAAGCCGATCGGCAGGTACACCGCGACCAGCGTGGTGGTCATGGCGACCACCGGCCAGGCCAGTTCGCGCGCGCCCTTGATCGCTGCCTCGTAGGGCGACATGCCCTCCTCGATGTGCCGGTGGATGTTCTCCAGCACGATGATGGCGTCATCGACCACGATGCCGATCGCCAGCACCATCGCCAGCAGGGTCAGCAGGTTGATGGTGAAGCCCATCAGTAGCATCAGGAACAGCGCGCCCACGAGCGACAGCGGGACCGTCACCGCCGGGATCAGTACGCTGCGCAGCGAACCCAGGAACAGGAAGATCACCACGATCACGATGATCACCGCTTCGACAATCGTGCTGACCACCTCGTCGATGGCGTCCTGGATCTGTTCGGTGCTGTCGTACGGGATGGTCGCCTTGATGCCTTCCGGCAGCTGCGGCACGATCTCGCCGTCCCACAGGGCACGGACGTTCTTGATGACGTCCAGCGAGTTCGCGTCCGGCGACACGAAGATGCCCATGAACGTGGCCGCCTCGCCGTTGATGCGCACCGAGGTGCCGTAGCTTTCAGAGCCCAGTTGCACGTCGGCGACGTCGCCGAGCCGCACGATGGCGCCGTACTGCTCGCGGATGATCAGCTGACGGAATTCCTCGGCGCTGCGCAGGTCGGTGCGCGCGGTCATGTCGATCGCGACCATCTGGCCCTTGGTCGAACCGACCGCGGCCAGCACGTTGTTCGACGACAGTGCCGTCGACACGTCGCTGGCGGTGACCTGCAGCGCCGTCATGCGGTCCGGCTTCAGCCACACGCGCATCGCGAACGTGCCCGCACCGAGGATGTCGGCGCGCTGCACGCCGGACACGGTGACCAGCTTCGGCTGCACCACGCGGGTCAGGTAGTCGGTGATCTGGTTGTTGTCGAGCGTCTCGCTGGCGAACGACACGTACATCGCCGCGATCTGCTGGCCTTGCTGCAGGTCGATCACCGGGTCTTCCGATTCCGGCGGCAGCTGGCCGCGCATCTTGTTGACCTTCGCGGCGATCTGGGTGAGCGCCTCGTTGGGATCCTGGTCCAGCTTGATGTAGGCCTGGATGATGCTGACGCCGGCCGAGCTGGTCGAGCTGAGGTATTCGATGCCCTCGGCGCTGGCGACTTCACGTTCCAGCGGCGTGGTGATGAAGCCTTGGATCAGGTCGGCGTCCGCGCCGTAATACGTGGTGCTGATGTTGACCACGGCGTTGCGCAGTTCGGGATACTGCCGCACGTTCAATTCGGTGAACGAGCGCAGGCCGAACAGCAGGATGAACAGGCTGACGACGATCGCCAGCACCGGTTTGTTGATGAAGATGTCGGTGAATTTCATGCCGGCGCTCCGTCAACGGTTTTCGGGCTTGGGCTGCGCCTCGGTCACCGGCTGCACCTTGTTGTTGACCGTCACCTCGGCATCGTTGCGCAGCTTCAGCAGGCCGCTGGTCGCCACGCGCTCGCCGGGCTTCAGGCCCTCGGTGACCGCGATCAGGTCGCCGCGGGTGGCGCCGGTCTTGACGAAGCGCTGGCGCACGATCAGCTTCTTGCCGGTCAGCGGCTTGCCCTGCATGTCCTTCTCGCCAGCAGCGCGATCGACCTCCTGGATCACGTACACCGCATTGCCGTAGGGGTTGAAGCTGATCGCGGTCTGCGGCACCACCACGACCTTGCGCGCATCGCCGGTGTCGAAGCCGACGTGGGCGAACGCGCCCGGCCGCAGGTTGTACTCGCCATTGGCCAGCGTCGCCTGCACCTTGAAGTTCCGGGTGGCGGGGTCGACCTGCGGCTCGACCGCGGTGACCTCGCCCTCGAATACTTGGCCGGGCAGGGCATCGACGGTCGCGCGGATCTTCGCGCCCGGCAGCACCTGGCCCACGCGCTGCTCGGGCAGGGTGAAGTCGAGGTAGATCGGGTCCAGCGCCTGCAGGCTGACGATGGCGTCGCCCGGGCTGAGGTACTGGCCCAGGTTGACCCTGCGGATGCCCAGCACGCCGTCGAACGGCGCGCGGATCGTCTTCTGCGCGATCAGGGCGCGCTGCGCCTCGACCTGCGCCAGCGAGGTCGCGGCCACCGTGGCGCGCTCCTCGGCTTCGGCCTGCGAGACCAGTTTGTCGCGCGCCAGCGCCTGCCAGCGGTCGCGCTGCACGGAGGCCAGCTTCGACGAGGCTTCCAGCGACTTCAGCACCGCCAGCTCATTGGCCGTGTTGAGCTGGGCCAGCACGGTGCCGGCCTTGACCGGCCTGCCGACGTCGATCGACAGGCTGCGCACGACGCCGCCGGCCTCGGTGGTGACGTCGGTACCGTTGATGGCCACGAACGTACCCACGGCCTGCTGCGCATCGACCCATTCCTCCTGCTTGGCCGTCCAGTCGGTCACGGCGGCGGCCGGCTGCGGCATGGTGTCGAAGAAGTCGTTCATGCCCTTGCTCATGATCGCCTTGACGGCGAACACGCCGCCGAAGATCACGACGACCGCAATCAGCATGAGGATCATGCGTTTGGTGGTGGAGGGCGTTTTCCGTGCGAGGGGATCTTTCCGTGTCATGGTCGGTGGGTCTTCGATGCGGGGGAGTCGGGAGAGCGACGAGCGGGCAGGCGCCGGTTCGACAGCATGTCGCGGACGATTATCACGGTTTGAGACGCGGGCCAGTAGTGCGATCAGGCCCTTGCGTGGCCAAGAGACCGGTGGGTAAACGTCGTTTCCGGCCTCGCCCGAACCCGGGTGCCGGCGAAACTTCCGTTACGCTGCTGTGGTGGCGATGCAGGATGCGGCCCGAAACGAAAACAGCCCCGACACCGGTCGGGGCTGTTGAAGGTGCGGGATCGCGGCCCGGCTCAGCGGGACGCCGGTTTTTCCTGTTCCAGCAGGTATTCCTTCGAGGGCTCGTCCATCTTGTCGCCCAGCACGCGGCGCACCGCCACGAAGAACACCGGGATCAGCAGCAGGCCGAGGAAGGTGGCGAAGAACATGCCGCCGATGACGCCGGTGCCGATCGCGTGGCGGGCATTGGCGCCCGCACCGGTCGAGATCGCCATCGGCAGCACGCCCATGATGAAGGCGAACGAGGTCATCAGGATCGGGCGGAAGCGCAGGTGCGATGCGGTGATCACGGCGTCGCGCAGGGTCTTGCCCTGCTTGCGCTCCATGACGGCGAACTCGACGATCAGGATCGCGTTCTTCGCGGCCAGGCCGATGATGGTGATCAGGCCGATCTTGAAGAACAGGTCGTTCGACAGGCCCGGGCGCAGCATCGTGAACAGCACCGCGCCCAGGGCGCCCAACGGCACCACCAGCAGCACCGCCACGGGGATCGACCAGCTCTCGTACAGGGCCGCCAGGCAGAGGAACACCACCACGATCGACAGCACCATCAGCAGCGTGGCGCTGTTGCCGGCCAGGATCTCCTGGTACGACATGCCGCTCCAGTCGTAGCCAAAGCCCTGCGGCAGCTGTCCAGTGACGATGTTCTCCATCGTCGTCATCGCCTGGCCGGACGAACTGCCGGGTGCGGCGGAACCGTTGATGTTCACCGCGGAGTAGCCGTTGTAACGCGACAGCGACGGCGGTACCGAGGACCACGAAGACTGCACGACGTTCGACAGCGGGATCATCGCGCGGCCCCCGCTGGCGTCGGTCTGCTGGCTGCTGGGCGAGTAGATCCTCGCCAGCGACTCCGCGCCGGTGCGGTACGGCGCGTCGGCGCGCATGTTCACCCGCTTGATGCGGCCCTCGTAGAAGAAGTCGTTGACGTACACCGGCGCCAGCATCAGCTGGATGCCGTTGTAGATGTCGCTGAGCGACATGCCCATCGACTGCGCCTGCACGCGGTCCACGTGCAGCTGCAGCTGCGGTGCGTTCTCCAGCGTGTTGGGACGCACGGCCATCAGGCTCTTGTCCTGCGCCGCCGCACCCAGCAACTGGTTGCGCGCCGCCATCAGGGCGTCCTCGCCCAGGCCGGCGCGATCCTGCAGCCACATGTCGAAGCCGCCGAACTGGCCCAGGCCCTGGATCGTCGGCAGGTTCACCACGAAGATCTGCGCACCCTTGATGCCGTAGAAACGCTGGTTCGCCTGCTGGATGAACTCCGGTACGGTGATGTCGCGCTCGTCCCAGGGCTTGAGCCGGATGAAGGCCATGCCGACATTCTCGCCGCGCCCCAGGAAGCTGAAGCCCGCCACCTCCATCACGCCGTCGAAGCCGTCCATCTGCTGCAGCGTGCCGCGCACCTGGTTGAACACCTCCTTGGTCTTCTGCAGCGAGTTGCCGGGCGGCAGCTGCACGATGGCCAGCGCGTAGCCCTGGTCTTCCTCGGGCACGAAACTGCTGGGCAGGCGGGTGAACAGGAAGCCCGCCAGCACGGTGAGCAACGCGAAGACGATCATCCAGCGCGGCGCATGCTTGATGGCCGAGCCGATGTGGCCGACATAGGTCTTCTCGATCTTGCCGTAGTACTTCTCGAACGTGCGGAAGACGATGTTCTTCTTCTCGTGGCTGTCGTGCTCGTGCTGCTTGAGGAACGTCGCGCACAACGCCGGCGTGAAGCCCAGGGCAAGGAACGCCGAGAAGGCCATCGAGATGGCGATGGTCAGCGCGAACTGCTTGTAGATCTCGCCGGAGGCACCGCCCTGCAACGCCGACGGGATGAACACCGCCGCCAGCACCACGGTGATCGCGATGACCGCGCCGGTGATCTGGCCCATCGCCTTGATCGTCGCTTCGCGCGGCGGCAGTTTTTCCTCCGCCATGATGCGTTCGACGTTCTCGATCACCACGATGGCGTCGTCCACCACGATGCCTATCGCGAGCACCAGGGCGAACATCGTCAGCTGGTTGATGGTGAAGCCGATCAGGCTCAGGCCCCAGAACGTGCCCAGCAGGGCAACCGGAATGACGAGTGTCGGAATGATGGTGGCGCGGAAGTTCTGCAGGAACACCAGCATCACCAGGAACACCAGGATCACCGCCTCGATCAGGGTCTTGACCACTTCCTCGATCGAGATCTTGACGAAGGTGGTGGTGTCGTACGGCGAGAACCAGCTGACGCCCGGCGGGAAGCTGGGCGCCAGCTCGTCCATCTTGGCGCGCACGGCCTCGGCCACGTTGAGCGCATTGGCGCCCGGCAGCAGCTGGATGGCGAAGGCGCCGACCGGCTTGCCGTTGAACTGGGTGTCGAAGCCGAAGTTCTGCGCGCCGAACTCGACGCGGGCCACATCCTTCAGGCGCACGGTGGAGCCATCGTTGTTGGCGCGCAGGATGATCTGCTCGAACTGCTCAGGCGAGGTGAAGCGGCCCTCGGCCGATACGGTGGCGGTGAACGCCTGGCCTTCCGGCGCAGGATCGGAACCGACCGAACCGGCGGCGAACTGCACGTTCTGCGCACGCACGGCCGTCAGCACTTCGGTGGCCGACAGGTTGTAGCCCTGCAGCTTGCCCGGGTCCAGCCACAGGTTCATGGCGTACTCGGAACCGAAGTGCTGGGTGCTGCCGACGCCGGGCACGCGCGAGATCTGGTCCAGCACGCGCGAGGCGACGATGTCGTTCAGGCGGTTGCGGTCGATGCTCGGGTTGTCGGACTGCAGGCCCACCACCATCAGGAAGCCCGCGTTGGCCTTGGCGACCACCACGCCCTGTGCGGTGACTTCGCTGGGCAGGCGCGGCGTCGCCAGCGACACCTTGTTCTGCACCTGCACCTGGGCGATGTCGGCGTCAGTGCCGGTCTGGAAGGTCAGGGTGATCGACGCCTGGCCAGCCGAACTGGAGCTGGAACTGAAGTACAGCAGGTTGTCGATGCCGGTGAGCTGCTGCTCGATCACCTGGGTGACCGATCGTTCGGTGGTCTCGGCGCTGGCGCCGGGGTAGGTCGCGCTGACGGTGACCTGCGGGGGCGCGATGGAAGGATAGGATTCGACGCCGAGGTTGAGGATCGCGATCACGCCAGCGAGCGAGATCAGGATCGACACGACCCAGGCGAAGATCGGGTGGTTGATGAAGAACTTGGGCATGGGGAAGGGTCCTTACTCGGCCTTGCCTTGCGCCGGCGCGGCCTTGGCCTGCTGGGCTTTGGCCGCAGCGGCCTGTTCGGCAGTGATGCCCTTGGCCGGCGCGCCTTCCTTGACCTTCTGCAGGCCTTCGACAATGACCTGGTCGCCCGCCGCCAGGCCGTCGGTGACCAGCCAGTTGGCACCGATCGCCTGCTGCGTGGTGACGTTCTTGCGCACGACATTGCCGTCCTTGCCGATCACCATCGCGTAGGCGCTGACGGTGTCGCGCTGGATGGCGCCCTGCGGGATCAGGAACGCGCCCTTCTGTTCGCCCAGCGTCGCGCGCAGGGTGACGAAGGTGCCCGGCAGCAGCGTACGGTCCGCGTTCGGCACGGTGGCGCGCAGCGAGACGCTGCCGGTCGCCGGATCGACGACGGTGTCGGAGAAGTCCAGCGTGCCGGTCTGGTCGATGGCCTGGCCGTTGGGCAGGATCACCTGCACCGTGCGCTGACCGTCGCCGGCCAGCTGCACCTTGCCATCGCCCTGGGCCTGGCGAAGGGTCTGCAGCTCACTGGAGCTCATCGAGAAATTGGCGTACAGCGAATCGATCTGGTCGATGGTGGTCAGCAGCGTCGCGTCGCCCTGGCCGACCAGCGCGCCCTCGGTGACCTGCTGCTTGCCGGCGCGGCCGGAAATCGGTGCGGTGACGGAGGCGTAGCCCAGGTTGATGCGGGCGCTCTCGACGTTGGCGCGGGCCTGCTGCACGGCGGCGGCCGCGCTGCGCTCGGCGGCTTCGGCATTGTCCAGGTCGGAGCGGGAGACGAACTTCTGTGGCGCCAGCTGGCGTGCGCGATCCGCCGCGACCTTCGCATTGGCGTACGTCGCCTGCGCCGATGCCAGCGTGGCCTGCGCCCCGCTCAGCGACGCCTGCAGCGGCGCCGGATCGATCAGGAACAGCGTCTGGCCTTCCTTGACGTCGCTGCCTTCCTTGTAGACGCGCTTCTGCACCACGCCCGGCACGCGGGCGCGCACGTCGGAACTGCGGATGGGCGAGAGGCGGCCCACCAGGTCGCGCTGCAGCGGTACGTCCTGCGGCGTCGCGCTCTGCACCACCACTTCGGGGGGCGGCATCTGCTGCGGTTCGGATTTGCTGCAGGCTGCGAGGATCGCCAGCAGCGCACTGGCCAGGGCGAGGGAACGGACGGGGGACGTCATGGGGAAGCTCCGTTTCTTTTTCTTGGAGACGTGGGAGAGGAAAGGGGTGAGCGGATGCGGCGGCCCGCAGGCGCGGCGGGCGGCGGGCCGTCGTCGGGGCGGGGTGCAAAGGCTTTCAGGAACGCGTCGACCGCGAATTCGGCCCAGCGGCGGCGCGCACGGTCGCCTGCGCGGTGGGCCACGCCGAAACGCTGACGGTCGAAGTCCATTCCCACGATCATGCTGAGCAACAGCTCCGCGGCGTAGTGCGGATCGTCATGCCCCAGCTGGCCCTGGTCCATCGCGTGCTGCAGCCAGGTGGCGAGGCGCCGGACGAGAGTATCGCAGGCTTGCTGGAACAGATCGCGTGCTTCATCGGGAAATTGGTGCGCTTCTGCGGTCAGCAGGCGGCTGGTCGACACGATGACGGGATCGCCGAGGTGCCGCAGGTGCTCCATGGCGAAGGCGAGCAGGGCGGCACGCGGATCTTCCACGACAGGCGACAGGGGCACGGTGGCCAGGTCCTGGTGTTCGGCGATCACGCTGCGCAGCAGTTCCTGCTTGCTGCCGAAATGCGCATACAGCGTCTGCTTGGAACAGCCGGCGCGCGCGGCGACGGTGTCCATGCTCATGCGGAACCCCTGTTCCGACATGAGTTCGCGCACGGCCTGGTGGACGCGCGCGCGACGCTGGTCGGATGCGGAGAGGGCGGGGGACGGACACATCGGATTTGGACTATACCGTCCAGTTCAGAATTTTGACAGGCTTGAAAACACGGCATTTCCGTGTACAAAGCCGGCGGCGTACTTGTAAAGGGCGCGTGACGAAACCCTGTGCTGTTCCGTGCGCTGCCGAATGTTGCAGCGGTTCTCGTCGATCCGCCGAGCGGCATCACGACAGGCGCTCCGTTGCGCTCGCGCTAGACAATCCCGCATGCGATTGCAAGCCATGCCAATGACGCCTCGCAGCAAGTTTTGTCGTGGCGTCGGGAGATACAATGACCATTCGACTACCAATCGTTGAGTCACTTCCTGCATGAACGCTGCACGCAGCCCGAAAAAAGCCCCGAAACCGTCGTCCAAACCGGAAGCCGCCAAGGCCGCCAAGTCGGTGAGCCCGAAGGCGACGCCGACCAAGAAGGTGGCGGCCCGACCGGAGAAGGCGGCGAAGGCCGCGGGGGTGCAGCAGGGCAAGCAGGTAGTGAAGGCGGGTGAGGCGTTCTCGCTGTCGCCCATCCTCGATGCGATCCGCAAGCGGGTCTCCGGCGCCACCGCCCAGGCGGAGGCACGGACGTTCGCCGAAGCGTTCTACAAGCGCATGGAAGAGGACGAGTACCCGCATCACAGCGCGGACGGCTGGGCGGCGATCGCCGCCGACACGCTGGCGTTCGCGCGCACGCGCAAGTCCGGCACCGCCAACGTGCGCATCTTCAACGCCTCGCAGAAGACCCACGGCTGGGAATCGCCCCACACCGTGCTGCAGATCGTCAACGACGACATGCCGTTTCTGGTCGATTCGGTGAGCATGGCGCTGGCCGAGATGGGCGTGGGCGTGCACGTACTCGGCCATCCGCTGGTCCGCTTCACCCGCGACAAGGCCGGCAAGGTCTCCGCGGTGGGCGAGGGCAAGCACGAGTCGCTGATGCTGCTGGAGATCGACCGCCTGCCGCCGGAGGACATGGCGCAGGTCGAGAAGCGCATCCGCACCGTGCTGGAGGAAGTCCGCGCCATCGTGCGCGACTGGTCCAGCATGCGCGAGAAGATGCTGGCGTTGGCCGACGACATGGCCACCCGCCGCATGCCGGTGGACGACGACGGACGCCGCGAAGCGCAGGAGTTCCTGCGCTGGGCCGCCGCCGACCACTTCACCTTCTTCGGCTATCGCGAGTACCGCGTCGAGAAGGGCACCGGCATCCTCGCCGCCGTCGAGGAGAGCGGCCTGGGCCTGCTGCGCGAAGGCGACACCACGCCGCCGCGCAACATCAAGACGCTGGCCGCGCACTACCTGCCGCAGGGTGGGTCGGTGGACGCGCTGATCCTCACCAAGACCAACCGCCGCTCCACCGTGCACCGCCCGGGCAACATGGATTACATCGGCGTGCTGGAGTTCGACGCGCAGGGCAATCCGATCGCCGAGCAGCGCTTCATCGGCCTGTACACGTCCAGCGCGTACAACCGCCGCCCGTGGGAGATCCCGCTGGTGCGCGAGCGCCACGAGTACGTCATGCAGAAGTCCGGGCTGTCGCCGAGCGGCCACAGCGGCAAGGCGCTGCGCCACATCCTGGAGACGCTGCCGCGCGAGGAACTGTTCCAGTCCAGTGACGAGGAACTGTTCCGCACCTCGATGGGCATCCTCGGCCTGCAGGAGCGCGTGCGCAGCAAGCTGTTCCTGCGCCGCGACCGCTATGGCCGGTTCTACTCGGCGCTGGTGTACATCCCGCGCGAACGCTTCAACACCGACGTGCGCCTGCGCATCGAGTCGCTGCTGAAGGACGCCATGCGCGGCGAGTACGTCGACAGCAGCGTGCTGCTCGGCGAATCGCCGCTGGCCCAGTTGCACATCACCATCCGTCCGAAGGCCGGCGAGCAGGTCGAAGTCGACACCTCGGCGCTGGAAGGCGACATCGCGCACCTGCTGCGCAACTGGCAGGACGACCTGCGCGAGACCCTGATCGGCCGCCATGGCGAATCGAAGGGCCTGCTGCTGGCCGGGGGCTATGGCCGCGCGCTGCCGGCGGGCTACATCGAAGTCGTGTCGCCGGAAGGCGCCGCGCGCGACGTCGAACACCTGGCCGCACTGTCCGGCGCCGACGACCTGCGCCTGAGCCTGCACGAGTCGCGCCGCAAGCGTCCCGGCCAGGGGCGCCTGCGTCTGAACCTGTACAAGCAGGAGTCCGACATCCCGCTGTCCGACGCGCTGCCGCTGATGGAGAACATGGGCCTGCGCGTGATCTCTGAGCATCCGTTCCGCCTGGAGACGGCGCAGGGTGCGCGCTACATCCAGGAATTCGAAGTCGAGCCGGTAGGCGGCGACTTCGACGTGGAGCGCCTGGCGCCCACGTTCGAAGACGCGTTCGCCCGCGTGTGGCACGGCGATGCCGAGAACGACGGTTTCAACAAGCTGGTGCTGGGTGCGGGCCTGGCCTGGCGGCAGGTCGCGCTGCTGCGCGGCTACTGCAAGTACCTGCTGCAGACCGGCGTGCCGTTCTCGCAGAGCTATGTCGAGGAAACGCTCAACCGTTATCCGCTGCTCGCCCGCCTGCTGGTGGAACTGTTCGAGGCGCGCTTCGATCCGGCGACCGGCAGCGAGAGCAAGGCGCAGATCAAGGAAGGCCAGGAGCGCTTCGCGGCGCAGCTGAAGCCGTTGGCCGGCAGCGACGAGGCGGCGCAGAAGACGCTGGCTGCGCTGGTCGGCGCGCGCGGCGGCAAGCGCGAGCAGCAGGTCGATGCGGCGCACCAGGCGCTGCTGAAGCTGATGGACCGCGTCTCCAGCCTGGACGAAGACCGCATCCTGCGGGGTTTCATGGGGGCCATCGAAGCGACCCTGCGCACCAGCTTCTACCAGACCGGCAAGGATGGTCAGCCGGCGCACACGATCAGCTTCAAGTTCGATTCGGCCAAGGTGCCCGACCTGCCGAAGCCGCGTCCCTACCGCGAGATCTTCGTCTATGGTCCGCGCGTGGAAGGCGTGCACCTGCGCTTCGGTCCCGTCGCCCGCGGCGGCCTGCGCTGGTCCGATCGCCGCGAGGATTTCCGTACCGAGGTGCTGGGCCTGGTGAAGGCGCAGATGGTGAAGAACACCGTCATCGTGCCGGTCGGTGCGAAGGGCGGCTTCTTCGTCAAGCGCCCGCCGGTGGGCGGCGACCGCGATGCCGTGCTTGCCGAGGGCATCACCTGCTACAAGCTGTTCATCCAGGGCCTGCTGGAGATCACCGACAACATCGTCGGCAACAGGATCGTGCCGCCGGTCGACGTGGTGCGCCATGACCAGGACGATCCGTATCTGGTGGTCGCCGCCGACAAGGGCACGGCGACGTTCTCCGACATCGCCAACGGCCTGGCCATCGCGCACGGTTTCTGGATGGGCGATGCGTTCGCCTCGGGCGGCTCGGTCGGTTACGACCACAAGGGCATGGGCATCACCGCCCGCGGCGCATGGGAGTCGGTCAAGCGCCACTTCCGCGCGATGAACCGCGACAGCCAGCGCGAGGATTTCACCTGCGTCGGCATCGGCGACATGTCGGGCGATGTGTTCGGCAACGGCATGCTGCTGTCCGGGCACATCCGCCTGCTGGCCGCCTTCGACCACCGCCACATCTTCCTGGATCCGAATCCGGATGCGGCCAGGTCGTTCAAGGAACGCGCCCGTATGTTCAAGCTGCCGCGTTCCAGCTGGGCGGACTACGACGCCACGTTGATCTCGAAGGGCGGCGGCATCCATCCGCGCAGCGCGAAGTCGATCGAGATCACGCCGGAAGTGCGCGCCGCGCTCGGTATCGCCGATGGCGTCAAGTCGATGACGCCGAACGAGCTGATGAGCGCCATCCTGAAGTCGCCCGTCGACCTGCTGTGGAACGGCGGCATCGGCACCTACGTCAAGGCCGCCAGCGAGACCCACGCCGACGTCGGCGACCGCGCCAACAACGGCCTGCGCGTCGACGGCCGCGACCTGCGCTGCAGGGTGGTGGGCGAGGGCGGCAACCTGGGCCTGACCCAACTGGGCCGCATCGAAGCCGCCCAGCATGGCGTGCTGCTCAACACCGATTTCATCGACAACTCCGCCGGCGTGGATACCTCGGACCACGAGGTGAACATCAAGATCCTGCTCAACGGCGTGGTGCAGGCGAAGAAGCTGTCGATGGACGCGCGCAACAAGCTGCTCGCGGACATGACCGATGAAGTCGCCGACCTGGTGCTGTGGGACAACTACCGCCAGAACCAGGCCATCAGCCTGATGGAGCGCATGAGCGTATCGCGCCTGGGCTCCAAGCAGCACTTCATCCAGACGCTGGAATCGCAGGGCCTGCTGGACCGCCAGATCGAGTTCCTGCCGTCCGACGCCGAACTGGCCGAACGCAAGGCGCGCGGCCAGGGCCTGACGCGGCCGGAGCTGTCGGTGCTGCTGTCGTACTCCAAGCTGGTGGCGTTCCAGCAGCTGCTGGAGTCCGACATCCCCGAGGATCCGTACCTGTCCAAGGAGCTGCAGCGCTACTTCCCGCAGCCGCTGCAGAAGAAGTACGCCTCGGAGATGGAGAAGCACCGCCTGAAGCGGGAGATCATCGCCACGGCGGTGACCAACACCACCATCAACCGCATGGGCGCCACCTTCCTGTTGCGCATGCAGGAAGACACCGGCCGTTCGCCGGCGGAAGTGGCCAAGGCCTTCACCATCACCCGCGAGACACTGGATGCGCGGGCGTTGTGGAACCAGATCGACGCGCTGGACGGCCAGGTGCCGGAGTCGGTGCAGATCGATGCCCTGCAGGTGATCTGGCAGGTGCAGCGCAACTTCACCCGCTGGCTGCTGACCCGGCAGGGACCGATCCCCGCCATCGCCACCGCAGTGGAGCGTTACCACGACGGGTTCAACGAGATCCGCGCCGCCGAAGGCGTGTTGCCGGACTCGCTGCGCCCGGCGTACAACGCCGCCCTGCAGCAGTGGAAGGACAAGGGCCTGCCGCCCGCACTGGCCGGCCAGATCGCGGCGTTGCCGTATCTGGAACCGTCCTGCGACATCATCGAACTGGCGCGCGCGCGCAAGCTCAAGCCGGTCGAGGTGTCGAAGGTCCATTACCGCCTGGGCGAGGCCCTGCACCTGCCGTGGCTGCAGGACCAGATCGAGGCCCTGAAGGTGGATGGCCGTTGGCACGCGGTGGCCCGTGGCGTGCTGCGCGACGAACTCGCCGCGCACCAGCGCACGCTGGCCGACCAGGTGCTGTCGCTGCCGGGCGCCAACGCCGATGCCAAGGTCAAGGCATGGCTGGGCCGCGATGATGCGGGCCTGCGCTTCACGTTGAGCATGCTCAACGAACTGGCGGCGCAGAAGACGCTGGACTACCCGACTGCGTCGGTGGCGGTGCAGCGCCTGGGGCAGCTCGCGTCGCAAGGCTGATGCAGGCGCCGGAAGCTGGCTAGAATCGAGGCGGCCCCCGTGGCCGCCTTTTTTCTTTTCGTGGAGAACCGGATATGCGCAGGATCGCAGGACTGGTGCTGATGTCGTGGGCGCTCGTGGCGAATGCGGCGGAGCCACGCCGGCAGATCGGACAGGTCGATGGCCAGGCGGTCTATGCCGACCAGATCGTGGGGAGCAGTCCGCAGGCGCGCGCGGACAGCGCGAGCGAGGTGTTCATCGCGCCGGTCGTGCGCCAGTGGATGCGGGAACACGGCGATGCGACCCGTCCAACGGAAGCGGAGAAGCAGCGCGCCGCGACGGCGATCGCCGCGTATGCGGCGTGCAGCGGCAATGGCTACACGCTGCCCGACGATACCGCGCAGAAGGACGCGGTGCTCACGATGCTGGTGGGCAACGTGAAACTGCAGAAGTACCTGTACGACGCCTACGGCGGTGGACGCCTGCTGTTCCAGCAGGCCAGCGTCGAAGCGTTCGACGCGATGCGCAGGATGATCGAGGCACGCGAGGCGGAAGGGCGGTTCGCCATCACCGACCCCGATGTCAGGGCGCTGGCCTATGACTACTGGACCCGCGACCACGGCGCGTTCATGATCACCGACCCCGGCAGGATCGCGGAGGCCCTCGACGTGACATCATCGATCGCCCGCTGTCCCGCCTGATCGCCCGCGCCGCCGACCTGGAGCCACGGATGTCCGACCCGCGCATCGCCTTTCTCGCCAGTCCCACGCCCGAAGCGCAGGAAGCGTTGGCGACGCTGCAACGCGAACACGGCGCGCATGCGCCCGATCAGGCGGACGTGCTGTGCGCGCTCGGGGGCGACGGTTTCATGCTGCAGACGCTGCACCGGCATGGGGCGCTGGGCAAGCCGGTATTCGGCATGAAGCTGGGAACCGTCGGGTTCCTGATGAACCACTACCGCTCCGACGATCTGGTCGAGCGCATCGCCGCCGCCGAACCGGCCAAACTGCGTCCGCTGGAGATGCAGGTGCTGACCGAGTCCGGCACGACCACCTCGTCGCTGGCGTACAACGAGGTGTCGCTGCTGCGGCAGACGCGGCAGGCCGCCCATCTCTGCATCGACCTCAATGGCGAAACCCGCCTGGACGAACTGATCTGCGACGGCGTGCTGACGGCGACGCCCGCCGGCAGCACCGCGTACAACTTCTCCGCGCATGGTCCCATCCTGCCGCTCGGCTCGCACACCATCGCGTTGACCCCGATCGCGCCATTCCGGCCGCGCCGCTGGCGTGGCGCCATCCTGAAGGCGGATACCGAAGTGCGCTTCCGCGTGCTGGACCCCTACAAGCGTCCCGTCAGCGCTACCGCCGACTCGCACGAGGTGCGCGACGTGGTCGAGGTGACCATCCGAGAATCGCGCGACCGCACGGTTACCCTGCTGTTCGATCGCGAACACAATCTCGAAGAGCGCATCCTCAGCGAGCAGTTCATGACCTGAGTCGCAATGTCCCGGAAGACAGCGTGGCTTCGCCGCGCTGCGGCTTGCTCCGTCATGTCACGCATGTTATCCAGCGCCCCGTAGCGGTTCGGTTCGCATCCACCCAAGGAGGGGTTTCGATGCCATTGAAGTGCGCCGTGGCGCTATGCGCCTTGCTGGTCATGGCCGATGCGCCGACCTGCAACCTGTCTACCGGCATCACGCCCTTCGCCGGAGGCCAGGGAACGTCCGCCGTCGACGACGCCGGATTGAAGCCGCCGGTGCTCGAACTGGTCAGCCTGACCCGTGGCGTGGATGGTCGTGCCGCCTGCGACGCCAGTGGCTTGCTGACGTTGAATGTGGAATGGCCGCGCGGCACCGATGTCAGGCTGCGCGATCTCGGCTTCGAATTCCGCGTGATCGGGGACGATGCGCTGGCGATCTTCCCTCGCGCGCCCGTGGCAGGAAGGGTGGATGGCCATCGGAGCGAGTTCGTTTTCCTGTGGACGGATGGGCCGCCCTCCCGGCAGGTAGCCATCGACCTGATCGTGGAAGTCCGCGCGGTGACCGCGGACAACCGCCGTGGACCGCCCGCGCAACTGCGCATCGTCGCTGCGCCGGGCGGCTAGCCCCGTCTCGCCTCCTGCGCCATGGATCACCGATACTGTGCGCATGGCTGACAACACCCCCCGCCTCCTGACGGTCGCCGTCACCTCGCGTGCCCTGTTCGATCTGGAAGAAAGCCACGCCCTGTACGAGCGCGAGGGCGTGAAGGCGTACAGCGACTACCAGCGCCATCACGAGGACGACGTGCTGGCGCCGGGCATCGCCTATCCGGTGGTACGCAAGCTGCTGGCGCTCAATGCGGGCGCCTCGCCGGAGGCACCCCGGGTCGAAGTGATCCTGCTGTCGCGCAACTCGGCCGACACCGGCCTGCGCATCTTCAACTCCATCCAGCACTACGGCCTGGGCATCGTGCGCGCCACCTTCACGGCGGGCGAGCCCACCTGGCCTTACGTCAAGCCGTTCGGCACCGACCTGTTCCTGTCGGCCAATCCGGAATCGGTGAGGCGTTCGCTCGAACACGGCATCGCGGCGGCGACCATCCTGCCCGCCGGGGCACCGCAGCTGCGCCACGAACACCAGCTGCGGATCGCCTTCGATGGCGACGCGGTCATCTTCGGCGACGAGAGCGAGCGCATCTCGCGCGAACAGGGCGTGGAGGCGTTCGGCAAGCATGAGCAGGAGCGCGCGCGCGAACCGCTGTCCGGTGGCCCTTTCCGCAACTTCCTTTCGGCCCTGCACCAGTTGCAGCAGGTGTTCCCTGCCGACGAACGGTCGCCGATCCGCACCGCGCTGGTCACCGCGCGGTCCGCGCCTGCGCACGAGCGGGTGATCCGTACCCTGCGCGAATGGGGCGTGCGCCTGGACGAGGCCCTGTTCCTGGGCGGGCGGCACAAGGGGCCGTTCCTGGAAGCCTTCGGCGCCGACATCTTCTTCGACGACTCGCAACACAACATCGACAGCGCGCGACACCACGTCGCCGCCGGCCATGTTCCGCACGGCGTCGCCAATCCGTGACATCCATCGCGCTGCGCCTGTCCGGGCAGTGGCGGGCTCGCCGATAGCGACTGGCACAAGCCGCTCCGCCGCTGCGCTGAGCATCCCAACAAGATCCGGGTGATGCGTGTGGCGCGCGCGGCCATCGACAACTGGCAGTCCTATCGCCGCATTTCGCACGCAGGGGAGGGCGTATCCATTGTCGAGGCGCATGCGTCCTGGACGCCGACGCCGACCGATTCCGACGGGTACCCGACACCCGTGGACGGTAGCCGACCTGTTCCGGCTGGCGCTCCGACGGTCCGTGCCTGACCATCGCATGCTAGACAGGATCAGAGCGGCAGCCGGATATCCGTCAGGCGCCAGCGCAGTCCCTGCCGCGTCAGCACGAACACGACCGGATCGCCGTTTTCGTCACGCACGGTGGCGGTGAAGCGGGACAGCGATTCGTAGTGATGCTCGGCCTCCTTCAACGGTTCGGCAGGCACGGGAGGTGCGTAGGTGTCGCCACCGACCGTCTCGCCGATCGCGCGCTTCCATGTTGCGCGGCCCTGCAGCACGGCGGCGATGCCCATCGGCGTGACCAGCGTGTCCACGCCACGTCCGAGGACCTGGTTGGCGATGGACAGCGCGGCCGCACCGAACAGGTTGGACGACACCTCCGGCCCTGCGCGACGCGCCAGATAGTCCTCCACTTGGGCGCGCAGGTTCACGCGCAGGGCGGGGAAATCCACATGCCGTTCCAGCTTGGCCGTGTCCTGTTCCGCCAGCGCGGTGCGGATGCCATGGATGGCCAGGTAGGGGCCGGCGACCACATAGGCGGCCAGTCCCAGCACGACCGCCAGCAGCACGCTGCCCACGAGCCATGTCTTCATCGGCGCACACTTCATCGGTCCGTCCTCCGGCTCAGAATTCCAGGTCCAGCGCGGCACACAGGTAATCGACGAACGGCCCCAGCGTCTTCAGATCGCCGGCCAGTGTCTGCCGCAGCCGAGGTCCGATCATCGTGGCATCGTCCAGCGAGCGCCAGAAGACGAAATTGCGGTGTTTCAGGTCTTCGATGAACTCGAAATCCGCCGGGAATCCGCGTGGCGCACGCACCAGCTTCTCGCTTTCCTCGAACTCGAAGCGGCGGCGGAAGGCCGGATCGTGCGCGGCCTTCTTCCAGCTGCCGGGATTGTCCAGGATGAACTGGCGGACGCGACGCTGCGTGTCCGGTTCGGGATGCCACAGACCGGCGCCGACGAAGCACTCGCCGGGCTGCAGGTGCAGGTAGAACGAGGGCGCGGGCACCTGCTTGTGGCGCTCGTGGTACAGGCGCGCACCCTGCCAGGACTTGTAAGGCGACTTGTCGTTGGAGAAGCGCGCATCGCGGTAGATGCGGAACAGCGAGCCGCCGACGGTCTTCGGATCGGCGCGGAAATGCAGGCTGACCGCGGCCAGGTCCGGCTGCAGGTCCGTCAGCAGCCGCAGGAACGGCTGGCGCACGTGGTCTTCGTACTGCGCCTTGTGGTCGTTGAACCAGGTCTTGTCGTTGTGGCGCGCCAGCCCGCGCAGGAACTTGAAACTGGCATCGGAGAAGTAGGTAGCCATGGTCGCCATTCTAGACAAGCCGGTGTCATGGATCCGGCAACGCTGCCCTCGATGTGGCGCTACAGGCTGGCCTGCAGGTCGTCGCGCCACTGCTGGATCCTGTCCAGCAACGCCAGCCGGTCGGGGTGGCCGGCCTGCGTGCGCCGCAACTCGGCCACTTCCGCATCGAAGCGCTCGAAGGTGTACTCGGACCATCCACTGTCCGTCGCCAGCCGCTGGCGGCGGTAGTCGTCCCAGCGCTGGCGCTCTGCACTGGACAGGGTCTCGGGCCAGTTGCGCGCGCGGAAGCGGAACAGCAGTTCCGGCAGCCGCGCGTCGCGGAAGCCGAAATCACGCTGGCCGAGCAGCGCGGGCGGGGTCGTACGCACGTCGGTGAAGCGGCGCTTGTCCGCGTCGGCCAGGAAGCCGTCGTACAGCGAGCCATCGACGTCGCCGCTTTCGAACGTCCGCTCGCTGGCGAACACGCGTCGCACGGTTTCGGCCAGTTCGGGGCCGGCGTCGCGCAGGATCGCGGCGTGGCGCTCGCAGCGGGCGGGATCGATGCCGAGGCGATCCATGTCCGCCGGCCGAAGGTGCGACCAGGCGACCAGCGCCGGCGCGCGATTCAGATGCACTTCCTTCAGGGGGATGCGCTGTTCGCCCTCGGGCAGATCGGCGGCGGGCGTGTAGAGCCGGTCGGCGATGTCTTCGGGTGCCATCGACAGCAGCGGCGTCGGGTCGCTGTCCAGGTCGAACACGATCACCCGGCTGTCGATCCTCGGGTGGCGGGCCAGCGGCAGCACCGGCGCGGCGCACAGCCGGTGCGCGGGATAGCGCTGCGATACGTGGAGCACCGGCAGCATGGCGGTGGTATCGAGCAGGCGCGCGGCGAAGCGCTTGTCGCGCAATTGCAGCGCGTACTCCCACAGGCGCGGTTGCGCCTGCCGCATCAGCCGCGCCAGGCCGAGGGTGGCGTACACGTCCGACAGCGCCTCGTGCGCGTCGCCCTCGCGCACGTGGTTGGCCAGCGCGAGTTGTTCCAGCTTGAACGAGGTGGCACCGTCCTCGCGCTTCGGCCAGACGATGCCGTCCGGCCGCAGCGCGTGCATCAGCCGCATCACGTCCAGCAGGTCCCAGCGCGAGTTGCCGCCGCGCCATTCGCGTTCGTAGGGCTCGTGGAAATTGCGGAACAGGCCGTGGCGGACGAACTCGTCGTCGAAGCGCAGGCTGTTGTAGCCCAGCGTGCAGGTCTCCGGGCGCCCCATCTCGTCGGCGATGCGGGCGAAGGCCTCTGCTTCGTTGACGCCCTCGCTCCGGGCGAGCTGCGGCGTGATGCCGGTGATCAGCGTAGCGATGGGGGAGGGCAGCAGGTCGTCGGCCGGCTGCACGAAGAAGCTGATCGGCTCGTCGACTACTTCCAGGGCGGGGGTGGTGCGCACGGCCGCGAACTGGGCCAGGCGGCTGCGGCGCGGGTCGGCGCCGAAGGTTTCGAGATCGTAGAAGAGGAAGCTGGCGCTCACGCCACCGCATCCTCCAGCGCCGGAAGCAGGGCGAGCACATCGGCGTCGACCGCCTCCCAGTCGATTCCCGCAAGCGAGGATCGTTGGCCCGTGTGCCGCACCAGCAGGTCGCGTTGCACGTGGCTGCGGTGTTGCGCCACCGCATAAGGAATGCGCATGAAGCTGACCATGGTGTAATGCGGGACGAAGCGCTGCGGATGGCGCTGCTGCAGGGCCAGTTCCAGTTCGCGCTGCAGCAGGAAGCCGCTGTCGTCGACCTTGTCGCGCATCTCCACGTAGTTTTCCAGCGCCATTTCCTGGATGGCCAGCGCGTTCGGCTTGCGCTCGGCCTCGAAGGCGGCGAACGCGGTCGCGAGGTCCTCGGTAGCCTGCAGATGGCGCGCGAGCGATACGCAATCCTCGAAGGCGCAGTTCATGCCCTGGCCGTGGAACGGCACCATCGCGTGCGCGGCATCGCCCAGCAGCACGGCGCGGTCCTGCAGGTACCAGCGATCGAGATAGAGCGTCGCCAGCAGGCCGGTGGGGTTGGCTTCCCAATCCTGCTCCAGATCAGGGATCAACGGAATCGCATCGGGGAAGTCGCGCAGGAACAGCGCCTTGGCATCCTTGCCAGAGCGTACGCTGGCGAAGCTGGGGTCGCCCTGATTGGGCAGGAACAGCGTGACCGTGAACGTTCGCTCGTCGTTCGGCAGTGCGATGCACATGTAGTGCCCGCGCGGCCAGATATGCAGCGCGTTGGGCTCCATCATGAAGCTGCCGTCGGCGGACGGCGGGATTTCCAGTTCCTTGTAGGAATGGTCGAGGAACTCGGTACGTTCGCCGAGATCCTGCTGCGAGAGCATCGCGCCGCGCAGGGAGGAGCCGGCGCCGTCCGCGCCGACCAGCGCCGTGAAGGAGGTCGGATGCTGGCTGCCGTCCCGATCGTCGGCGAAGGTCGCGATGCGATGGTCGAAGTCCACCGTCTCAAGCCGGTGGTTGAAGCGAATGGTCGCGCCCGCCTTCTCGGCCAGGTCCAGCAACGTGATGTTCAGGTCGCCACGATGGATCGACCAGATCACCTCGTTGTCGTCGCGGCCATAGCGCTGCAGCTGCAGGCGCCCGTCGAGCGCATGCACCATGCGCCCACGCATCATCACGGCCTGGCGCATCACCGCCTCGTCGGCATCCGCCATGCGCAGGGCGTGGCGCCCGCGCTCTGTCAGCGCCAGGTTGATCGAACGGCCGCCGGCGTAACCCTGCACGCGCGGATCGCCGCGCTTCTCGAACACCTCCACACGCCAGCCTGCGCGCGCCATCAACGTGGCCAGCAGCGCACCGGCGAGGCCGGCGCCGATGATGGTGATGTGTTGCGGGGTGTCAGTGCCCAAGCGCATGTCTCCGGATCAGAATCCCCGCCACGTCTCGACTTCCTCGACGAAACGGTGGACGTCCATGTAGCGGTTGTAGAGCGGGGCGGGCGAGATGCGGATCACGTCCGGTTCGCGCCAGTCGCCGACCGTGCCGACGGACAGCAGGTACTCGAACAGCTCGCGGCCCCGCTCACGGCCGCCGATCACGCGCAACGACAGCTGCGCGCCACGCTGCGCCGTGTCCGCGGGCGTGATGATCTGCAGCACGTCCGACAGCCGCGCCCGGATCAGCGCTTCCAGCAGGCCGGTGATCTTCAGCGACTTGGTGCGGATCGCCTCCATGCCGCCGGCCTTCTCGAACAGCTCCAGCGAGGCGCGCAGCGGCGCCAGGCCCAGGATCGGCGGATTGCTGAGCTGCCAGCCTTCGGCGCCCGGCGTGGGCACGAACTCGGGCGCCATGCGGAAGCGGGTTTCCTTCTCGTGGCCCCACCAGCCGGCGAACCGCGGGCGGTCCGTGTGGGCATGGCGCGCATGCACGAAGCAGCCCGCCACCGCACCGGGACCGGAATTCAGGTACTTGTAGTGGCACCACACGGCGAAGTCGACGCCGCTGTCGTGCAGCTGCAGCGGAAGGTTGCCCACCGCATGCGCGAGATCGACGCCGACGACAGCGCCCTGCGCATGGCCCAGACGCGCGATCTCGGCCAGGTCGAACGCCTGCCCGGTGCGGTACTGGATGCCGGGCCACAGCACCAGCGCCAGGCGCGGGCCGTGTTCGGCGATGGCGCGCTCGATCGCGGTCATCGACAGCGTGCCGTCGGGCTGGTCCGGTTCCACTTCGATCAGGTCGGTCGCCGGATCGAAGCCGTGGAAGCGCACCTGCGATTCCATCGCGTGGCGGTCGGACGGGAATGCGCCGGCTTCCATCAGGATCGCCGGCCGCTCCGCCGTGGGGCGGTAGAAGCTGACCATCATCAGGTGCAGGTTGGTGGTCAGCGTGTTCATCGCCACCACCTCGGCCGGCTCCGCGCCGACCACGCGCGCCAGCGGCTCCCGCACCAGCTCGTGGTAGGTCATCCACTGCGCGTTGCCGGTGAAGTGGCCTTCGACGGCTTCGGTGGACCACTTGTCCAGCACTTCGTTGATGTAGGTGCGTGCGCCCTTCGGCTGTAGGCCGAGCGAGTTGCCGCAGAAGTAGACCTGGTCGTTGTGTTTGTGGCGCGGGATCAGGAAGTCGTTGCGGAGCGGACGCAACGGGTCGGCGGCGTCGAGGGCGATGATGTGGGTGCGGGACAACGGGTCGGTCATGGAGGCGGGTTTGAAAATGAGCGGTTGGTTGTAGGAGCGACGTCAGTCGCGACCGGAATCTGGCGGTTGAGGTGGAATAGTGGTGTGGCAGTGCTTTCCGATGGATAGCGCGGTTTCGACGCGGCCATGCCGTGCGGTCGCGACTGACATCGCTCCTACAGGGAACCTGTTCACAGGAACCTCGCCGCGGACAAGCCCAGCCATTCCAGCGCGGTACCGTGATACAGGCGCGCCTGCTGCGCGTCGTCCAGGCCCAGCGCGGCGATGCCGGCACCGGGTTCCTGTTCGCCCAGCGGGAATGGATAGTCGGTGCCGAGCATGACGCGCTCGTGGCCGACCGTGTCCAGCAGATAGCGCAGCGCGCGCGGATCGGCAACCCAGGAATCGAAGTACACGCGGCCCAGGTAGTCGCGCGGGTTGCGCGGATTGTCGGTGGCCACCAGGTCCGGCCGCATGTTGAAGCCGTGCTCGATGCGGCCGATCGTGTAGGGAAAGCTGCCACCCCCGTGCGCGAAGCAGACCTTCAGCTCCGGCAGGCGTTCCAGCACGCCGCCGAAGATCAGGCTGCAGGCCGCGCGCGACTGCTCGGCCGGCATGCCGACCAGCCAGGGCAGCCAGTATTTCGGCATCGACGCGGCGCCCATCATGTCCCACGGGTGCACGAGGATCGCGGCGCCCAGTTCACTGGCGGCCTGGAAGAACTCGAACAGCTCAGGCGCGTCCAGGTTCCAGTCGTTGACGTGGCTGCCGATCTGCACGCCCTGCAGGCCCAGCTGGTCCATGCAGCGCTCCAGCTCCTGCACGGCCAGTCGCGGCGACTGCATCGGCACGGTGCCGATGCCCGCATAGTGGCGAGGATAGTCGCGACAGGCCGCGGCCGTGTGGTCATTGAGCGCCTGGTGGAGTTCCAGCGCGTGGTGCGCCTTGGCCCAGTAGCTGAACATCACCGGCACCGTGCTGATCACCTGCACCTGCACGCCGAACCGGGCGTAGTCGGCGATGCGTTCTTCCGGATCCCAGGTCTTGGGCCAGATCTCGCGGAAGAACTTGCCGTCCTTGTAGATGCGGTGGCGGCCGTCGTCGCCGTGGTGGATCACCGGAAAGCGCAGGTCGCCGTACTTGGCCGCCAGGTCGGGCCAGTCGCGGGGCAGGAAATGCGCGTGGGTGTCGATCTTCAGCATCGTCGGATTGTAGGCGCTGCCTTGCCGGGGTTTCGCGCTGCAGTGCCGCGATGTGGCAGGAACGTGCGCGGTGTCTGCGTTCATCGTTCCAGCGCGTCGGACACGCGCTCGCAGGCGGCGATCAGGTCGTTGACCAGGCGGCGGTCCACCTCGACGTGGCCCTCGTACTCGGCCAGGTTGCGCAGGTCGTGCGCCTTGGCCAGCACGCGCCAGACCTCGGGGCCGAGCCCCAGCGTGTGCGGCAGCACCTGGAAGACGATGTAGCGGTGGCGTGCCCGGAAACCCGCGCGACGCAGCGCAGCCAGACTCAGTGCGTGTGCGGCGTTGTACGCAAGGTCGAACCGGCTCTCCAGCGACAGCGCGTCGTTGTGCGCATCGGCCAGCCGCGCGAGACCGGAGCGCAGCAGGCCGGCGGTTTCCTTCTTGTCGGGTGCTTCGGCACTGAGCGGGCCGCTGTGGGCGGACAGCTTTTCAAGCGGCGAGGTCATCTTCGTCCCCGATCAGCCATTGCCGCGGCTGTTGCATGACCCGGGTGACGAAGCTGTTGCCGGCATCGAGGCGGCTGCGCAGTTCGTCGCGGTCGTAGACGGTGGGATTGATCTGCCGGCCCAGCCGTTCCGCCACCGGATGCAGCGCCAGCATCACCTCGGCGTAAGGCAGATCCTCGGCGACCAGCATCAGGTCGATGTCGCTGCGGGCGGTATCGTGGCCCTTGGCGATCGAACCGTAGAGGAACGCGGCGTGGATGCGGTCGGCCAGCGGTGCCAGCGCTTCGCGCACCGGCTCGGCCAGGCCGAAGGTCTTGCGGACGATCGAGGCCAGTTCGTCGTGGATCGGTGCATCGGGATTGGCGCGGTAGCGCTTCTGGTTGCCGACATGCTCGACCGTCAGCAGCCCGCTGCCGGCCAGCCGGGCCAGCTCGCGCTGGACGGCTCCGCTGCCGGCGCCGGTCGCCTGGATCAGTTCGTTGACCGCGTAGCTGCGGCCGGATGCGCCGAACAGGCAGGCCAGCACGCGCTGCTGGGTGGTGGTGAACAGGGCGCCCGACAGGCTGGCGCTGGCATAGCGCGCCGCTGCCTCACTGACTTTCCCGGATCGTGGGGTGTCGTTCATGCCCATATCGGGCACGATAATGCCCAGATTGGGCAAGTGCAAGCGTGGGCGACCTGCGGCGGCCCGGCTGGAGGTCGTGCAGGGGAGCCGGCCAGCGCCAGTGCGTGCTGCTCCATCACTCCTGGGGCGCAGCCCGTCTGGTCTTGCGCAACTGCTCGATGGTCGGAGGATCCGGATTCACCGCCTGGCCATGCATCCTGGCGATTTCCTGAAGCCGGACTTCCGTCTCGGCCAGCGTTGGAACCTGCATCGCCCTGCGCTCATCGTCGCTGACCGCACCGTCGGCCAAGGGATAGAGGAACATCCCGGTATCGTCGGACTGGAACTGGGTGCCGTACCACTGCGGCTGGAGCTGGGTGGTCATGATCCGGTCCCATGAGGCTGCGGTGAGCCAGCGATAGCGCGTCTCGTCGGGAGCCAGCGACATGGCGATGGTCGACAGGGCGTGGGCAAGCCGGATGTCGTCCAGGTTCTCACCGTGCTGGAAGACCATCGCTGCGTGATGGTAATCCTCAGCGGCCCGTACTTCGCCGCTACGCAGCAGTTCCATGACTCGCTCGCGACGCTTCCTGTCTTCGGGTAGGAGGACGGTCCAGTCGATCTCTGCGGGTTTGGACCGCGCCGCCTGGTCGGCCTCATAGATCGCAGCCAACTCCGGATTCCGAGCCATCGCCGGGAGCGCCGCCGAGAGCAGTGAGAACACAACCAACAGGCAGGTGGAGACGCGCATCGGGTGTCCTCGATCCGAGAGGTGTCAGGTGATGTCAGCCTGCGAGTCCGCCTGCATTTCGTAGCGGCTCGGGCGGGGATTCAGGTGGCCACACGCCTTGCAGGTGCGCAGGTCGTCGTTGCGGTAGAAGGCTTCGAAGACGCGGAAGAAGTCCTGCTCGATGTCGTTGAGGTGGAAGTACTCTTCGTACACCTTGTGGTTGCAGCGCTCGCAGAACCAGAGCAGGCCGTCGTCCTCGTGCGGCAGGCGCCGGCGCTCGATCACCAGCCCGACCGAACCCGGCATGCGTTGCGGCGAATGCGGCACGCGGGGCGGCAGCAGGAAGATCTCGCCCGCCCGGATCGGGATGTCGCGGACGGCCCCGTCCTCCTGGATGCGCAACACCATCTCGCCTTCCAACTGGTAGAACCACTCAGGACCTTCATCCCAGTGGTAATCGGTGCGGGCATTCGGACCACCCACCACCATCACGATGAAGTCACCGTCGTAAATGACCTTGTTGCCGACCGGTGGCTTGAGCAGGTGGCGGTGCTCGTCGATCCAGGCCTGGAAGTCGAGCGGATTCGGCAGCATGTCAGCGGCGCTCCGGCAGGTGCGCGATGCACTTCAGTTCGATGGCGATCGGGGTCGGCAGGGCGCTGATGCCCAGCGTGGTCCGGCAGGGGGCACTCGCTGCGTCGGGGAAATACTCCGCCCACACCCGGTTGTAAGCCTTGAAGTCGTGGGTCATGTCGGTGAGGTACACCGTCACGTCCACCAGGTCTTCCCAGCGTGCGCCACTGGCCTGCAGCACCGCACGGACATTGGCGAAGACGGCGCGGCACTGCGCATCGATGTCGTAGCTGATCAACCGGCCCTCGGCATCGTGCACGTTGCCGACGATGGCATTGCTGGCCGGATCGCGAGGGCCGATGCCGGAGAGGAACAGCAGGTCGCCCACGCGCCGCGCGTGGGGGTAATGTCCCACCGGCTTCGGCGCACCACCGGCCTGCACGACCTCATTCATCGCGCTTGCCCTTGGGCGGCACGCCGGCGAGGGCGCGCTGGTAGGAAGGCTGCAACTCGTCCTGCGCCGTCACGTCCATGCCCAGTTCGCGGACGCGACCGTCGAACAGGCTGTAGACCCAGCCGTGGATCGCCAGCGGCTGGCCGCGCGCCCATGCGTCCTGCACCACGGTGGTCTGGCAGACATTGAAGACCTGCTCGATGACGTTCAGTTCGCACAGGCGCGCGTGGCGCAGGGATTCGGTATCGACCTGTTCCAGCAGGTCCGCATGCTTCATCGCCACGTCCGCCACGTGCCTCAGCCAGTTGTCGGCCAGGCCCACGCGCAGGCCGGTCATGGCCGCATGCACGCCGCCGCACCCGTAATGGCCGACCAGCAGGATGTGCTCCACCTTCAGGATGTCCACGGCGAACTGCACGACCGACAGCGCGTTGAGGTCGCCGTGCGACATCACGTTGGCGATGTTGCGGTGGACGAAGACTTCGCCCGGGTCCAAGCCCAGGATCTGGTTGGCCGGCACGCGCGAATCGGAACAGCCGATCCACAGGTAGCGCGGCGACTGTTGCTGCGACAGCCGCTTGAAGAAGCCGGGATCCTCCTGCTTGATGCGGTCGGCCCAGTCGCGGTTGTTCTGCAGCAGTTTTTCGAGTTCGGATTGATCAGACATCTTGAGTATCGGTCCTCAGCGCAACGCCACGCAGACGTTCTTGGGTTCGGTGAAGAAACGCATGGCCTCCAGGCCGCCTTCGCGGCCGAGGCCCGACGCGCCCGTGCCGCCGAACGGCGTGCGCAGGTCGCGCGTCATCCAGGTATTGATCCAGACGATGCCGGCGCGCAGTCGCGCGGCCAGGCGATGGGCGCGGTCCAGGTCGCGCGTCCACACCGTCGCCGCCAGACCGTAATCGCCGGCGTTGGCCAGCGCCAGCGCATGGGCTTCATCCGCGAACGGCTGCAAGGTGACCACCGGCCCGAAGATTTCCTCGCGGTTGGTGGACGCCTGCGGGCCCAGGCCCTCGATCACCGTCGGCGCGATGTACCAGCCCGGCCGGTCCAGCGCATGACCACCGGTCAGCACTCGGCCCCCTTCGAAGCGCGCCCGCGCGATGCATCCCAGCACCTTGTCGAAGTGCGCCTGCGACACCATCGCGCCAAGACGCGTCTCCGGATCATCGAGCGGGCCTGCCTTCCACGTGGCAGCGCGTCCGACCAGCATCTCGCGGAACTCGTCGTAGATCGCCTGCTGCACCAGCAGGCGCGAACCGCACAGGCAGATCTGGCCCGCGTTCTGGAAGGCAGAGCGAAGCAGGGTATCCAGATGCGCGCGCCAGTCGCTGTTGGCGAAGACCAGCGTGGCGTTCTTGCCGCCCAGTTCCAGCGAGACCTTCTTGAGCTGCGGTCCGGCCAGCCCGGCGATGCGCCGGCCCACCGCCGTACTGCCGGTGAAGGAGACCGCCTTGATCGCCGGATGCAGCACGAGCGGTTCGCCCACCGCCGGGCCGGCGCCATGCACAATGTTCAGCACGCCGCGCGGCAGGCCGGTCTCGGCCGCCAGTTCGCCGAGCATCGTGGCGGTGGCCGGTGTGATCTCGGACGGTTTGGCGACGACGGTGTTGCCAGCCGCCAGCGCAGGCGCAATCTTCCAAGTGAACAGGTAGAGCGGCAGGTTCCACGGCGAGATCGCCGCGACCACGCCCAGCGGCGGCCGCAAGGTGTAGTTCAACCCGGCCTCGCCGTGGTGCGATTCGCTGGCGAACTGGGTGGCCGCATGCGCGAAGAAGCGCAGGTTGGCGACGGCGCGCGGAATCTCGATGTCGCGCGCCAGCGCAAGCGGCTTGCCGGTGTCGCGCGATTCCGCAGCGGCGAAGGTATCGCATTGCTGCTCGAGCGCATCGGCCAGGCGTTCCAGCCAGCGCGATCGTTCGCTCGTCGCCAATCCGGACCAGCCGGGGAGGGCGGCCTCGGCCGCCTGCACGGCCAGCAGCACGTCGCTTTCGCTGCCATCCGCGACCTCGGCATAGACGTCGCCGGACGCCGGTTCGAACACGGGGCGCCAGGCGCTGCCGGGGCGCGGTTCGCCGTCGATGAAGTGGCCGAAGCGGTCCATGCCCACTAGCTTAACCCGGCTGGCAAGCCCCTCGTCCCGCGCTCTCAGATCGACTGCATGCGGCCGCCGTCCACGGCCAGGCTGACGCCGGTGATGTAGCCGGCGGCGGGCGACGCGAGGAAGGCGATGGCGGCGGCGACCTCGCTGGCCTCGGCAAACCGTCCGACGGGGACGGTGGCGAGCATCGCCGCGCCGATGGCGGCCTCGTCCTTGCCGGTGGACCGTACGCGATCGTGCAGGATCTGCTCCAGCCGCTGCGTGCGCGTATAGCCGGGCAGCACGTTGTTGACGGTGATGCCGTCGGCACCCAGTTCCTTGGACAACGTCTTGGCCCAGCTGGCGACGGCGCCGCGGACGGTGTTGGACACGCCCAGGTTGGCGATGGGTTCCTTCACCGACGTGGAGACGACGTTGACGATGCGGCCCCAGCCGGCGGCGCGCATCGCAGGTACTGTCAGCTGCGCGAGCGCCTGGTTGGCCAGGAGGTGGCGCTGGAATGCCGCCAGGTAGTCGTCCGCACCGGCATCGACGGCGCGTCCACCCGGCGGGCCGCCGGTGTTGTTGACGAGGATGTGCACGGGTCGTGCCTCCACGAGGCGGCCGACGTTCTCACGCAATGCCGCGTCATCGGACATGTCGGCAGCAATGGCATCGTGGCACTGTCCTTCAGTCAGGCGGGGAAGTGCGGTCGCTACGTCCGCCAGTACCTCGGCACGGCGGGCCAGCACGGTGACGTCGGCGCCCAGCAGGGCGAGTTCATGCGCGGCGGCACGACCGATGCCTTCGGAGGCGCCGCAAACCAGCGCGTGCCTGCCGGCGAGGTTGAGGTCCATGCTTCGTTCCCGGTAATGGCAAGGCGTCGAGTTTAGCCCCGCGGAGCATGGACTGCGGGGTCCTGGATGTGGATGTGGGAGCGACGTAAGTCGCGATGCTTTCTTCCGCTCGGGGTCGGGGCAGCGATCCGCTTCGCGACTTACGTCGCTCCCACACCCTCTTTCCGGTGGGCCAGTCGCTCGCGCATCAGGTCGGCCACCGCCACATTGTCTTCGCCCCCCAGCTGCTGCAGCGCGGCGGCCGCGCCCTCGACATTGGCGACCGGATGGTTCTGGCTGAGCTTGAACTTCAGTTCGACGCGTTCCACTTCGAAACGGAAACCGACGATCCCGCGAAGCTGCCGGACATGGTCGTCGCGGTCATGCTCGAAGCGCCAGTCGTTGCCGACATGGGCCTCGTTCACTTGGCTGAGCCGGTCGACGATCGACGCCAGCGCGGCCGTGTCGTCGGTGGTGTCCAGCACGCCATGCAGGTGCGCGACTGCGTAGTTCCACGTCGGCACGCGGGCTGCCTCTTCCTTGTCTGCGTACCAGCCCGGGGACAGATAGGCATGCGGGCCGTGCACGATCAGCAGGGCAGGTCCCGCATGGCGCGACTGCGGATTCGGCTTCGCCCAGTGGCCTTCGATGACGATCCGGCCGCCGTCGCGTGCGTAGAGCACCGGGAGATGGCTGACAAAAGGGACGCCATCGGCCACGGTGACCAGGGTGATGAACGCATCGCGCGCGATCAGCCGATCCAGTTCGGCCAAGTCGGTTTCGACGAACGCGCGTGGCGTGTACATGGACGGATCAGGCGCGCGCGCCGAGCGATTGCACCATCTGCGGCACCAGCGCGGCATCGTCGTCGCCCTGCGGCGGCTGCATGCCGGCCAGCGAGAAGCCGCGCGCCAGCGCATCGTCTTCATCCAGGCCATCGAACGCGACGAACTCGGCGTCGAACAGCGCTGCGCGCGCACTGTCCTCGCTGTCGTAGGCCAGGGTGTTGCCGTCGCTGTCCAGCACCTCGGCGGTGCCCGCTTCCAGCAGGCGCAGACGCGCCCAGATCAGGGTGCGACCGAGCGAGGCGATATACCAGTCTTCACGAAGGAACGGATTCATGCGAACGCCTCCGCCCACAGCGCGAGCAGGCCGGCCATCAGCAGGCCGAACATGATGACGCACAGCGAGATGCGGGCCGGCGTCGCCAGGCCGGACAGCGAGGTGTCGGCAACCTGGCGGTAGTCGCCCGCCAGCAGCCAGCGCAGCGCGACGGGCTTGAGGAAGGCGCCTTCGCCCCACTGCGCGCTGAGCGCGCCATGACGGTCGCGCACGTGCACCAGCGTCAGCGGCCAGAAGATCACGAACGCGCAGAACCCGGCGATGGCCACGCCGACGAAGCACAGGGCGAAGAACAGGATCATCAGAACTCCGCGTTGCCCGGTGCGCGCGGGTAGGCGATGGCGTCGCGGATGTTGCTCAGGCCGCAGACGTACACCACCAGGCGCTCGAAGCCGAGGCCGAAGCCGGCATGCGGCACCGAGCCATAGCGGCGGAAGTCGCGGTACCAGCCGTAATGCGCCGGATCCAGACCGAACTGCGCCATGCGCGCGTCCAGCACATCCAGGCGCTCCTCGCGCTGGCTGCCGCCGATGATCTCGCCGATGCCGGGCGCCAGCACGTCCATCGCGGCGACGGTCTTGCCGTCATCGTTCAGGCGCATGTAGAACGCCTTGAAGTGCTCCGGATAGTTGGTCACCACCACCGGGCGGCCGACGTGCTGTTCGGTCAGCCAGCGCTCGTGCTCGGTCTGCAGGTCCAGGCCCCATTCGACCGGGAACTCGAACTTCTGCCCCGATTTCTGCAGCAGCGAGATCGCATCGGTGTAGTCGATGCGCTCGAACGGCGAATTGACGAAGGCTTCCAGGCGGGTCAGCGCGGTCGGCTCGACGCGCTCGGCGATGAACGCCAGGTCGTCGGCGCGTTCGCTGAGTACGGCGCGGAACAGGTACTTCAGGAAGTCTTCGGCCAGCTGGGCGTTGGCGGCGAGGTCGTTGAAGGCGACCTCCGGCTCGATCATCCAGAACTCGGCCAGGTGGCGCGTGGTGTTGCTGTTCTCGGCGCGGAAGGTCGGGCCGAAGGTGTAGACCTTGCTCATCGCCAGCGCGTAGGCCTCGGCGTTGAGCTGGCCCGACACGGTCAGGAAGGTCTCCTTGCCGAAGAAGTCGCGCGAAAAATCCACTGCGCCTTCCTTGTCGCGCGGCAGGTTGACCAGGTCCAGCGTGGACACGCGGAACATCTGGCCGGCGCCTTCGGCATCGGAGGTGGTGATGATCGGCGTGCTGATCCAGAAGTAGCCGTTCTCGTGGAAGAATCGGTGCACCGCCTGCGCCAGCGCGTTGCGGATACGGGTCACCGCGCCGAACAGGTTGGTGCGAGGGCGCAGATGGGCGAATTCGCGCAGGTATTCCAGCGAGTGCTGCTTGGGCTGCATGGGGTAGGTGAGGGGGTCTTCCACCCATCCGACCACCTCGACGGATGAAGCCTGGATCTCGAAGCTCTGGCCCTGGCCCTGCGAGGCGACCAGGGTGCCGGTGGCGACGACCGCGCAGCCGGTGGTCAGGTGCTTGATCTCGGATTCGTAGTTGGCCAGCGAATCGGGCGCCACCACCTGGATCGGTGCGAAGCACGAGCCGTCGCTGACGTTGACGAAGGACAGGCCCGCCTTGGAATCGCGCCGCGTGCGCACCCAGCCGCGCACCGTGACTTCGCCGCCGGCCGGGAGCTTGCCCGCCAGCGCATGTTCGACGCTCACCACCGTCATGGCTTGAATCCTTCGATAACAGACTTATTAATGGAACGCGGAGTTTACAAGAGCCGCGCAGCCCTCGGCATGCCGGCGGCTCTATAATCGTCTGCGTCTTACAGGAGACACGCATGGCCATCACCTTGACCCCGGTCGCACTCGAGCGCGTGCAGCGCTTCGTCGAGCAGACCCCGGCTGCGCTGGGCCTGCGCTTCGGCGTGACCCGCACCGGCTGTTCGGGCTGGGGCCACGTCGCCGACTTGGCCCGCGACGAGCGCGAGGGCGACACCGTGTTCGAATTCGGTGGCGTCAGGATCTATGTGGACGCCACCAGCCTACCCTTGGTCGACGGCACCGAAATCGACTTCGCCAAGCAGGGGTTGTCGGAAACTTTCCTCTTCCGGAACCCCAACGCCGCGGCCGAATGCGGCTGCGGCGAGAGCTTCACGACGGCCGCCGACGCCGCCTGAGGGCGGTTCGGGGCACGGCTTGCCCCTAAGTGGTTGACCTGCCATAATTTCCGGCTCCCGGAGGCCAGCCTGGCCGCCGGTTCCTCGCCCCACCGTGTCCGATCCGGGCATCGGGGGGCTGTCCCGTCCGGCCGTTTTCCGTGGCCGGGCCTACATCCGAAAGGTAAAAACGATGCGTCACTATGAAGTCGTGTTCCTGGTCCACCCGGACCAGAGCGAGCAGGTGCCGGCCATGATCGAGCGCTACAAGGCGCTGATCGAGGGCGGCAACGGCACCATCCACCGTCTGGAGGACTGGGGCCGCCGTCAGCTGGCCTACCCGATCCAGAACCTGGTGAAGGCCCACTACGTCCTGCTCAACATCGAGGCCGACCAGGCCGTGCTGAACGAGTTGGTCGAGAGCTTCCGTTTCAACGATGCGGTGCTGCGCAACCTGGTCATCAAGCGCGATGGTCCGGATACCGAGCAGTCCCTGATCATGAAGAACAAGGACGAGAAGGGCGACAAGCCCGAACGTGGCGAGCGTCGCCGCCGTGACGACGACGAGGCGGGTACCGAAGCCTCGACCGATTCCGACACCGCCGAAGCCGCCTGAGGAGCACCCCCATGTCCAAGTTCTTCCGTCGCCGCAAGTTCTGCAAGTTCACCGCCGAAGGCGTGAAAGAGATCGACTACAAGGATCTCAACACCCTGCGCCAGTACCTGACCGAAAACGGCAAGATCGTGCCGAGCCGCGTCACCGGCACCAAGTCCCGCTACCAGCGTCAGCTGTCCGCCGCGGTCAAGCGCGCCCGTTTCCTGGCGCTGATCCCGTACACGGACAACCACGACGTGTAATCCAGGACCTCCCCGAACGGGGAGGTTCTTCTTTCCCACTGTCATTCGGACAGCCAATCGCTGCAGGCCCCGCCTGCTAACGAATACGGAGCAATACGATGGAACTGATTCTTCTGCAGAAAGTGACCAACCTGGGCGTCCTGGGCGACAAGGTCAACGTGAAGCCGGGCTACGGCCGCAACTTCCTGGTGCCGCAGGGCAAGGCTGTGCCGGCCACCGCCGCCAACGTCGCCGAGTTCGAAGCCAAGCGCGCCGAGTACGAAGCCAAGGCCAAGGCCGTGCACGACGAGGCCGAAGGCCGCGCCGCCAAGCTGGAAGGCGCCAGCGTCACGATCACCGCCAATGCCGCGACCGAAGGCAAGCTGTTCGGTTCGGTGGGCCCGCGCGACATCGCCGAGGCGTTCACCGCCGCCGGCCTGCCGCTCGAGAAGAGCGAAGTCATCATGGGCGAAGGCGCGCTGCGCAACATCGGCGAGTACGACATCGTCGTGAAGCTGCACGCCGACGTGCAGACGACCGTCAAGGTCGTGGTGCAGGCCGAAGCCTGATCCACTCCCGCGCATCATCCGTGATGCCAACAGACGGGCGCCGAAAGGCGCCCGTCCTATTTTGAGGCGCAGCGTTCGCCGACCAGCGGCCGTCACCGTCGCAGCTGGCGAGACGGAACGCGGTCAGCGTGATGTCACTTATCCACAGGTTGTTCCGTCGCGAGCCCACAGGCTGGGCTCCTAGCATGTCCGGTCCGGCCTTCCATCGCTCTGGTTGTCACTGCCCATGTCCGCACGTCCCGGCTTCCGTTCCGATCCCCACGATGCGCGCATCGAACAGCTGCGCGTGCCGCCGAACTCCATCGAGGCGGAGCAGGCGGTGCTGGGCGGCCTGATGCTGGCGCCGGAAGCCTACGACCGCATCAACGACAAGTTGACGCCGAACGATTTCTACCGGCGCGACCACCAGCTGATCTACCGCGCCATCGGCGAGCTGGCCGAGCGCAACCGGCCGTTCGATGCGGTGACACTGGGCGAATGGTTCGAATCGCAGGGCCAGCTGGAGCTGATCGCCGGCGGCGCCTATCTGGTCGAACTGGCCAGCACGACGCCGTCTGCCGCCAACATCACCGCCTATGCGGAGATCGTCCGCGACAAGGCGGTGATGCGCCAGCTGATCGAGGTGGGCACCGAGATCGTCAACGACGCGTTCCAGCCCGACGGCAAGGAAAGTGACGAGATGCTGGCGGTCGCCGAGCAGAAGGTGTTCGCCATCGCCGAGCAGGGCGCGCGCGGGCGCACCGACTTCGTGGCGATGAACGATGCGCTGAAGGACGCGTTCGAGGTGTTGCGCGTGCGCTCGGAGAGCGGCGGCACGGTGACCGGCCTGCCGACCGGCTACACCGAGTTTGACATGATGACCGCGGGCCTGCAGCCGACCGATCTGGTGATCCTGGCGGCGCGTCCGGCGATGGGCAAGACCACGTTCGCGTTGAACATCGCCGAGTACGCGGCGATCAAGTCGAAGAAGGCGGTCGCGGTCTTCTCGATGGAAATGTCGGCGGGCCAGCTCGCGATGCGCCTGATCTCGTCGGTGGGTCGCATCAATGCGACCCGCCTGCGCACGGGCCAACTGGAGGACGAGGACTGGAGCCGCGTCACCAGCGCCATCCGTATCCTCAAGGACCAGGCCAAGGTCTTCATCGACGACACCCCCGGCCTGTCGCCCGACGTGCTGCGCTCCAAGGCGCGCCGCCTGAAACGCGAGCACGACCTGGGCCTGATCGTCATCGACTACCTGCAGCTGATGTCGGTGCCCGGCAACAGCGAGAACCGCGCCACCGAAATCTCGGAGATCTCGCGCTCGCTGAAGGGCCTGGCGAAGGAGCTCAACGTACCGGTGATCGCGCTGTCGCAGCTCAACCGCTCACTGGAAACGCGTACCGACAAGCGCCCGGTGATGGCCGACCTGCGCGAATCGGGCGCCATCGAGCAGGACGCCGACATGATCGTCTTCATCTACCGCGACGACTACTACAACAAGGAAACCTCGCCGGACAAGGGTCTGGCCGAGATCATCATCGGCAAGCAGCGTTCCGGTCCCACCGGCTCGTGCAAGCTGCGGTTCTTCGGCGAGTACACGCGCTTCGACAACCTGAGCCACGACAACATCGGCGCGTTCGAATGAGCGCTACTTACGGATGAAGTAGGTCACGAAGACATTGCCCGTCGCATCGGCAGCCACGGTGGTGCTGGCGTCGAAGAAGGATTCGCGGAACCAGGGTTCCGCGACCATGTAGGTGTAGACGAGGCGCTGGAAGTCGGCCTGGGCCGGTTGCTGCGGGCTCCGCGTGGTCGCCACCGCCGTCAGCATGCACAGGCTCTTGCTGCAGCGTGGCCGACCGATCTCCAGTTGACCGAATTCGTGGCCACGGCGGTCGATCACCTGCTGGATGAGTGCCTCCAGTCGCGGCGACCAGTCGGGGTCCGCCGGCTCCGAACGGCCCAGCAGCTCGAAGTCGCCGACGTCGGAGCTGGTGTTCCGCAGTCCGGCCAGGAATTTGTCCAGTCGGCGTTCCCCTTCGGCAGACAAAGGGCGCGCACCCACCCGCACACCGATGGCCGATGTGGGCAGGAGCGCGGGCGCGGTGTCGACTGCCTCCGCAACAGGCCTCTTGGCTGTGGCGTGCCTGCCGGTCGATATGGCCGGTGTATCGGTGGCGGCTGCCGGCGGGGAGGACATCGGCGCGGGCGCCAGGGCAGGGGAGGGGCCGGCGGAGGGCGACGTGGCGTCCATGTGTAGCGTGCGTGTCCACCACCAGGCGCCGACAGCGGCGAGGGCGATCACGCCAACGACGATCATCGTGATGGACTTCGAGCGTAGCGCCATCGGAGCCGATTTCTGGAACCCGCCGCCAGCCTACCGCAGGCTTTCACGTGACGGCATGAACGGGAGCGAAGGCGCCGACGCTACAATCACCGCATGGATGCCCCGGTGGACACCGCTTTGTCAGACCCGCACACACGTCCGGAGGCGAACGACCGCCCCACGCGCATCCATGTCGACCTGGATGCGCTGACGCACAACCTGCGTGCGATCCAGTCCCATGTCGGCGTGCCGGTGATGGGCATCGTCAAGGCCAATGCCTACGGCCACGGCCTGGTGCCGGTGACGCGTCATCTCCAGGCGCAGGGCGTGGACCAGGTGGGCGTCGCGTTCGTCGAGGAAGGCATCGCGCTGCGCCGTGCCGGCATCACGGTTCCGATCCTGGTGCTCGGCGGCATCCACGCGCCACAGGTGGCGCAGTTCCTTGCCCACGATCTGGAAGTGACGGTGTCTTCGATCGCCAAGCTGCGGCAGGTCGAAGAGGCGGCCGAGGCGACGGGACGGAAAGCCGTGGTCCATCTGAAGATCGACACCGGCATGGAGCGCATCGGCGTGCACAGCGAGAACGCCGCGCCATTGATCGATGCGGCGCTGGCGTCGCCCTGGTGCTCGGTCAAAGGTATTTACTCGCATCTGGCCTGCTCGGACGACCCGGCTTCGCCGATGACGCAAGAGCAACTGCAGCGCTTCCTGCATGCGTGCGGACACTTCGATCGCATCGGTGCGCCCATGCCGATCCGCCATCTGGCCAACTCAGGAGGCGTGCTGCATTTTCCTGAGACCTGCCTGGACATGGTGCGTCCTGGCATCGCGCTGTACGGTGTGATGCCGGATCCCGCGTCGCACGCGACGGTGGATCTGCGGCCCGCACTGTCCCTGGTCTCGAGGGTGGTCTATTTCAAGGTGGTCAAGGCGGGCCGCACCGTCAGCTATGGCGCCACGTGGACCGCCACGAGCGATACGCGCGTGGTCACCGTGCCGATCGGCTATGGCGACGGTTATCCCCGCTCGCTGTCGTCGCGGGGCGAGGTGCTGGTGCGCGGCGAGCGCCATCCGATCGTCGGCCGCGTCTGCATGGACCAGTTCATGGTCGATCTCGGCCCCGGGGGCAGCGCCTACAACGAAGACGAAGTCGTGCTGATCGGCCGGCAGGGCAGCGACGCGATTTCCTGCGAAGCCGTGGCATTGGCCGCCGGGACGATTCCCTACGAAATCCTCACCGGACTCAACGCCCGCATCCCGCGCGAGTACGTCGGTGGTGCATCCGGCACGGCACCAATCGCGTAAGCAACGCTGCCACCGTCCGGGTTCACCGCATGCCGAATGCCATCGTCTGGTTCCGCCACGACCTCCGCCTGGACGACAATCCGGCGCTGCGTACCGCACTCGACGAGGGTTTTACGCCGATCCCGCTCTATCTCCGTGCACCCGCGGAAGAGGGTGAATGGGTGCCGGGCGGTGCATCGGATGCGTGGCTGCATCGCTCGCTGGCCGCGTTGGACGCCGACCTGCGTCAGCGCGGTTCGCGCCTGCTGCTAAGAAGCGGTCACAGCCTAGACGTCCTCGATGACGTCCTGGCGGAGACCGGCGCCGAAGCCGTGTTCTGGAATCGCAAGTACGAACCGGCGACGCAGCCGCGCGATGCGGCCATCAAGAAGGCACTGCGCGAACGCGGACTGCGCGTGGAAAGCTTCAATGGCAGCCTGCTGATCGAGCCCTGGGACATCGCTACCCAGCAAGGCCAACCGTACAAGGTATTCACGCCGTTCTGGCGAACGGCGCTGACGAAGTGGCGCGCGCCGGAACCTTGGCGTGCGCCTTCGCGCATGCCGTCCGTGGAGGCCTCGGTGGACAGCGAGGCGCTCGACGCGCTGGGGTTGCGACCGGCTCTGGGTTGGGATGCAGGCTTCTGGGACGTCTGGAGACCGGGCGAAGCGGGCGCATGCGAAGCGCTGGAAGTTTTCATCGACGGCGCGCTCAACGGCTACCGCAGCGATCGCGACCGTCCCGACCGCACAGGCACCTCGCGCCTTTCGCCGCACCTGCATTTCGGCGAGATCGCGCCCTGGCGCATCGTGGCGGGACTGGAGCGCGCACGCACGGCCGCCAACAGCGCCGACATGGACGGCTACATCCGCGAACTGGGCTGGCGCGAATTCGCCTACCACCTGCTGCACCATTTCCCTCAGACCACCACGCAGAACCTCAACCCGCGCTTCGAACACTTCGACTGGGCGAAGATGGATCCGGTTGCGCTGGAAGCCTGGCAGCGGGGACGCACCGGGGTGCCGATCATCGACGCCGGGCTGCGCGAGCTGTGGGCGACCGGTTACATGCACAACCGGGTGCGCATGATCGTCGCCAGCTACCTCACCAAACACCTGCGCTACCACTGGCTGCACGGCGCGCGCTGGTTCTGGGAGACGCTGGTCGATGCCGATCTGGCCAACAACACGCTGGGATGGCAGTGGGTGGCGGGCACGGGGGCCGACGCGGCGCCGTACTTCCGCGTGTTCAACCCGGTCACGCAGGCCGAGAAGTTCGATCCCAAGGGGACGTACATCGCGCGCTGGGTGCCGGAGCTCTCGGATCTGCCGGTGCCGGTGCGTTTCGCGCCATGGCAGAAGCCCGACATGCTGGCGAAGCTCGCGCCCGACTATCCGCGGCATCCGATCGCCGACCTGGCCGCCGGCCGGGAGGGCGCGCTGGCCGCCTATCGCAAGACGGGCGACTGAGCCGCGTTGACGCCTTTCGGCGCCGCATGCTTCACTCGGCGCGGGAGAGGAGGGCAAGCATGGCCACGAAGAGAGCGCCGGCAAAGCCGCGTCGCGAGCCGATGTCGCGAGTGGATACCGCCTGGTTGCGGATGTGCCGTCCGACCAACCCGATGATGATCACCGGCGTGCTGATGTTCGACGAGCCGATGACGCTCGAGACGCTCAAGCAGGTGATCAGGAAGCGGTTCCTCGCCTATCCGCGCTTCCTGCAGAAGGCGGTCGACACGCCGGCGGGCGCCTCCTGGGTCACCGATCCGGACTTCGACCTCGACTGGCACGTGCGGCTGTCGGCACTGCCGGGCCGGCATGATCCGAAGTCCGAGAAGAAGGCGCTGGAACGCTTCACCAGCCAGATGGCTTCCTCGCCGCTCGACAAGACCAAGCCGCTCTGGCAGTTCCACCTGATCGAGCGCTACGGCACCGGTTCCGCACTGGTCGCTCGTATCCACCACAGCTATGCCGACGGCATCGCGCTGGTCCAGGTGTTGCTGTCGCTGACCGATACCAGCCGCAAGCCGGATGCCGGCAAGGACCTGCGCTCCGCCTGGCTGAAGAAGGATGGCGCCGAAGTCGTGCGCCGCGTCGGCGCCATCGACCGCTACGTCCAGATCGGCGGCAAGGTGCTGGGCAAGGGCATGGAGATGATGCAGGACCCAACGCTGGCGACCATGCTGGCGAAGGAGGGCGGCGAAATCGGCCGCGAACTGCTGCATGCCCTGTCGCTGTCGGACGATCCGCCGACGTTGTTGCGCGGCAAACTGGGTGTGAGCAAGCGCGTGGCCTGGGCCGAGCCGCTGGACCTGGAGGAAGTGAAGGCGGTCGGCCGCGCCTGCGACTGCACCGTCAACGACGTGCTGATGGCCGCCGCTGCCGGTGCGCTGCGCAGCTACATGCTGGAACGCGGCGAGCAGCTCGATGGCGTGACCCTGCGCGCGACGGTGCCGGTCAACCTGCGTCCGCTGGAGCACGCCCGCAAGCTGGGCAACCATTTCGGCCTCGTGTTCCTCGACCTGCCGGTCGGCGAGGACAACCCGATCCGCCGCCTCGAGCGGGTAGCGGAGTGCATGCGTGACTTGAAGAATTCTCGCCAAGCCATTGTCGCCTTTGGACTTCTTGCAGCACTCGGTATGGCGCCTTCCGCCATCCAGGGTGTGGCGCTGGAGTTGTTTTCGCGGAAGGCGACGGCGGTGGCCACTAATGTGCCCGGCCCCCAGCAGCCGCTCTACATGGGCGGCGCGCGACTGCGGGACATGATGTTCTGGGTTCCGCAGACCGGGTCCATCGGGATCGGCGTGTCCATCCTCAGTTACAACGGCCGCGTGCATTTCGGCCTGATCGCCGACGCCAAGCTGATTCCCGATCCGGATGCGGTGATCCGACGCTTCGGCCCGGAGTTCGAGAAGCTCCTGTACCTGTCACTGATGGGCGACTGGGAGCAAACGCTGGACGCGCCGGCGGCCAGCGCCCTGCTGTCCTGATTCCCCGCCGCCACCTGAATGAACAGGGCTCAAATCGCGTGTTGTGAACATTTCGCTGGTTAGGCTTGCCCCCGTTCCGCACCGCAAGCCACCCAGGAGATACCCATGAACGCGATGCTCAAGACCGGCGCCCTCGCGGCGCTCACCGTGACGATGCTGGGCGGTTGCGCCAGCTACACCGGCCAGACCAACGACCCGAACGATCCCAACCGCACCCGCACCGGCGCCCTGATCGGTGCCGGCATCGGCGCGGTCGCCGGCCTGCTCAGCGGCAGCGACGCCACCGAACGCCGCCAGCGCGCCCTGGTCGGCGCGGGCATCGGCGGTCTCGCCGGTGGTTCGATCGGTGCCTACCAGGACCGCCAGGAAGCCGAACTGCGTCGCCAGACCGCAGGCACGGGCATCGACGTCAGCCGCGACGGCGACGTTATCAAGCTCAACCTGCCGGACGGCGTGACGTTCGACTTCGGCAAGGCGGACCTCAAGTCGCAGTTCTATCCTGCGCTCAACAACGTCGCCGCCACGCTGCGCGAGTACAACCAGACCATTGTGGAAGTCAGCGGCCATACCGACAGCATCGGGTCGGATGCGGTCAACCAGCGCCTGTCCGAGCAGCGTGCCGCTGCGGTCGGCAACTACCTGATCGGCCAGGGCCTGCAGCGCGAGCGCTTCGAGATCGTCGGCATGGGCAAGCGCTATCCCGTCGCCAGCAACGATACCGACGCCGGCCGCGCGATGAACCGTCGTGTCGAGGTGCGTGTGCTGCCCGTGCGGTCGTAAGCCATCACCGCATGGACGAGAGAAAGGGCCGCGCAAGCGGTCCTTTCTCTTTGGTGCGTCCGCCGCGCGCTGTCAACCCGTTTCCAGCATCGCCATCCGTTGCCACAATCGGCGTCCCACCCGGTCCATCGGGTTTTTCCAGTACGGACGCAATGCAAGACCGCAATCCCCAGATCGCCCAGCACATCGCTGCCACCATCGCCGCCGAGATCGGTGCGCAGACCGCCCAGGCCAAGGCCGCTATCGCCCTGCTCGACGAGGGCGCCACCGTGCCCTTCATCGCGCGCTACCGCAAGGAAGTCACCGGCGGCCTGGACGACACCCAACTGCGCAACCTGGAAGTCCGCCTGACCTACCTGCGCGAGCTGGAAGACCGCCGCGCCGCCGTGCTCGCCAGCATCGACGAGCAGGGCAAGCTGACCGGCGAACTGCGTGCCGAGATCGAGGCCGCCGACAGCAAGGCGCGGCTGGAAGACCTCTACCTGCCGTACAAGCCCAAGCGCCGCACCCGTGCGCAGATCGCCCGCGAGGCCGGCCTGGAACCGCTGGCCGACGGGCTGCTCGCCGATCCGACCCAGGTGCCGGAAACCGCAGCGGTGGCCTACATCGATGCTGGGAAGGGCGTCGCCGACGCGAAGGCCGCGCTGGACGGCGCGCGCGCGATCCTGATGGAACGCTGGGGCGAGAACGCCGCGCTGGTCGGCGAACTGCGCGGGTGGATGAGCGACGTCGGCGTGATCCGCGCGAAGGTCGCCGCCGGCAAGGAGAACGAAGGCGCGAAGTACCGCGACTATTTCGACCACGCCGAGCCGCTGGCCAGGATTCCCTCGCATCGCCTGCTGGCGCTGTTCCGCGCGCGTCGTGAGGAGATCCTGCTGCTCGATCTGGATCCGGGCATGGACGCCGAGGCCGGCCACCTGCTGGCCGAAGGCCGCGTCGCCGTGCACGCCGGCGTGTCCGCGCTGGGTCGCGCCGCCGACAAGTGGCTGCTGGATGCCTGCCGCCTGACCTGGCGCGCCAAGCTGCACATGCACCTGTTGCTCGACCTGTTCAACCAGGCACGCGAGAAGGCCGAGGCCGAGGCCATTACCGTGTTCGGCGACAACCTCAAGGACCTGCTGCTGGCCGCGCCCGCGGGGCCGAAGGCCGTGCTCGGCCTCGATCCCGGCCTGCGCACCGGGGTGAAGGTGGCGGTGGTGGACCGCACCGGCAAGCTGGTCGACACCGCGACGATCTATCCGCACGAACCCAGGCGCCAGTGGGATCAATCCCTGCACGTGCTGCGCGCCCTGTGCGCGAAGCACCAGGTCGACCTGATCGCGATCGGCAACGGCACCGCCAGCCGCGAGACCGACAAGCTGGCCGGCGACCTCATCAAGCAGGCGTCCGACCTGAAGATGGACAAGATCGTCGTCAGCGAAGCCGGCGCATCGGTCTACTCGGCGTCCGAATTCGCGGCGAAGGAATTCCCCGACCTCGATGTCAGCCTCCGTGGCGCGGTATCGATCGCGCGCCGGTTGCAGGATCCGCTGGCGGAACTGGTGAAGATCGAGCCCAAGGCGATCGGGGTCGGCCAGTACCAGCACGACGTGGACCAGTTCCGCCTGGCGCGCGCGCTCGATGCGCGTGTCGAGGACTGCGTCAATGCGGTGGGCGTGGACGTCAACACCGCGTCGGCGGCGCTGCTGACGCGCGTGTCCGGCCTGTCGTCGACCGTGGCGGAGAACATCGTGCGCTTCCGCGACGAGCATGGCGCCTTCCGTACGCGCAAGGCGCTGCTGGGCGTGCCGCGCCTGGGCGAGAAGACGTTCGAACAGTGTGCGGGCTTCCTGCGCATCGCCGATGGCGACGAGCCGCTCGATGCCTCGTCCGTGCACCCCGAAGCCTATCCGGTGGTCGAGCGCATCCTCGCCGGCAGTGGCCGGCAGGTGAAGCAGATCGTCGGTGACATCGTGTTCCTGCGCGGCGTGAAGCCCGAGCAGTACACCGACGACAGGTTCGGCGTGCCGACGATCCGCGACATCCTGAAGGAACTGGAAAAACCCGGCCGCGACCCGCGTCCCGAGTTCAAGGCCGCCCGCTTCGCCGATGGCGTGGAGGACATCAAGGACCTGCGCGAAGGCATGATCCTGGAAGGCGTGGTCAGCAACGTGGCCGCGTTCGGTGCGTTCGTCGACATCGGCGTGCACCAGGATGGGCTGATCCACATCTCCGCCCTGGCCGACCGCTACGTGAAGGATCCGCGCGAGGTGGTGAAGGCCGGCGACATCGTCAAGGTGAAAGTGCTGGAGGTCGACGTGGCGCGCAAGCGCATCGCACTGACGCGCCGCCTCGATGACGCGCCGGCACCGCAGGCGCCACGCGAGGCGCGGACGAACGACGCGCGTTCGCCGCGTGGCAATCCGCGCGACCAGCGCCGTGGCGCCGCACCGGCCAAGCCCGCGTCGCCGCCGTCCGACAACGCGCTGGCCGCCGCCTTCGCGCGGGCCCGCGACAAGTCCTGATCCCTGACGGGGGACATCGATCGCCGATGTCCCCCGGCGTTTTTCAGCGCTTCTTGCGCGGCTTCTGCGTCGCGACCGCTTTCGGCACCGACGCCAGCAGTTCCGCCGACGCGACCATCGAGTCCATCGCACGCTGCAGCCCGGCGTGGGCGCCATCGCGCAGCACCTTCTCGATCTGGTCGCCCTCCAGCTTGCGTACCGTCTTCTCGTCGGGCTCGGGGAAGGCTTCGCGCAGCGCCACCAGCGCGCTGCCGATCGCGATGTCGAACAACTGCGTGCCATCGAGCCATTCCACGCCATCGAACTTCTCGCGCAGCGGATCCGGCTCCGGCCACCACGGATCGATTTCGGGGATCAGCGGCGGCAGGCGTTCGTACAGCAGGTCGAGTGCCAGGCGAACGCCCTGGCAGCGTCCGGCGAAGCGGCCGAGCACGTCGCGCGCGTGCTGGCCGATCAGGCGGATCGCGCCCAGGTCGAGCTTGGCCAGCGGAATGTCGGTTGCCGTCAGCACCGCTTCCATCACGCGCTCGTCCCATAACAGCGTCCAGTACAGGCGCGAGTTCATGCAGCGGATGCGTTCGGGCCGCGACAGCCAGACCGCCAGATTGCGGTAGTAGGCCTTGATCTCCTCGAAGTGGGCCTGCCCGCTGGCGGACGACAGGAAGCCGTTGCGCCATACGTGCCCCGGCGGCAGGCCGCCGTCGCTGAAGAGGCCGATCAGATTGACGTTGACGAAGTGGTGCCAGGTCGCATCGGTGACCACCCGGCCGACGCCGGCGCGGTGACCGTCGTAGGCGCAGATGCCGCCGAAGGTCTGCGACTGCGTCGGCTGTTTGCCGCCCGAGCGGGTACCGCCGAGCACACTGTTCCACGAGATCAGTTCAGGCAAGGGGCGCGGCCCGCCGTCGGTGGCCGCCGGATATTCCGCGCCCAGTGCGCCACCGAAATTGAGGTTGGCACCGGTGGCCGTCGGTTCGAGACATTCGCCTTCGTGCGGATGATCGGGCATCACCCGGATCGCGCCGCGCGGACCGCACAGCAGCGGGTGCGGGTAGGTGTAGCGGAACAGCCCGTTGCGGCGCGAATACATGCGCGGCTGGATGGTCTGCGGCACATCGTCGGACTGGTCTTCGAACGACGACACGCCCGGCGGCCGGTTGGTGTCGTTGCGACGCGGTCCGGCCATGCTGACTTCATCTTCGCCGCCGGTCGTGGAGTCCCAGCGGCGCATGCCGCGTGCACGCGGAATCGCATGACACAGCGCCTTCCCGAGCGCGCCGTGGTCGCCGGTGGCGAACACGCCGCCGCCTGCATTCATGAACTGGGTCAACGCCCGCAACTCGTTGTCGGAGAGTCGATCCGACGGATATCCGGCGCCGCGCCCGCCGCCGTACGCCGTGTTGATGCCGAACAGGAACGCCGCGTCGTACATGCCGGTCCCGAAATGCGCGGCATTGTCGAACTTGAAGGACGGGATGCGCTGGGCGATGCGGGTTTCCGCCGACATCAGCTGGCTGCTGGCCACGTTGTTGATATGCGCCAGCGTGATCTCGAAGCGCGCATGGCGTCCCGGCATGGCGAGCAGCGAGCGCACGAAGGTGGACAGGCCGAAGTCGCCTTCGGAGAAGTCCAGGCCGCCGTCGGCTACCAGCAGCAGCTTGACGGTGCAGGGCCGCAGGAACGGCCAGTAGAGCTCGGGAGTGAGGCGCCAGTCGTCGCGGAAGCGCTCGCGAAGTTCCAGATGGCGCAGGTTCTCTATCGTCAGGGGTGTATCGATGATGGGCATGGTGCTGTCCTTGGCTGAGTGGCTGAGGATCCCTCCTGCACCAGGAATAACGCCGCGCTCCAGGCGCGACGGACACGTGCACGTCCGTTACGCCCCGTATTCATGAAAAATCAGGGTTTTCCTACAGTCGTCAGCGATGCGAGGCCGATGTTCACCGGCATCGCCATGGATCCGGGTCAGCGTGCGGCGTAGGGCGTGAGATAGCGGCTCAAGCCTTCCGCGCGCAGTTGTGCTGCGGCGGACATCCAGTCGATCGGCTGGCCGCGCTTCAAGGCCTCGAGCGTCGCCACGACGGACAGTTCGACTTCCGGCAAGCCTGCCGCGCCCGCGGCGTTGCGGCGCTGTTCGATCGCGTCGAACAGCACGGCATTGGCTTCCGCATACGTCAGTGGCGCCGTGGTGCCATGCGCAGCGCGCCATGCCGGGGTCTCCAGCACCCCGTTGACGTGGGACAGGATCAGCCACGTCGCGCGGCCGATCAGTTTCAGGTTGCCGGGTTGCACGCTGGTCATCGTGTTGCCGACCACCCGGCCGCGCTTGGCCATCACGCCGGTGGAGTGGGCATTGAGCAGCATCTTCAACACGATGGTCTGGTTGAGTTCGAAGGCATCGCGCTGCGGCACGGTCACCGCGATGACCGGTACGGGCCGGGGCAGGGCGGCGACATCGCGCAACACCTCCGGGGCGAGCGGCCGCGCGGACACCGACACCAGCGCCAGCTCGGCGCCGGCTGCGGCAGCGGTGTCCAGCCATGCGCGGTTCGCATCCTGGTGCGGTTCGTCGCCCAGCAGGATCAGCGCGCCGGAATCGCCGGCCACGGGCGCGTTGCGCTGCATGTTCGCGTCCGAGAAAGACAGGTCATACAGCGCCTGCTGTTCGTCGCCGGCATTGGCGAGGCCACGCAGCGCGGCCTCTTTCAGGTAGGGATCGTGGATGCCGTTCTCGAACGGCGGCAGGTACAGCGTCTTGTCGAGCCCATGGAAGGGCCGGTGCAACAGTGCCTGCCAGGCCTGCGCGCCGTCGGCGGCCGGCGTCCACACCTGGATCCAGGAGCGCCGTTCGGTCGCATTCACCGGATCGAGCGGGCCGAGCCGGAAGGTCGGCGCGCGTTCGGTGACGTCCACGAACACCGGCATCAGCGCCCGCGTGGCGAGGTAGGTCGCACGCCGTCCATTCGCGTAGCTCGCCGCTTCGCGGTCGGTCCACGCGGCCAGTTTCGGTGCGGCGGCCGCGGCGGTCTGCTGAAGGACGGTGAAGCCGCGCAGGCGGTCGGCGATGCCGGCATCCCCGAAACCCAGCGAGGCCAGTTCCTCGGCCGACAGCACGTCGCGAAGCACGGCGCGCGTGGCGTCTTCCAGCACCACGCCCAACACGTAGAGGCTGGTGGTGGTGGCTTGCATGCGGGTGGAGCCGGTGATCGCCTGCGGTCCGGTCGGCAGCGGGACCTTGATGATGCGCGCATCGTCCAGCACGCGCCGGCTGCGTTCGAACGGACGCAGCACGTCGTCCGGGTTGTTGTAGACGAACCAGGTGCGCCGCGCTTCCGCGCCGGCCTGGTCGGCGGCGGCGAGCGCGGTGCCGATCACCGCCGAGGTTTCGCCGCCCTCGGTGACGGCGAACACCACATCCTGCGGTCCGATGCCGTTGTCCTGCAGTTGCAGGCGGCCGATCTCGGGAACGTCCTCGAAGCCTTCCAGCGAGGCGATCAACGCGCGGTCGCCGCCGGTGATCTCGCCGCGCACGCGCTCGCCCAGGGCGGGATAGCGCGCCTCGATCTTCGCTGCCAGCGGCGACTGCGCCGTGCGCTGCCAGAACGGGCGCCACAACCCGCTTTCGATCGTCTCGGCCAGGCGGCCGGTGGAGCCGGTGCCGTAGAAATACAGGCGGTGGCCTTCGCGCAGCGCACGCGCGATCTCCCGCGACGCCGCCTCCAGTGTGGCCAGGCGGGCCGGATCATCGGCCACACCCTGCAGCGCCCTCGCGATGTCCTCGTCCACCGCGAGCAGCGAGGACAGTCCATCGGCCGTGTCGGCGGCGATGCGCGTACTCAGGTCGAAGCTGCGCGGATGGCGCTGCTCGGTCAGCAGGCTGTGCAGCTGGAACTGCTGCTTGTTCTCCACGAAATCCTGCGATTGCGCCGACGGCGTTACGCCCAGGCGATTCGGAGCGGATTGGGTCGCTGCGGGGATTGCCACACCGGCCATGACCAAGAAAGACATGCTGCGCATGATGCGTTTCGCCATACGGGACATCGGATTCCTCACCTGACAACGGAAGAATGCGTCGATACCGGCGGAAGATCCCCTCGCACGGCCCTCCACGCAGGCTGCTATCGTCGCGACAACGATAGCAAACGGTCGTGACACTATGCCTCGATTCCTGCGTCCGCTGCATGCTGCATTGCGCCCCGGGCGCCGCCGACGCATCGCCGCGCTGCTCCTGCTCGGCATGATCGGCCCCGTCATGGCGGCCGACCGTGTCGCTGCAGGCGTCGCCTGCGATTGCGCCGCGAGGGCGCCACGCCTGGGCATCGAGGTGCTGCTGGAGCAGCGGCTGGATCTGATGCGCGGCAAGCGCGTGGGCCTGGTGACCAACGCCACCGGCGTCGATGGCCGGCTGCGCAGCAACGTGGACCGCTTCGCCGCGCATCCGGCGTTCAGGCTGGTCGCGCTGTTCGGCCCCGAGCATGGCGTGCGCGGTGACTTGCAGGCCGGCGACAAGGTGGCCTCGTCGCGCGATCCCGCCACCGGCGTGCCCGTGCACAGTCTGTACGGCGAACACCGCGAACCGACCCCGGCCATGCTGGACGGTGTCGACGTACTGGTGTTCGACATCCAGGACGTCGGCACGCGCTTCTACACCTATCCCTACACCCTGGCCGGCGTGATGCGTGCGGCGAAGCGGGCCGGTATTCCCGTCGTCGTGACCGACCGTCCCGATCCCATCGGCGGCATGCTGGTCGAGGGGCCGGTACTGGAACCGTCGCTGGCGTCGTTCGTCGGCCTGTTCCCGATCCCGCTACGCCACGGCATGACCCTCGGCGAACTGGCCACGCTGTTCAACGCCGAATTCGGCATCGGCGCCGACCTGCATGTGGTGGCGATGCAGGACTGGCGGCGTGGCGACGAACCGCTGCGCGGGCCGCTGCCGTGGGTACCGCCTTCGCCTAACATGCCCACCCCCGACACTTCGCTCGTCTATCCGGGCATGGGCTTGCTGGAAGGCACCAACGTGTCGGAAGGACGCGGCACCACCCGGCCGTTCGAGACGGTCGGTGCGCCCTGGGTGGACGCGCCGGCGCTAGCCGCACGGCTCAATGCGATGGCCTTGCCGGGTGTGCAGTTCCGTCCGACCTGGTTCACGCCGACGTTCTCCAAACATGCAGGAAAGGCGTGCGCCGGCGTGCAGCTGCATGTCAACGACCGCGCCGCGTTCCGCCCGGTCCGCACCGGCATCGCGGTACTGAAGGCGTTGCACGACCAGCATCCGACGGACTTCGCTTTCCTTGCCGGCGAGCCGCCGTTCTTCGATCGGCTCGCCGGTGTGCCCTGGCTTCGCGATGCCATTGCGCGCGGCGACACGGTCGACGCTATCGAGGCGCGCTGGACGCCGGCGCTCGAACAGTTCCGGGCGATGAGGCAGCGCCATCTGCTGTATCCGGAGGTCGGGCGATAGGCGTGACGTACAGGGAAATCGGCTGTCCGGCACGGTTCATCGCGACCATCGGCACGGCGGTGGCGGCTAGTGCGGGACGTCAGGCACGGCGTTTGCGGGTCCGGCTGCGTCCGGCAGGCCTGCTGTTCTCGGCGCCCACCGTGGCCGGATGAAGGCCCTGCTGCAGGCGCTCCAGCGACGAAAGCGTGTCGGTATAGGCGATGAAGTGCTGAAGGTAGCCCGGCGACACCTCACGCATGAAGTGCAGGGCGCGGTGGATCAGCTTGCCGGAATTGAGCGGCCCGGCGTCGGCGGGCAGGTCGTCGAGCGACGCGCGCAGCTGGCTGTCGGTGCGTACCTGCGTCCACACGCGGCGCGCCTCCTCGAGTGCTGCCGGCGACGGATGCGCAGGCGCATCCGTCGCCGGTGCGGTTCCTGTCTGCACCGGTGTGCACCGTTGCAATGCGGCGGCCAGCGCGCGCAACGCGCTGGCATCGACGGATCGGGCCTCGCCTTGCGGGAGAGGCGGCGTCCAGCCGGCGAGATCGCCAGCGTACGTGGCGATCAGGGTGGCCAGGCGCGCGTCCAGCAGGCGCCGCGCGTCGCCTGCATGCGCTTGTGCGCGCGCTGCCAGCGCGTCGATGAAGGCGAAACGCACCGGATCCATGCGGTCGGCGCCGTGCGCACGCCAGGCCTGCAGCTGCGCGGGTGCGGCCAGCGCGTCACCGTCCATCGGCAGCGGCATCGCGCTTGGCGGGACGCGGGATCGGTGCGATCTCGACGCGGCGGTTGCGGGCGCGGCCCTCTTCGCTGTCGTTCGCGCTGACCGGCTGCTCGGCGCCGAATGCCGCGGCGAACACCGACGACGACGGTACGCCATCGGCGATCAGCGTGCGGGTGACGGTCAGCGACCGTTGCGCCGACAGTTCCCAGTTGTCGGCGAACAGGCGGTTGTTGCCGCTGACCTGGCGGTCGTCGGTGAAGCCGCTGACCATCAGGATCTCGTCGCGGGTGCGCAGGTAACCGGCCAGCGGCGCAGCGAGACCCTTCAGCAATTCGCGGCCTTCGGGTTGCAACTGGTCGGAGTTCAGCGCGAACAGCACGTTGCCGCGGATACCGATGCGCCCATCGACCAGGGTGACGCGGCCTTCGGCCAGCGGTTCGGCCAGCGCTTCCTCCAGCGCCTTGCGCTGCTGCGCTTCCAGCTCGCGCCGCTTCACTTCTTCGTCCAGCCGCTGCGACAGCTGCGCCTGCACGGCGATCACGCCGACCAGCACGAGCACGAACGCGCCGAGCAATACCGACATCAGATCGCCGAAGCTCGCCCAGACGGGCGCGCCGAGGTCCGCGTCGTCTCCGGTCTCGACGCTCACGCGGCTACCGCCGGCGGCATGCCGCCCAACTGCTGCAGGTCGAGGGTGATCTGCCGCTGCGCCGACAGGCTCAGGTCGATCACCTCGCGCGCCTGCGCCACGTAGTACGCAAGCTGGTCATCGCTGCGCGCCAGCGAGCGGTCCAGCGCGCCTTCGATGGCTTGCAGACGCACCAGCAGCGCCTCGTTCGACTGGCCGAACAGCTGCACGGCCGTGCCGAGCGCGTCGCCGAGGCTGGCGACCTCGGTGGCGCCCGCCGCGACCTGCGCGGCGATGCCGCCGAGCTTGCCGGTCTCGGCTTCGACATGGTCGGTGAAGCGGGTGCCGACGCGGTCCAGCAGGTCGGCCGACGTGGCGACCAGCGCATCGATGGCGCCGCGCTGTTCGGTGGACGCATGGTTCACCGCATCGAGCAGGGTCTGCAGCGTTTCCATCAGCTGGTTGCGTTCTTCCAGCATGGCGGTGTCGCGGACCATGCTGTCGGACAGCGTCTGGCGCAGTTCGGCGATGACGTCGGCCGCCGCGCGCGGTGCTTCCGAGGCCGCCTGCACCAGTTGCGAGATCTCGGCGATGGTCTGCGTGGAATGCGCCTGCGCCTGCGCGGTGATGTCCTGCGCGCTGCGCGCCAGCGCCTCGCAGATCTCCTGCTGCAGGGTCGCGGTGCGCGCACCGGCCTGTTCCCATTGCGCCTGCAGGATGGCACCGGTCGCCGTCAGCCGTTCGGCCCAGGCGGCGAGGCGCCGTTCGTCCTGCGCGGCGAGCGCCTGTTGCAGGCCGGTATGCGATGCGGAGATCGCGTCGAGGAGCGTGGCGGCGTGGCGCTGCGTGTCGGCGGCGCTGGCGGCCAGGGCTTGCTCGTTGCGCGCGGCGATACCGGCACTGGAGATCTCGTGCCGTGCGAGTACCTGGTCCCAGCGCTCCGACAGTGTCGCGGCATTGCGCTCGAGCTGCGACGACACGCTCTCGACCAGCACGGACGCGCGCGCGTCGAACGCGCTGGCCAGGCGCTCGGTCAGCGCCTGCATGTCGCCCGTGAGCGTGGCGTTCGAGCGCTGCTGCTGCTCAACGGCTGCCGTCCAACTGGCGGCCGCGGCCGCGGCGGCTGCGCCGAAACCGGCATTCAGGCCATCCAGTTGGCGTTGCACCGCCTGGTTGACCGTGTCGTGTATCGCGGCGGCCTGCCGAGCGAGTCCGGCAAGGGTCGCCTCGGTGGAGGGCTGTAGCGCGGCGACCACCGCACGTGCGCTCGCATCGACACCGTGCTTCAGCACGCCTTCCAGCGACGCGGCCAGTTGCGTCTGCGTCGCTTCCGTGCGCTCGTGGAAGGCGTTCTGGCTGGCGACCAGGCGCTCACCGGCGGCGGTGTTCTGGTGCTCGATCGACGCCACCATCGCCTGCAGGCGCTCGACCAGGTCGGGCATCAGCGCGGCCTGCTGCTGCAGCAGGCGGAAGGACTCTTCGCGCTGGAACGACCGCGAGTGGATATGCAGGGAAGTTGCGATCTCGGCGTCCAGCAGGTGCACGGCGTGCTGGCGCTCGCGCCGGCACAGCGCGGCCAGCAGGCCGAGCACCGCGGAGGTGGCTATGCCGGCGATCGACGTGCCGAAGGCGAAGCCGAGGCCCTTCACCGGGGCGGCCAATGAGCCGCGGATCGCGTCGATGTCGGTAGCGCTCTCGAGCGCCAGGCCGGTGCCGCGCAGCGTCGCCATCATGCCCAGCAGCGTGCCCAGCATGCCGAGCAGCACCAGCAGGCCGACCAGATAGGGCGTGAGTGCCGGCGCGGGCAGCGCCACGCGCTCGCCTTCGATGCGCTGGCGGACCGAGGGGCGCAGGCTCGGGTGCAGCGACGACACCCAGGCCGCCAGGCCCGTGTTCGCGCTCGAGGTATCGGCGACGGCACGCAGCAGCGTGTCGGTGGCCTGCCGGTAGCGATGCAGTTCCAGCGCGCCGGCGATGTAGCACGTACCGATCACCAGGGTGACCGCCACGCCCAGCGCATGTGTGCCGACGTAGCCCGCGCCGATCCAGATGACGATGGCGAGGCCCAGCAGGAACAGGGCGGAGGGAAGCAGGTGTCGGTTCATGGTGTTCCGGAGACAGGCGGAGAACGGAGCGCGGCGAGCAGCCCCTCGATGGGATGGAAGCGGACGTCGAGCTCGGCAAGGAGTACGTCCCGCAGGTCGCGGCGGAAGCCGGCCAGCCAGGCGGCGTCCGGGTCGTCGGCGTAGGCCAGCTTCAGCCGGTCGAAGTGCGTGCAGAGCAGGGCGGGCGTGGCCGCGAGCAACGCCTGTTCGCGCGGACTGAGCGTCATTTCCATGACGGCGTCGACCTCGGCCAGCCGCGCCTGCGCCGGCGAGCCGGTGGCCAGCGCATCGCGCAGCCGTCCACGCAACTGGCCGGTGGCGGCCTGCATTGACCGCTGCAAGTCCAGGCAATGACGACGGAAGGGGGCGGTGTCATCGCCGGTCAGCGCGTCCAAGGTGTCGGTGCGGAAGATGGCGGCCTGCAGGGTGGCGCGCACGCGGGCACAGGCGGCTTCTTCGCCCTCGACCGGAATCCCCGCCGCACCGGCCGCCGGCGCTCCGTCCAGCGCGCGCGACAGCGCGATGGCCCGGTTCCAGTCGACCCACTGGCCCAGCCGTTCGGACAGGCCGGGGCCTGCGGACGGGATGTGGAGGTCGCCGAGCCGTGCGAGGCGCCGGACGAAGGCGGGGGCCGACACGGCCACCCGGGATTGCGCTAATGCCACGCTGAAGCTCAAAAAAGACGGCGATTTTACAGGAAGCGCCAAGCCCACTGGTCCGCCTCGCCGCCAATCTGAGCCGACGATCCGGCGCCGGGCAAAGAAAAAGCCGGAACCTCGCGGTTCCGGCTTCTCTTCAAATGGTGGAGGTGGGCGGAATTGAACCGCCGTCCGAAGGTACTCCATCCCCGGTACTACATGCTTATCCCACCGTTGGATCTCGTCCTGCGACAGCACGGTGGGCGAAGCGCACCGCAGGACCAGCCTGTTTCAGGTTGACCGGGTGCTGACAGGCAGCCACTCCCGGCGATTCCGTGATAATGACCTTACGCTGCGAGCACGGACACAAGCAGTTTCAGGGCTTACGCCTTAAGCGGCGAGAGCGTAGTTGTCGTCGTTGGCAACTAGAGTTTTGCCGCTGGATTTACGAGGAAAGCTGCCCCCTCGGCATGCACCAGGCAACTTCGCAACCCCCGTCGAAGCCAGTGCACCCCCGGGAGTCAGAAACGTCCTGACAAAGGCCAGTGTAGGGGCGGGGTAGGCAGGTGACAAGGTTCGCGGTGCGCCGGGGTCAACCGTGCTTCACCTCGGGATGCTTGATGTGGGAGCGACGTAAGTCGCGAGCTCTCCGACGAGGGCCCTGCATTTCACCGCGCTTCCGCTTCCAAGGGGCTGCCGGAAACAGCGATCGCGACTTGCGTCGCTCCCACAGCCGGCACCTCGAGGCCTCACGCATCCTTGTTGTGCCGCCGCATCACGCGCGACTTCTCGCGCGCCCAGTCGCGGTCCTTCTCGCTCGCACGCTTGTCGTGGGTCTGCTTGCCCTTGGCCAGGGCGATCTCGGCCTTCACCTTGTTGCCCTTCCAGTAGAGCGAGGTCGGTACGAGCGTGTAGCCGTCGCGCTCGACCTTGCCGATCAGGCTGTCGATCTCGTTCCGGTGCAGCAGCAGCTTGCGGGTGCGACGGTCGTCGGCCACCACATGACTGGAGGCCTGGATCAGCGGCGTGATCTGCGCGCCGAACAGGAAGATTTCGCCATGGCGGACGATCGCGTAGGCCTCGGTGATGTTGGCGCGGCCGGCGCGGATCGCCTTCAGTTCCCATCCCTGCAAGGCAAGGCCCGCCTCGTAGCGCTCCTCGAAGTGGTATTCGTGCCGGGCGCGCTTGTTCAGCGCGATCGTGCCCGTTGCTTTATTCTTGTCCGGTTTCTTTGCCATCCGTCCTATTGTCGCCGAAGGCGGAACCCTACGCGAGCCACATGCACACGATCCGCCGCAGCGCCCTGGTCGAACACTCGGCCACCCGGATGTTCGACCTGGTCAACGACGTGGCGGCCTACCCACGCCGGTTCGACTGGTGCAGCGCGGCCGAACTGATCGAGCAGGGCGAAGCGAGACTGGTCGCCCGGCTGGATCTGGGCCTCGGCTCGCTGCGCACCTGGTTCACCACCGAGAACACGCTGGACCGCCCGCACCGCATCGACATGGACCTGGTCGATGGTCCGTTCCGCAAGCTGCACGGGCGCTGGGATTTCCACGCGCTGGACGAGTCCGCCTGCAAAGTGACGCTGACGCTGGAGTTCGAGCCGTCGAGCCGCCTGCTGGCGCCGGCGATGGCGCTGGGCTTCCAGGGGCTGGCGGATCGCATGGTCGACGACTTCGTGCGCGCCGCCGACCGCGGAGAATGAGGTGAAGGTGGAAGTGATCCGCGCCTGGCCGCACCGGTTCGAGTCCGTGCGGCTGGATCTGCCCGAGGGCGCCACCGTGGCCGACGCGCTGGCGGCCAGTGGCTTCGCGGGTGAAGAGCGTGCAGCCGTCGCGATCCATGGCGTCAATGCCACGGGGGGTACGGTACTGAGCGAAGGCGACCGCGTAGAGGTGTTGCGGCCGCTGCTGATCGATCCCAAGGAAGCGCGCCGGCGTCGGGCGCGCGGTTGAACGCCCGCGATCAGCGGCGGCGACCGCCGCCCTTCTTCTTGTCCTTGGCGAGGTTCGGACCGAACTTGCGCACGTCGCGCGCCAGCTGCGAGTCGGCCTCGGGGAAGTATTCGCCTTCCCAGCTGGCCAGCACGCCGCCATTGAAGATCAGGGTAAGGTTCTTGATCTCGGTGGTGCCGCGGCGGTTGGTACGGTTGCTGGCGGTGTAGTCCCAGCGGTCGGCGTGGAACGGATCGGCGATCGACGGGCTGCCGAGCAACGACTGCACCTGCTGCTTGCTCTGTCCCGCCTGCAACTGGTCCACGGCCGTCTTCTCGATCAGGTTGCCCTGGTAGATCGGCTGCTTGTACAGGATGCCGCAGCCGGCGGTGGCGGAAGCGAGGGCGGCAACCAGCAGGAATTTGCGCATTGGGACAGGTACGGTGGGAAACCGGGCCGATGATACACTCCCGCAGACCGCCGCAACCGCGCTTCAGGCAGCTGGCGCTAAACCGAGAGTGAACGGAGACGCCATGGAATCGCAGGACCTTCGCAAAGTCGGCCTCAAGGTCACCCACCCGCGCATGCGCATCCTGGAATTGCTGGAACAGAAGAACCACCAGCACCATTTCAGCGCGGAAGACATTTACCGGCAGTTGCTGGACCATGGCGACGAGATTGGTCTGGCCACGGTGTACCGCGTGCTGACACAGTTCGAGGCGGCGGGCCTGGTGCTGAAGCACAACTTCGAAGGCGGCCAGGCCGTCTACGAACTCGATCGCGGTGGCCACCACGATCACATGGTCGATGTGGACACCGGCAAGATCATCGAGTTCGAAAGCGCCGAGATCGAGAAGCTTCAACGCGAGATCGCCGCCAAACACGGGTATGAGCTGGAAGAGCACTCGCTGGTGCTCTACGTGCGCAAAAAGCGCTGACAGCCGGAGATCCGTGGTCATAAGTGTGGGAGCGACGTAAGTCGCGAGACAGGGTCGGCGATGTCCCTTCGCGACTTACGTCGCTCCCACAGGCAGGGTGCTTCTGGCTTCAGACCGCGTTGGCCAGCAGCCGCTTGGCCGCCGCATGCGCTTCCTTGCTGACTTCCACGCCGCCCAGCATGCGGGCGAGCTCTTCCTCGCGTTGCTTCGCCCCGAGCTTTTCGACTGCACTCTGCGTCATGCCGTCCACCGGGGCCTTGCTGACCCGGTAATGGGCATGGCCCTGTGCCGCGACCTGCGGCAGATGGGTGACGCAGAGGACCTGCCGCTGCGCGCCCAGCGCGCGCAGTTTCTGGCCGACGATCTCGGCCACGGCGCCGCCGATGCCGGTGTCCACCTCGTCGAAGATCATGGTCGGCACGGCATCCAGGCCGAGCGCGGCGACTTCGATGGCCAGCGAGATGCGAGCCAGTTCGCCGCCCGAGGCGACCTTGCGCAGGGCGCGCGGAGGTTGGCCGGCGTTGGCGGAGACCAGGAATTCGACGCGTTCGGCACCTGCAGGATCGGGACGTTCGCCGTCCTGCGCCTCCAGTGCGATGTCGAACCGGCCGCCGCCCATGCCCAACTCGGCGATCAGCGCCGTAGTGGTGTCGCCCAGCGTCTTCGCGGCGCGCTGGCGCGTGCGCGTCAGCGCGGCAGCGGCATTGCGCCACTGTTCCCTGGCGCGGTTGATCTCGCCATTGAGCAGGAGCAGCCGTTCGCCGGCGCCGCGCAACGCGTCCAGTTCGGCCGCGAGGCGGTCATGCTGCTCCTGCAGGCCCTCCAGCGGCACCCGGTGCTTGCGCGCGAGGTCGTGCACGCGGGCGAGCTTTCGTTCCAGCGCATCGAACTGCAGCGGCTCGCCATCGAGATCGTCGCGGACCTGGCCCAGCAGGGAGAGCGCTTCCTCGATCTGGATCGAAGCGCCGTCCAGCAGCGCGTCCACGTCGCGCAGGCGCGGCTCGTGCTCGGCCTGGCGAGTGAGGTCGACGCGGACCTGCTGCAGCTGCCGCGTCAGCGAAGGGGTGTCGTCGCCGGCCAGTTCGCCCAGCGCGGCATCGCAGGCCTGGATCAGGCTGGCGGCATGGGCCTGCCGGCGGTGGCTGGCCACCAGCGCTTCGAGCGCGGCCGGCGCCAGATCTTCGCGCTGCAGTTCCGCCAATTGGTGTTCCAGGTAATTGATCCTGTCGGAGACATCGCCCTGGCCTGACAGCTGGTCGCGTTCGCGCAGCAGTGCCGTCCAGCGGCGGGCGGCCTCGCGTACCGCGCTGCGCTCGCGGTCGTTGCGGGCGAACGCGTCGAGCAGGTCCAGTTGGCTGTTGCGGGCGAGCAGGGCCTGGTGCTCGTGCTGACCGTGGATTTCGACCAGACGGCCGGCCAGGTCGGTCAGCTGCGACAGCGTGACACTGCGTCCATTGATCCAGGCGCGCGAGCCACCGTCGGCGCGGATCACCCGGCGCAGCTGGCATTGGCCGTCGTCGTCCAGTTCGTTGTCCGCCAGCCAGGCCTGCGCCGGCGATCCGGGGGCGGCGGCGAATTCGGCGGACAGTTCGGCGCGCTCGGCGCCGTGACGGACGACGCCACTGTCCGCGCGCAGGCCGGACAGGAAGCCGAGCGCGTCCACCAGCAGCGACTTGCCGGCACCGGTTTCACCGGAAATGACGGTCATGCCGTCGCCGAATTCCAGTTCGGCAGCGCGGACGACCGCGAAATCCTTCAGGGCGAGATGTCTGAGCATGCGGCGGATTGTAAGCGGAGCCGGCTCACCGACTGAGACACCGGCAGGGCCGGCTTGCAAAGGTCCGGACACGACGTTATCTAGCAGGCATGAACTCGCCATCCCCCCCGCTGGATCCGCGCGCCCGCCAACTGCTGCGCACGCTGATCTCGCGGTACATCCGTGACGGCGAACCGGTGGGGTCTCAGACCCTGGCCCGGCACGCCGGGCTGGAAGTCAGTCCGGCGACCATCCGCAACATCCTGTCCGAACTGGAAGAGGTCGGGCTGTTGAGCTCGCCGCATACCTCCGCCGGCCGCATCCCGACCGCGCAGGGCTACCGGGTGTTCGTCGACAGCCTGGTGCAGGTGAAGTCGCTGGGCGACGGCGAAGTCGCCAGGCTGCGCGCCGAGCTGTCGGCCGGCGCCGGCACCCAGGCTTTGCTGGGGAACGCCTCCGAGCTGCTGTCGGCGATGACCCATTTCGTCGGCGTGGTCAGCGTGCCCCGGCGCGAGCAGTTCGCCTTCCGCTACATCGACTTCGTGCCGCTGGACGGCCAGCGGGTGATGGCCATCCTGGTGTTCGCCGACAACGACGTGCAGAACCGGGTCATCGAGACGCGGCGCCCCTACGAGCGCTCCGAACTGGAGCGCATCGCCAACTACCTGAACACCCAGTTCGCCGGCCGTCCGCTGTCCGAGATCCGGACCAACCTGCTGCGCGACCTGCGCCGGGCGCAGACGGAGATGGAAGGGCTGCTGGCCGAATCCATCGAGCTGGCCGAACAGGCGCTGACGCCGCCGGGCGACGATGTGGTGCTGGCCGGACAGACCCGGCTGATGGGCGTGCAGGAGCTGTCGGACCTCGAACGGTTGCGCGATCTGTTCGAAGCCTTCGCCCGCAAACGCGAGATCCTGCAACTGCTGGAGCGGACGATCCGCGCGCCCGGCGTGCGCATCTTCATCGGCGAAGACACCGGGCTGGCGCCGCACGATGGCGTGTCGGTGGTGACCGCGCCTTACATGGCGGGCGGGCAGGTGCTGGGGGTGCTGGGCGTGATCGGCCCCACGCGGATGGCCTATGACCGCGTCATTCCGGTGGTGCAGGCGGCGGCCGATGTGCTGGGCGCGGCCTTGAATCCCGAATCCACGGCCCCATAGGTTCCCGGGTTGGGCGGCTGGACCTGCCGCCAGGGAACCGAAATGAACGAACAGCACGAACACGACCTTCCCCCGGGCCCGTCGCCCGAGGCTTCCGACACCGATGCCGCCCTGCTGGCCGAACTGGAAACGCTGCGCAACGAGCTGGACCAGCTGCGCGCGACCACGCTGCTGGAGCGCGCGGACCTGGAGAACCAGCGCAAGCGCGTCGCCCGCGACATCGAGCAGGCCCGCAGGTTCGCCAACGAGCGCCTGCTGGGCGACCTGCTGCCGGTGTTCGACAGCCTGGATGCCGGCCTGGCCGCCGCGGGCACGGAGCCCAGCCCCCTCAAGGACGGCCTGGAGCTGACGTTCAAGCAGTTGCTCAAGGTGGCCGGCGACAACGGGCTGAGCCTCCTCGATCCGGCCGGCGAAGCGTTCAACCCCGAGCACCACCAGGCCATCAGCCAGGCCGACGCGCCCGGCGCCGAACCCGGCAGCGTGGTGCAGGTATTCCAGAAGGGCTACGTGCTCAACGGACGCCTGTTGCGGCCCGCCCTGGTCGTGGTCGCGAAGCACGACTGAACGCCTCGGCGAAGGCGCTTGAACGGCGCCATCGCACCCCTATATCGGGACCATCGCCCGGCTGACCGCCGGGTCCAACATCAGCATTTGCTAGGGAGCGAGATCCATCATGGGCAAGATCATCGGCATCGACCTGGGCACGACGAACTCGTGCGTGGCGATCATGGACGGCGGCAAGGCCCGCGTCATCGAAAACTCGGAAGGCGACCGCACCACGCCCTCCATTGTGGCTTACACGAAGGACGGTGAAGTGCTGGTTGGCGCCTCGGCCAAGCGCCAGGCCGTGACCAATCCGAAGAACACCTTCTACGCGGTGAAGCGCCTGATCGGCCGCAAGTTCACCGATGCGGAAGTGAAGAAGGACCTGGACCTGGTCCCGTACGACATCATCGCGCATGAGAACGGCGACGCCTGGGTGCAGACCAGCGACGGCAAGAAGCTGTCGGCGCAGGAGATCTCCGCGCGCATCCTGGAAAAGATGAAGAAGACGGCCGAAGCCTTCCTCGGCGAGACCGTCACCGAAGCCGTCATCACCGTGCCGGCCTACTTCAACGACAGCCAGCGCCAGGCGACCAAGGACGCGGGCAAGATCGCCGGCCTGGACGTCAAGCGCATCATCAACGAGCCCACTGCCGCCGCGCTGGCCTACGGCCTGGACAAGGGTGAAGGCGGTGCCGACCGCAAGATCGTCGTCTACGACCTGGGCGGCGGTACGTTCGACGTGTCGATCATCGAGATCGCCAACGTCGACGGCGAGAAGCAGTTCGAAGTGCTGGCGACCAACGGCGACACCTTCCTGGGCGGCGAAGACTTCGACAAGCGCGTCATCGATTATCTCGTCGAGGAGTTCCAGAAGGACCAGGGCATCGACCTGCGCAAGGATCCGCTGGCGCTGCAGCGCCTGAAGGATGCGGCGGAGCGCGCCAAGATCGAGTTGTCCAGCTCGCAGCAGACCGAAGTGAACCTGCCGTACGTGACGGCCGATGCGTCGGGCCCGAAGCACCTCAACATCAAGCTGACCCGCGCCAAGCTGGAAGCGCTGGTCGAAGACCTGGTGAAGAAGACCATCGAGCCGTGCCGCATCGCGCTGAACGATGCCGGCCTGCGCGCCAGCGACATCGGCGAGGTCATCCTGGTCGGTGGCCAGACCCGCATGCCGAAGGTGCAGCAGGCGGTGGCCGAGTTCTTCGGCAAGGAGCCGCGCAAGGACGTCAATCCGGATGAGGCCGTCGCCCTCGGCGCCGCGATCCAGGGCGGCGTGCTGGCCGGCGACGTCAAGGACGTGCTGCTGCTCGACGTGACCCCGCTGTCGCTGGGCATCGAGACGGCGGGTGGCGTGTTCACCAAGATCATCGAGAAGAACACCACGGTCCCGACCAAGGCCTCGCAGACGTTCTCGACCTACGAGGACAACCAGACGGCGGTCACCGTCCATGTGCTGCAGGGCGAACGCGACCAGGCGCGCTTCAACAAGTCGCTGGGCAAGTTCGACCTGTCGGGTATCGAAGCCGCGCCGCGCGGCATGCCGCAGATCGAGGTGAGCTTCGATATCGATGCCAACGGCATCATCCACGTGACGGCCAAGGACAAGAAGACCAACAAGGAGCAGCGCATCGAGATCAAGGGCAGCTCCGGCCTGTCCGAGGACGAGATCGCGCGCATGGTCGCCGACGCCGAAGCGCACCGCGAGGAAGACAAGAAGTTCCAGGAACTGGTGCAGGCCCGCAACCATGCCGACGGCCTGATCCATGCCACCCGCAGCGCCATCACCGAGCACGGCAGCAAGGTTTCGGGCGACGTGATCGGCAAGGTCGAGGCGGCGCTGGCCGACCTGGAGACCGCGATGAAGGGCGACGACAAGGCGCAGATCGAAGCCAAGGCCAAGGTGCTGGAAGAGGCGGGCCAGGCGCTGTACGCAGCGGCGGCCGCGACCGACCAGGCCGGTGCCGGCCAGCCCGGCGGCGCGTCGGCGCCTGCCGACGACGTGGTCGATGCCGAGTTCACCGAAGTAAAGGACGACAAGAAGTAATCCCGGCCCACGGGATGCGGCGAACGGGAGACGTGGCCTGCCACGGCCTCCCGTTTTGCCATCCGGCGACCCTGCGAGACCAGCCTGACGACACATGAGCAAGCGCGATTACTACGAAGTCCTGGGCGTGGCCCGGGACGCCAGCGATGAAGATCTGAAGAAGGCGTATCGCCGCTGCGCGATGAAGCATCACCCGGACCGCAATCCGGGCGACGCGGCGGCGGAGGCGGCCTTCAAGGAATGCAAGGAAGCCTACGAAGTCCTGTCGGACGGCGCCAAGCGCCGTACCTACGACGCGCACGGCCATGCTGCCTTCGAGCACGGAATGGGCGGAGGCGGTCCGGGCGGCCCGGACATGGGCGACATCTTCGGGGACATCTTCGGCAACATTTTCGGTGGCGGCGGTGCACGCGCGGCCCGCCGCGGCGCCGATGTCGGCTATGTGATGGAGCTGGACCTGGAAGAAGCGGTCGCCGGCATCGAGAAGCGCATCGAGATTCCGTCGCTGGTGGCCTGCGAGCCCTGCAAGGGCTCTGGTTCGGCGGACGGCAAGGTCGATACGTGCGGTACCTGCGGCGGTCGCGGCAACGTGCGCATGCAGCGTGGCATCTTCGCGATGCAGCAGGCCTGCCCGACCTGCGGCGGTCGCGGCCAGACCATCAAGAATCCGTGCGCCGAGTGCCATGGCGCGGGCCGCGTGGAAGAAGAGAAGGTCCTGTCGGTCAAGATTCCGGCCGGCGTGGACAACGGCGATCGCATCCGCCTGACCGGCGAAGGCGAAGCCGGCCCGCCGGGCACGCCGCCGGGCGACCTGTACGTGGAAGTTCGCGTGCGCGAGCACGATATCTTCCAGCGCGACGGCGACGACCTGCACTGCGAGGTGCCGATCCGCATCTCGCAGGCCGCACTGGGCGACACCGTGCGCGTACCGACGCTGAAAGGCGAAGCCGAGATCCGCATTCCGGCCGAAACGCAGACGGGCAAGCTGTTCCGCCTGCGCGGCAAGGGCGTGAAATCCGTGCGCAGCCGCAGCGAAGGCGACCTGTACTGCCGCGTGGTGGTGGAGACGCCGGTCAACCTCACGGCCGAGCAGCGCGAGTTGCTGGAGAAGTTCGAGGCGACCTTCAGCGGCGAGGAAGCGCGCAAGCATTCGCCGAAGTCGGCGACCTTCCTCGACGGGGTCAAGGGATTCTGGGACCGCATGACGTCCTGAGGCCGACCAGCCGAGCATGCTTCTAGAATAGGGCTCCTTCGTGGAGCCCTCTTCGTGTCCGGACCCCTGATCGGTATCGTCGGCAGCGCCGGCGCCTATGGCCGCTGGCTGCAGCGATTCTTCCGTGAGCGGATGGGCCTGGAGGTCATTGGCCACGATCCGGCCGACGCCTCGTCCGTCGACGCGTCGGAACTGGTGCGTCGCGCCGATGTGCTGGTGTTTTCCGCGCCGATCCGCCACACCGTGGCGCTGATCGAGCACTACGTCGCGCTGGCGGATGAACGCGACGCCGGCAGGCTGTGGCTGGACGTCACGTCGATCAAGTCGCTGCCGGTGGCGGCGATGCTGCGCTCACGCGCAGAGGTCGTCGGCCTGCATCCGATGACCGCGCCACCCAAGGCGCCGACCCTAAAGGGCCGGGTGATGGTGGTGTGCGAGGCGCGCCTGGACCGCTGGCGCGGCTGGCTGGAGGGCTTCCTCGCCGCGCTGGAAGCCGAGTGCGTGCACGCCTCGCCCGGCCAGCACGATCGGGTGATGGCGCTGGTGCAGGCCATGGTCCATGCGACGCATCTGGCGCAGGCGGGTGTGATGAGGGGGCAGGCGGGTCACGTGGGCGATCTCGCGGCGGTGATGCCGTTCCGGTCCGCGTCCTTCGAGATGGACGCCGCCATCATCGCGCGCATCCTGTCGTTGAATCCGGCAATCTACGAAGACATCCAGTTCGGCAATCCCCACGCGGGCGAGATCCTCCACGCGCTGGGCGAGCAGATCAGCCGGATGGCGACGCTGGTGGGAGAGGGTAGCGATACGGCGCGTGCGGCATTCCGCCAGGAATTCCTGCGCGATAACCGCGAGGCCATGGGAACGGCCGCACTGGCCGACGGCAACTACGGCTACGAACGGATCGGCTACCTGCTCGCCGATCTCGCGGCGGGGCGCTCGCTGAGCGTGCATCTGCCGGACGATCGTCCTGGCGCGCTGCGTGCCTTGCTGCATGTCTTCGAACGGCACGCAGTGAGCCTGTCGTCGATCCACTCCTCGCGCACGCCCGACGGCGAGGTCCACTTCCGGATCGGGTTCGATGACGCCGATCCTGCCGCCCTCCAGAAGGCGGTCCTCGACATCGTCGAACAGGGGCTTGGCCGTCCCCTCGACTGATGTTGGTAAGCGATTCTGGACAAGCGGCCAGCACGTAAACCCGTTTACTCGACAAGTGTGAGATGAGCGGCCTAGCATCCGGTCACCGGGGTGCACGCATGATCCGCATCCCTCATCGTCCGCAAGGAGTGACGGGAGATGACTCGCGACAACAGACTGGTTTCGCTTTCCTCGGCGCGGCAGCTACCTGCGGTGGCCGACGAGGATGCGGTGGCGCTATTGACGAAGATCGTGGCGGCGCAGAGCGAGATCGCGGCGGCGGGACCGGACCCGCAGGATGTCGTCGACGCGATCACCCATCGTGCGCAGGAATTGACCCGTTCGTCGGGCGCCGTGCTCGAAATCCGCGATGGCGACACGATGCGCTACTGGTCGGCCAGCGGTATCGCCCGCAACCAGGTCGGCCTGGCGTTGCCCGTGCAGGGCAGCCTGTCGGGGCGCTGCATCAGCGAAGGTCGGGTGATGCGCTGCGACGACAGCGAGACCGACCCGCGCGTCAACCGCGAAGCCTGCCGCAACGTCGGCCTGCGTTCGATGCTGGTGGCGCCCCTCAACTTCCGCAACCAGGCCGTCGGCGTGCTCAAAGTCGTCTCGACGTTTCCTTCCGCCTACCAGGACACCGACTGCCGCACGCTGGAGCAGCTCAGCACGCTGGTCGCCGCCAGCCTGTACAAGGCCATCGAGCATGCGCAGATGCGCGCGGCGCTGGAGACGCGCAAGGGCCATGGGGAGCGCGACCGCCAAAGCTCGAGCGACGTGCGTGCACGCATCGAGGAAGTGTTGCGCGGCGCCAGCGTGACCGCTGCGCTGCAGCCGGTCGTGCGGCTCGCCGATGGCGCCATCGTGGGTTACGAGGCGCTGGCCCGCTTCCCGGTGGAATACGACCTGTCGACCGCCCGCTGGTTCGAAGATGCGGCCCGGCATGGCATGAGCGTGCCGCTGGAACTGGCGGCCCTGGAAGCCGGACTCGCGCAGCTGCGCCATGTGCCGGAGAACGCTTACCTGGCGCTCAATGTCTCGCCCGAGACGGCGTGCAGCGGCGCGTTGCCGCCCCTGCTGGCGGGCCACGCGCCCCATCGGCTGGTCCTGGAAATCACCGAGCACAATGCCGTCGAGGACTACGGCCAGCTCAACGCGTGCCTTTCCGCGCTGCAGGCGCTGGGCGTGCGCATCGCGGTGGACGACACCGGCGCCGGCTTCGCCAGCCTGCGCCACGTGCTGCGGTTGGCGCCCGACATCATCAAGCTCGACTGCACGCTGGTGCGCGAGGTCGACCACCGTCCCCGCATGCAGGCGCTGATCGCGGCGCTGCTGACGTTCGCCCGTGGCACGCATGCCGAACTGGTTGCCGAAGGAGTCGAAACCGAAGCGCAGTTGCAGACGCTCAAAGCGCTCGGCGTGCCGTTCGCGCAGGGGTACTACCTGGGCAAACCGCAGGTCTCCTGAGCAGGGCGGGGTCCGACAGTCGCGCGGCTGCTGGCCGGCGGCTACCATGCGGCCATGAACGCTCTCCGTCTCCTCATCCATGGTGCGTCCGGCCGCATGGGCCAGGCGTTGCTCCGTCTCGCGGCCGAACAGCCCGAGCGTTACCGGGTCGTTGCGGCGGTGACGCGCCGTACACCGTCGCCGCGCGTGGTGGATGGCGTGCCGTGCTTCGCCGCCACTGAACTGGCGGGCGTGCCGGCGTTCGATGTCGCCATCGATTTCAGCCTGCCGGACGGCTTCGACCCGATCCTCGCGTTGTGTGTCGAGCGCGGCGTTCCTCTGGTGTCGGGGACCACCGGCATTTCGGAGGGCCAGACGACGGCACTGGCGCAGGCGGCCACCCGCATCCCGCTGGTGTGGGCGACGAACTTCAGCCTGGGCGTCGCCGTGCTCGCGGAACTGGTGGAGCGTGCGGCATCGGCGCTGCCGGGCTGGGACATCGATGTCGTCGAATCGCACCACGTGCACAAGAAGGATGCGCCGTCCGGCACCGCCCTGACCCTGGGGCAGGCGGCGGCCGGTGCGGGCGCGCAGGTGCACTACGCCAGCCTGCGTGCAGGCGACATCGTCGGCGAGCACACGGTGCAGTTCACCGGTCTCGGCGAGCGCGTCGAACTGGTCCACCGTGCGACGCATCGCGATGTGTTCGCCCGCGGCGCCCTGCATGTGGCGCGGAAACTCGTCGACCGGCCCGCCGGCGACTACCGGGTGCGCGACCTGCTGGACTGAAGGCACGAGGGCGCGCGATGTCGCGCCGAAACCTGAACACGCGCCGCCAGCGGTCTGCCAATGGTCTGGCGAGGAAAAAAACGGTGGCGCTGAACAGGCCGTTTCCGTACAATTCCCGCTCGCCTGTTACCCATCGCTACGGACCGGATCAATGCCGCGTTCGCGGTTTCTTGCAGCCGCAAGCCGGTGGGACAGGGTTCCTTCACCCCAAGGCGAACCCCGTGACTCGACCCGCAATTCTCGTACTCGAAGACGGCACCGTATTCGAGGGCGAATCCGTAGGCGCAGACGGCCTTTCGGTCGGCGAAGTGGTGTTCAACACCGCGATGACCGGCTACCAGGAAATCCTGACCGACCCGTCGTACGCCCGCCAACTGGTCACCCTGACCTATCCCCATATCGGCAACACCGGCTGCACCGGGCAGGACGACGAAGCCGCCCAGGTCTGGTGCGCCGGCCTGATCGTGCGCGACGTGCCGCGCCGCCCGAGCAGCTGGCGCAACCAGCAGGCCCTGCCGGAGTGGCTGTCCACGCGCGGCATCGTCGCCATCGCCGGCATCGATACCCGCAAGCTCACCCGCATCCTGCGCGAGCGCGGCGCCCAGAACGGCGCGCTGATGGCCGGCGACGGCCTCGATGTCGACAAGGCGCTGGAAGCGGCGCGCAAGTTCCCCGGCCTGAAGGGCATGGACCTGGCCAAGGTGGTCACCACCGGCACGTCTTATGCATGGCGCGATGGACAGCTCGACCTGGACCGCAATGCTTTCGTGCAGGCGCCTGCCAAGTTCAAGGTCGTGGCGTACGACTTCGGCGTGAAGCACAACATCCTGCGCATGCTGGCCGAGCGCGGCTGCGACGTCACCGTCGTGCCCGCGCAGACCAGCGCCGCCGACGCGCTGGCGCTGCAGCCGGATGGCGTGTTCCTCTCCAACGGCCCGGGCGATCCCGCGCCGTGCGACTACGCGATCGACGCCATCCGCGAGTTCATTGCGAAGAAGGTCCCGACCTTCGGCATCTGCCTGGGCCACCAGCTGCTGGCGCTCGCCGCCGGCGCGCAGACCATGAAGATGGGCCACGGCCACCACGGCGCGAACCATCCGGTGCAGGACATCGACACCGGCCGCGTCATGATCACCTCGCAGAACCATGGCTTCGCCGTGGACGAGGCCTCGCTGCCGGCCAACGTACGCGTGATCCACCGCTCGCTGTTCGATGGCACCAACCAGGGCATCGAGCTGACCGACGCGCCGGCGTTCTCGTTCCAGGGACATCCGGAGGCGTCACCGGGTCCGCACGATGTGGCGCCCCTGTTCGACCGGTTCGTCGCTTCGATGGAAGCCGCGCGCTGAGACAGCGCGCGACGACACCGCCCCACCCGAATACCGGCCTTCCGCTGCGCGTCGCGCGCGTCGGCCAAGCAGCAGACCGAGGACAGCATGCCCAAGCGTAACGACCTAAAAACCATCCTGATCATCGGCGCAGGCCCGATCGTCATCGGCCAGGCCTGCGAGTTCGACTACTCCGGCGCGCAGGCCTGCAAGGCGTTGCGCGAAGAGGGGTACCGGGTGGTGCTGGTCAACAGCAATCCCGCGACCATCATGACCGACCCGGACATGGCGGACGCGGTATACATCGAGCCGATCAACTGGCAGACGGTCGAGAAGATCATCGCCAAGGAAAAGCCCGATGCGCTGTTGCCGACGATGGGCGGGCAGACCGCACTGAACTGCGCGCTCGACCTGGCCGACCACGGCGTGCTGGAGAAGTACGGCGTCGAGCTGATCGGCGCCAAGCGCGAGGCCATCCGCATGGCCGAGGATCGCGAGCTGTTCCGCGTGGCGATGGGCGAAATCGGCCTGGAATGCCCGAAGGCCGCGGTCGCCCATACGCTGGAGGAAGCGCTGGAGATCCAGACCCGTGTCGGCTATCCCACCATCATCCGCCCCAGCTTCACCTTGGGCGGTAGCGGCGGTGGCATCGCCTACAACCGCGAGGAACTGGTCGACATCGTGACGCGCGGCCTGGAACTGTCGCCGACCACCGAAGTGCTGGTGGAAGAGTCGGTGCTGGGCTGGAAGGAGTTCGAGATGGAAGTGGTCCGCGACACCGCGGACAACTGCATCATCGTCTGCTCGATCGAGAACCTTGATCCGATGGGCGTGCACACCGGCGACAGCATCACCGTGGCACCGGCGCAGACCCTGACCGACAAGGAGTACCAGCGCCTGCGTGACGCCTCCATCGCGGTGCTGCGCAAGATCGGCGTGGATACCGGCGGTTCGAACGTGCAGTTCGGCATCAATGCGCAGACCGGCCGCGTCGTCGTCATCGAGATGAACCCGCGCGTGTCGCGCTCGTCCGCGCTGGCGTCGAAGGCCACCGGCTTCCCGATCGCCAAGGTCGCGGCCAAGCTGGCGGTCGGCTATACGCTGGACGAACTGAAGAACGAGATCACCGGCGGCCTGACGCCGGCCTCGTTCGAGCCGGCGATCGACTACGTGGTCACCAAGATCCCGCGTTTCGCGTTCGAGAAGTTCCCGCAGGCCGATGCGCGCCTGACTACACAGATGAAGTCGGTGGGCGAGGTGATGGCGATGGGCCGCACCTTCCAGGAATCGCTGCAGAAGGCGCTGCGCGGCCTCGAGACCGGCAAGGTCGGACTCGATCCGACCGGCCTGGACCTGGCCGATGAAGACGACCTGGCCACGCTGCGCCGCGAGCTGAAGGCGCCGGGTCCGGAGCGCCTGTTCTACGTCGCCGATGCGTTCCGCGCCGGCATGACGGTCGAGCAGGTGCATGCGCTGTCGTTCATCGATCCGTGGTTCCTCGACCAGATGGAAGAGATCATCGCCGCCGAGCAGCAACTCGCCGCCGACGGTATGGGCTCGCTCGACAAGGCGCGCATGCGCCGCCTGAAGCGCATGGGCTTCTCCGACGCGCGCCTGGCGCAGCTGGCGAACACCAACGAAACCGCGGTGCGCGTGCTGCGCAAGGCGCTCGGCGTGAAGCCGGTCTACAAGCGCGTGGACTCCTGCGCGGCCGAGTTCGCCACCAGCACCGCCTATCTGTACTCGACGTACGAGGACGAATGCGAGGCGCAGCCGACCGGCCGCGAGAAGATCATGATCCTCGGCGGCGGTCCCAACCGCATCGGCCAGGGCATCGAGTTCGACTACTGCTGCGTGCACGCCGCGCTGGCGTTGCGCGAGGACGGGTTCGAGACCATCATGGTCAACTGCAACCCGGAAACCGTCTCCACCGACTACGACACCTCCGACCGCCTGTACTTCGAGCCGCTGACGCTGGAAGACGTGCTGGAGATCGTCGAACTGGAGCAGCCGAAGGGCGTCATCGTGCAATACGGCGGCCAGACGCCGCTGAAGCTGGCACGTGCGCTGGAAGCCAATGGCGTGCCGGTGATCGGTACCAGCCCGGACTCCATCGACCTGGCCGAAGACCGCGAGCGCTTCCAGCAGCTGGTCGATTCGCTGGGTCTGAAGCAGCCGCCGAACCGCATCGCCCGCAACGACCAGGAAGCGCTGCTGCTGGCGCGCGAGATCGGCTATCCGCTGGTCGTGCGTCCGTCCTACGTGCTGGGCGGCCGGGCGATGGAGATCGTGTACGGCGAATCCGACCTGGCGCGCTACGTGCGCGATGCGGTCAAGGTCTCCAACGATTCGCCGGTGCTGCTGGACCGCTTCCTGGACAATGCGGTGGAAGTGGACGTCGACATCATCGCCGACGCCGAGGGGAACGTCCTGATCGGCGGCGTGATGGAACACATCGAGGAAGCGGGCGTGCATTCCGGCGACTCCTCGTGTTCGCTGCCGCCGTACTCGCTGTCGGCGAAGACGCAGGACGAGCTGCGCCGCCAGGTGGTCGAGCTGGCCAAGGCGCTGAAGGTCGTCGGTCTGATGAACACCCAGTTCGCCATCCAGGCGAGCGAGGACGGCAGCGACGACATCGTCTACCTGCTGGAAGTGAATCCGCGCGCGTCGCGTACCGTGCCGTTCGTGTCCAAGGCCACCGGCATGCCGCTGGCCAAGATCGCGGCCCGCTGCATGGCCGGCAAGACGCTGGCCGGGCAGGGCGCGACGAAGGAGATCGTGCCGGACTACTACTCGGTCAAGGAAGCGATCTTCCCGTTCGCGAAGTTCCAGGGCGTGGATCCGATCCTCGGCCCGGAGATGCGCTCCACCGGCGAGGTGATGGGGGTGGGCCGCAGCTTCGGCGCGGCGATGGCGCGTGCGCAGGAGGCCGGCGGCATCAAGGCGCCGCCGGTGGGCAAGGTATTCATCTCGGTGCGCGACCCGGACAAGAAGCGCGTGCTGCCGGTGGCCCAGGAACTGGTCGGCCGCGGCTACAGCATCGTGGCCACGGCGGGCACGGCCGCATGGCTGGGCGAGCACGGCATCGCCTGCGAACAGATCAACAAGGTGCTGGAAGGCCGTCCGCACGTCGTCGACCTGATCAAGAACGGCGAAATCGTGTATATCGTCAACACCACGGAAGGACGCCAGGCGATCGCCGACTCCTTCTCGATCCGGCGCGAGGCCCTGCAGCACCGCGTCACCTATTCAACCACCGTCGCCGGCGCCAAGGCGCTGGTGCATTCGCTGGAATACCGCGGCACGGGCCCGGTGCTGGCGTTGCAGGAACTGCACAAGGAGCTTCAAGGGTGAGAGCCCCATTGACCATGCAAGGCGCGCAGCGCCTGCGCCAGGAACTGGACCTGCTGAAGACGGTCAAGCGTCCGGAAGTGATCGCCGCCATCGCCGAAGCGCGTGCGCACGGCGACCTCAAGGAAAACGCCGAGTACCACGCCGCGCGCGAGCAGCAGGGCTTCATCGAAGGCCGCATCAAGCAGCTGGAAGGCGAGCTGTCGCATTCGGAGATCATCGACGTCAGCAAGCTAAATGCCGGTTCGCGCATCGTGTTCGGCGCCAAGGTGGTGCTGGCCGACGTGGATACCGACGAAGAGAAGCGCTATCAGGTCGTCGGCGACCTGGAGGCCGACATCAAGCTCGGACTGATCGCGATCTCCTCGCCGCTGGCCCGTGCCCTGATCGGCAAGCACGAGGGCGACAGCGTCACCATCGATGCGCCAGCCGGCCAGCGCGAGTACGAAATCGTCAGCGTCTCTTACGCCGACTGACGGCCCTGATGGCCCAGGCCACGCTGCTGCTGCCCGCACGCACCCGCCTCGTCGGGCAGGTGCTGCCGCCCGATATCGCGAAGGCGCTCGGGCGCGCCGATCGCAGCCAGGGCGACGCCGGCGAGCGAGCCCAGCTGCGGCGCCAGTTCCAGCTGGTACCCGACCATTGGTCGGTCGCCGCGCTGACGCGGCAACACGATGCGCGTGACGCCGCCGGCGCCACCTGGCTGCGCGCCGATCCGGCGCGCGTATCGCCCGACATGACTGGTGCCCGCATGCTGGCCTATGGCGAAGCGCTCGCGCTCACCGATGAGGACACGGCGCAGCTGCTGCCGGTCTTGAAGCCGCTGTTCGGCGATGCCGGCATGTTGATCGATGCGCCTAACCCGTCGCGCTGGTACCTGCGCCTTCCCGTGGAGGCGAAGTTGCCCGCATTCGCGCCTGCCAGCGAGGTGCTGGGCGACGATCTGTTCGCCCATCTTCCCGAAGGCGATGTGGGTCGGCGCTGGCGTGCCCTGCTCAGCGAGGCGCAGGTGCTGCTGCACAACCATCCGTGGAACGCGCAGCGCGCGATGCAGGGCAAGCCGCCGGTGAACTCGCTGTGGTTCTGGGGTGGTGGCGTGCTGCCGGACGCCGTACGCACCGGCTTCCGCCAGGTGAAGGGCAACGACGTGCTGTTGCAGTCGCTGGCCCAGGTCGCCGGCGTCGAGGCCGGGCATGCCAATGGCGAAGGCGGCGTGGATGCGCTGATCGACCTGCGCCACCTGCGCAACCTGGATCTGCTGGGCAGCGACGCGCTGCGTCCCTTGCTCGAAGCGTTGCGCAAGCGCGAGCTCGACGCGCTGAACCTCGATTTCGAAGACGGCGCGCTGTTCTCCCTTCGTCGTGAACAGCGCTGGCGCCTGTGGCGCGCGCCCCTGCAACGACTGGATACGGTGCGCCCGGACCACGTCCCGGCATGATGTCGTCACCGCGGATCCGCCGCCGCGCCATCGCCGCGAACGGGCAATGGCCGGACAACGTGCCGCCGCTGCTGCGCCGCATCTACGAGGCGCGCGGCGCGCTGTCGATCGACCAGGCACAGCCGCGGCTCGCGCACCTGTTGCCTCCCGATTCGCTGGGTGGGCTGGATGCCGCCACCGCACTGCTCGCCGATGCGATCGCGCAGGACCGGCATATCGTCATCGTCGGCGACTTCGACTGCGACGGCGCCACCGCCTGCGCGGTGGGCGTGCGTGGGCTGTGCCTGCTGGGCGCCCGCCGGGTCACGCCGGCGGTCCCCAACCGCATGGTCCACGGCTACGGCCTGTCGCCGTCGCTGGTGGACGAACTCGCTGCGCTGCAACCGGATCTGCTGGTGACGGTGGACCACGGCATCGCCTGCCATGCCGGCATCGCGGCGGCGAAGGCGCGCGGCTGGCAGGTCCTGGTCACCGACCACCACCTGCCCGGCGACCAGTTGCCCCCGGCGGATGTGATCGTCAATCCGAACCTGCGCGGCGATCCGTTCCCCAGCAAGATGCTGGCCGGCGTCGGCGTGATGTTCTACGTGCTGCTCGCACTGCGCCGCGTGCTGCGCGAACGCGGTGCGGTGGTGGCTCCAGAACCCGACCTGTCCACGCTGCTGGACCTGGTCGCCGTCGGCACTGTCGCCGACCTGGTGCCGTTGGACGCGAACAACCGCGCCCTCGTCGGCGCCGGCTTGCGCCGCTTGCGCGCGGGGCAGGGATGCGCCGGCCTGCAGGCGCTGATCCGCGTGGCGGGGCGCGACGGCGCGCGCCTGACGGCCGCCGACATCGGCTTCGCCGTCGCACCGCGTCTCAATGCCGCCGGACGTCTGGAGGACATGGCGCTCGGCATCGCCTGCCTGCTGACCGACGACGCCACCCAGGCCGAGGAGATGGCCCGCGTGCTGGACGGCATCAATGCCGAACGGCGCGGCGTGCAGCAGCAGATGGTCGATGAGGCGCACGTCGCGCTTGCCCGCATCGAGACCGGAGCGGGCGCTCCAGTGCCGCTCGCGCCCTGTCTGTTCGATCCCGAATGGCATCCCGGCGTGGTTGGCCTGGTCGCGTCCAAGATCAAGGAGCGACTGCACCGGCCGGTGATCGCGTTCGCGCCGGCCGAACCCGGCAGCTCGGTGCTGCGCGGGTCGGCGCGATCGATCCCGGGCTTCCACATCCGCGATGCGCTGGCGGCGATCGATACCCTGCATCCGGGTCTCATCCAGCGCTTCGGCGGCCACGCCATGGCCGCAGGCCTGTCGCTGGAGGAGTGCGCGCTGCCGCAGTTCCGTGCGGCCTTCCATCGGCACGCGGAGGCGATGCTCGACGAGGATCTGCTGCGCGAGGAAGTGCTGAGCGATGGCGAACTGGCTTCCGGTGAGCTCGACCGTGCGCACGCCGACGTGCTGCGTGGCGCCGGGCCGTGGGGTCAGGGCTTCCCCGAGCCGGTGTTCGACGGCGTGTTCGACGTGCTGGACTGGCGCGTGGTCGGCGAGAAGCACCTGAAGTTTTCGCTCCGTACCACGGGCCACGCCACGCCGCTGAGCGCCATCCAGTTCAACGGCTGGCACGACGCGCCGCCGCCTGTACGCATCCATGCCGCCTACCAACTGGATACCGACGACTGGCGCGACCGTCGCGGCATCCAGTTGCTGCTGCGCCATTGGCAGGCCGCGGACTGAGCGCGCGTCAGCGCGGTTCGCTCGCCAACGGCGGGTGACCGGATGCCGCGCCTTCCTTGCCCTTCAGTCCGAACAGGGGTCGCAGCCAGCGCACCCGTCGGACGGCCTCATACCCGGCGAAGCAGGCGGCCAGCGTAATCGCGACGAGCAGTGAGCCCTCGATCGGAGGCGGAATCGCCAGCGGCTTCAGGTGGTGCGCCACCACGACGATGACGGTCTGGTGGAGGATGTAGACCGGGAAGACCGCCGGCACCAGATAGCGCAGCGCGCGGCTGTCGCCGGGTCGCCAGTGGTACGCGAAGCCGAGCACGGCGAGGATCGCGCACCACTGGTTCAGGGCCCACGCCAGGCGCATCGCCATGCGCAGCGCGTCCGGCGGATCGCTATCGGCAAAGTGGGTGAAGTAGGCGATCAGTCCCGCCCAGCTGGCGAGCCAGATCAGCAGGGCCGGCCAACGCAGCCGGTCGATCGCCTGCCATACCCCCTCGGCGCGCGCGACGAGAAAGCCGAACAGGAACACGGCGAAGTACTGGGCGTGGTTGTACCAGTCGTCGACCAGCGCATGGGTCTGCTCGAAGCGGCCGACCAGCAGCACCCGGGCCAGACCCAGGAACAGGAACGGCCAGACCAGCACGCCCAGGCCGGACAGCAGTGTGGCGAGCCGGTTGCGGCTGGCGTCGAGTACGCGCGGCGCCAGTCGCCACAGCAGCCACAGGGCCACGGTGTAGACCCACAGGTAGGCGACGAACCAGAGGTGGTTCCAGGTCGGGACCGTGAGGCAGCCATCCGCGTCGCAGAAGCCGTCGTAGGCGGTCAGGTAGCGCGCATAGAACGCCAGATACCCCTCGTGATAGCCGCCCGGCAGTTGTTCCACCACTTCGTAGTAGGCCTGCGGGGGCACGATCACCAGCATGCCGAAGATCAGGGGCACCAGCAGCCGCCACGAGCGGCCGCCGAGGAACCGCAGGGGTGTTCCCGTCGTCTCCGCGGTCCGCTGCGCCTTGCCGAGCAGGAAGGCGGTGGCCGCGCCGGACACCAGGAACAGCAACGACAACCGCCACGGCGAGCTGAGCATCATGAAAGGCTCCAGCGCATCGTTCGCGGCCGGACTCTTCACGTGCCAGTCCCAGGTCACGTAATACATGCCGACGTGGTACAGCACCAGCAGCCCGAAGGCGCAGACACGGACCCAGTCCAGATCATGACGGCGTTGCATGCTTGTCTCCTGCGTGGCGGAGGCTCAGGGTCGCGGGTCGGCAGCCCGGAGGCCATCGCGAAGGGATGCATGGTGGTCACTCAGGGGCCGATGGGGGTCGACGAGGGACGAATCGCGGACGGTCGTGCGCGGAGCGACGGCTAGAATGCGTACATGAACGAACAGGCCCCGCTGACCTACGAACGCTACCTGCCTTGGCGGCACTGGGTCGAAATCGGCTTCTGGGTAGCGCTGATCGGGGCCAACTGCATCGCCAACAGCATCACCACGCTGATGGACCTCCGGCGGGGAGAGTCGGGCGTGCAGTCCTGGGAGCCTGCCGTATGGGAGGCCAGCAGCGCGGTCATGTGGCTGCTGGTCGTGCTGCCGGCGATGGCGTGGTTCACCCGCCGGTATCCTTTCCAGTGGGGCGAATGGCGTCGGCAGATGGCGCGTTATGCGGCGGCGAGCGTCGTCGTCTGCCTCGTGCACGTGGTCGGCATGGTCGCGTTGCGGATGCTGGCCTACCGTACCCAGGGCATGACCTACGATTTCGGGCCGTGGCCACGCGAGCTGTTCTACGAGTACCTGAAGGACGTCCGCAGCTTCGCCTATATCGTGCTGACCATGGAGGCCTACCGCCTTCTGCTCCGCCGCTGGCAGGGTGAAGCCAGCCTGCTCACCGAACCGGACGAAGGTCCGCCGCTGGAGTCCGTGGACAGGCCGGAGCGCTTCCTCATCCGCAAGCTCGGGCGGGAATTCCTGGTGGCCGCGAACGACATCGAGTGGATGCAGGCCGCCGGCAACTACGTCAATCTGCGCGTCCGTGGCCACGACTATCCGTTGCGCAGCACCATCGCGGGCATCGAGGCGCGCCTGGATCCTCGCCGGTTCGTCCGCATCCACCGCAGCTACATCGTCAGCCTGGAACAGGTGGCGTCCATCGAGCCGCTGGACACCGGTGACGCGCGCGTGCACCTGAGGGACGGCAGCGCGTTGCCCTGCAGCCGTCGTTACCGGCAGGAACTGCGCCAGCGCACCGGCGTGGACGCGCCCTAGGCTGCGCGCGTCGCCGGAACCTCCGGCAGGCGCTCGACCGCGTAGCTGGCGACCAGTTCGATTGCGCCATTGCGGACCGCCTCTTCGGGGGCCTCCAGCAGCGCCTGCAACGTAACGCCGGCGGGCAACGCACGCCCCCACAGGCCGGCCCAGGCATTGCGGCGGTCCTTTGCGGCGTACAGCGCGCGATCGGCCATCCGCAGGGCGTAGTCCCAGCCGCCGGCGGCGTTGTCGAAGAACGGGAACGGCGCGTAACCCAGCGATACCGTCAACGGCCAGCGCTGGCGGGGCGCCAGCTCATGTACTTCGCACAGCGCTCCATGCAGGCGCGCGGCGACGGTGCAGGCCTGCGCCTCGGTCAGGTCGGCACAGGCCATCAGGAATTCTTCGCCGCCCCAGCGGGCGATGACGTCATCGGCGCGGCCGATCTCGCGCAGGCGGCGCGCCAGCGCGATCAATACCTGGTCGCCGGCGTGATGGCCGAAGCCGTCGTTGACCTTCTTGAAGTGGTCGATGTCGATCAGGAACAGCACATGACGCGTGCCGGCGGCCGGACGCTGCAGCGACAACGCCTTCAGTGCTTCGGTCGCCGCCCGCCGGTTGCGCAGGCCGGTCAGGGAGTCGGTGGCGCTGACCTTGCGCAGTTGCCGGTTCTTCCGGCGCTGCAGCAGACCGAAGCCCACGCCCGCCAGCACCAGCAGCACCAGCACGATGACGCCGGCACGGCGCTGCAGCGTCGATTTCTCGTCGCTGAGCACGCGGATCTGCGCCTGGTGGCGCATGGCTTCCAGCTCGCGCTGTGCGGCGGCGCTCTCGCTGCGCGCCTGCAGGTCGGCCAGCAGCTCCAGCCGTTGCTCCTTCAGCGTCTGCATCTCCAACGCATGCAGGCGTGCGCCGACTCCCAGGGCTTCGTCCGCCTGGCCGAGGGCGGCGTGCGCGGCCATCCAGGCGCGAAGCACTTCGCGCTGCTTCTGCGGCTGCGGGGCGCCATCCACGTTCGACCAGGCGCGCCTGGCGGTCGCCAGCGCGCCCGCGTAGTCGCCGGAGAGGCGCTGCAGCGTCGAGCGCTTGGCCAGCGAGCCGGCCAGGCCCGGCTTGTCGGCGCTGTTTTCCTGAGCCTGGATGGCGGCATCGAGCAACGGACGGGCCTGTGCGAGGCGGCCTTGCGCGATCCACAGGCCCGCGCGCTCGGCACGCAGGCGATCCGCCACCGCCTGCGCCTGCTTGCGCTGGGCGACCGCTTCGCCGTCGTCGATCACCGCCATGGCTTCGTCGGTGCGTCCCAGCCTGACCAGGTTGAGGGCGTGGTTGTGCAGGATCAGCGGATCTTCCAGGCCGACCGAACCGGCGGCGGCCAGCGCCTTGCGGTAGTAGCCGTCGGCGATCTCCGGCGAGTCCAGGTAGTCCGCATGGATCAGGCCTATGTTGGTCAACGTGGTGGCCTGGAACAGGGCCGCTTCGTCGGCCGGCAACGTGGCGGCCAGGTCCTGCGCGCGCAGATAGGCCGCTTCGGCCCGGTGGATCTGGCCGGCGCCGTGGAAGATGGACCCGGCCTGCGAGTAGGCGCGCGCACGGAACTCCACGGGCAGCGACGGGTGTTCCTCCACGCGCCGCTCCATCTGCGTGCCGGCTTCCATGGCGCGTGCCTTGTCGCCCGCGAGCCCCGACGCGATGCCAAGGCAGCTGAAGATCTTCACTTCGTCCTCGATCGCCAGGTCCGGCTCGCGCAGCAGCGATTCGGCCAGCGCCACCGCCACGGGCGGCGCGTCGCGGCGCAGCTGCAGGCAGCGCTTCACTTCGCTGGCACGGTCATGGACGGCCGGCTGCGCGCCCTGGGCGCGCGAGGAGGGCAGGCCAAGCAGCAGCGCGAGGCCGAGCAGCCATGGCAGCAGCGGAAGGGGCAGGGCAGCGGCGGGAGTCGGCGTGAGCGGACGGCTCTCGGGAGGACGCCCCGACAGCGATGCAAGTCCTGTTCCATGCGGGAGGCGCGCGCCACGGCGGCCCGCGCGCCTCTGGTATCCTTGCCGACCGATTCCATCCCCGTCCCACGACCCATGATCGAGCTCAACCCCATCCGCCAGCGCATCGCCGACCTGCAGGACAGGCTGGCCTCGCTCCGGGGGTATCTTTGACTACGATGCCAAGCGCGAGCGCCTGGAAGAAGTAAACCGCGAGCTCGAAAGCCCGGACATCTGGAACAACGCCGAGTACGCCCAGCAGCTCGGCCGTGAGCGTTCGCTGCTCGACAAGACGGTCAACGGCATCCGCGAGATCGAGGAGGGCCTGGCCGGCGCCGGCGAACTGCTGGAACTGGCGGAAATGGAGAACGACGAGGACACCGCGCAGGCCGTGGTGGCCGATGTCGAGCGCTATGCCGTGCGCGTGGACAAGCTGGAGTTCCAGCGCATGTTCTCCGGCAAGATGGACAGCGCCAACGCCTTCGTCGACATCCAGGCTGGCGCCGGCGGCACCGAGGCGCAGGACTGGGCCGAAATCCTGCTGCGCATGTACCTGCGCTGGTGCGAGTCGCGCGGCTGGAAGACCGAACTGATGGAAGCCAGCGGCGGCGATGTCGCCGGCATCAAGTCGGCCACGCTGCGGGTGGAAGGCGACTTCGCCTACGGCTGGCTGAAGACCGAGACCGGCGTGCACCGGCTGGTGCGCAAGTCGCCGTTCGACTCGGACAACCGCCGCCACACCAGCTTCACCTCGGTGTTCGTGTCGCCGGAAGTCGACGACAACATCGACATCGACATCAATCCGGCCGACCTGAAGACCGACGTGTACCGCTCGTCCGGTGCCGGCGGCCAGCACGTCAACAAGACCGAGTCGGCGGTGCGCATCACCCACGTGCCGACCGGGATCGTCGTGGCCTGCCAGACCGGCCGCAGCCAGCACCAGAACCGCGACAACGCGATGAAGATGCTGGCCGCCAAGCTGTACAAGCTGGAAATCCAGAAGCGCAATGCCGAACGCGATGCGGTGGAAGCCACGAAGTCCGACATCGGCTGGGGCAGCCAGATCCGCAACTACGTGCTGGACCAGAGCCGCATCAAGGACCTGCGCACCGGCGTGGAGCGTTCGGACACCCAGAAGGTGCTGGACGGCGACCTGGACGAGTTCGTCGAAGCCAGCCTGAAGTCCGGCCTGGAAGCCGGCGCCAAACGTATCGACGCCTGAAAGCAGGAGTGAGTGGATGAGGAGCGAGGAGTGAGCGCCAACCGCACTCCGCTCCCGCATTCCTGCTCCTCTCACTTCTCACCCCTCCCCACTCATTCCTCCCCCGACGCCATGACCGACCAGACCAGCGCCACGCCTCCCGCCGACGAGAACAGCCTCATCGCCGAGCGTCGCGCCAAACTGACCGCGCTGCGCGGCCACGGCATCGCGTTTCCCAACGATTTCCGCCGTACCGACTACGCGGGCGACCTGCAGACGCAGTACGAGGACGCCGAGCTGTGGTCCGCGGAAGCACTGGAAGGCAGTGGCCGGCAGGTGAAGCTGGCCGGACGCCTGATGGCCAAGCGCGTGATGGGCAAGGCCAGCTTCGTGCAGATCCAGGACGAGTCCGGCCGCATCCAGCTGTTCCTGCAGTCCAATACCCTGGGCGAGACCTATGACGCCTTCAAGGGCTGGGATATCGGCGACATCGTCGGCGTCGAAGGCGCCTTGACCCGCACCCGCACCGGCGAGCTGTCGGTGAAGGCGGACGCGCTGCGCCTGCTGACCAAGTCGCTGCGCCCGCTGCCGGACAAGTGGCACGGCCTGTCGGACGTGGAGCAGCGGTACCGCCAGCGATACGTCGACCTGATCGTCTCGCCGGAGGCCCGGGCTGTCTTCATCAAGCGCTCGCGCATCATCCGTGCGATCCGCGAATGGCTGGACAGCCGGCGCTTCCTGGAGGTCGAGACGCCGATGATGCATTACATCCCCGGTGGCGCGGCGGCCAAGCCGTTCACCACCCATCACAACGCGCTGGACCTGGACCTGTACCTGCGCGTGGCGCCGGAGCTGTACCTGAAGCGCCTGGTGGTCGGCGGGCTGGAGCGGGTGTACGAGATCAACCGCAACTTCCGCAACGAAGGCGTCAGCACCCGCCACAACCCCGAATTCACCATGCTCGAACTGTACGAGGCCTATGCCACGTATACCGAGATCATGGACCTGACCGAAGGCGTCATCCGCGACGTTGCACACGAGGTCCTGGGCACCGGGCAGGTAGCCTGGGACGGTCAGGACATCGACCTGGAGCCGGCCTTCCGCCGCTGGCGCATGGACGAGGCGGTCCGCCATCACAACCCCGAGATCAGCGCCGCCGACTGCACCGACCGCGACGCGCTGGTACGCCACTGCGAGCGCCTGAAGATCCATGTGAAGCCCTCGTACGGGTGGGGCAGGCTGCTGCTGGAGATCTTCGAGAAGACGGTCGAGCACACCCTGGTGCAGCCGACCTTCATCACCGACCATCCGGTCGAGGTCTCGCCGCTGGCCCGGGCCAACGACGAGCAGCCCGGTTACACGGACCGTTTCGAGCTGTTCATCAACGGAAAGGAGATCGCCAACGGCTTCTCCGAGCTGAACGATCCGGAGGACCAGGCGGCGCGCTTCATGGCCCAGGTGCAGGCCAAGGAGGGGGGCGACGACGAAGCCATGCATTTCGATGCCGACTACATCCGGGCCCTCGAGGTGGGACTGCCGCCGACCGGCGGTCTGGGCATCGGCATCGACCGCCTGGTCATGTTGCTGACCGGCTCCGATTCGATCCGCGACGTGCTGCTGTTCCCTTACATGCGCCCTGAAAGTCAGGCCTGAGCGCCGCGTGATGCGCGTCAATGAAGTGACGCGCAGGGGCAGAATACGCACCCGTCTGGATGACGCGACGGGTCCAATGCTGTAGGAAAGGTAGCCGTCCGGCGGCCTTTTTCCGGCGAACGGCGCGCCACGGACAGCGCGGTACGGCCGTAAACCCGTGAAGGAGGTCAATTTGCTGAGTCCCGACAGGCCCTTGAGGCGGCTGGCACGCTTCCTGCGTGGTTTCACGCGCAGGACGGTCAATTTTCCGCCGTCCGCGCCGATAGAGATCAGGGGAGGGGGCCCCGGGATTCGCATCGGTTCCCTTCGTGGATCGCGGACCCCGCCCGGGACCGTGCCGCCGAACAGGACTGACGACATGTTGGATGCGAGCGCTGCCGGAGTATCCTTGCCCGATAGCCACATCACGTGGCCACAAGGGGTGGGCAACGCTTTGAACATCGTCATCGTCGACGATCAGACGTCCGCGCGCACGATGCTGCGCCATGTCATCGAGGACATCGCGTCCGAGCTGGCCGTCCACGATTTCGGCGATCCGCAGGCAGCCCTGGAATGGTGCGAGAAGAACCGCACCGACCTGCTGCTGCTGGACTACCGCATGCCGGGCATGGATGGACTGGAGTTCGCCCGCCGCTTCCGCCGGCTGCCGATGCATCGCGACATCGCCATCATCCTGATCACCGTGGTCGGCGACGAGCCCATCCGCCAAGCGGCGCTTGAAGCCGGCGTCATCGATTTCCTGGTCAAGCCGGTGCGCCCGCGCGAACTGCGCGCCCGCTGCCGCAACCTGCTGCAATTGCGCCAGCAGTCCGAGAACGTCAAGCAGCGCGCCCTGTCGCTGGAGCAGCGGCTGCTGTCGAGCATGCACGAGGTCGAGGAGCGCGAGCGCGAGACACTGTCGCGCCTGGCGCGCGCCATCGAGTACCGCGACAGCGGCACCAGTGCCTATCTGGAACGCATGGCCCATGTCGCCGGCCTGATCGCCGAACAGCTGGGATTGCCCGAAGACGAGGTGCGCACCATCGAGATGGCCGCGCCGCTGCACGACATGGGCAAGATCGCGATCCCCGATTCGGTGCTGATGAAGGCCGGCCCGCTGACCGCCGACGAAACCGAGGTCATGCGCCGCCACCCGAAGATCGGCCACCAGTTGCTGTCCGGCAGCCAGAACCGCTTCATCCAGACCGGCGCACTGATCGCGCTGCGCCACCACGAGCGCTACGACGGCAGTGGCTACCCCGATGGCCTCGTCGGCGAGCAGATCCCGTTGGAAGCGAGGATAGTGGCGGTTGCGGACGTGTTCGATGCCTTGATCTCGCCGCGGCCGTACAAGAAGGCCTGGGACAAGGACGCGGCACTGGCCTATCTGTACGCGCAGCGCGGTCGCCTGTTCGATCCCGCATGTGTCGACGCGCTGATCCGTGGGCGGGCGCGGCTTGACGACATCTGCCAACGCTACTCGACGGTGCAGAGCCGTCCAGGGATGGAGTGAGCCATGACCAATCCCATCGGCTGGATGAAGGCCCGCCTGGCGCATCGCGGCGACAGTGAACACGGCCAGGCGCTGATCCGCGTCGCGCTGATCTCGATCATCCTCGCCTACGCACTGCTGCCGTCCTCGCGCGCGGCGCTGCCGTCCGGCGAATACGCCATCGTGCTCACGATCATCACCTCGGGCCTGGTCAACAGCCTGGGCATCTTCGCGTGGCTGCTGGTGCAGCCGGGCAAGTCGCATGCGCGTCGCGCGCTGGGCATGATCGCGGATTACGGCCTGCTCGCAGCGGCGATGAACGGTATGGGCGAACCACTGTCGTGGGCCTACGTCGTGCTGATGTGGATCACCGTCGGCAACGGCCTGCGCTATGGCAACCGTTACCTGGTGGTGGCGGTGGCGATGGCGAGCACGGCGTTCGCGACCGTCGTCGCGATGAACGACTACTGGCGCGCCAACCTGACCCTGGGCGTGGGCCTGGTGCTCGGCCTGATCGCCGTGCCGATGTACTTGTCAGGCCTGTTGCGCGACCTCACCCGCGCGACCGACGAGGCACGCCGCGCGAACGAGGCCAAGAGCCGCTTCCTGGCCAACATGAGCCACGAGTTCCGCACGCCGCTGAACGGGCTGGCCGGCATGTCCGAACTGCTCGCGACCACGCGGCTGGATGCCGAACAGCGCGAATGCCTGTCCACCATCCAGGCGTCCACCCGCACATTGCTGGGCCTGGTCGAGGACGTGCTGGACATCTCCGCGATCGAGGCGGGCAAGGTCAAGCTCAACGTGGTGGAGTTCTCGCCGCGCGAACTGGTCGACAGCATCGGCCTGATCCTGATGCCGCAGGCACGCGGCAAGCAGGTCCGCTACGAAGGCGTGGTCGACGACGCCATTCCGCTCAAGCTGCGCGGCGATGCCGGCCACCTGCGCCAGGTACTGCTGAACCTCGCCGGCAACGCGGTGAAGTTCACCAACGAAGGCGAAGTGCGCATGGTGGTCGCGCCCACGCAGGTCGACGAAGGACGCGTGCGCCTGCGCTTCACGGTGACCGACACCGGCATCGGCGTTCCGGTCGCGCTGCGCGAGCGCCTGTTCGAGGCCTTCGAGCAGGCCGACGTCAGCCTGTCGCGCCGCTACGGCGGCACCGGCTTGGGCACGACGATCGCCAAAGGCCTGACCGAAGCGATGGGCGGCACCATCGGCTTCGAAAGCCACGAGCAGCGCGGCAGCTGCTTCTGGGTGGAACTGCCTTTCGAGGTGGTGCCCGAGCGCGTCATGGTGCCGGCGGTGCACGGCCACGCCGAATGGCTGCAGGAAGAACCCGACACCTCGAGCGCCGAGAACATCATCGCGTTCTCCGATCCGTTCCTGCGCCACCGCGCGCGCGTGCGCAGCATGCAGATCCTGGTGGCGGACGACCACGAGGCGAACCGCATGGTCGTGCAGCGTCTGCTGCAGAAGGCGGGCCATCGCATCACCTGTGTCAACGGCGGCGAGGAAGTCCTCGATGCGCTGGAGTCGGCCTCCTACGACGCGGTCATCTGCGACTTGCACATGCCCGGCCTGAGCGGCCTCGATCTGCTGAAGCAGTTGCGCGTGATGGAAGCGGGCAGCGGCAGTCGTACACCGGTGCTGATCCTCAGCGCCGACGTCACTCCCGAGTCCATCCAGCGCTGCGAACAGGCCGGCGCGCGCGCCTTCCTGGCCAAGCCGGTCGTCGCGACCCGCCTGCTGGATGCGCTGGCCGACATCGCGACGTCGGGCCGTGTCACCGCCACGGCGGCGTCGCTGGCGCCGCCGCGTGCGGATGTGTCCGACGGCGTGCTCGATGTCAGCGTGCTGGACGAACTGACCGCGCTCGGCATGGGTGAAGCCTTCGAGCGCGAGTTCATCGAGCAGTGCCTCAACGACGCGGACGGATGCATCGGCGCCATGGCGCACGCGATGGAGCGCGGCGATGGCGAACATCTGCGCGAGCACGCGCATGCGCTGAAAGGCGTGGCGAGCAATCTCGGCCTGGTGAAGCTGGCGGCGGCAGCGGGCGAGATGATGGGCCTGGCCGACTGGCAGATCACGCGCGAATGGCGGCACCGCCTGGCGGCGCTGAATTCGCACCTGAGTCATGGTCGTGCCGCGCTGGACGCGCGTCAGCGTGTACGCAATGCCGCCGGCAAGGGCAGCGAGAACTCGTCCTCCTGAGGCGCGGCCTTCGGAGCGGACGCGGCGGAAAAGGGCGGATGGCGGCGGCAGCCGCGGCGCCATCTCTTCGCAGGGTCCGAGGCGAGTACGGTGATCCGGACTCGCCCTTGAAGGCGCCTGGCGCGCTTCAACCCCCTGATTTCCCCTGTGGTTCCTGCGTTGCCGCGGGCTTGCGGGTGTTTCAGGCTGCGCGGATCGACCGCTTTTCCTGCGCGCGGACGATGCGCTCCATCATCTTCAGCGACTTGTCGCCGAGCGTCAGGGCGGTATCGACCCACACTTCGGTGATGCCCATCAGTTCGTCGTAGCCGACCGGCTGCGCGAGGTTGCGGCAGGCATTCAGTGCCAGGTGCGCGTGCGGCGAACGGCGCTGCTTGTCGATGATGGTCTGCACGGCGGCCGCGCCCTGACCCTTCGGTACCAGCACGTCTACCACGCCCAGCTTGTACAGTTCGTCGCTGGTGTAGATGTTGCCCTCGAGGATGATCTTCTCGGCGACCTGCGGCGACACGCGCTTGCACAGGAACGAGTAGGCGCCCATGCCCGGGAACAGGCCGAACAGCACTTCCGGCAGGCCCATGTCCACGCCTTCCTCGGCCACGATGGTGTGGCACGACAGCGCGATCTCGAGGCCGCCGCCCAGCGCATCGCCCTGGATCAGCGCAATGGTGCGCACGTCGCCGCCCAGGCCGGTGTGCAGGTGATGGACGCCATCGATGCAACGGCGCGCATAGCTCAGCAGGCGGTCGCGGTTGTTCTCGCGGATCAGCTGCGAGAACAGCTCCAGGTCGCCGCCCAGATTGAAGGCGTTCGCGTCGGAAGCGACGACGAGGTGGCGCAGCTTGCCCGGCTGGCGCTGGGATTCGCGCAGGGTGATCGAATTCATGAAGCTCAGCACGTCGTCGAGCATCTGGCTGCGGAAGCAGGGACGCACGCCCGGCGCGACATCCGAATGCATGTACATCCAGTGCGCATCGCCGCTGGGTTCGGATTCGACGCGGATGGTCGGGAAGGCACGGGTGCGCTGCAGTTTTTCGACGTTGTTCATGGGAGAGCTCCTTGGAGGGGTATTGCCCGCGCGGCAGGGGAAGCGGGTGACGGATTTATGTGACGCAGGTGGCATCACGCGCCGATCCTACACCTGAACGAATAATTAAAATCCAGTGCACGCACGCGCTTGGCGCAAGAGGCGGCCGTCAAGCCGCCGCCAGTCTCGATATTTGTGACAGACGTCTAGAATCGAGCCCTAAAGTCCTGAACCAAAAGAAAAAGGCCGGCGCTGGGCCGGCCTTTCCCTGAACCCTGAACAGGGCTTCACGCGGTTTTTGCGGGCTCCCGCAGCTCCTTGCGCAGGATCTTGCCGACATTGGTCTTCGGCAGCTCCGTGCGGAACTCGATGTGGCGCGGCTGCTTGTAACCGGTCAGGTTGTCGCGGCAGAACGCTTTGACCTGCTCGGCCGTGAGGGCAGGATCCTTCTTCACGATGAAGACCTTCACCGCTTCGCCCGACTTGTCGTCCGGGACGCCGATCGCGGCGACTTCCAGCACGCCGTCCAGGCCGGCGATCACATCCTCGACTTCATTCGGGTACACGTTGAAGCCGGACACCAGGATCATGTCCTTCTTGCGATCGACGATGTAGAAGAAGCCGTTCTCGTCCATCTTCGCCATGTCGCCGGTGTGCAGCCAGCCGTCGGCGTCCATGACGTTGGCGGTTTCCTCGGGACGCTGCCAGTAGCCTTTCATCACCTGCGGCCCCTTGATGCACAGCTCGCCGACATCGCCGACCGGCACGACATTGCCGTCGTCGTCCTTCAGGCAGGCATCGGTGGACGGTACGGGCAGGCCGATGGCGCCGTTGTAGTCGTGAAGGTCCATCGGATTGATGCACGCGGCGGGCGAGGTTTCGGTCAGGCCGTAAGCCTCGACCAGCGTCACGCCGGTGACCTTCTTCCATTTTTCCGCGACGGCGCGCTGCACGGCCATGCCGCCGCCCAGCGTCATCTTGAGGTTGGAGAAATCCACCTCGTCGAAGCCCGGCGTATTGAGCAGTCCGTTGAACAGCGTGTTGACGCCGGTGATCGCGGTGAAGCGCGTGGCCTTCAGCTCCTTCACGAAGCCCGGCATGTCGCGCGGATTGGTGATCAGGTGGTTCAGGCCGCCGAGTTTCATGAAGACCAGGCAGTTCGCCGTCAGCGCGAAGATGTGGTACAGCGGCAGCGCGGTGATGATGACTTCGTTGCCGTAATCCAGGCCCGTACCGACCCACACGCCGGCCTGCTGCATGTTCGCCACCAGGTTGCGGTGCGTCAGCATCGCGCCCTTGGCCACGCCGGTGGTGCCGCCGGTGTACTGCAGGAAGGCGATGTCGCCGGAATCGATGTCGACGTCGGGCAGCGTGTGCAACTGGCCCAGCGTCAGCGTATCCCGGAAGCGCACGGTGCCGGGAATGTCGTAGTCCGGCACCATCTTCTTCACGTACTTCAGCACGAAGTTGACGATGGCGCCCTTGGGAAAACCGACCATGTCGCCCAGCGCGGTGGTGATCACCTGCTTGACCTGGGTGCCGGCCAGCGCCTCCTGCGCGGTCTTGCCGAAGTTGTCGACCACCAGCAGCACGCTGGCGCCGGAGTCGGCCAACTGGTGCTTCAACTCGCGCGGGGTATACATCGGATTGACGTTGACCACCGTCAGGCCGGCGCGCAGCACACCGAAGATCGCGATGGGGTACTGCAGGCAGTTCGGCATCATGATGGCGACGCGGTCGCCTTTCTTCAGCTTCAGCTCGCCGAGCAGGTATGCCGCGAACTGCCGGCTGAGCGTATCGATCTCGCCGTAGGTCAGGGTCTTGCCGAAGTTGCGGAACGCGGGGCGGTCGCGGTACTTGCCGATCGCCTCATCGAAGACGGACACGATGGAGCGGTACTGCTCCAGGTCCACCTGCTGCGGCACGCCTTGCGGATAGCTCTTGAACCACGGACGTTCCTGACTCATCGTTCCATTCCCTCCCCAGGGTCTTCGGGTCGCCTCGCGGCGTTCAATGGGCAAACGCCGGACATGGCGCCTGCTGGGAGCATACCGTCCCGGATGGAAAAGGCGAAGGTTTCGATGGTGAAGAGCGGATTCATTGCACGCGGATGGCTGATCACCTGCATGCTGGCGCTGGCGGCCTGTGCCGGCGATACGCCCGAAGCGCAGTTGCGGCAGCAGTTCGACGCGATGCAGGCGGCGGTGGAAGCCGGCAAGGCAGGGGATTTCATCGCGGGCGTCAGCGCGGATTTCACCGGCGAGGCGGGCATAGATCGTGCTGCGTTGCACAACATGATCCGTGCCCACACGCTGATGAATGCGCGTATCGGCGCCACCACGGGTCCGCTCGACCTCAGGGTGGATGGCGAGAATGCAGAACTGGCATTCAACGTGCTGCTCACATCGGGCAGCGGCCGCCTCTTGCCCGACCAGGCGGGTACCTACCGCGTGACGACCGCATGGCGGCGCGAGGATGGCGACTGGCGTGTGTATCACGCGCGATGGGAGCGCGGGCAGTGATCACTTCACCGGCGTGAGCTTTCCCAGCGTCCAGCGATAGCGCAACGTCTTCGCCACGCTGGGACAGCAGCGGGCGTCGTTGGGGCCGGGCCATTTCGTCGTGAGCTGGATGACGCCGTCCGCCACGGTCATGGTGTCCACCATGCCCAACGGCTCCTGCGTTTCGCCCGCCGCCGCGTAGCGGGTTCCTCGCCTGGCCAGTACGGCGACGCCGTGGTCCGAGTAGGTGGGACCGTACATCGTCCACAGCACGACGATTTCGTCCTGTCCATCGCTGTCGAGATCGGCCGCGACAGCCTCGGTGGCTTCGTAGCTTTCCATGTGGCCGGCTTGTTTGCCGGCGACGAATTGCTCGGCGATCTTGGCCGGTGGTTCCGCACCGGCGGCGGCACTCGTGGTAGTGAGCAGGCCGATGCAGAGGCTGGCGCACCACGTGGATGCGCGCGGAAGCGGTGTATTCAACGCCGGTCTCCCCATGGCCTCCGGAAAGAGGCCTTCGATACCCGCAACGCAAGGAAGGCGCGCAACCGGCAATGCATCGACTTGCCCTGGCGCGACGGGGACGGGATCATCGAGCCCTACAACAGGGGAAAACATCCATGTCGATTCGCTGGAAGATCCTGGCGTGCCTGTGGCTGGCCGCCGGCAATGTCGTTGCGCAGGACGCGCTGCCCTACCAGACGCCGCCCGCAGACATCCTGCAACTGGCGGATGTGCAGCGACCGCCCAGCGTGGTGGCCGACAGCCGCAAGACGCGACTGGTGCTGTTCTATCGGGATGCGTTCAAGTCGTTGGCGGAGCTATCCGACGAGGAACTGCGGCTGGGCGGCCTGCGGGTCAATCCGCGCACCAACATCGCCAGCACGGCCACCTATTTCAACAACCTGCAGATCCAGGAGCTCGCTGGAGGCGCGGCACGTCAGGTGACCGGCCTGCCGGCATCGCCGCGGTTGGCCAACTTCACCTGGTCGCCGGACGAAAGCCGGATCGCATTCACCCATACCGCGCGCACCGGCGTGGAAGTCTGGGTGCTGGATCTGGCCTCCGCGCGCGCCACGCGCCTGACCGAGGCGCGCGCGAACGGCAATGTGGGCAATCCGCTGACTTGGTTCCGCGACAACCAGGCGTTGCTGGTCCGCATGCTGCCGGTGCTGCGCCCGGCGCTGATCGACACGTCGCGCCAGGTGCCCACCGGGCCCACCGTGTCCGTCAGCGATGGCAGCAAGGCCCAGAACCGCACTTACCAGGACCTGCTGAAGAATCCGCAGGACGAAGCGAACTTCAGCGTCCTGGCGACGTCCGAACTCCATCGCGTGCCGCTGAACGGCCGCGCGACGCTGTGGCGCGGCGCCGGTATGTATATCGGTGAATCGTTTTCGCCGGATGGCCGCTACGTGCTGCTGCGCACACTGCGCAAACCGTTCTCGTATCTCGTGCCGTACGGCCGCTTCCCGTTCAGCGCCGAGGTCGTGGAAGCCACGGGCAAGCCGGTGGTGACCGTCGTCGACGCGCCGCTCGCCGAGAACCTGCCGAAAGGCTTCATGGCGGTACGCGCGGGCCGTCGCGACATCGAGTGGCGCGCGGACACGCCGGCGACGCTGGTGTGGACGGAGGCACTGGACAAGGGCGATCCGGCGGTGGAGGTACCGTTCCGCGACGAAGCCTTCGCTTGGGACGCACCGTTCACGGCGCCGCCGCGGTCGATGTTCAAGACCATCGATCGGGTGCAGGGCGTGCTGTGGGGCGATGATCGCCATGCGATCGTCACCGACGCCTGGTGGAACACGCGCAACACGCGCACCTACCTGTTCGATCCCTCGCAGGCCGGTGCGCCGCTGCGCGAACTGGCCAGCCGCAACTACCAGGACCAGTACAGCGATCCGGGCGAGTTCGAGACCCGCCGCAACGACGCCGGCCAGCGGGTGCTGGCGCTGGATGAAGGCCATGCGCACCTGATCGGCGAGGGCTTCACGCCGGAAGGCCAGTTTCCCTTCATCGATCGCATGGACCTGGCGACCGGCAGGAAGGAGCGCGTGTACACCTCGCGGCTGACCGGGCAGAAGGAAACGATCCAGGCGCTGCTGGATCCTGCGGCGGGCACCGTGCTGGTGCGGCTGGAATCGCCGACCGAATTCCCGAACTACTACATCCGCCATCTCAGGCAGCGCATCGCGCCGGTACCGGTGACGCGCTTCGAGAACCCGTTCAAGGGCCTGCAAGGCGTTCACAAGGAAGTCCTGACCTATGCGCGTGCCGACGGCCTGCCGTTGACCGGCACGCTCTACCTGCCGGCGGGCTACGACCGTGCCGCGAAGTCGCAGAAGCTGCCGCTGGTGATGTGGGCCTATCCGGCCGAGTACAAGGACCGCGACAGCGCGGGCCAGAACACCACCAACCCCAACGAGTTCATCTTCCCGAGCTACGGTTCGCCGGTGTATTGGGTGACCCGGGGTTACGCGGTGCTCGACGATGCCGCCTTCCCGATCGTCGGCGAGGGCAAGGAGGAGCCGAACGACTCCTTCGTCCCCCAACTGGTGGCGAATGCGAAGGCGGCGATCGACGCCGTCGATGCGCTGGGCTACATCGACCGCACGCGCGTCGCTGTCGGCGGGCATTCCTATGGCGCCTTCATGACGGCGAACCTGCTGACGCACTCGGATCTGTTCGCCGCCGGCATCGCGCGCAGCGGCGCCTACAACCGCACGCTGACGCCGTTCGGCTTCCAGCAGGAAGAGCGCAATTACTGGGAGGCGCCGGAGGTCTACAACGGCATGTCGCCCTTCATGCACGTGGACAAGATGAAGACGCCCCTGCTGCTGGTGCACGGCGAGGCGGACAACAACTCCGGTACGTTCACGATGCAGAGCGAGCGCTACTTGAATGCATTGAAGGGCTTCGGCGCACCGGCGCGGCTGGTGCTGCTGCCGAAGGAAAGCCACGGCTACGCGGCGAAGGAGTCGATCCTTCATCTGCTCTGGGAGCAGGACCAGTGGCTGGAGCGCCATGTGAAGCAACGCAAGCCGGCGGGCGTGACCTCTAACGACTCGCCGCAATAGCACCAAGCCTTCACCTTGTAGGAGCGACGTCAGTCGCGACCGCAAGGCAGGACCAACCGGTTCAAACGATTGGCGGACAGTGGATCAGACCAGCAAAGCGCTTGGCTGTTCCTGTTCGGCTTGCGCCCAGTTTCCGGTCGCGCCTTACGTCGCTCCTACAGGAGAGCGCCCGCCCACTGTCTCCGGTGGGCGGGCGCCGCGCCCTACGCCGCCTTACGCGCCGCCAACTGACGGAGCACGTAGTGCAGCAGGCCGCCGTGCCTGAAGTATTCGACTTCCTTCGGGGTGAGCAGCAGCACTTTTGCCTGGAACTCGATCGTCTTTCCATCGGTCCTGCGCGCGGTGACCGTCGCGGTCTTCGCGGCGCCATCCCGCAGGCCGGTGACATCGAGCGTCTCCGAACCGTCCAGGCCCAGCGACTGCGCGTTCTCGCCCTCGTTGAACTGCAGCGGCAGCACGCCCATGCCGACCAGGTTGGAGCGGTGGATGCGCTCGAAGCTCTCGGCGATCACGGCCTTCACGCCGAGCAGATTGGTGCCCTTGGCCGCCCAGTCGCGCGACGAGCCCGTGCCGTACTCCTTGCCGGCGATCACCACCAGCGGCACGCCGTCGGCCTGGTACTTCATCGATGCATCGTAGATGGACATCTTCTCCGGCGGGGTACTGCCGAAGTACAGGGTGTTGCCGCCTTCCTCGCCGCCGAACATCAGGTTCTTGATGCGGATGTTGGCGAAGGTGCCGCGGACCATGACGTCGTCGTTGCCGCGGCGGCTGCCGTAGCTGTTGAAGTCCACCGGCTGCACGCCGCGCGACATCAGGAAACGGCCCGTCGGCGAGTCCATCTTGATGTTGCCGGCCGGCGAGATGTGGTCGGTGGTGATGGAATCGCCGAACAGGCCGAGCACGCGCGCACCGTGCACGTCGTCGATGCTGCCCACGTCCATCGACATGCCGTCGAAGTAGGGCGGGTTCTTGATGTAGGTCGAGTCGCCGTCCCAGGCATACAGGTCGCCGTCGGGCGAGGCGATCTTGTTCCAGCGCGTATCGCCCTTGAACACGTCGGCGTAGTTCTTGGCGAACATCTCCGGTCCGATGGTCCTGGCGATGAAGTCGCCGATTTCCTTGTTGCTGGGCCAGATGTCCTTCAGGTAGACCGGCTGGCCATCGCTGCCCGTGCCCAGCGGCTCGGTGGTCAGGTCGATGTCGGTGGTGCCGGCGATGGCGTACGCGACCACCAGCGGCGGGCTGGCCAGGTAGTTCATCTTCACTTCGGGATGCACGCGGCCTTCGAAGTTGCGGTTGCCCGACAGCACCGAGGCGACGACCAGGTCATCGGCGGCGATCGCTGCGGAGACATCGTCCGGCAGCGGGCCGGAGTTGCCGATGCAGGTGGTGCAGCCGTAGCCGACCACGTAGAAGCCGAGCTTCTCCAGATCGTCGAGCACGCCGGCTTTCTCGAGATAGTCGGTGACCACGCGCGAACCCGGGCCCAGCGAGGTCTTCACCCACGGTTGCGCCTTCAGCCCCTTGGCGGCGGCATTGCGGGCGAGCAGGCCGGCGCCGAGCATCACCGCCGGGTTGGAGGTATTGGTGCAGGAGGTGATCGCGGCGATCACCACGGCACCATCCTTGAGCGTCGGGCCCACGCCGCTGTCGGGCGCGGATTCATGGGCCGCGGCGTGCGCGCCGACCGCGGTGCCGCCACCGCCTTCGTTCTTCAGGCGGTCTTCCTGCACCAGGTCGATGCGCTTGCGGCGCGCGTCCACGAACGGCACCAGGTTGTCGCGGTAGTTCTGCTTGACGTCCTGCAGCAGCACGCGGTCCTGCGGACGCTTCGGGCCGGCCAGCGACGGCTTCACGTCGCCCATGTCCAGATGCAGCGTGGCGCTGTACTCGGCGTGCGGACTGTCGGGCGTGTGCCACAGACCCTGCGCCTTCGCGTAGGCCTCGACCAGGGCGATCTGTGCTTTGCTGCGGCCGGACAGCCGCAGGTAGTTCAGCGATTCGTGGTCGACCGGGAAGATGCCGCAGGTGGCGCCGTACTCCGGCGCCATGTTGCCGATGGTGGCGCGGTCGGCCAGCGGCAGGTGCTGCAGGCCGTCGCCGTAGAACTCGACGAACTTGCCCACCACGCCCAGCTTGCGCAGCATCTGGGTGACGGTCAGCACCAGGTCGGTGGCGGTGGCGCCTTCCGGCAGCTTGCCGGTCAGCTTGAAGCCGACCACCTGCGGGATCAGCATCGACGAGGGCTGGCCGAGCATCGCCGCCTCGGCTTCGATACCGCCGACGCCCCAGCCCAGCACGCCGATGCCGTTGATCATCGTGGTGTGGCTGTCGGTGCCGAACACCGTGTCGGGATAAGCGATGGCCTGGCCATCCTTCTCGCCCGTCATCACCACGCGGGCGAGGTTCTCCAGGTTCACCTGGTGGACGATGCCGGTGTTCGGCGGTACGACCTTGAAGTTGTCGAACGCTTTCTGGCCCCAGCGCAGGAAGCCGTAGCGCTCCCTGTTGCGGTCGAATTCGATCTTGCCGTTGAGGTCCAGCGCATCGGGGCTGCCGAACACGTCCACCTGCACCGAGTGGTCGATCACCAGCTCGGACGGGATCAGCGGGTTGATCTGGTCCGGGCTGCCGCCGAGCTTGACCACGGCGTCGCGCATCGCGGCCAGGTCCACCACGCAGGGCACGCCGGTGAAGTCCTGCAACACCACGCGCGCCGGCATGAAGGCGATCTCGGTGTCCGGTTCCTTCGCGGCCTCCCAGCCGGCGACGGCCTGGATGTGCTCCGGCAGCACCGTCACGCCGTCCTCGCAGCGCAGCAGGTTCTCCAGCAGGATCTTCATGGAGTAGGGCAGGCGGGCGAAACCGCCCTTCGGATCCAGTCGTTCGGCCAGGGCCGGCAGGCTGTAGTAGGCGTAAGACGTGCCGTTGACGTCCAGGGAACGGCGGGTGGCGAAGGAATCACTCATCGCGGAGGCTCCTGTAGCTGGGGGAAGGGGGACGGGAGCAGCTTAAGCCGCGGATCCCGGGCGTCTTGTCGATGCTTGCCCGGATTATCCGCCAAGACTGAGACGGCGGAGACCCGACCAAGGGTGAATCTGGCAGCAAGGGGAAGGGGAGGATGACGCGGTTCCGGGCTGGGGTATGTCATAGAAAGTATGTATAATTCTTCCATACTCAAGAGGGCCTGCCATGGAAGCCACCGTTGCAGAACGCGGCCAGATCACACTGCCGAAGGCCGTCCGCGATGCCTTGGGCCTGACCAAGGGCAGCGTGCTGAAGGTCGAACTGGAAGGTAGCCGCATCGTGTTGCGGAAGAGCGTCGATGACGCGATTTCCCGCGTGCGCGGCAAGTTCGCCCTCGATGCCGACAACGCTCCGGGTGCCGCCGGCGAATGATCGCCGTCGACGCTCCCGTCCTGATCGAGCTGTTGACCGACGGACCGCGCGCGGACGCCGTCGAGGCCGGCCTGCGCCAGAGCCTGGGCAGCGGCCGCGTGGTGGTCTGCGATGCCGCCCTGGCCCAACTCTGTGCCTCGCTGCGCAACGGCGCCGACGCGCTGGCCGCGCTGGAAGAGATGGGCGTCCACTTCAGTCCCGTCGAAGCCAAGTCCGCGCTGCGTGCGGGCGAGATGCAGCGCCGGCACCGCCAGCGCGAGGGCGACGCCAGGCCGATCGTCGATTTCCTGGTCGGCGCGCACGCGCTCCTGCAGTGCGATGGCCTGATCACGTTCGACACCGCCTTCCACCGCGATTACTTCAAGGGCCTGAAACTGATCGTGCCCGCGAACGAATAAGCATCACCCCGTTTTCCCATTCCACCGCACCACCGAACGACCGGAGCCACCCATGTTGGAAGCCTATCGCCACCACGTAGCCGAGCGCGCCGCGCTGGGCATCCCGCCGCTGCCGTTGTCGGCCCAGCAGACGGCCGAGGTCATCGAGCTGCTGAAGAACCCGCCGGCCGGCGAGGAAGCGTTCCTGGTCGACCTCATCACGCATCGCGTGCCGGCCGGCGTGGACGACGCCGCCAAGGTCAAGGCGTCCTACCTGGCCGCCGTCGCGTTCGGCACCGAGAAGACCGCGCTGTTGTCCCCGAAGCGCGCCACCGAACTGCTGGGCACCATGCTGGGCGGCTACAACATCCATCCGCTGATCGAACTGCTCGACAGCGCCGACCTGGGCGCCACCGCCGCCGAAGGGCTGAAGCACACGCTGCTGATGTTCGACAGCTTCCATGACGTGCAGGAAAAGGCCGAGGCCGGCAACGCCCACGCGCAGGCCGTGCTGCAGAGCTGGGCCGATGCCGAGTGGTTCACCAGCAAGCCGGAAGTGCCGCAGAGCCTGACCGTCACCGTGTTCAAGGTGCCGGGCGAAACCAATACCGACGACCTGTCGCCGGCGCCGGACGCGACCACGCGCCCGGACATCCCGCTGCACGCGCTGGCGATGCTGAAGAACAAGCGTCCCGACGCGCCGTTCGTGCCGGAAGAAGACGGCAAGCGCGGCCCGATCCAGGAAATCCTGTCGCTGAAGGACAAGGGGCATCTCGTGGCCTACGTCGGCGACGTGGTCGGCACCGGCTCCTCGCGCAAGTCGGCGACCAACAGCGTGCTGTGGTTCACCGGCGAGGACATCCCGTTCATTCCGAACAAGCGCTTCGGCGGCGTCTGCCTGGGCAGCAAGATCGCCCCGATCTTCTACAACACGATGGAAGACGCCGGCGCGCTGCCTATCGAGCTCGACGTGTCGCAGATGAACCACGGCGACGTGGTGGAACTGCGTCCCTACGACGGCAAGGCGCTGAAGAACGGCGAGGTGATCACCGAGTTCCAGGTGAAGTCCGACGTGCTGTTCGACGAAGTGCGCGCCGGTGGCCGCATCCCGCTGATCATCGGCCGCGGCCTGACCGCGAAGGCGCGCGAAGCGCTGAAGCTGCCGGCGACGGACCTGTTCCGCCAGCCGCAGCAGCCGGCCGACAGCGGCAAGGGCTTCTCGCTGGCGCAGAAGATGGTCGGCCGCGCCTGCGGCCTGCCGGAAGGCCAGGGCGTGCGTCCGGGCGCGTATTGCGAACCGAAGATGACCTCGGTCGGCTCGCAGGACACCACCGGCCCGATGACCCGCGACGAGCTGAAGGACCTGGCGTGCCTGGGCTTCTCCGCCGACCTGGTGATGCAGTCGTTCTGCCACACCGCGGCGTACCCGAAGCCGGTCGACGTCAAGACGCACCACACGCTGCCCGAGTTCATCTCCACCCGTGGCGGCATCTCGCTGCGCCCCGGCGACGGCGTGATCCACAGCTGGCTCAACCGCATGCTGATGCCCGACACCGTCGGCACCGGCGGCGATTCGCACACGCGTTTCCCGGTCGGCATTTCGTTCCCGGCGGGCTCGGGCTTGGTCGCGTTCGCCGCGGCCACCGGCGTGATGCCGCTGGACATGCCGGAGTCGGTGCTGGTGCGCTTCAAGGGCGAGATGCAACCCGGCGTCACCCTGCGTGACCTGGTCAACGCCATCCCGTACTACGCCATCAAGGCCGGCCTGCTGACGGTCGCCAAGCAGGGCAAGAAGAACATCTTCTCCGGCCGCATCCTCGAGATCGAGGGCCTGCCGGATCTGAAGGTGGAACAGGCGTTCGAGCTTTCCGACGCCTCGGCCGAACGTTCGGCCGCCGGCTGCACGGTGCGCCTGAACAAGGAACCGATCATCGAGTACCTCACCAGCAACATCACGCTGCTGAAGTGGATGATCGCCGAAGGCTATGCCGACGCCCGTTCGCTGTCCCGTCGCATCAAGAAGATGGAGGAGTGGCTGGCCGATCCGCAGCTGCTGGAGCCGGATGCCGACGCCGAGTACGCCGCCGTCATCGAGATCGACCTGGCCGAGGTGCACGAGCCGCTGCTGGCGTGCCCGAACGATCCGGACGACGTGAAGACGCTGTCCGACGTAGCCGGCACCAAGATCGACGAGGTCTTCATCGGTTCGTGCATGACCAACATCGGCCACTTCCGTGCGGCCGCCAAGCTGCTGGAAGGCAAGCGCGACATCCCGACCCGCCTGTGGGTCGCGCCGCCGACCAAGATGGACGCGTCCGAGCTGACCAAGGAAGGCCACTACGGTACGTTCGGTACCGCCGGCGCGCGCATGGAAATGCCGGGCTGCTCGCTGTGCATGGGGAACCAGGCGCAGGTGCGCGAGGGTGCGACGGTGTTCTCCACCTCGACCCGCAACTTCCCGAACCGCCTGGGCCGCAATTCCAACGTGTTCCTGGGTTCGGCCGAGCTGGCCGCCATCTGCTCGCGCCTGGGCAAGATCCCGTCCAAGGCCGAATACATGGCCGATATCGGCGTGATCAACGAGAAGGGCGCCGAGATCTACCGCTACATGAACTTCGACCAGATCGAGGAGTACCAGGACGTGGCGAAGACCGTCGCGGCCTGATCCCGGCAGGCGAGGTGCAGGAAGGCCCGGCCCAGTGCCGGGCCTTTTTTTGCGCCCGATGCCGTCCGGTTGATCTCACATAAAGCGTTATTCGCGGAAACAGGAGGCGTGCGGCATCGTGCCGTACGGCCGAGCAGGGGGCAGCGAGTGGCGCAGGCACGTATCCCGGGTATCCGCATCGCGGGCGTGAGCACGTGCGTGCCGGGCCGCCGGATCGACAATCTTGCCGAGGGGGAGCGCTACGGTACGGACGAGGTCCGCAAGGTCGTCTCCATGGCCGGCGTCCGCCAGCGCCACGTGGTGGACGAGGGCAACACTGCAGCGGACCTGTGCCGCGACGCGGCGGAGCGATTGCTGGACCGCCTGGGATGGGCGCGGGAATCCGTCACCGGGCTCGTGTTCGTCACCCAGTCGCCGGATTACTTCCTTCCCTCGACGGCGTGCGTGATGCACGCGTGGCTTGGTTTGCCGGATACCTGCGCCGCCTTCGACCTGGGGCTGGGCTGCTCCGGCTATCCCTATGGACTGTACGTGGCCGCCAGCATGCTGAAGGCGGGCGGGCACCAGCGCATCCTCATGCTGCACGGCGAGACGCCCAGTCGCTTCACCGACCCCGACGACCATGCCACCACGCTGCTGTTCGGCGATGCCGGTTCGGCCACGGCGCTCGAGGCGGGCGACGACGAGGCGGCCTTCTGCCTGCATACCGATGGCAGCGGGAGGGAAGGACTGATCATCCGTGGCGGCGCTTTCCGCGACCGCCATCCCGCCGATCCGCGCCACCTGGCGTTGGAAATGGACGGTGCGGGCATCTTCAACTTCACCATCAAGCGGGTGCCGCCGCTGGTGGCGGACACGCTGGCGCTGTCCGGAAAGCGCGTCGAGGACGTGGACCAGTACGTCTTCCATCAATCCAACCGGTTCATCATGAAGCACCTGGCGAAGAAGTGCGGCCTGGACGCGTCGCGGGTGCCGATGACGATCGAAGACACCGCCAACTGCGGCGGCCCTTCGGTGGCCGTCACCCTGACCCGCACCCTGGACACCGCACGCGACAACACCGTGATGCTGCTGGGCTACGGCGTCGGGCTGTCGTGGGGTTCGGCCCTGCTGCCGATACGCGCCGGAACGCCCATGCTGCATGGCGTGCTGGGCGAGGCGGGGGAGGCGGCATGAGTGCGCCACGCATGAGCGAACAGGAGGTGCTGGCGATGATGGGCGATGCCTTCTCCGAAACCTCGCCGCTCACCCCATCCATGCGGCGCGACGATATCGACGGCTGGGATTCGATGGGCGCGCTGATGCTGATGGCCGAGCTGGACGAGCGTTTCGGTCTGCAGCTCGATGCCGAAGAGTCGCGCAGCATGCAGGTGGTGTCCGATCTGTTCGCGTATCTGCGCCGTCATGGGGTCATGGATGAGTGACGGCCGGGCGCCGCGCCCCACGTTCCCGCCGTTGTCGACCACCACGCGCATGTTCGCGCGCAGCCTGGGTTGGTCGCCCGAGCGACTGATGTCCTCGTTCCGTCCGGCCACGCTCGAGGATCTGCCGGCGCTGCTGGCGTTCCGCCGGCGCAAGGGCTGGGACGATGCGGCGTACCTGCGCTGGCGTTACGGACTCGACGCGATCGGTGAGCCGGCGCCGGGGCAGCTGTGGCTGTTGCGCACCGAGGAGAAGGTGCTCGCCGCGGTGGGTCGCGAATGCCAGCCGATCCACTACGGTGGCCAGGTCCTGGACGGCCAGTTCCTGATGGACATCCAACTGCTGCCGGAACTCGAAGGCGGTGGCGGCGGCGTCTGGCTCAACCAGCGCATGCTGGGGCTCGCGGAAGCGACGCTGGCGGTGGGCGCGAATCCGCACTCGCTGGGCCTGGTGAAGCGGATGTTCGTGCCGCTGCCCCAGCGCAGCTATCGCGTGCTGCCGCTGGACAGCGCCGCGATGCTGCGGCAGCGCGGCATGGGCGGTGTGTTCGCCCGCATGGGAGCGCCGGTGCTGGATGCAGGATGGTCGCTGGTGCATCGCACCGCACAGCGCAGGAGGCATGCCGGCATCGAGGTCACGGAAGTCCCGCACGTCCCCGCGCAGGACATCGAAGCGCTGCGCGCCCGCCTGTCGCCACAGACCGCCTGCGTACTGCCGACGCCGGCGCACCTGCAATGGCGGCTGTTCGACAATCCGCGCGCACGCTATCGCCTGCTGGTCGCTCATCAGGGCCAGGCCTGTGTCGGCTACATGGCCGTGCGAAACATCGCCGCCGACGGCACGGGCAAGACCGGCATGCATGTGCTGGACTGGAAAGTCGCTCCGGATGCCGCCGGCCCCGCACTGACCGCGCTCCTGCAACATGTCGTCAGGCTCGCGCGCGCCGACCGCTGCAGCCGCGTCTTCACCACCGTCCTCGACGGACAGGCAGCGCCCGTGCTGAAGGAACTCGGCTTCCTCGCCCGATCGTCGCCGCTGCTGGTGGTGGGCGTGCATTCGGCGTTGCCGCTGCCCGGGAATGGCGGCCAGGGCCGCTGGCAGATCACCGACCTGAGTTTCGACAGTGACGGCATCTACTGACCGCCACCGGCGCTCGGGCAGGGAGCGGCGCGCATGTGCGGTCTAGCCGGCATCGCGTTGCCGGCAGGTTCGCCGCCGCCCGAGGTGACGCGACTGGAGGCCATGATCGCCGCGTTGCGCCACCGGGGTCCGGACGGCAGTCGCGTTCGTGTCGACGGCAGCGTGGGCCTGGCGCATGCGCGGCTTTCCATCGTCGATCTTGAAGGCGGCTGGCAGCCGATGGGCAGCGCCGATGGCGGGCTGCAGCTGGTCTTCAATGGCGAGATCTTCAACCATGTCGAACTGCGCGCGCAGCTGTCGCGGCAGGGGCATGTGTTCGCCACGACCTCGGACACCGAAGTCATCCTGCATCTGTACGCGCGATACGGCGACGATTTCGCCGATCATCTCAATGGGCAGTTCGCCATCGTGTTGCACGACGTGCGGCGGCAACGCCTGATGCTGGTGCGCGACCGCATCGGCATCCGGCCGCTGTATTACCACTGCGACGGCCAGCGGCTGGTGTTCGGTTCCGAGATCAAGGCATTGAAGGCGGCCGGGATGCCGCTGGCGCTGGACATCGGGGCGCTCGGCGAGGTGTTCGGCTTCTGGAGTCCGCTCGGCGGGCGCACGGCGTTCGAAGGCGTCCGGCAACTTCCGCCCGGTCATCGGATGGTGGTGGACCTGCGCGAACCGCGGTTGCTGCCACGCATCGCGCCGTACTGGCAGTGGCAGCCGCATGCGGATCCGTTCGCGACCGCAGGCGATGAGGACGCCTTTGCGGAAGAGCTGCACGCGCTGCTGGTGGATGCGGTGCGCCTGCAACTGCGTGCGGACGTACCGGTCGGGGCCTACCTCAGCGGGGGGCTGGACTCTTCGGCCATCGCCGCGCTCGCACTGCGCCACTCCGAGGCCGACCTTCGCACGTTCTCGCTGGCGTTCGAGGACGCGGAATTCGACGAGCGTCCTTTCCAGCGACTGATGGCGCAGACACTGGGCACGCGGCACAGCGAGGTGGCGGTCGGCCAGGACGATATCGCCGCGGCGTTCCGCGAAGCGGTGTGGCATGCGGAGATGCCGCTGGTGCGCACGGCGCCCGTGCCGATGCTGCTGCTCGCGGGGCATGTCCGCGACAACCGCTACAAGGTCGTGCTGACCGGCGAGGGCGCGGATGAGGTGTTCGCCGGCTACGACCTGTTCAAGGAGGCCCAGGTACGTCGCTTCATGGCGCGCCATCCCGGTAGCCGCTGGCGTGGCCGGATCCTCGAGCGGCTCTATCCGTATCTCGCGCACTCGCCGGTGCGGTCGCCCGGGTTCGCGACGCACTTCTTCGCCGAAGGCGGCGACCCCGCTTCGCCGGGATTCGCCCACGCCGCCCGCCTGAGGAGCACGCGACGCGTGCTGCGGTTCCTGCATCCCGACATTCGCGAACGGGTCGAATCCGTCGATCCCCTGCAGTCGCTCGCCGCGCAGCTGTCGCCGATGGACGGATGGGCGGGGCTCGATCGCGACCAGTACGTGGAGGCCAATACGCTGTTGCCCGGCTACCTGCTGGCGGCGCAGGGCGACCGGATGGCGATGGCGCGGTCGATCGAGGGGCGCTATCCCTTCCTCGACCATCGCGTGATCGAATTCGCCAACCGGCTGCCTCCCACCGTCAAGCTGCGTGGCCTGCGCGAGAAGCGGGTGCTGAAGCGCGCGATGCGCGATGAGCTGCCGGCCGCCATTACCGGACGTCACAAGCAGCCCTACCGTGCGCCCGACAGCCAGTGCTTCTTCGCCGGCGGACAGCTGCGACCGTGGGTCGCCGAGATGCTGGCACCGGAGCGCCTCGCCGCGAGCGGCCTGTTCGATGCGCGCGCGGTCGGCCATCTGGTCGAGAAGTGCAGGACGGGCCGTGCCATCGGTTATCCCGACAACATGGCGTTCGTCGGCGTGCTGTCGCTGCTGGTGCTGCAGGAACGGTTCCTCGACCGAAACGCCGGGCAGGTGGCGTGATGCTCCTGCACGCGATGTTCGCCGATACGGTGCGACGGAGTCCCCATCGCCTGGCGCTGGTGTGCGGCGACCAGCGCCTGGATTACGCGCATCTGGATGCGCTGAGTCGACGTGTGGCGAGTGGCCTGCGACGCCTCGGCGTCGCGCCGGGCGACCGGGTGGGACTGCTGCTCGACAACAGCGTCGAGATGGTGGCGTCGCTGTGGGCCATCCTGCGGCTGGGCGCCGTCAGCCTGCCATTCAATCCGCAGACCAAGGCCGACAAGCTCGCCGGCATGCTCGGCAGTACCAGGGCCGGCCTACTGATTTCGCAGCCATCCCTGGCGCGGGTGTGGCAGGCGGCGCGCAACGCGTCGGCAAACGACTGGCAGGTGCTGGTCACCGACCCCGACTGGCGGAGCGAGGGCGAACATCCCTGGCCAGCGCATCCGCTCGACGACGACGGTGTGGCGGACGCGGCCATGGACGACGACGCACTGGCCTTCATCTGCCACACGTCCGGCACCACGGGCACGCCCAAGGGCGTGATGCTGAGCCATCGCAACCTGTCCACGGTCGTGCGCACCATCGCGTCCTACCTCGCATTGCGCGCGGACGACGTGATCTTCAGCGCGTTGCCGCTGAGCTTCAGCTACGGCCTTGGCCAGTGCCTGCTGGCCTTCGATGCCGGTGCCACGCTGGTACTGGACCGTTCGTTCGCCTTTCCCGCCAAGTCGCTGGAGATCGCGTCCCGGGAACGGGCGACGGTGTTTCCTGCCGTTCCCACGATATACGCGATGATCGCCGGCCTGAACGATCTCTCGCCTTGGGACCTTTCGTCGTTACGGCTGCTGACGAGTGCCTCGGCGCCGATGCCGCCGGCGTTGCAGCAGCAGATATGCGCGCGCCTGCCGGGCGCCGAGCTGGTGGTCATGTACGGCCAGACCGAGTGCACGCGCATCAGCTACCTGCCGTCGGCCGAGCGCGAACGCCGCCCCGGCAGCATCGGCCGCGGGATGGCGGGCCAGGACTGCTGGCTGATCGACGACGACGGCGCCCGCGTTCCATGGGGTGGCACGGGCGAACTGGTGGTCCAGGGCGCGCATGTGATGCAGGGCTACTGGGAAGCCCCCGACCTGACCGCCGAAAAATTCGTCGAGGTCGGCGTGGGGCACCCGCCTGCGTTCCGCACCGGCGACCTCTTCCGCAGCGACGAGGACGGCTGGCTTTACTTTCTGGCACGCAAGGACGACATCATCAAGACGCGCGGCGAGAAGGTCAGCCCCGTCGAAGTGGAAGCGGCCATCGCTCGGCTGCCGGGCGTGCGTGAATGCCTGGTCTCGGGTGTGCCGGACGCGCTGCTGGGCCAGGCCGTGAAGGCCTGGATCGTGCTGCAGCCGGGCGCAACGCTGTCCGAGCGCGATGTCGTCCGGCATTGCCTCGCGCATCTGGAAAACCACATGGCGCCGCGCCACGTGGCCTTCATCGACGACTTGCCACGTACTGACAATGGCAAACCCACCCGCAAAGGACTCCCCTGATGGCGAACGCCGCCGATACCTCCGCCCACGCCATCGACGCCACGACGATCAAGTCGACGGTGCGAGGCTATATCGACGACTACTTCCTGATGGGGGCCGACGGGGACTACGCGGACGACACCTCGTTCATGGATACGCAGATGCTGGATTCCACGGGCTTTCTGGAACTGGTCCAGTTCATCGAGGAAACCTACGCCATCAAGGTGGAGGACACCGAGATGGTCCCGGAGAACCTGGATTCCCTCGATGCCGTCGCCGCTTATGTGCTGCGCAAGGCCGCCGCATGAGCGCGTTCGGCCCGGACGTGCTGGCGCTCGATCTGGAAGCGGAGGCCGAGCGCATCGCCGGCTGGACGCGCGATGCCCTGCGCGGGATGCGGCGGCGCGGACTGGTGGTGGCCATGTCCGGCGGCATCGACAGTTCCGTATGCGCCGCCCTCGCGGTACGCGCGGTAGGGCCGGAGCGGGTGTTCGGCCTGCTGCTGCCGGAGCGCGACTCCAGTTCACGGTCGAGCGATCTCGGCCGCCAACTCGCCGCGCACCTCGGTATCGAGGTGGTCCTGCACGATATCGCGCCGGCCCTGCAGGCCATCGGCTGCTACGCCGAACAGGATGCGGCGATCCGGGAAGTGTTCCCCGACTACGGTCCCGGCTGGAAGAACAAGATCGTGCTGCAGGGCGGACTGGACGGCGGCATCAATTTCTATCGCCTGATCGCCGAATCCCCCGACGGCGAACGCCACGACGCGCGCCTGCCATCCGGCCCCTACCTGCGGATCGTCGCGGCCACCAACCACAAGCAGCGCCTGCGCAAGACGATGGAGTACTTCCACGCCGACCGCTTGAACTACGCGGTGGTGGGAACGCCCAACCGGCTGGAGTACGACCAGGGATTCTTCGTCAAGAACGGCGATGGTTCGGCCGACCTGAAGCCGATCGCGCACCTGTTCAAGACGCAGGTCTACGCGATGGCGCGGCATCTGGGCCTGCCCGACGCCATCTGCTCGACCACGCCCACCACCGACACCTACAGCCTGCCGCAGGGCCAGGACGAGTTCTACTTCGCGCTGCCCCATGCGCAGATGGACCTGGCGCTATGGGCGTTCGAACACGACGTACCCGCGGCGCAGCTGGCGCCCGTGCTGGGTGTGGACGAGGCGCGGGCGGCGTCGGTCTATCGCGACATCGTGGCCAAGCGCCGGCAGGCCGCCTACCTGCACGCTGCGCCGCTGCGCCTGTCCGACGACGCGGGCTAGGGCAGCCAGTCGTCCACGGCTTCCAGCATCTGCCGGCGGCCGAAGACGAAGTCCCACATCGTGCCGCCGAGCTGGCGCCACAGTACGGCCGCACGCACGGCCGCGAGCAGGATGGCGCGGATCTCCGCCACCACGCCCGGCTGGCCGAGATAGTGCGGATTGCCCTGGACCATCACACGCGGGAGCAGGTGGCTGATGGTGTCGGCATACAGGCCGCCGAGCGCGGACAACACGTCGGGATGCGCACTGCCATTCTGCTCGGCGCGCGGTGCGATGTCTTCCAGGCCGCGGGTGACGGCGTGCACGGTGTCTTCTTCCCGCACGAACCGGCGCTCGAGCTGCAGTACGGCCATCGCCAGGCGGGAAAGGCCGTCGTCCTGCGCTTCCTTCGCAAGATGGCCGCGCAGTACGCGCAGGCCCGGAGCGATATCGCCCGCGCGGCCGTACACCGCCATCGGCGTCGCCGCGTCGATGCGGAAGACACTGTCCAGCACGGCCTGCACGGCGGCGCCCTCGGATTGCCCGGTCTCGGCGATGCGGCGGACCTGGTGCAGGGCCTGCGCCAGGCCGGCGAGGGCCAGGACACGGTCGGAATATCGATTGCTCAAGCTGCTTGCTCCGCGAGTTTCATTTCAAGAGGGGCGTCCGTCCGTGCGATGACGGCGCCTCCCAGGCATTCGTCGCCAGCGTAGAGGACCAGCGACTGGCCTGGCGTGACGGCGCGCTGGGGGTGCGGGAACCGCACCGCCACGCTGCCATCGTCCTGCACCTCCACCTCGCAGTCCTCGTCGGGCTGGCGATAGCGCGTCTGTGCGGTGCAGGTGAAGCGGCCAGCGGGCGGACTGCCGGCCACCCAGTGCGCGTTTTCCGTCCACAGCCGCGAGGACATCAGGTAAGGGCTCTGCGTGTCCTGGTCGACGTACAGCACGTTGCTGGCGACGTCCTTGCCGACGACGTACCAAGGCGCCTGCGGGCGACCGCGTACGCCACCGATCTGCAGGCCTTCGCGCTGGCCCAGGGTGAAATAGAACACGCCCGGGTGATCGCCGATCACCGTGCCTTGCGGATCGCGCATCTCGCCCTTCTTGGCCGGCAGGTAGCGGCCGAGGAATTCGCGGAAATCGCGCTCGCCGATGAAGCAGATGCCGGTGGAATCCTTCTTGTCGTGCGTCTGCAGGCCGGCCTCGCGCGCGATGCGCCGAAGGTCGGTCTTCTGCAGGTTGCCGATGGGGAACAGCGTGGCCGACAGCTGCGCCTGGCCCAACTGGTGCAGGAAGTAGCTCTGGTCCTTGCCGCGGTCGACGCCGCGCAGCAGGCGCCAGCGGCCACCCGCCTGGTCGACGCGCGCGTAGTGGCCGGTCGCGATCTTCTCGGCACCCAGCTCCCGGGCCGCATCGAGGAAATGCTTGAACTTGACCTCGCGGTTGCACAGCACGTCGGGATTGGGCGTGCGTCCGGCGGCGTACTCGGCGAGGAAGTGCTCGAACACGTCCTGCCAGTACTCGCTGGAAAAATCGCGGAAGTGGAAGGGAATGCCCAGGCGCCCGCAGACCGCGACCGCATCGCGGCGGTCGTCTTCGGCCCGGCAGTCGCCGCTGCCATCGTCGGCCCAGTTCTGCATGAAGAGTCCGGCGACCGGTTCGCCGTGCTGCACCAGCTGCAGGGCGGCGACCGACGAGTCCACGCCACCGGACACGCCGACGATGACGCGTGGCGTCCTCACGGGATCTGCTGCAGCGTCGACAACGGCGAACGGCGACCCGCCAGGTAGTCCTGCACCACCTGCCAGACCAGCGGACTGCGATGGCGGTCGGACTGCGCCTGCAGTTCGGCGGGCGTCAACCACAGCGCCTGCACGATGCCGTCGTCGAGGGGCCTTTCGGGCAGGTGGCGGACCGGATCCGCCGCAAAAGCGAAACGCAGGTAATGGCGTCCTGTCTCTGCCTTCCACTGGTAGGCGCCGATGAAGGCGGTCGGTGCGACCTCCCAGCCGGTTTCCTCCAGCGCCTCGCGGCGGGCGGCTTCCAGCAGGCTTTCGTCGGGCTCCAGGTGGCCGGCCGGCTGGTTTAACACCAGGCGGCCCTGGGCGCGTTCCTCCACCATCAGCAGCCGGCCATCACGCACCACCACCGTGGCCACGGTGACGTCCGGCTGCCAGAAGCGTCCCTCGCGGTAGCTCACTTACAGCTCGTCCTTGTCGCCGGAGAGTTCGATCTCCTTGTTGTCGGCGGTTTCCGACGCGATGTCCATGGCCGCCTCCAGGCCCGCGGCATCCACGCTGTCGGGCAGCTTGATGACGAAGTAGAGGACGTCACCGGAAATCTCCCAGCCACCGATCTTCTTGGTCCGGCTGTCCGACAGCAGCGCCAGCGCCTTGGCGCCGTCGATCTTGTCCGCGGCGACGCGGCCGGCGGGCGAGAAGACCTCGCGAACCGTGATGCCGTTGACCTGCTCGGTGCGGCCGGACACGAAGACCAGCTGCGTACGGTTTTCCTTCTGGTACGAATACGTGACCTTGTAATCGCCGTCTTCGTCCACCTCGAACTGTACGCCGCGTGCCTTCAGGCGGGCGTCCACGGACGCGTCGGCGGCGAGCGCAGGCGAGGCGAGGGCGGCAGCGCACAGGAGGACGGCAGGCAATCGGGACGGCATCGGCTTCATGGGCGGCTCGCGGGTTGGGATGGCGCATTGTGGCCGGGGTCACGCATGGCGTCCATGCGGTCGATGGCGGCTGGCGCCTATAATTGGCGCATGTCCCGCAAGAACGAAAACGAACGCGACCACGGTCTGATGGTGGAGACCGGCCGGCCCGAGGTCGCTCCTCCGCCCCTGTACCAGGTCCTGCTGCTCAACGACGACTACACCCCGATGGATTTCGTGGTGACCGTGCTGCAGCAGTTCTTCGCCATGGACCTGGAAAAGGCCACCCAGGTGATGCTGCACGTGCATACGCGCGGCCGCGGCGTCTGCGGCGTGTACACCCGCGAGGTGGCCGAATCCAAGGTGGCCCAGGTCAACGAGTTTTCCCGTATGAACCAGCATCCCCTGCTGTGCACGATGGAGAAATCCTGACGGGGACCGGCGAGGGCAGGCCGGGTCGGATACGGTGTGGGGGCACCGCCGCGCGGCACAAGGCAACGATCCCTGAACACTGAAATCCGGTAGGGTGATGGAAAACCGCCCGCCAAGCCGCATATTGTCGGCATAGGCCCCGGAGGCAACCATGTTCAGCAAAGATCTCGAGCAGACCATCGGCCAGTGCTACAAGCGCGCCCGTGAAGCTCGGCACGAATTCATGACCGTCGAGCACCTGCTGCTCGCGCTCCTCGAAAACCCGTCGGCGCAGGCCGTCCTGAAGGCGACGGGCGCTGACGCCAATCGCCTGCGCGCCGATCTGGAACAGGCGATCGAGGCCTCGGTATCGCGCCTGGCGGAGGACGATGGACGCGACACCCAGCCGACGCTCGGTTTCCAGCGCGTGCTGCAGCGCGCGGTCTACCACGTGCAGTCCTCCGGCAAGAAGGAAGTCACCGGCGCCAACGTGCTGGTGGCGATCTTCGGCGAGAAGGACTCGCACGCGGTCTACTTCCTCAACCAGCAGGACGTCACCCGCCTCGACATCGTCAACTACCTGTCCCACGGCATCGCCAGGCAGGGAGAGGAGAACGAGGCCGGCGGTCAGCCGGAGGGCGAGGGCAAGGCCGAGGGTGCGGACGGCGAAGGCAAGGGCGATGCCCTGACCGAATTCGCCAGCAACCTGAACGACATGGCACGCCAGGGGCGGATCGACCCGCTGGTGGGTCGTGGCGACGAGATCGAGCGGACCATCCAGGTCCTGTGCCGTCGTCGCAAGAACAACCCGCTCTATGTCGGCGAAGCCGGCGTGGGCAAGACCGCCCTCGCCGAGGGCCTGGCCAAGCGCGTCGTCGAAGGCGACGTGCCGGACGTCCTGCTGGACGCCGTCATCTACTCGCTCGATCTCGGCGCGCTGGTGGCCGGCACCAAGTACCGTGGCGATTTCGAGAAGCGCCTGAAGGGCGTGCTGGCGGCTATCAAGAAGATCCCCGGCGCCATCCTGTTCGTCGACGAGATCCACACCATCATCGGCGCGGGCTCCGCCAGCGGCGGCACGATGGACGCTTCGAACCTGATCAAGCCGGCGCTGGCGTCGGGCGAGCTGCGCTGCATCGGTTCCACCACGTTCCAGGAGTACCGTGGCATCTTCGAAAAGGACCGTGCGCTGGCGCGCCGCTTCCAGAAGATCGACATCGTCGAGCCGACCGTGGGCGAGACCTACGAGATCCTGCAGGGCCTGAAGCCCAAGTACGAGTCGCACCATGGCGTGACCTACGCCGACGACGCCCTGCAGGCGGCGGTGGACCTGTCGGTGAAACACATCGGCGACCGCCTGCTGCCGGACAAGGCCATCGACGTCATCGACGAGGCCGGCGCACGCCAGCGTCTGCTGCCGATGGAAACGCGCAAGGAACTCATCGACGTCGAGGAGATCGAGACCATCGTCGCCAAGATGGCGCGCATCCCGGCCAAACAGGTGTCCTCGTCCGACAAGGACGTGCTGCAGCACCTGGAGCGCAACCTGAAGATGGTCATCTTCGGGCAGGATCCCGCCATCGAGACGCTGGCGTCGTCGATCAAGCTGGCGCGTAGCGGTCTGGCCAATCCCGAAAAGCCGATCGGCAACTTCCTGTTCGCCGGCCCCACCGGCGTCGGCAAGACCGAGGTGACCAAGCAACTGGCGCTGCAACTGGGCATCGAACTGGTGCGCTTCGACATGTCCGAATACATGGAGCCGCACTCGGTCAGTCGCCTGATCGGCGCGCCTCCGGGCTATGTCGGTTTCGACCAGGGTGGCCTGCTGACCGAAAAGATCGTCAAGACGCCGCACTGCGTGCTGTTGCTGGACGAAGTGGAGAAGGCGCACCCGGACATCTTCAACATCCTGCTCCAGGTCATGGACCGCGGCGTGCTGACCGATACCAACGGCCGCGAGGCGAACTTCAAGAACGTCATCCTGGTGATGACGACCAATGCCGGCGCGGCGCAGGCGTCGCGCCGGACGATCGGCTTCATGCAGCAGGATCATTCGACCGACGCGATGGAAGTGATCCGCCGCAGCTTCACGCCGGAGTTCCGCAACCGCCTGGACGCCATCGTCCAGTTCCAGGGGTTGGGCTTCGACCATATCCTGCGGGTGGTGGACAAGTTCGTCATCGAACTGGAGATGCTGCTGCAGGAAAAGCATGTCAGCCTGTCGGCCACGCCATCGGCGCGCGATTGGCTGGCCCAGCATGGCTTCGATCCGCTGATGGGTGCCCGTCCGATGGCCCGCCTGATCCAGGACAAGGTGAAGCGTCCCCTGGCCGACGAGCTGTTGTTCGGCAAGCTGGTCAACGGCGGCCGCGTCAGCATCGATGTGCGGGACGGCGAACTGGTTGTCGACACGCAGGCGGAGCCGGAACGGCTGCTTCCCGCTACCGTGTCCTGATCGAACGGGCGTGGAAACGAAAAGGCGGCCACGTTGAACTGACCCCCGGAAGTTGGACACCCATCCAGCCTTCGGAGGTTTTTCATGGCCAAGTACAGTCCGTCTTTTAAACGAGAGGTGGTGGACGCCTATCTGCAGGGATCTGCCGGCTTCAAGGTGATCGCTGCCCGATTTGGACTTCACAAGAAGTTGGTAGAGGTTTGGGTTGCTCATTTCCGCCAAGAGGGCCAGGCGGGGCTTGATCGGCAACACCGTCATTACACTGCTGAGTTCAAGCTCCGGGTTCTGGAGCATATGTGGCGCGAAGATCTCTCCTACGGGCAGACGCAGGCGCTATTCGGAGTTCGGAACAAGACGGGCGTTGCGACTTGGGAGCGCCAGTACAATGAAGGGGGTATCGAGGCGCTGAAGCCTCGCCCCAAGGGCCGCCCGCCAGCCATGCCGAAGCCGGAACCTCCACCCGTGCCACCAGCGTCAATTCCAGGCCGGGTTGCGACCCATGAGGAATTGCTCAAGGAGAACGCGTACCTGCGTGCGGAGGTGGCGTACCTAAAAAAACTCGATGCCTTGGTTCAAGCGAAGAAGTCCACGACCCCGCCGACAAAGCGCGGATAGTGCTTGAACTGAGGCAGCAGCATGCTCTGCCGGACTTGCTGGCCATCAGCGGCTTGGCCCGTAGCACCTTCTACTACCAGGCCAAGGTACTGGCGCTGGGGGATCGACATGCCAGCCTTAAAGCAGCCATCCAGGCGCTCTACGACCGCCACAAAGGACGGTACGGGTATCGCCGCATCACCGCGGCCCTGCGGCGCCAGCTCGGCGAGGCCATCAACCACAAGCTTGTTCAGCGACTCATGCAGGCCATGGGCCTCAAGTCACTGGTCAGGCCAAAACGGTACAGGTCTTACAGGGGCGAGGTCGGGGAAGTGGCGCCGAACGTCCTGGAACGGCGCTTCAAGGCCGATGAGCCAGAGCAGAAGTGGGTGACCGACGTGACCGAGTTCAAGGTCAATGGCGAGAAGCTGTACCTGTCGCCGGTCATGGACCTCTACAACAGGGAAATTGTGGCCTTCCAGCTCGATGTCCAGCCGTCCTTCAAGATGGTCCGCACCATGCTGGATAAGGCATGGGCGAGAAGGCGATCACGCCGGCCGCTGGTGCTTCACTCGGATCAGGGCTGGCAGTATCAGATGAGCGCCTTCCGGCGGCAGCTCGACGAACATCAGGTCACCCAAAGCATGTCCCGTAAGGGCAACTGCCTGGATAACGCCGCCATGGAGAGCTTCTTCGCGACCCTCAAGTCTGAGCTGTTCTACCTGAAGCAGTTCACCAGCGTGGAGCAGCTGCGCAAAGAGGTGGCCGACTACATCCACTACTACAACCACGATCGCATCATGCTGAAACTAAAAGGGCTGAGCCCGGTGCAGTACCGAACCCAGCCCTTGGCAGCGTAAGCTACAAACCGACCGTCCAACATTGGGGGGTCAGTTCAACGTGGCCGCCTTTTCGTTGCGTGGCGTCAGCGCGCCGCGCGTTTTTTCCGCTTGGCGAATTCCTCGGCCGTGATGGTCTCCACCGACGCCACCCGGCAGGTGTCGCGTGCGGTCTTCACGCGAGTGTCGGTCGCGCACAGGCGATTGGCCTGGCCTTGTGTGCTGATGTCGATACGGGGCGTGATCATGATCGAGTCGCAACTGTGCTGGAAAGCGACGCGATAGTGGTCGCTGCCGTTGCGAAGGAAGAACTGCTGACCACCCGCTGCCCGCACGACCTCCTGGTCGTTGCCCAGGTCGATGCAATCGGTGACGGCTTCTCCGGCAAACGCAGCGGTGGGGGTGGCGATGGCCAAGGCCAGCGCGAGCAGAAAGGGGGTAAGGCGACGGGAGTTCATGGCGGCTCTCTTCTGTGTCCGCGTCCGGGAGTGGACGCGGCGCCATGCTGAAGGCGCCACTGACACAGGGAATCTGCCTGAAGTCCGCATGACGACCGACCGGGTGTCTTTGGTCATGAACGGTCGGCCTTCCAGAAACGCGAAAAGCGGCCAATGGCCGCTTTTCGATCAATTACTTATGAAGATTACTTCATGCGATAGGTGATTCGACCCTTGGTGAGGTCGTAGGGGGTCATTTCGACCTTCACCTTGTCGCCGGTCAGGATGCGGATGTAGTTCTTGCGCATGCGGCCGGAGATGTGGGCGATGATTTCGTGCCCGTTCTCCAGTTTGACCCGGAACATGGTGTTGGGCAGCGTTTCTGCAACGGTGCCTTCGAATTCGATGGAGTCGTCTTTCGACATGTAAACCTGTATGTGCCGCGAGGGGATGGCCTGAGCCATGAAGCCGGGCATTGTACGCCACCAGTGCCGCAAGTGCAAAAATTCCGTTACGGGACCGAGGCTTGCGACAGGGCTGTGGCGGAAAGCAGACCGAACCGTTCGGTCCACGTGCCTTCCTGTGCAGGCTGGTCCACCAGGCCGGTCACCTGTTCGAGGAACGCGTCGCGCGGCATCAGACGCCCACCCAGAGCGTGGAGGTGGTCGTTCTCCACCTGCGCGTCGATCAGCGGCCAGCCCCAGTCGCGCAGACGCGACGCCAGGGCGGCGAGGGCGATCTTGGAGCCTCCGGACCGGCCACTGAACATGCTCTCGCCGAAGAACATCCGACCGATCGCCACGCCATAGATCCCGCCCACGAGGATGTCACCGTCGAATACCTCCACCGAATGGGCCTGCCCCTGCCGGTGCAGATCGATGTAGGCCTGGCGCATGCCCGAGGTGATCCAGGTGCCGTGCTGCCCCGGCCGCGGTGCTTGGGCACAGGCGCTGATCACCTGCTCGAAGCAGGTGTCCGCGCGGATCTGCCATCCGCTTCGCCGGAGCCCGCGACGGAAGCGTGAGGACAGGCGTACACCATCGGTGCGGAACACCATGCGCGGATCCGGCGACCACCACAGCGGCGGTTGGCCCGGCGAGAACCACGGGAAGATCCCATGGCGGTACGCGTTGAGCAGGCGCGGCAAGGACAGGTCGCCGCCGATCGCCAGCAGGCCATCGGGGTCGCGCATGGCGCTCTCCGCAGGCGGGAACGGCGCGTGGGGGTCGGAAGACAGGACGAACGGCCGTTGGCGCATGCCTCGATTGTATTCGGGCAATGCCTGGGCCGGCGCCGGGCTCAGTCGCGATGCTTGAATGGCGTGTGCGCCCGCAGCGTCCCGGCGTAGCGGCGCACCGCCCGCGCTTCCTCCGCGCACCAGCGGGCGAGGGCGGCGGAGAAATCGGGATGCGCGATCCAGTGCCGCGAATGCACGAACGTCGGCAGGAAACCGCGGGCGATCTTGTGCTCGCCCTGGGCGCCGGGTTCGAACACCGTAAGGCCCTCGCGCAGGCAGTAGTCGATGCCCTGGTAGTAGCAGGTTTCGAAGTGCAGTCCGGGAATGCTCGACGTGGCGCCCCAGTAGCGGCCGTACAGCGTGCCGGCGCCCCGCAGGCACAGCGCGCCTGCGACCGTGCGGCCGTCGTGGTCCGCCAGGAACATCACCAGGGTGCATGGCATGGCGCGAGCGAGGTGCTGCAGGAAGGCGAGCGTCAGCGCCGGCGAGTTCCCGTAGTCGTGGAACGTCCGAAGATAGAAGCCGAACATCGCCTGCAGGTCGGCCTCACTCGCCTCATCACCATGGACGACGCGGAAGGTCACTCCGGCGCGCTGCACCTTCGCGCGTTCCTGTCGGATGTTCTTGCGGTGCTTGTGGTCGAAATCGGCCAGGAAGCCATCGAAGTCGCGCCAATGCCCCGGATTGCGCCAGTGGTACTGCACATCGATGCGTGGCAGCCATGCGTCGGGAAACGCGGTGTCCTCGGCTGGCGTGGGGAAGTTGACGTGCGCGGAGGAAAGATCGCGCCGTGCCGCTTCCTCCCGTATCGCATCCAGCAGGGCCGAACGGCTATCGGCATCCCCAGCCAGCAGGCGCGGCCCGGTGACCGGCGAGTACGGCACACCGCCGAGCCACTTGGGGTAGTAGTCCAGCCCGTGCTGCGCGTAGGCATGCGCCCAGGCGTGGTCGAAGACGAATTCACCGTGCGAGTTGTCCTTCAGATATCCCGGCGCTGCCGCGATCAGGCGTTCTCCGGCCCACAGGGTGGCGTGATGCGGCGTCCAGCCCCATTCCTCCCGCAGGCAGCCGTTCGCTTCCAGGCCATGGAGGAACGCGTGGGAAACGAACGGGTTGCCTCCGTCGTGCAGTGCGTCCCATGCCGGGGCAGGCACGACGGCGAGCGAGGAGAGGAAGCGGACGTCGGCCATCGGCACCGATGCTACGGTCGCAGGTCCAGCACGTCGATGGTGGGTGGATTGAACAGGCGCATCGGCAGGCCCACTTCACCCGTGCCGACGGTCGTGTAGACGCGCACACGACCTTGCGGCGTAGGCAGGAACTGTTCCCCGCGATCGAAGCCGTATCGGCTCGGGATCGCATGCCGATACAGCGAGGGAATGCGGATCTGGCCGCCATGCGTATGGCCGGCCAGCACCAGCGTCGTCGTGGCCGGATCCAGATCGATTGCGCTGTCCGGATTGTGGGCGAGCACGAGGGTGGGGGCAGGCGGTGCAACGGCGTCGAGGAACGCGGGATCGTCCTTGTTGGCCCAGCGGTCGCCGAGGCCTGCCAGGCGGAATCCGCGCAGGGCCACCACATCGCCTTCGATCACCTTGACACGATGCTTCACCAGCGCCACGCGCAGTTCCGCATCGATGTCGGGGCCGGGCGCCTGCTGGTCATGGTTGCCGAGCACGGCGTACGCCGGCTGGCGAAGGTCTGCCAGAGGCGCGAACAATGCCTGCAGCGACTGGCCTTGGGGTTCGTAGGTGAAGTCGCCCGCGATCACCACGGCGTCGGCCTGCAGCGTATTGATCCTGTCGACCAGTCGCCGCAGATAGGCCGTGTCCTTGTACACACCCAAATGGATATCGCTGATCAGCACCAGCCGCGCATGAGCGCGCGTGCCGGCGAGCACCGTTTCCTGCACCCGGATGCGCTGCGGTTCGATGAAACGCGACCACGCGAACAGCAGGCAACCCATCAGCATCAGCGCCACCAGCCAGCGGCCGCGGCGCTCCCGCAGCCGCCACACCAGCCAGGCCATGAAGGGCCAGACCAGCCAACTGGCGTAGAACAGGCACTGCTTGATCAGCAGTTTGTCCATCCCCGGGCCGTGCCTGCGTCGGGATCAGGCGTCCTTGTCGAGGAAGCGCTCGGCGTCCAGTGCGGCCATGCAGCCGAAACCGGCCGAGGTGATGGCCTGGCGGTAGTGCTGGTCGGTCACGTCGCCTGCGGCAAACACGCCCGGAATGGTCGTCGCCGTGGCATTGCCTTCGATGCCGGAGCGGATCTTCAGGTAGCCGTTGCTCATGTCCAGCTGGCCTTCGAACAGGCCTGTGTTCGGGGTATGGCCGATGGCGACGAAGAAGCCGTGCACGTCGATATCGCGCGTGCTGCCGTCCTGCACCGACTTCACCCGGATGCCGGTGACGCCGGCATCGTTGCCCAGCACCTCGTCGACGGTGTGATGCCACACCGGCTCGATCTTGCCGGCCTGGATCTTGGCGAACAGCTTGTCCTGCATGATCTTCTCGGCGCGCAGGGTGTCGCGGCGATGCACCAGGTAGACCTTGCGGGCGATGTTCGACAGGTACAGCGCCTCCTCCACGGCCGTGTTGCCGCCGCCGATCACGGCCACGTCCTGGTCACGGTAGAAGAAGCCGTCGCAGGTGGCGCAGGCGGACACGCCCCGGCCCTTGAAGGCTTCCTCGGAGGGCAGGCCCAGGTACTTCGCGGTCGCACCGGTCGCGATGATCAGTGCGTCGGCGGTGTATTCGCCGCTGTCGCCGATCAGCTTGAACGGGCGCTTGGACAGGTCGGCGGTATGGACATGGTCGAAGATCACCTCAGTCTCGAACCGTTCCGCGTGCGCCTGCATGCGCGCCATCAGGTCCGGGCCCATCAGGCCGTGGGCGTCGCCCGGCCAGTTGTCCACTTCGGTGGTGGTCATCAGCTGACCGCCCTGCTGCAGGCCGGTGACCACGACGGGCTTCAGGTTGGCGCGGGCGGCGTAGACGGCCGCGGTCCAGCCGGCGGGGCCGGAGCCCAGGATCAACAGGCGGCAGTGCTTCGAAGTGCTCATGTATACTCGCGAAAAGGGGTGATCGGGCAGGCAACGACGCGTTCGCGCATCGTCCGCAGGCGCATAGAGTGGCGTTGCGTATCCGGCGAATCAAGGCGCGCAGATGGAAAGCGGTGATGCAGCCCGGGGCCCGGACCGATCGAATGAAGACGCTGCGCGATCGCGCGGCGTTTTTGCTATCCGGGTTCCGTCGTTCGTCTGTCGTGACCTGAAAGCCCCGCTGTTACGGCGCCCACGATTCGTTTACTATCAATCACTAACAGAAATTTCCTAAGGTCTGGTCCAAAGGTGGCGAAGCAGCTCCCGGACAACGGCAAATCCAAGGGTGGCAATGCGGCCGCGCGCAAGCAGGCGTCGCCGCCGAATCCGCGCCGCCAGCGTCTGTGGCGCGATCTCGCGCTGATCGCCATCGCCCCGTTGCTGCTGTATCTGCTGGCGAGCCTCTTCACGTTTTCGCCGCAGGATCCCAGCTGGTCGCAGTCGGGGAGCCTGACCGCGCCGGTCCACAACATGGGCGGACTGGCGGGCGCGTATCTGGCCGACATGCTGCTGTGGTTGTTCGGCTATGTGGCGTTCCTGCTGCCGCTGATCCTGGGTGCGGTCGCCTGGATCGCGTTGTTCGGCATGGACACCGATGGCGATGGCGAGGCCGACCTCGGGCCGGCGCTGCGCCTGATCGGCATGGTGGGCTTCCTGATCTCGGCCACCGGACTGCTGCACCTTCGTGGCGTGCCGGCCGAACATTTCTCGGCCGGTGCCGGCGGCATCCTGGGCACGCTGGTGGGCAAGTCGCTGCTGAAGCTGTTCGGTGGGTTGGGAGGCAACCTGTTCCTGCTGGTGCTGTTCCTGACCTCGGTGACCCTGGCCACGGGATTGTCGTGGTTCGCGGTGATGGAGCGCATCGGCAAGTATGTGCTGATGCTGCCCGACCTGTTCCGCCGCGGTAGCCAGCAGGCCAACGAATGGCAGCAGACCCGCGCGATGCGCGAGGAACGCGAGGTCGTCCGCAGGACCGATGCCGTCGCCCGTGCCAAGCGCGAACCGGTCAAGATCGAGCCGCCCGCGCCGGCGGTGGTCGAAAAGAGCGAGCGCGCCAAGCGCGAGCAGCAGATCCCGCTGTTCCACGGCACCGGCGGCGACGAGTCCGGCCTGCCGCCGCTGTCGCTGCTGGACGATCCCAAGCCGCAGACCAAGGGCTACTCGGAAGAAACCCTCGAAACGTTGTCGCGCCAGATCGAGTTCAAGCTCAAGGATTTCCGCATCGATGCGCAGGTAGTCGGCGCCTATCCGGGCCCGGTGATCACGCGTTTCGAAATGGAGCCTGCGCCTGGCGTGAAGGTCAGCCAGATCAGCTCGCTGGACAAGGACATCGCACGTGGCCTGTCGGTCAAGTCGGTGCGCGTGGTCGACGTGATCCCCGGCAAGTCGGTGATCGGGCTGGAAATCCCGAACACCAGCCGCGAGATGATCTTCCTGTCCGAGCTGTTGCGCTCGAAGGAATACGACAAGTCCGGCAGCGTGCTGACGCTGGCGCTGGGCAAGGACATCGCCGGCCGGCCCACCGTGGCCGACCTGGCGCGCATGCCGCACCTGCTGGTCGCCGGTACCACCGGTTCGGGCAAGTCGGTGGCGGTCAACGCGATGGTGTTGAGCCTGCTGTACAAGGCGTCGCCGAAAGACCTGCGCATGCTGATGATCGACCCGAAGATGCTGGAGCTCAGCGTCTACCAGGGCATCCCGCATCTGCTGGCGCCGGTGGTGACCGACATGAAGGAGGCCGCCAACGGCCTGCGCTGGTGCGTGGCGGAAATGGAGCGTCGCTACAAGCTGATGAGCGCGGTCGGCGTGCGCAACCTGGCCGGCTTCAACAAGAAGGTCAAGGACGCGCAGGATGCGGGCCAGCCGTTGATGGACCCGCTGTTCAAGCCCGACCCGGACCTGGCCGAAGCCCCGCGTCCGCTGGAGCCGATGCCGTTCATCGTCATCTTCATCGACGAATTCGCCGACATGATGATGATCGTCGGCAAGAAGGTCGAGGAGCTGATCGCCCGTCTGGCGCAGAAGGCGCGCGCCGCCGGCATCCACCTGATCCTGGCCACGCAGCGTCCGTCGGTGGACGTCATCACCGGCCTGATCAAGGCGAACATTCCCACCCGCATCGCGTTCCAGGTCAGCTCGAAGATCGACTCGCGCACCATCCTCGACCAGTCCGGCGCGGAAACGCTGCTTGGCCACGGCGACATGCTGTACCTGCCGCCGGGCACCGCCATGCCGGAGCGCATCCATGGCGCCTTCGTCAGTGACGAGGAAGTCCATCGTGTCGTCGAACACCTCAAGGCCAGCGGCAGTGCCGACTACATCGAGGGTGTGCTGGAGGAGATCCAGACGATGGGCGACGGCATCGTCGTGGGTCCGACCGGCCTGCCGGAGTCGGGTGGCGGTGGCGGCGACGAGTCCGATCCGCTGTACGACGAGGCGGTGAAGATCGTCACCGAGAGCCGGCGCGCCTCGATTTCCGGCGTGCAGCGTCGCCTGAAGATCGGCTACAACCGCGCCGCACGCCTGATCGAGGCCATGGAAGCCGCCGGCGTGGTGACGCCGCCCGAGCACAATGGCGATCGCCAGGTGCTGGCGTCACCTCCGCCGCGCTGATGCTTGTGGATGGCTCGTTGTGGGAGCGACGTCAGTCGCGATCGACCTCCTGCGGCGCCTGATCGCGACTGACGTCGCTACCGCAGGGACCGGCCACCTGCCCACCCCCCGTTCAGTTTCGTCCGGCCACACTCCGCCCAACGTCCCCCATCCCGGAACGCACCATGCTCCGCACCGCACGCCTTGCCGTCCTCGCCACCGCCTTGCTCGCCACCAGCGCCTTCGCGGGTGCGCGCGACGAGCTGAAGACCTTCACCACCGGCCTGAAGGGCCTGGATGGCCAGTTCACGCAGAAGGTCTACGACGGCGGCGGCAAGTTGAAGGAAACCTCCAATGGCCGTGTCGCGCTGTCGGCGCCGCGCCTGTTCCGCTGGGAGTACAACAAGCCGTACGAGCAGTTGATCGTCGCCGACGGCAAGAAGGTGTGGGTCTACGATCCGGACCTGCAGCAGGCCACGGTACGCGAACAGGGCATCGAAGAAGAGAACAGCCCGCTGGCCGCGCTGATCGACCCGGGCAAGCTGGACCAGCAGTTCAAGGTCGCCGAGGCCGCAGGGCAGGGGGGCGTGCAATGGCTGACGCTCACCCCGAAGCAGGAAGGCGATGCCAGCTTCCAGACCGCGCGCCTGGCTTTCGCCAATGGCACGCTGGTGAAGATGGAGGTCAAGGATGCCGTGGGCCAGCGTACCGAGATCGATTTCTCGGGCTGGAAACGCAACCCGTCGTTCGCCGCGGGTACGTTCAAGTACGCGCCGGGCAAGGGCGTGGATATCGTTGGCGGGCCCTGACGGCCATCGCGCGCAGGCGCGACGTTACAATGAGGCGTGGCCAGGACACGCATTCCCCTTGAACCGCAGGCCGACCTGCTGAGCACCGATACCGATGCGCTGCGGCCCCTAGCCGAGCGCATGCGGCCACGCACGCTCGACGAAATGGTCGGGCAGAAGCGCCTGCTGGCGCCGGGCAGCGCATTGCGCCGGGCGGTGGAATCCGGCCACGTGCACTCGATGATCCTGTGGGGTCCGCCCGGCTGCGGCAAGACAACGCTGTCGCTGTTGCTGGCGCGCTATGCCGATGCCGAGTTCAAGGCGATCTCGGCCGTGCTCTCGGGGTTGCCCGAAGTACGCCAGGTATTGGCCGAAGCCGCGCAGCGGTTTGCGGGCGGTCGCCGCACCGTGCTGTTCGTCGACGAGGTGCATCGTTTCAACAAGGCGCAGCAGGATGCGTTCCTGCCGCACATCGAGCGCGGCACGATCATCTTCGTCGGCGCTACGACCGAGAATCCTTCGTTCGAACTGAATTCGGCGTTGCTGTCGCGTTGCCGCGTGCATGTGATGGAAGCGGTATCACCCGAGGACATCCGGCACGCGTTGCGGCTCGCGCTGGCCGACAGCGAGCGGGGGCTCGGCGCCCTGAACGTGGAGGTCGACGACGAAGCGCTGCTGGAGATCGCCACCGCCGCCGACGGCGACGTGCGCCGGGGCCTGACGTTGCTGGAGATCGCGGCCGAACTCGCAGCCGACGAAGGTGGGCGGATCACGCCGCAGACGTTGGCGCAGGTGCTCGCCGATCGAACGCGCCGCTTCGACAAGGGCGGCGAGCAGTTCTACGACCAGATTTCGGCGCTGCACAAGTCGGTGCGCAGCTCCAATCCCGACGGCGCGGTGTACTGGCTGTCGCGCATGCTGGATGGCGGCTGCGATCCGGCCTATCTCGCGCGGCGCATGACGCGGATGGCAGTGGAGGATATCGGCCTGGCCGACCCGCGCGCCCTGCAGATGGCGATCGATGCCTGGGATACGTATGAGCGCCTCGGCAGTCCCGAAGGCGACCTGGCGCTCGCGCAACTGGTGATCTACCTCGCCAGCACCGCGAAATCGAATGCCGGCTACATGGCCTTCAACGCCGCCAAGGCCGACGTGCGCGAGTACGGCACGCAGGAAGTGCCGATGCACCTGCGCAACGCGCCGACCAAGTTGATGAAGTCACTGGGCTATGGCACCGGCTACCAGTACGACCACGATGCGGAGGGCGGTATCGCGCTGGACCAGACCGCGTTCCCGGACGCGATGGGCGAGCGGGTGTACTACGCACCGGTCGAACGCGGGCTGGAAATCAAGCTGAAGGAAAAGCTCGACCGCCTGCGCGAGGCGCGCCGACAGGCGCGCCAGCAGGCCGGTCGCGACGACTGAGCCTTTCGACGGGATACGACGCATGCCGGTACAGGCCTGGGTGTGGTGGCAACAACTGGTGCTGGTGATGGCGGGCGGCGCACTGGGCGCCGCGGCGAGGTTCTGGCTGGGTGGCGCGTTGCTGCGGCAGCTCGGCAGCGGATTCCCCTGGGGCACGTTCGCAGTGAACATGATCGGCTCGTTCGCCGTGGGCTTCCTCGCCCTGTGGCTGGAGGGACGGGGCCCGTCGGCGCTTTACTGGCGTGCGTTCCTTGTCGTCGGCGTGTTGGGCGCGTTGACCACGTACTCCGCGTTGATGGTCGAGTGCCTGATGTTCGCGCGCAGCGAGCGGCAGGGAGCCGCGCTGGGCTACCTCGCGATGACGTTGACGCTGGGCTTGCTGCTGGTCTGGCTCGGCGCGCGCCTCGCGGCAGCGATCCGGTCTCCCGCCTGGTAACGACGCATCGCGGATGGCGTCCAGGCGCGGGGACGTCAGCACGGGAGTCTTCAGGGTACCCCGGCTGGCGCGCGGACGAGCGGTCATGTTGCTAATGAATTTTTAACGTTGGCGGCGGAGTGCGCTAACGAATCGTGTGCAAGCGTGACCTGCGTCGCTTTTTAGGGGCTTCCCCTGGGCTCCGGAGCGGCGACAAGGAGACTCACCATGTGCACACGCAAGACTCTGATCGCGTCGGCGGTACTTCTGGCGCTCGGCATGACGGGACAGGCCTTCGCTCAACAGGCCAATACCGAGAACGGGGACGGCGATGACATCCTCGTCAACCTCGCGGCGGACATGAGCGACAACAGCACCAACACCGACAATTCCAACAACAGCGACAATTCAGACCATTCCGACAGCTCCGACAACAGCGACAACCGCTCCTACGACGGCGACAACCGCGACAACCGTGGACGCGCCAGCGCCGAGGGCTACGGTTCGACCGCGGCGAACAACGGCAGCACCGCGACGTCGACGTTCTCCAACGCGTTCAACCACAGCAAGGCCGTGGCAGAGACGCGCCTGGAAGGCAGCGTGTCCGGCGTGATCGTGCACGACATCGGCAACGTCGCCCAGAACGGGGGCAACGCCAATGGCGGTAGCGGCGGACGCGGCGGCGCAGGCCATGGCGGCGACGGCTACGGTGGCGAGGCCGGCGGCGGTTCCGGCAGCGGCGGCGATGGAGGCCATGGCGGTGCCGGCGGCGACGGCGGCAGCGGTGGCAGCGCCAGCATCGGCGACGCGACGGCAGGCGATTCGTCCAATGGCAGCGCGTCGATCGGAGACGCCACCGCTGGCAACGGCGGCCGTGGCGGCAATGCGAACGACACCCGTGGCGCGAACGGCGGCGATGGCCGCGGCTGGGGCGGCGCAAGCGACGCGACGGCCGGCAACGGACGGGGCCGTGGTGGTGATGCCGGTGGTTGGGGCGGTGATGGCGGTGGTGCGACCGGAGCCTCCGGCGGCGATGCCGGCAGCGCCAGCGGCGACACCGGCGCGATCGCAAGCGCAGCCGGGGGTGATGCGGGTGCGGGCAGCGGCAATGTCCGCGAGCGCGGTGCTGGGGATGGCACCAGCGGTGACGGTACGGCGACCGGTGGTGCGGGCACGTCGGGCGACGCGACCCCGACCGGTGGCGCGAGCACGGCGACGGCAGGCGCCGGCACCTCCGGTGACGCGACCGGTACCGGCGGCGACGGCACGGGTACCGGCGGTGCCGGCTCCGGTACGGGCGGCGACGCGACGGCCAGCGGTGGCGCAGGATCGGGCTCCGGTGGCGCAGGCGGCACCCTGACCGCGACCGCGGGCAACGGTGGCGATGGCGGCGACGCCAGCAACGGTGACGCGACGAATGGCAGCGCCTCGTCCAGCGCCAGCAACGGCGATGCCACGGCCGGCAACGGCGCCAGCGGCGCGGTCGGTGCGACCGGCGGTGCCGGCGGCGTCGGCAACGGCGGCGACGGGATGGGCGGCGACGGCAATGGCGGTGTCGGCAACGGTGCGACCGGTGGCGCCGGTGGCGCAGGCGGTTCCGTCGCGGTCGACGCGGGCGCGTTCGACATGTCCAACAACATGACGAGCGTCGGCCAGTCGGCGGCCGGCATCATGGTGGCCGCGCAGAACAGCGGCATGGCCTCGCTCATCCAGCAGGGCATCACCGTCCAGGCCAACCTGACCGTAGGTCCGTAAGCGCTCGGGCGATGTCCCGGCCTGCGTGGCCGGGACATCCCGCGTGGGCGACGGTGTCCTTCAGGATGCTGGGCACCGCACGGCCGCGCGGCGGGCGCATGGCAAGGGAGCCATGACCATGCACACGCATCAACCCGCCTGGCTGCGCATCGCGGCCTGTGGATGCCTTCTCATTGCCGGTGGCGTCCGGGCGACGGAGAACGTCGCGCCGACTGTCGACTCTCCTCCTTCCGGCAGCATCGAGCCTGCCGCGGCAGGCGTCCCCCTCCTCGTCGTCAGCGACCTCGGGCGTGCGGTTGCGGTCGACCGGCTGTCCACGATGCGGGGCGGGGATGGCGGCACGGTGGACAACCGGATCGACGTCGATGGCTCGGTCGACGGCAACACCGCGCAGCACATCGCCAGCGGCTCGAACAGCATCGCCGACGGCGCTTTCAGCAACGCCAGCGGCATCAGCACAGTCATCCAGAATACCGGCAGCAACGTGCTGATCCAGAACGCGATGATCGTGACGGTCGACTTCGGGGCGGTGCCGCAATGAAACGCCGCCCGGGGCATGCGGACTGGCTGGCGCATGCCACGCTGGCCTGCGCGTTCGTTTGCCTGGGCGGGGCCTCGGCGGCCACCAGCGAACTGCGTGTGCCGGGCGGCGCCTACAACGTTCGCCTGACCAGCCTGAAGGAAGCCCGCTTCAGGACCACGCTGCCGCAGCAGTACGACTTCAGTTGCGGCTCCGCGGCCACGGCGACGCTGCTGACGCACCAGTACGGCCATCCTGTCAGCGAGGTCGACGTGTTCGTGCAGATGTACAACAACGGCGACCAGGCGCGCATCCGCAGGGAAGGGTTCTCGCTGCTCGACATGCGGCGCTACCTGCGCTCGAAGGGGTACGAAGCCGACGGCTTCGAGTTGCCGCTCGACAAGCTGCAGGAAGAGAACGTGCCCGCGATCGTGCTGCTCAACGATCGCGGCTACCGCCATTTCGTCGTCGTGAAGGGCTTGCGCAACGGCCGTGTGCTGCTGGGCGATCCGGCCCGAGGCACGCGCGCAATGCCGCGCTCGCGCTTCGAGGCCCTGTGGGACAACCGGGTGATGTTCGTCGTGCACAACCGGCGCGAACGTGCCCGCTTCAACCAGGCCAGCGACTGGAGGACCGCCCCCCCGGCGCCGCTCGACATGGGAATCCAGCGCGACGGCCTGCGCAACGCCACCGTGCCCCGGCGCGGTCCGGGAGACATCTGACATGGACGATCGACGTTACCGCGCATGCTTCGCCGCGCTGCTGCTCGTCGCCGTGTTCGCGCCCGTATGCGCACAGGAGCGTGGCAGCGAACTGGGCACCGAATGGCGGCCGGTGGATCCGGGCCGGCTGGCGCAGATGCGCGGCGGGTTCCAGATGCCATCCGGGATGATGCTGTCGTTCGGCATCGAGCGCGTCGTCTACCTCAACGGCGAGCTGACCGCGCGCATCGCGGTGCAGATTCCCGACGTGGCGCGCATCACCCCGGAACAGGCGCAGGCCCTGGCCGACTTCAACCGCGGGCTGGTCGTGCAGATCGGCGATGGCAATCGCGTCGATCCCGCGCAGGCGGCAGGCGGGCTCGTCATCCAGAACACGCTCGACGACCAGGACATCCGCACGCTGACCCGCATCGACGTGGGCACCGACGCGCTGGGTGCCTACCAGGGCCTCAATGCCGGTGGCGCGCTGACGGATGCATTGATCCGCGCGCCCGGCGGTCCATGACGCGCGGCCACCGCCGCGACCCTCGCACACGACAAGGGGAACCTCATGAAAGGGACGTCTCTGATCGATGCGGCACCGCTGGCCCTGGCGGTCGGTTTGATCGTCCAGGCCGGGCAGGCGAGGGCGCAGGACCTCCCTGTGCCTGCGACACTCCAGCCGCCGATCCCGACGCAGCCCTACGAGGTCACCGCCGATGCGCGGCTGGATGCGTTGCAGCGCCAGCTCAACGAACAGACCCGGCGGCTGCAGCAGATGCGGGAACTGATGCAAGCGCAGGAGCAGCAGATCTTCAGCCTGCAGAACGCGTTGAACGACGAGATCCTCGCCAATGCGCGTGCACGGGGCGCCCCCGCACCGGTCATCGTGCCGTCGCTGAACCAGGCACCCACGTTCCGCGATGCGTCCGCAGGTTCGACCTACATCGTGGTCGGCCCGGCGCCCGTATCCGCCCCCGAGACGGCGATCGACGCGGGAAGTGGCCACGATGGCGGCAACCAGATGGCGCAGGCCGCTGCGCCGGCCCGTGCCCCACAGACGGCGACTACACCGGCGCGGACCGGAGGCGGGCAGCCGCCGCAACGGGTGGGACAGGCACCGGAAAGCGATTCGCGGCCGCCGGAGGTGGCGCAGATCTTCGATCAGCCCGGTGTGCTGACGCCGAAGGGCAAGCTGGTGCTGGAGCCGTCGGTCCAGTACGGCTATTCGGCGAACGACCGGGTGGCGCTGGTCGGCTACACCGTCATTCCGGCGATCCTGATCGGCCTGATCGATGTGCGGCAGGTGAAAACGACCACCGCCGTGGCGACATTGACCGGCCGCTATGGCGTCAGCCGTCGCATGGAGCTGGAAGCCAGGCTGCCTTATGTCTACATCCACAGCGACACGGTCAGCCGCGAGATCTTTACCGGATCCGCGCAGGACCGTGTGTTCAACGCGCGCGGCAGCGGCATGGGCGACGTTGAACTGACCGGGCGCTACCAGCTCAACCGCGGCGGCGCCGACAAACCGTTCTACATCGCCTGGCTGCGGTACAAGAGCCGCACCGGACGCGATCTCTTCGACGTGACCACCGACTGCGTGACGCGGTGCGTGGGCAACACGACGGGGACCGGCCTGCCGCTGGATCTGCCGACGGGCAGCGGCTTCAACGCGCTGCAGCCGGGCGTGACCTGGCTGTACCCGTCCGATCCGGTCGTGTTCTTCGGCAGCCTCAGCTACCTGCACAACGTCAAGCGCAGCGATGTGTCGCGACGCGTGCTGGGTGGAGAAACCGAGTTCCTCGGCGACATCAAGGCCGGCGACATCCTCGGCTTCAACCTCGGGATGGGCCTGGCGCTCAACGAGAAGGCGGCCATCAGCATCGGCTACGACACCAGCATCGTCGACACGACCAGGCAAAACGGCGAAGAGGTCGCCGGCGCCGTGCGCACCACGCTGGGCACCCTGCTGCTGGGCGGCACCTACCGCTTCAGCGACCGCATGTCGCTCAACGTCGCGCTGGGCGTGGGCGTCACCCGCGACACCCCGGACATGACCTTCACTGCGCGCCTGCCGATCACCTTCTGAGCCCGCGCGTCAGCCGGGGCGGCCTTGCCACCACAACCACAGGGCCGCCGCGAGCATCAGCCATTCGACCACCGCCAGCACCAGGGTGGCGGTTTCCACCGGCCACCAGCGCAACAGGCCGATGCTGCGGAAGAGCACGATGGGAACATAGAGGGCGAGGGCGAACACCAGCCCGGTCCGCATCTGCTGGCTCCACGCGAACCACGCGAACAGGAAGGCCAGTCCCAACTGCAGGCCGCCGTAGATGGTCAGGTACTCCGTCTGCCCCGAGCGTGTCAGCGAGGTGTAGCCCACCGCTGCAGCGGTACGTGCGGGCGCGAACGCGCACCATGCGGCGAGGAGCAGGTAGATCGCGGCATTGAGGTAGAGATAGACCGAAGCCATGACACGCTCCAACCGGAAGAAGACGCCCTTCATGCAGGGCACCAGGTGATGGAGTGGTGAAGCGCGTCGAAACCCGACAGAGGAAGGCGGCATTGACCGACGCCCTGCATGACGACGCGGCGTGATGCTGCGGGTGGGTTTCCTGCTGGAGCACGCCATGTCCCAGACGTCTTCCACCGCCTGCCGTCTCGCGCTGGCGGTCGTCATCGTTGTTCTTTGCGCGCCGGCCTCGGGTGGCGACGCCATCCACAAGTGCCGTGGTCGCGATGGACAGTCTCACTATCAGTCGACGCCGTGCGCCGCCTCGCAGCGCACGGAATGGGTCCGCGACTATCCAGTGGACGCTTCGTCGCCGGTCCCCTCCACACCGTCGTCCCCGGCACCACATCCGATGGGCGATGACCGCCGTACGCGCTCGCCCGCCCGTGGTTCCGCCACGCGCAGGCAAGGGACGGCACAAGGCGCGGTGATCTCGCTGCATCGCGATGCGGCGGCCTGCGAACGCGCGAAGAAGACGCGCGACCAGACATATGCGCGGTTGGGTCTGAAACGCGACTTCGCCACCAGCCGCAAGCTCGACGATCGCGTCAACGAGGCATGCCGCTGATCGCCCGCGGTCAGACCGTCCGTGAGAATCGGGGGGCGTCCGACACCGCGACCGCCGGCAGATAGCGATCGAAGCACATCGCGATCACGCGCAGCAGCAGTCGGCCTTTGGGCGTGGCCTGGAAGCCGGCCCGGGTGAACGTCAGCAGGCCATCCCCTTCCAGTGCCCGCAGGCGCGGCAGGGCATCGGCGAAGTAGTCGGCAAACGCGATGCCGAAGCGTTTGCCGATGCGTGCATAGTCGAGCCGTCCATGGCACATCAGTTCCTGGATCACCTCGGCGCGCAGTACGTCGTCGCGATCCAGCGGCATGCCGCGCCAGACGGGCAGCCGGCCATCGTCGATGGCGCGCTCCCAGCTGGGGATGTCGCGCGGGTTCTGGCTGAAGCTGTCGCCGATGTGGCTGATCGCGCTCACCCCGAGACCGATCAGGTCGCTTTCCGCGTGGGTGGTATAGCCCATGAAGTTGCGATGCAGCCCACCGCGCTCCTGTGCGCGCGCCAGTTCGTCATCCGGCAGCGCGAAGTGGTCCATGCCGATGTAGACATAGCCGGCCGCCACCAGGCGCTCGATCGCACACTGAAGCAGCGCCAGCTTGGTCTCCGGATCGGGCAGGTCCTCGCCTGCGATGCGTTGCTGGGGCTTGAACAGCTGCGGCAGATGCGCATAGCTGTATACCGCGATACGGTCGGGACGTGCATCGATGACGATGTCCAGCGTCCGCTCGAAGCCTGCGCGCGTCTGTTTCGGCAGGCCGTAGATCAGGTCGATGTTCACCGACTTCATGCCGTGTTCGCGGCACGCGGCCACGATGGCCAGCGTCTCGTCGACGCCTTGCATGCGGTTCACGGCTCTCTGCACCGCGGGGTCGAAGTCCTGCACGCCCAGGCTTGCACGGTTGAAGCCGATGCGCGCGAGTTCACCGATGTCCGCCGGGGTGACGAAGCGCGGATCCAGCTCGATCGAAAAATCCATCGCATCCACGTCCGCGAAGCTGAACTGGCTGCGCAGCTCGGCCACGCAGTCCGCGATCTGCATGGGCGAAAGGAAGTTCGGTGTGCCGCCACCGAAGTGCAGCTGCGCCACGGGTCTCCCGCTGGCGAACAGCGGCGCCATCCGGGCGATTTCCCGGTACAGGTAATCGAGATAGAGCTCGCCGCGGGTCCTGTCGCGCGTGATCACCCGGTTGCAGCCGCAGTAGAAGCAGGGGCTGGTGCAGAACGGCACATGTACGTACAGCGACAGCGGTCGCGCGTGCTCCTGCCGGTTCGTCGCGGCGGCGTGTTCGCACAGCTGCTGCGGGCCGAAAGCGGCGCTGAACTGCGGTGCCGTCGGGTACGAGGTGTAGCGCGGTCCCGGCGTGTCGTAGCGCCGCAGCAGGTCCGCATCGAAAAGCGCTGAGGGAGAGACGTTGCCCATGACGTGCAGGCTAGGGCGTGCGCCCGACTGCCGCATTGATCGGGATCAATTCACCCGTGAATCGCTGGCGGGGGCTTCCGGCGCGTCGGGAATCTCGGGCAGCATTTCCAGCGCCGCGGGCGTGGTGCGCAACATCGGATGGAAGCGGGCCATCGACAGTAGCTGGCGCGCCTTGAACAGCCTGCGGCCGCCGGCCACCAGCGCCAGCACGCCTAGGGTAGCGGCGAAGAACAGCGGCAGCGCGGTCGCCCCGAACCGCTGCATCAGGCCGCCCGCCACCGCCGGGCCGACAGCCGCGCCAATGCCGTTGAGCAGCAATAGCGCGCTGCAGCCGGCCAGCAGCTGGTCGGCGGGCAGCCGGTCCAGCAGGTGCGCGACGGCCAGCGGATACAGCGCGAACGCCAGTCCGCCAAACAGGAAGAACAACGCATGCGACTGCGCATCGAAGCGCAACGCAAGCAGCGCCGTGATCGCACCCAGTGCCGCGACCAGCGCCAGCGTGCTGCGACGGTCGCCGCGGTCGGACATCCGCCCGATCGGCAGCTGCAATGCCGCACCGCCCACGATGGTCACGGCCATGAACGTGCCGATGCCGGCGCGATCCAGACCCAGCGACGCGGCGTACACAGCACCCATGCCCCAGAACGCACCCAACGCGAGCCCCGCCAGCACAGCGCCAGCGGCCGCACTGGGCGCCACGCGGCAGATTTCCAGCAGGTGGATCTTCGGCGCCACGGTCATGACCGGGGGCACCAGGCGGGTGGCACTGACCGGCAGGATGGCCAGCGCGAACAGGATCGCCACCACGCTGAACAGCACCGCGCTGCGCGGCGGTTGCAGATCCAGCAGCAACTGGCCTGCCGCCAGCGCGAGCAGCGATACCACCATGTACACGCCGAACACCCGACTGCGTTGTTCCGGCGCGGCCTGCGCGTTGAGCCAGCTTTCGATCACCGTGCACAGGCCCACCAGCGCCATGCCGGTAACCACGCGGAGCAGCATCCAGCCGAGCGGCTCCAGCCACAATGGATAGACCAGCACGGCGGCGGCCGCCAGCGCGGCATGGAAGGCGAAGGCGCGGATATGGCCGACCCGCCGGATCAGCGGCGGTGCGGTGAAGGTGCCCAGAAAGAAGCCGATGAAGTAACCCGACATCACCAGTCCGGTCGTCCGCTCACCCCATCCTTCCGCCTGGCTGCGCATCGCCAGCAGCGTGCCCAGCAGCCCGTTGCCGCCCAGCAGCAGGGCGACGCTGGCGAGCAGAGCGGTGATGGGAAGCAGGATGCGGAGCACGGGGCGGGATCGGTACCGGGACGAGAATCTCGCGCATGCTAGCAACCCGAGGCTGAGCGACCGGTTCACATGCGATGGCGCCACGCACCTCCTGCATGCTGCGCAATGGCATCGGGTATCCTGCGGCCATCTTCATGACGGCACGCAATGACGGGGTGTTCCGATGACTGAGCGCAAGGTTCCGGGCATCGACGAATACGAAGGTGCGGCCGGTGGTTGGGGCGCACTGGCCGCCGTGGCGCGAGCAGTGAAGAGCCAGATGGCGGTCGGTCGCGAGACGTCGGCCCTGCGCCGCGTCAACCAGCCGGCCGGTTTCGACTGCCCCGGCTGCGCATGGCCCGATCCCAGGCACACCTCGTCGTTCGAGTTCTGCGAGAACGGCGCCAAGGCGGTGTCGTGGGAAGCGACCGGCAAGCGCGCGACGCCGGCGTTCTTCGCGGACCACACGCTGGCCGAATTGTGGGAATGGAGCGACCATGCGCTGGAGGACGAAGGCCGCCTGACGCATCCGATGGTGTACGACGCCGAGGCCGACCGCTATGTGCCGATCGGCTGGGAAGACGCATTCGCCCGCATCGGCGAAGCGCTGCGTGCACTGCCGCATCCCGACATGGCGGAGTTCTACACCTCGGGACGCACTTCGAACGAGGCTGCCTTCCTCTACCAGCTGATGGTGCGCGAGTACGGCACCAACAATTTCCCCGACTGCTCGAACATGTGCCACGAGGCGACCAGCGTCGGCCTGCCGGAATCCATCGGGGTGGGCAAGGGCACGGTGACGCTGGACGATTTCGCATACTGCGATGCGCTCTTCAGCTTCGGGCACAACCCCGGGACCAATCATCCACGCATGCTGTCGACGCTGCGCGAAGTATCGAAGCGTGGCGTGCCGATCGTGGCGGTCAATCCGCTGCGCGAACGCGGGCTGGAGCGCTTCACCTCGCCGCAGCATCCGGCCGAGATGCTGACCAACACCGCCACGCCGATCGCGCAGACCTACTACCAGGTGAAGATCGGCGGCGACCTGGCCCTGCTGAAGGGGATGATGAAGTGGCTGCTGCAGGCCGACGCCGACGATCTCGCCGCGGGTGGGCCGGGCGTGCTGGACCACGCCTTCATCGCCGAACATACCGAAGGCCTCGACGCCTTGCGCGACGACCTGGCGCTTACGACGTGGGACGAGATCGTCGAACATTCCGGCCTGTCGCGCGACGCCATCGCCGCAGCAGCGGGTCTCTACGCGAAGGCGGAACGGGTGATCCTCTGCTACGGCATGGGCATGACCCAGCACCGGCGTGGCACCCAGAACGTGCAGCAGATGGCCAACTTGTTGCTGCTGCGCGGGAACATCGGCAAGCAGGGCGCCGGTATCGCGCCGATCCGCGGTCATTCCAATGTGCAGGGCGACCGCACCGTCGGCATCACCGAGAAGCCGACGCAGGCGCTGGTCGACGCGATCAGGCGCCGGTACGGCTTCGAGTTTCCGCTGACGCACGGCCATGATGCGGTCGAGGCCGTGCGTGCGATCCGCGATGGCCGTTCCCGGGCACTCGTGTGCATGGGCGGCAACCTCGCCGTGGCGATGCCGGATCCGGAGACGACGATTCCCGCGATGCGCACGCTCGACCTGGCCGTGCACATCGCGACCAAGTTGAACCGCTCGCACCTGATCCCGGCGAAGCAGGCCTTCCTGCTGCCGTGCCTGGGGCGTACCGAGCGCGACGTCCAGGCCAGCGGACTGCAGTCGGTGACGGTCGAAGATTCGATGTCGATGGTGCATGCCTCGCAGGGCAGCCTGCCGCCGGCCTCCGGGCACCTGCTGTCCGAGCCGTCCATCGTCGCCGGCATCGCCAAGGCCACGTTGCCGCAGACGAAGGTGGACTGGGACGGCCTGGTCGGCGACTACGACCGCATCCGCGACGACATCGAAGCGGTGTTTCCCATGTTCAAGGACTTCAACCGTCGCGTGCGCGAGCCGGGCGGCTTCCGGCTGTACGTCGGTGCGTCCGAACGCGACTGGGGTCCTGGCAGGAAGGCGCGCTTCCTGGTCGCGCCCGGGCTCGACGAAGATCCGGGCGCCGACCGGCGCGACCAGCTGACGCTGACGACGATCCGTTCGCACGACCAGTACAACACCACGATCTACGGTTTCGACGACCGTTATCGCGGCGTCAGTGGACGGCGCGACGTGGTCTTCATGAACCGCGACGACATGCGGGCGCGTGGGCTGGAGCAGGGCGACCGGATCGAAGTGCAGTCGCGCATGGCTGGCCACGTGTCGGCTGCACGGACGGTATCCGGCTTCATCGCGGTCGAATACGACCTGCCGCGAGGTTCGGCGGCGATGTACTACCCGGAGGGCAACCGGCTGGTGCCCTTGGACAGCCATGATCCGGCGTCCGGCACACCGGCCTATAAATCGATTCCGGTCCTGGTCCGCAAGCTGCCCATCGCGGACGCGCATGCCGGCTGACCGCATCGAGGGGGCCGCACGACGCGAGGTCGTCGAGGTCACCGGGGGCGTATCCATCGCCCGAGAGGACCGGCTGGCGGAGGAGGTCCCGCTGGCGATCCACGGCAACGGCGAACCGCTGGCGGTAATGATGGCATCGCCGTGCGACCTGGAGGATTTCGCGCATGGCTTCGCACTGACGGAGCTGGGGATCGCTGCGGATGAGCTGGTGTCCGTCGAGGTAAGGCCGCTGCTGGAAGGCATCGAGCTCGACCTCCGGACAGGCCGTCCGTTGCCTGCACGCACCGCCGATCGACAGCGCTGGTTGCCCGGACGCAGCGGTTGCGGGATCTGCGGCAATCGGCAGCTGGAAGACGTGGTCAGACGGCCCACGGCGGTGGCGCACGGGACCGCCATCGCCGCGTCGTCACTGGACATCGCGCTGGCCGGGCTAGAACAGCGGCAGCCATTGAATGCGATGACTGGAGCCATCCACGCCGCCGCGTGGGCGAGGGGAGACGGCAGCCTGATGCTGGTCCGCGAAGACGTCGGCCGCCACAACGCGCTGGACAAACTGATCGGCGCCATGCAGCGGGAGGCCGTCGATCCGCGATCAGGCTTCGCCCTGGTCACCAGTCGCGCGAGCTACGAAATGGTGTCGAAGGCCGCGATGGCGGGTATTCCACTGCTCGCGGCGATATCCGCGCCGACCGCGCTGGCCGTGGATCTGGCGGAGGGCTGTGGGCTCACCCTGGTGGGATTTCTGCGTCGCGGTCGGCATGTGGTGTACAGCCATCGCCACCGATTGGGCTGAGGGGCTACCCAGCGACGTCGTGTTCACACCGTGGTACCGGCGCGCGTGTGGCGGATGCCGCATCGTCAACGGGAACGAACAGGCATCGCCATCTCCGCCAGCAGGCCGTCCAGGCAGACCACGTAGCGATCGCCTGGCGCCGGTGGTGGCTCGATGCCACCGGTGAACAGCGAGAACGCCGGCAGCAGCGTCAGTCGCTCGCGCAGCAGGAACGCGGGCCATCGGCCCCGCAATCCGGGATAGCGCACGCGGGGATGCAGGTGGCCCGCGATGACATGCCGCGTTCCCGCACGCGGCATGTGCCTCAGCTCGAAAGGGCCGCGCATCACCCCTTCATCGTGCAGCAGCAGCCCCCAGTCCGTCGCATGGTGCAGCAAGCGGCGATCATGGTTGCCCGCGACGACCGAGATATCCAGGCTCGCGTGCCGTGTCCGCCAGCGCTGCCATTCTTCCTGCCATGTCGCACGATCCACGGGGCCATGCAGGAAGTCGCCCAGCACGCAGAGTTCGCGCGCGCCCGTGGCCTGGATCAGCCGATCCAGGCGCTGCAGGTCATCGCGGGTGCCGCCGCGCGGCACGGCGACACCGCCGCGGCGCAGCGCGTGTCCCTTGCCGAGGTGCAGGTCGGCGATGAACACCGTTTTCTGCGCAGGCCAGAACAGGGCGCGGTCCGCGAGCAGCAGCATCTGTTCGCCGGCCAGACTCAGCGGCAGGCTAGCGTGCATGCCGGCGCTCCAATTGCTCTGCCGCCCGTCGCACGCGGACCTGCCAGTCTTCGGTGCTCAGATGACCGCGCATGCCGTCGGCCCATAGCGGAAACGCCAGGGGCGTGAGGCTTTCGGGGCGTTCCAGGACGATGCGGCTGTCTCGTAGCCGTCGCAGCAGCCGGTCGATGCCTGCGACCTGCAGGTCGTCCTCGAGCGCCTCGCGGCGTGCGAGTGCGAGCAGCAGGTGATCGGGATCGTGCTGCGCGAGCACATCGAACAGCAGCCCGCTCGACACCTGCAGCTGGCGCAGGCTGCGGGGCGCGCGGCCAGGCAACGAGGGAGGCAGCAATCCAGCCACACGCGCGATGCCCCGGAACTGGCGTTTCGCCAGTTCGCCCAGGTTGGCGCCGTGGGTGAGGTCCTCGACCAGGCGATCGGGCGTCAGCAGGTCGCGCAGGAGGTCGACCTCCAGCGTGAGCGGGCGTTGTGGCGACAGCATGAAGCCGACATCGTTGGCCGACAGCGAGAACGTGTTCGGTTCGCGCTGGCCCAGTCGCCATGCCAGCAGCGCAGCGAGACCTTCATGCACGCGCCGCCCGGCGAATGGAAAGACGAACAGGTGCTGTCCGTCGCGCCGGACGACGGTTTCCACCAGCAGGAGATCGGGTGATGGAATCCTGCTCACCCGCGCCTGCACCGCCAGCAATGGCTGCAAGGCGCGCATCTCCGGCGACGTTCGATCGGCCGCCAGCGTCTGGCGTACCTGATCGGCCAGGCGCGACGACAGCGGCATCCGTCCACCCATCCAGCGGGGCACCACGCCATCGCCCTGCTTCACCAGGCGGACGTACGCGGTCATGTCCTGCAGCCGGACCAGTTCCAGCAGCCGGCCAGCGAAGCGGAAACGCTCGCCGGGCCGCAACCGGCTCAGGAACGTTTCTTCGACCGCGCCTAGCCCACCGCCACGCAGGAACTTCACGGCGATGTTGCCGTCGCTGGCGATGGTGCCGATGGAGAGGCGATGGCGCAGCGCGACGGTACGATCGTGCACGCGGTGCACCCCATCGTCGTCGCGCACGACGCGCCGGTACTCGGGATAGTGCTCCAACGCGCCACCGCCCCGCACGACGAAGTCGAGCACGCGCTGCCAGGTCGTGGCATCGAGTACGGCGAAGGCATCGGTGCGGCGCACTTCGTCGAACAGCTCGTCTGCCGCGAAGCCGCTTCCCAGCGCGATGGTGACGCAGTGCTGGGCCAGTACGTCCAGCGGCAGCCGCGGCGGCTCCCGTGCCTCCACCCCGCTGGCCGCGATGGCAGTCCGGGTCGCGGCGTACTCGGCAAGCTCCAGCGCGTGCGTGGGAACGCAGAGCACGTGGCCGGTTTCGCCCGGACGGTGCCGTGCACGTCCGGCACGCTGCAGCAGACGCCCCACGCCCTTCGGACTGCCGATCTGGATGACCTGGTCGACGGATGGAAAGTCCACGCCCAGATCGAGGCTGGAGGTCGCGACGACGCAGCGCAGGGTCGCATCGCGCAGTCCCGCTTCCGCCTGCTGCCGCAAGGCGGGATCCAGCGAGCCATGATGGAGCGCGAGCGTACCCGGGTCCTCCGGCCAGACGGAGGCCAGCGCCTGGTGCCACAGCTCCGCGTGCGCACGGGTGTTGGTGAAGAGCAGGGTCGTCCGCACCGCCAACAGGCGTTCCAGCACACCGGCCAGCTGGCTCAGACCGAGGTGACCGCTCCACGGGAAGCGCACGATGTCCGCGGGAAGGAGGGTCTCCAGCGTCATCGGCCGCGGACGCGCGGCCGACAGCACCTGCGACGGCGTTCCCGGAGGCAGCAGGGCGCGACAGGCGTCGTCGAGGTTGCCCAGCGTCGCGGAAAGGCCCCAGGTACGCGCCCCCGGCGACCAGCGCCGCAACCGGGCCAGCGCGAGTTGCGTCTGTACCCCGCGCTTGCTGCCCATCAGCTCATGCCATTCGTCGACGACGATGCAACGCAGGTCCGCGAACATCGGTGCGGTGTCGGGATAGCTCAGCAGCAGCGACAGGGATTCCGGCGTGGTCACCAGCACGTCCAGCTTGCCGCCGCGCGCCAGCCGCTTGTCCCGCGCACTGGCATCGCCGGTGCGCTGCGCCACCGTCCAGGGCACACCGACGGCGTGCGCCGTTTCCATCAGGGAACGTGTCGTGTCGGCTGCCAGCGCACGCAAGGGCGTGATCCACACGATGCGCAAGGGTCGCGACACGGGTCGTTTCTTCGCCGCCAACGGCGGCGCTTCCGCCATTGCTTCCAGCAGCGGGCCTCCGAGCGCCGCCAATGTTTTGCCGCTGCCGGTCGGCGTGTGGATCAGTCCCGATTCGCCGGCCAGATAGTGCCGCCAGGCCTGGCGCTGGAACGGCAACGGTTTCCAGCCGCGCGCGGTGAACCATTGCCGCAGCCGGGCGAGCGGCGTCATCGCGCCAAGGCCTGCAGCGTCGCCAGCCGATCGGCTTCGACCGCGGGCTTGTCGCGTCGCCACCGCAGGATGCGAGGAAATCGGACCGCGATGCCCGACTTGTGGCGGCTGCTGACGTTGACGCCCTCGAAGCCCAGCTCGAACACCTGTTCGGCCGCCACCGAACGCACCGGCCCGAAGCGTTCGCGCGTGTGTGCGCGGATCCATCCGTCCAGCGCGAGGATCTCGCCGTCGTCCAGCCCGGAATACGCCTTGGCGACCGGCACCAACTCGCCCGCGTCGGTCCACACGCCGAAGGTGTAATCCGTGTACAGCGTGCTGCGACGGCCGTGGCCGGCCTGGGCGTACAGCAGCACCGCATCGATGGTGAGCGGATCGATCTTCCACTTCCACCAGTCGCCGCGCCGTCGGCCGCTGCGGTACGGCGAATCGCGGCGCTTCACCATGAGCCCTTCCACGCCGCGGTCCCGCGAGGTCTCGCGCAGGGTGGCCGCCTCTTCCCACGTCGCGACCTGCGCTTCCGGCGACAGCGCCAGGCGCGGATCGGCGGCGGCATCGAGCAGGTCGCGCAACTGCTGCCGGCGCGCCTGCAGCGGTCGTTCACGCAGGTCTTCACCGTCCAGTTCCAGCAAGTCGTAGGCCAGCACGCGCGCGGGCGCTGCCGTCAGGTGCTTGCTGCCCGGACGCTTGCGCTGGATGCGGGTCTGCAGTGCGGAGAAGGGCAGGGGTGCTTCGCCCTCGTTCCACGCCAGCAGTTCGCCGTCGATCACCGCGTCCCGTGGCAACGCCAGCGCCGCCGCTTCGATCTCGGGAAAGCGACCGTCCAGCCGCTCCTCTCCACGCGACCACAGGGCGACCTCGCCGCGGCGGCGGATGATCTGCAGGCGGATGCCGTCCCACTTCCATTCCAGCAGCCACGCGCCGACATCGCCCAGTTGCACCGGTGCGACTTCCAGAGGCGAAGCGAGGAAGAACGGGTAGGGCTGCTCGCGGTCGCTGTCCAGCACGTCGGTGGACAGCAAGGCGTCGAGGAACTGGGGCGTCGGCGGCCAGTCGCCGAGCATGCGCTGTGCGAGGACGGCGATCGGGACGTCGGAAAGGTCGGCGAGCGCCTGTTGCACCAACCGCGCCGAGACACCGACGCGGAGCGCGCCGGTCAGCAGCTTGTTGAATACCAGGCGCTCGCCATCGGGCAGTTGCGTCCACGCCTCGACCACGGTGCGCTGCCGGATGTCCGCATCCGCGCCTGCGACGGGCAGCAGGCGCTGTTCGATCCATGCGTGCAGCGGCACATCGGCATGGGGCGCCGGGGACGACGGGAGCAGCAGCGCGAGTGTTTCGGCCAGATCGCCGACATGGGAATAGCTGTCGTCGACCAGCCACGACGGCAGCCCGGCCACCTCCCCGCACCAAGTGCGGAGCTCGCCGCTGCCAGCGACACGGCGCAGCTTGTTGCCGGCCAGCAACCACAGGCCCCATGCGGCATCGGCACGCGGCACGCGGCGGACGTAGTCGGCGATCGCCGCCCGCTTGTCCAGCGTGCCGGTGCTGTGCTCCAGCGCCTGATACAGGGCGGCGAACGCCTTCATTCCTCGCCGCCGAAGCTTGTGGAGAAGGCATGCGCATCCAGCCCGTGCTCGCGCAGGTAGCGGATCAACGCATCCGTGCTGCCATGGGTGGCGATGACGCGGCGGGCACCGGTCTGTCCGATGGTGGCAAGCAGTGCCGGCCAGTCCGCATGGTCGGAAATCACGAAGCCGCGATCGTAGTTGCGGCGCCGGCGGTTGCCACGCAGGCGCATCCAGCCCGAGGCGAAGCCGTGCTCGGCATCGCGGAAGCGGCGTGTCCATGTCGATCCGGCGGCGGACGGCGGGGCGATCACCAGCCTGCCGGCGTATTCCTTGCCCTTGGGTTGTTCGCCGACCGGCTCGGTCGCCATCAGCGCGATGCCGGCCTGCCGATACACCTGTACCCCTGCGTCGACGGCACCGTGCAGGTAAACCGGTGGTTCGTCGAAGCGCGCCAGTTCGGCCAGGATCCGTTGCGCCTTGCCCAGGGCGTAGGAGTACAGCACCGCCGCGCGTCCTCGCGCTTCGCATGCGTGCCGCCACGCGACGATGCGGGCGACTTCTTCATGGGTGTCGGGCCACCGGTAGACCGGCAGGGCGAAGGTGGCTTCGGTGATGAAGACGTCGCAGGGCACTACGTCGAACGCAGGGCAGGTGGGATCCGGCTGGCGTTTGTAGTCACCGGAGGCCACCCACACCTCGCCATCCACTTCGATCCGCACCTGCGCCGAACCCAGCACATGGCCTGCCGAATGCAGCGACACGCGTGCCGCGCCCAGTTCGAACGGCTGACCGTAATCATGCGGATGGTAAGCCTGCTCTCCCAGTCGCCAGCGCAGCACCGGCATGCCGTCGCGCACGGCGTGGTAAGCGCCCATGCCGATCCGGGCGTGGTCGCCATGGCCATGCGTGATGACGGCGGTAGCGACGGGTCGCCAGGGATCGATGTAGAAATCGCCTGCAGGACAGTACATGCCCTCGGGGCGCAGCACGATGAGATCGCGGGAGGTCGCCGTCATGACGCCAGACTGCGCAATCCGGCGTACACGAGCAGTGAAGCGTCGCCAGGACCTGCGCGGGGATCTACCGCGGCTTCCTGCCGGACCGTATCGCGTCCGCCGCCTTGTCCATGACCGAGTCGCGCGCCACCAGCTGATGCGGCACCACGTGATTGACGATCACGCGTGGCGCGGGCGGCGTACGCCTGATCTCGCGCAGCAGGATGTCGACGGCCGCATCGGCCATGGCGGCGACCGGCTGGTGGATGGTCGTCAGCTCGGGCCACACCATCGTTGCCGCCGAGGTGTCGTCGAAGCCGACGACGGAAAGGTCCCGTGGTACGTCCAGCCCCCGGCGATGCGCGACCGACACGACGGCGGAGGCCATGTCGTCGTTGCTGGCGAAGATCGCACTGGGAGGCCGGCGCAGTGCGAGCAGCCGCTCCGCCGCGTCCAGGCCGGAGCGGTAGGTGAAGTAGCCGGGCTGCACGAGCTTGTCGTCGTAACCGATCCCCGCTTCGACCAGCGCGTCGCGGTAGCCTTGCCAGCGATGCGCGCTAGCGGTCTGGTTGGGGTCGCCCTTGATGTAGCCGATCCGCGTATGTCCGCGCGCGATCAGGTGCGCGACGACGTCGTGGCTCGCGCGGTGGTCGTCGATACGGACGCAGGAAATACTGTCGCTGAAGTGGCCGGAGGCGATCGACACGACGGGGACGCCGGCGCGCGCGAACTCCGACACGATCGTCTTCGACTCGCACAGGGGGGGAGGGAGGATCACGCCCGCCACGCTGTTAGCCAGCTGGCGTGCGGCCGCGCGATACCCCTCCGCATCAAGACCGTCCCACGTGGCGATCACCAGCTGTGCCGCCGCGCGCGCCGAGCCGCGCAGCGCGCCGACCAGCAGCTCGCGCAGGTAGCTGGAGCTGGGATTGGTGTAGATCAGCGCGATGCACGTGTGTTGCGCCGCGGCCAAAGAACTGGCGGCCAGGTTGGGGCGGTAGCCGAGCTCACGCACACTGCGCATGACCCGTTCGCGATTGGCGTCGCGCACGCCGGCGTGGCCATTGACGACGCGGGACACGGTCATCGGGGACACGCCGGCGTGGTGCGCGACCTCGTCGATGGTGACCGCATTCGCCTTCCTGCGTGCGCCTTTATTGGTCTTCTTCATGCTGTGCTTCTGCGGTACTCATGTGTCGATATGGCGAAATCCGGATTACTTGCGCATGGACCCGCCGTGGCGGCGCCCCACCTTACCGGCTCGGTGGCGTTTTCCACGCTGCTGCGCCCGTGCGATGGCCATTTTGCTGCGCTGCATGGTGACAAGGGGGAATACGCGTGATTAGTCTGCGCCCCAACGCGATGGTAGCGCTACCACCTAGTCGCCACCAAGCAGAACCGGCTGTGTCTTGCCATCGCGCGATCGTCGTCTTGCCACGCTGAATCCGGACTTCGGAGCACGGCCTTCACGGCCAGCCCTGCATCCGGCCTGGAAGACGGGCACTGCCCGTGGGCGCCCCTGGGAGGGGCGATACATCACATACGAACGTAGCGAAGGGGAATCCATGAACGCGTGCAGTTTCCGTACCACTCCAGATCCGAGGGCACGTCAATGAGCCGGAAGTTGGCGAAATTCAAGTCGAGGGCCATGTTCACCTTTGTGGGGGGTGTACTGGTCGTCAATCCCGCGTTCGGCCAGGACGCCCCGGCCACGGCGCCGGCCACGCAACAGGAACAGACCTCGTCGCAGGCGACCGATCTGGACACCGTCGTGGTGACGGGCATCCGCAACAGCCTCAGCCAGGCGATGGACATCAAGCGTGACTCCGCGGGCGTCGTCGATGCGATCAGTGCCGAGGACATCGGCAAGTTCCCGGACACCAACCTCGCCGAATCGCTGCAGCGCATCACCGGCATCTCGATCGAGCGCCGCGACGGCGAAGGCGCGCAGGTGACGGCCCGCGGTTTCGGCCCGCAGTTCAACATGGTGACCCTCAACGGCCGCCAGATGCCGGGCGCGGATGCGTTCGGTGCCTCCGGGCAGGTGGCCATCGGCGGCGTGGACGGCGGAACGCGTGCGTTCAACTTCGCCCAGCTCGCCGCCGAGGCGATCAACGGCATCGAGGTCTACAAGACCAGCCAGGCCCAGGTGCCCAGCGGCGGTATCGGCGCGACGATCAACATCCTGACCGCGCGTCCGTTCAACTATGACGGTTTCGTCGCCAACGCCGGCGCCAAGGTGGTGTCGGACCGCAGCCAGCCGTTCGAGAACGACCTGACGCCCGAGCTGTCCGGCATCTTCAGCTACACCAACCCCGACAAGACCTTCGGCGTCAGCCTCAGCGCGAGCCAGCAGAAGCGCAAGGGCGGCTCGGTGCAGGCCACCGAGAACTACTGGAACGTCCAGCCCTGGACCGGGACGATGCCGGGCAATCCAAACGTGGTCAATGCGCCTGGCGTCGGCGACCTCTACGCGCGCCCGAACGATCTGCGCTACGCGTTCTCCGAGTTCGAACGCGACCGCGTCAACGGCCAGGCGGTGGTGCAGTTCGCGCCGACCGACAGCCTGACCCTGACGCTGGATTACACCTATTCGACCAACGAGATCACCGAGAATCGTGGCGAGCAGGCGATGTGGCTGCAGAACAGCAACTACACCAACGTCGAGTTCGACACTAGCGGCGCCGTCGCCACGCCGATCTACATCCGCGAAATCGCGGGCACCAAGGACTTCGGCCTCGAACAGCAGCGCAGCATGCAGGAATACAAGCTGGGGTCGCTCGGCTTCAACGCGGCATGGGACGTCAACGACCGGTTCCGCCTCAGCTTCGACGCCCACAACTCGAAGAACGAAAGCCGGCCGAACGATCCGCTGACCGGCGGCGGATCGATCTTCATGAGCATCGCGGGCACCAACAACTGCACCACCGGCCCGCATTGCGGCGGCTCGTGGGTACAGGAGCTGCGGTTCAACAACGGGCTGCCGATCGGCACGCAGACCTGGTATCCGAGCACGGCGGATGCGATCGCCGGCACCAACGGCGTGGTCAACCCGGGCTTCGTGGAAGGCGAGATCGGCTCGCAGGTGCTGCGCATCAACGCGCAGACGCAGGTCAGTGAGATCAAGCAGGCGCGCATCGACGGTGAATGGACCTTCGACCAGGGCCGCTTCCAGTTCGGCGTGGATACCAACAAGTCCACCACGCACCGCATCCAGGCGGCCGAGGCCTATTCGACGCTGGGCGACTGGGGCGTGGCCAACGTCGGTTCGGATACCGCGGCCGGGCTGGTGGACCTGCTGCGGCCGGTCAACCTGGTGGGCCTGTTCGACGACTACAACGCGACGAGCTGGCCGGCATGGCGCGGCAATGCGGCCGAACTGGCGCAATGGGCGGCCGGACAGTACGGCGTCGGGCTGGGCGTCAGCCCGCAGCGTGCCGCCGACAATCGCGTGGAAGAGAAGACCCATTCGGCCTACTTCCAGGTCGAACTGGATGGCGAACTGGGGGGCATGCGCACCAACACCCGTCTGGGTGTGCGCTACGAGACGACGGACGTCGTGTCGACGTCGGTTATCGCGATCCCCGAAGCCATCGAATGGCAGGCCAACAACGACTTCCGGGTGGTGCTGTCCGACGAGCAACAACCCTTCAGCGAACGCGCGAGCTACAGCTACATCCTGCCCAACCTCGACTTCAGCATCGACATCACGGACGACCTGAAAGGCCGCGCCTCGTTCGGCAAGAGCATCGCGCGTGCGCCCTACGGCAACCTGTACGCAGGTCCGGGAGCCCAGCAGCCGTTCGGCTCGGTCCTGATCGACCCATCGGTGCGGGCGAGCGGCAATGCGCAGAACCCTAGCCTGAAGCCGCTCGAATCCGACAATCTCGACCTGGCCCTCGAGTGGTACTTCGCGGACGCGAGCTACGTATCGCTGACCTACTGGAACAAGTCGGTCGACAACTTCATCGGCAATACGGTGGGACAGGAAAACCTGTACGGGTTGAGGGATCCCACCTCCGGTCCGGATGCGCAGACGGCGTTGGCCTTCCTGACCAGTGCGGCCTGCGTCACCCAGGTCGGCGCGGCCAATGCCGCGGCGTGCTCGGCGAACGACACCTCGCTGTTCACCGCCTTGGCGCTGTTGCGCAACAATCCGGCGGGGCTGGGCGCCTACAACGGTACCGATGCGCAGGTGCTGGCGACGGAAGCGGCGTACGACCTGTACGGCGAAGCCGACGATCCGCTGTATCTGTTCAACGTCAACCGCCCGATCAACCAGAACCAGTCCAAGCTGCACGGCTGGGAACTGGGTGGCCAGTACTTCTTCGGCGACAGCGGCTTCGGCGTCCTGGCCAACTACACCGTCGTCCGCGGCGATGTCGGCTACAACAACGGCGGCGACCCGGGCATCGACCAGTTCGCACTGACCGGACTGAGCGATACCGCCAACGCCATGCTCATGTACGAAAAGTACGGCTGGTCGGTCCGCCTGGCGTGGAACTGGCGCGACGAGTACCTGATCCTCGCCAACCAGGGTGCCAGCCGCAATCCCTACTATGTCGAAGAGTACGAACAGTGGGACCTGAGCGTGAACTACACGCTCAACGACCACTGGTCGTTCGGCCTGGAGGCGATCAATCTGACGGGCGAAGACGTGCGCTGGCATGCGCGGACCGACCAGCAGATCGTCAAGCTGGCCGACCAGAGTCCGCGCTACATGGTCGGCGTTCGCTACAAGTTCTGAGTTTGGCGGCAGACGACCTCTCCTGATGTCGCCAATGGGGACTGCTGCGCGAGCAGCAGTCCCTTTTTTCAAGGTGGACCGCGATGTCCACCGCACCGGCAGGCTGCGTCGGCGGTACCATGGCGGCGCATGCCTTCCCGATTCTGACTGGACGAGACGATGGCCCGCTACGAGCTGCTCAACAACATCGCGCACCGTGATCTGCATGTGGCCACGGGCTTCGGCGTCGAGTTCGGCGACGATGTCGGGATGGTGCCGGCGTTCCCGAGCGAGTTCGCCGAGTTGCAGCGGGAATATCCGATCTTCCTGCGGAAGGACGCGACCGGTGACGCGTGGCAGTCGGTCGTGCTGCTGGGTTTCGAGCAGCACGAAAACCTCTTCCTGCAGGAGGGGCGCTGGAATGCCACCTATCTGCCGGGTGCCGTGGCGAAGGGGCCTTTCCTCATCGGATTCCAGGAACAGCATGTCGACGGCGAGCTGACCCGCGACGCGGTGATGCACGTCGATGTGGATCACCCGAGGGTGAAGGCGGCGACGGGCGAACCGGTATTCCTGCCGCAAGGCGGCAACAGTCCTTATCTCAACCACATCGCGGGCATCCTGCGCGGCATCCACGATGGCAGCACGTATGGTGCGGCGATGTTCCAGGCGCTGGACGCAAAGGGCCTGATACAACCCGTCACGCTGGACGTCCAGGTCGACGAACGGAACCGGGTCGCCGTCAACGGCCTGCATGGCATCGATCGGGAACGATTGGCGGCGCTGGATGGTCCGGCACTGCTCGAACTGAACCGAGCCGGCTATCTGGAGGGCGCCTATCTGATGCTGGCGTCCCTGCACAACATGCGTCGGCTGATGGCAGAGAAGCAGCGTCGTCTGCGCATGCAGGACGCGGCGCCCTCCACCGGCAAGAACTGACGCGTGAGCGGCGCTGCCTCGATCCGCGTCTTCGAGTACGCCGGGAGCGGCGCGCTGCCGCTGGACGTTCTGCTGGCCGAAGGCGAGCCGGTCGTGCTGAAGGGCATCGCGCGCGACTGGGGTCTTGTGCGGGCCGGGCGGGGCTCGACGCGGGAGGCGATGGCGTATCTGCGCGATCTCGACGCCGGCGTTCCGATCCCGTATTCGTTCGGCGGTCCGGAGATCAACGGGCGTCCGTTCTACAACGACGACTTCACGCGGTTGAACTTCGACGTCAGGCAAGGCGCGTTGTCGGAAGTGCTGGACGGCATCGAGAGCCACCTCGACGATCCGCAGCCGCCCACCTATTACGTCGCCTCACTGTTGGTCGACAAGGCGCTCCCCGGCTTCTCGCAGGCCAATGATCTCGACCTTGCGGCATGCGGAATCGAGGCGCCCGCCAGCATCTGGATCGGCAACCGCGTGGTGGCGTCGTGCCATTTCGATGCGCCCGACAACCTGGCGTGCTGCCTGGTGGGGCGGCGGCAATTCACGCTGTTTCCGCCCGAGCAGGTCGAGAACCTCTACCCGGGGCCTTTCGATCCCACCCCGGGCGGGCAGGTCGTCAGCGTGGTCGATTTCGACAATCCCGATTTCGCGCGCTATCCGCGTTTTTCCGACGCGCTGGCCGCGGCAAGGACCGCCCTGCTCGAACCCGGCGATGCGCTCTTCATTCCCAGCATGTGGTGGCATCACGTGCGGAGCCTGGAGCCGTTCAACGTCCTGGTGAATTACTGGTGGCGCTCTTCGCCCGTCTTCCTGTCCTCGCCGCTGCCTGCCTTGCACCACGCGCTGTGGACGCTGCGCGATCTGCCGTTACGCGAGAAGCAGGCATGGGCGAAGATCTTCGAGTACTACGTATTCGGTCCCGGCGAGCGGGCAGGGGAGCACTTGCCGGAAGCGGCCCGCGACCTGCTTGCGCCGATCGATGAAACGCAGGCACGTCGCATACGCGCCATGCTGCTGGGCCGACTCAACCGCTGAAGGAGGCGACTGCATTGGACTCTCCAACGACACCGGAAGGATGTATCCGCAAAGTGGTGATCGCGGGCGGCGGCACGGCGGGGTGGCTGGCCGGCTGTGCGCTGGCGCACCAGTTCCGCGACCGCCTGGAGATCACCCTGGTGGAGTCGGAGCAGATCGGCACCGTCGGCGTAGGCGAATCCACGGTGCCGCCGATCCGCACGTTCCACCGCTTCCTGCAGATCGACGAACAGGAATTCCTGCGCGCCGTCGCCGGTACCTTCAAGCTGTCGATCTCGTTCGAGAACTGGCGTCGTCCCGGCGAGCGCTACATCCATCCGTTCGGCATCACCGGACAGGGCACCTGGGCGGCGGCATTCCATCATTTCTGGCTGGACAGCCTGCGGCGCGGCATGCCATCCGAGCTGGGCGACTTCTGCCTCGAAACGGTCGCTTCGCGCGTCGACCGGTTCTCGTTGCAGACCCAACCCCAGGTCAACTACGCGTACCACTTCGATGCGGGGTTGTACGCGAAATTCCTGCGCCGCATCGCCGAAGGCCACGGGCTCCGTCGCGTGGAGGGCAAGATACGCGAGGTGACGCAGCACGCGGACGACGGCGCCGTGCAGTCGCTGATCCTGGAAGATGGCCAGGTCATCGAGGGCGATCTCTTCATCGACTGCACCGGGTTCCGCGGTCTGTTGATCGAGCAGACGCTGCACACCGGCTATGAAGACTGGAACGAATGGCTTCCCAGCGACCGTGCGGTCGCCGTGCAGACCGAGTCGGTAGGGCCGCCGGTGCCGTACACCCGGGCGATCGCGCACGAGGCGGGCTGGCGCTGGCATATCCCGTTGCAACACCGCGTGGGCTGCGGACTGGTGTTCTCCAGTCGCCACATGTCGGACGACGAGGCGCGCGCCAAGCTGCTGCGCGACGTGGGTGCGCCGGCGCTGCGCGATCCCTGGCTGGTGCCGTTCCGCACCGGGCGCCGGCTGAAAGCCTGGAACAGGAACGTGGTGTCGCTGGGCCTGGCCAGCGGCTTCATCGAGCCGCTGGAATCCACCAGCATCCATCTGGCCATCAGCGCCGTGGTGCGGCTGGTGCAGCTGTTCCCCTTCGACGGCATTTCCGCATCGCTGGTCGAGCTGTACAACGACGTCAGCCGTGCGGAAATGGAGCACGTGCGCGATTTCATCATCCTGCATTACCACGCGACCCAGCGCGACGAACCGATGTGGAAGGCGTGCCGCGAGATGGTGTTGCCGGAATCGTTGCAGATACGGCTGCGCGCGTGGCGCGAGCGCGCGCATGCGTGGCAGGATCCGGACGAGTTGTTCCGGGTGGACTCCTGGACCCACGTGCTGCTCGGTCAGGGCATCCAGCCCGGACCGCCGCATCCGCTCGCGCGTGCGCTGGCGGACGAGGACCTGCGCACCCTGCTGGGCTCGATCCGGCAGCCGATCGAACGCGCCGTCGCGCAGATGCCTTCGCAGCAGGCGTTCATCGAGCGCTATTGCAAGGCCGCGCCGGACGTCTGGCCATCGCGCGCGGCAGCCGTCTAGCGTCGGATCGCATGTTGATCACGCCGCACCCGGCCATCCGCATCCACCACCACGCGATCGGGCGAGAGCGTGCGCCGTTGCTGGTGATCGACAACGTACTGGCCGACCCGGACCGCATGGTGCGCAAGGCGGCGAGTCGAGCGTTCGAGAAGATGCCCACGATGTTCCCCGGTATCCGCGCGCCCGCGCCGCCGTCGTACCAGAACTTCCTTGAGGCGATCCTCAGGCCGCTGCTACGCGACACGTTCGGTCTGGAGCCGGGACGTTTCATGTACCCGATGTGCCATTTCTCGCTGGTGACGCAGGCGCGCGAAAGCCTGCATGTCCTGCAGCGCCTGCCGCACATCGATTCGGTCAGCCGGAACGGATTGGCCACGGTGCACTACCTGTTCCGCGGCGATTGGGGAGGAACCGATTTCTATCGGCACCGGCACAGCGGCTTCGAATACGTGGACGAAAGCCGGCACGCGACGTACTTCGATCGTCTGGCGCAGGAGAGTCGTGACGAGGCGGACGTCGGCAGCGGCTACATCGATGGGGATACGTCGTTGTTCGAGCGGATCGCCGGCGTGGAAGGCGTATTCAACCGGCTGATCGTCTACCGGCGCAACTCGTTGCATTCCGGAAAGGTGGGAAACGACAAGCCGCTGCCCGCGGACCCGATGACGGGACGGTTGTCCATCAACAGTTTCATCGATGTCGTGCCATGAGTGGGCCCGCATGCCGCGATGCCGCGGCCGCGTGGGGCGCTTGTCCGGGGGTCTGGAGGGTGTTTTTGCGGCGCAGCACGCTTTTTCCGCCAAGGGTGGTTACAGTGCGGCATCGCGGTCACGGCTGACCGAAAGCCGCGGAAAAAAGGGAGCGAAGCGCCGACTCCCTTTTTTAACCAGCCGAAATGGTAGCGCTAACTTTTTATGGGTCGGAGGCAGTTCGATGGGGTTTGTCGCCGGAATCGACGCGGGCACGCAGAGCCTGAAGGTGGTCGTCTACGACCCCTCAGCGGGCAGGATCGTGGCCAGCGCCAGTGAATCGCTGGACCTGACCAGCGGTGACGACGGCCGTCGCGAACAGGAGCCGTCCGATTGGGTCGTGGCCATGCGCGTCTGCTTCGCACGCATCGATCCGGCCGTGCGCGCGCATATCGTCGCGCTGGCGGTCTCGGGCCAGCAGCATGGCTTCGTGGCGGTGGACGCGACAGGCGCGGTGCTCGCGCCGGCCAAGCTGTGGTGCGATACCAGCACGACGGCCGAGTGCACGCGGATCATGGCGGCGGTGGGGGGCGCGGCACGCACCATCGAACTCGCAGGCAATCCCATCCTCGCCGGTTACACCGCCTCGAAACTGCCGTGGACGAGGACGCATCGGCCGGAGGCCTACGAGCGGCTGGCGACCATCCTGCTGCCGCACGACTATCTGAACTTCGTGCTGACCGGCGAACGCTTCTGTGAGTACGGGGACGCGTCCGGCACGGGCTGGCTCGACGTGCGCACGCGCACGTGGTCGACGGACCTGCTGCGTGCGACCGATTCCGACCGCGATCTCGCCGCCTGCCTGCCGCCGATCGCCGCGCCGGATGCGTTGGTCGACATCGATCCCGATGCGGCGTCGCAACTCGGCGTGCCTGCGACGGTCAAGGTCGCGGTCGGTGGTGGCGACAACATGATGGCGGCCATCGGCACCGGCTGCGTGGAAGAGGGACGACTGGCGATGAGCCTGGGGACCTCGGGCACCCTGTTCGCCTACTCGGAGACGCCTGTGGTCGATCCGGCCGGCGCGTGGGCGGCGTTCTGTTCGTCGACCGGCGGCTGGCTTCCGCTGATCTGCACCATGAACTGCACCGTGGCGACCGAACAGGTGGCCAAGACCTTCGGCTTCAGCACTCGCGAAGGCGACGCGCATCTGCATGCCACACCGCCCGGCGCGGATGGTCTGGTGATGCTGCCGTTCCTCAATGGCGAGCGCACGCCGGATCTCCCGCTGGGCAAGGGCGTGCTGGCCGGGATCGACACGACGAACCTGACGCCGGCGCATGTCTACCGTGCGGCGATGGAGGGGGCCACCTATAGCCTGAAGTACGGCTTTGATGCCTTCGTCCGCGCTGGCATGCGCTTCGAGCGCATCGTGCTGACCGGCGGCGGCAGCAACAGCGCGGCATGGCGGCAACTGGTGGCCGATGTGTTCGGGCTGCCGGTCGATGTGCCGGTGCAGTCCGAGGGCGCCGCGTTCGGTGCGGCGCTGCAGGCGTTGTGGGCGTTCGGGCGCAGCGGTGGCGACACGGCGTCGATCGCTGACGTCACCCGCGCACACGTGGCCCTCGATCCAGCGCTGTCCGCAGTACCGGATGCCTCAAGGACATCGGCCTACGCGCACGCGTACCAGCGCTTCCTCCAGTACCTCGATGCCGTCGCGCCGCTGCAGCGCGGCTGACCTTTCCACGCACACCCACAGGATCCCGCACCATGAGCACCCAGCCCTTCATCGGCGCCAAGGAATACTTCCCCGGCATCGGCCGCATCCCGTTCGAGGGTCGCGGCTCGGACAATCCGCTGGCCTTCAAGGTCTACGACGCGCAGAAGAAGATCGGCGGCAGGACGATGGCCGAGCACCTGCGCTTCGCCGTCTGCTACTGGCACACCTTCTGCAACGCCGGCCACGATCCCTTCGGCCCGGGTACGCGCCACTTCCCGTGGGAGGCCGGCTCGCCGATGGCCACCGCCGAGGCCAAGGTCGACGCGGCCTTCGAGTTCTTCACCAAGCTGGGCGTGCCGTACTGGTGCTTCCACGACATCGACCTGGCGCCGGACGCGGACGACATCGGCCAGTACGAGAAGAACCTGAAGCACATGGTGGGCCTGGCCAAGGCGCGCCAGGACGCCACCGGCATGAAACTGCTGTGGGGCACGGCCAACCTGTTCTCGCATCCGCGCTACATGAACGGTGCGTCGACCAATCCGGACTTCGCCGTCGTCGCCCGCGCGGCGGTGCAGGTCAAGGCGGCACTGGACGCCACCGTCGAACTCGGAGGCGAGCACTACGTGTTCTGGGGCGGTCGCGAAGGCTACGCGTCGCTGGTCAACACCGACATGAAGCGCGAGGTCGCGCACTTCGCCCGTTTCCTGACCATGGCGCGCGACTACGGGCGCAGCATCGGGCTGAAGGGCAACTTCCTGATCGAGCCCAAGCCGATGGAGCCGATGAAGCACCAGTACGACTTCGACAGCGCCACGGTCGCCGGCTTCCTGAAGGAGCATGGGCTGGAGAAGGACTTCAAGCTCAACATCGAGGCCAACCACGCGACGCTCTCGGGCCACACGTTCGAACACGACCTGCAGGTCGCCTCCGACCACGGCCTGCTCGGCAGCATCGATGCCAACCGCGGCAATGCGCAGAACGGCTGGGATACCGACCAGTTCCCCACCGACCTGTACGACACCGTCGGCGCGATGCTGGTGGTGCTGCGCCAGGGCGGTCTGGAAGGTGGCCTCAACTTCGACGCGAAGGTACGGCGCGAGTCCACGGATCTCGAGGACCTGTTCATCGCCCACATCGGCGGCATGGATGCGTTCGCCCGCGGCCTGGACGTCGCGCACGCGCTGCTGACCGAGTCGCCTTGGGAACAGTGGCGCAAGGAGCGTTACGCCAGCTTCGACAGCGGCAACGGCAAGGATTTCGAAAGCGGCACGCTGGATCTGGCCGGTCTGGCCACGCTAGCGGCGCAACTGGGCGAGCCGAAGCAGGTCAGCGGCAAGCAGGAGCGCTACGAGAACCTGCTCAACCAGTACCTGCTGCGCTGAGCGTCAGATCCACCACATCGGGACAGAGGGAGGGGATGGCGATGAGCCAGGCAATGACGGGGGGTGAGAACACCCGGCTGATCGTGCTGATCAGCGTGGTGGCGACGATCGGCGGATTTCTGTTCGGTTTCGACAGTGGCGTGATCAACGGCACCGTGGACGGGCTTCAGCAGGCCTTCGGTTCCACCAAGGCGGGCCTGGGCTTCGAGGTCGCCTCGATGCTGCTCGGCTGCGCGGTCGGTGCGTTCAGCGCCGGTCGAATGGCGGACCGTCTGGGCCGTCGCAACGTGCTGATCGTCTCGGCGGTGCTGTTCCTGCTCTCGGCCATCGGCGCCGGCGCGGCCACGTCGTCGGTCGTGTTCGTCATTGCGCGCGTGATCGGCGGTTTTGCGGTGGGCGCGGCCAGCGTGATCTCGCCGGCCTACATCGCCGAGGTCGCGCCGGCGCGCTATCGCGGCCGGCTGGCCACGGTCCAGCAGATCGCCATCATCAGCGGCCTGACCGCGGCGTTCCTGTCCAACTACCTGCTGGCCGCGAAAGCCGGCGCGTCCACCGAGGCGCTGTGGGGAGGACATGCCGCGTGGCGCTGGATGTTCTGGATGCAGGCGGTACCGTCGCTGCTGTTCCTCATGCTGCTGCTGACCATCCCGGAGAGCCCGCGCTATCTGGTGGTGAAGCGCCGCAAGGACGAGGCCTTGCGCGTGCTGACCCGGTTGTTCGGCGGTGCCGAAGCGCAGACCAAGCTGGCCGAGATCGATGCCTCGCTGTCGCAGGATCACCATCGCCCGCAGCTGTCCGATCTGAGGAACAAGGCGACCGGCAGGATCCGCCCCATCGTCTGGGTCGGCATCGGCCTGGCGACGTTCCAGCAGCTGGTCGGCATCAACGTGGTGTTCTACTACGGCGCGGTGCTCTGGCAGGCGGTGGGCTTTTCCGAGAACGACGCGCTGGCCATCAACGTGCTGTCCGGCGCGCTCAGCATCGGCGCCTGCATTGTCACCGTGCTGCTGATCGACCGCATCGGCCGCAAGCCGCTGCTCTGGGTCGGTTCGGCCGGCATGGCGGTGTCGCTGGCGCTGGTAGTGGTCGCCTTCGCCAGCGGCTCGCTGGTCGACGGCCATCTGCAGCTGCCGGAGGGTATGGGCACGCTGGCGCTGGTGGCGGCCAATGTCTATGTGGTGTTCTTCAACCTCTCGTGGGGCCCGGTGATGTGGGTCATGCTGGGCGAGATGTTCCCCAACCAGATCCGCGGCTCGGCGCTGGCGGTGGCCGGCGCGGCCCAGTGGACGTCCAACTTCGCCATCACGGTGACCTTTCCGATCCTGCTGGCGGCCATCGGTCTGGCGGCCACCTACAGCCTCTATCTGGTGTCGGCGATCGTTTCGGTCTTCTTCGTACTGCGGTACGTTCACGAGACCAAAGGTCGTGAACTGGAGCAGATGGAAGGATGAATGCGATGACGAAACCCCATGCATTGCTGATGGCCGCGCTGGTGCTGGCGCTGGGTGCCTGCAAGGGAGACGGGAAGGCTGCGGTTGCCGCGGGCGCGGAGGCGAGCCCGTGGCCGCAGGTCGCGTGGCCGCAGGTCGCGTGGCCGCAGGTCGCGTGGCCGCTGGCCGAAGACGCCGCGCTGGAAAAGCGCATCACCGACCTGATGGCCACGATGACGGTGGAGGAGAAGGTCGGCCAGCTGGTGCAGGGCGATATCGCGAGCATCACCCCGGACGACATCCGCAAGTACCGGCTCGGTTCGATCCTGGCCGGCGGCAACTCCGATCCCGGCGGACGCTACGATGCAGCGCCGGCCGAATGGCTGGCGCTGGCCGATGCCTTCTACGAGGCGTCGATGGACACCTCGCAGGGCGGCAAGGCCATCCCGATCCTCTTTGGCATCGATGCCGTGCACGGCCAGAGCAACATCGTCGGTGCCACGCTGTTCCCCCACAACATCGGGCTGGGCGCCGCGCGCAATCCCGAACTGTTGCGCCGGATCGGCGAGATCACCGCGCTGGAGACGCGCACGACCGGCATGGAGTGGACCTTCGCGCCGACCGTGGCGGTGCCGCAGGACGATCGTTGGGGGCGTACCTACGAGGGCTATTCGGAATCGCCCGACGTGGTGGCCCGTTATTCGGCGGCGATGGTGGAAGGCCTGCAGGGCAAGGTCGGCACCCCGGCCTTCCTCGACGGCCGCCACGTCATCGCGTCGGTGAAGCATTTCCTCGGCGATGGCGGCACCACGAACGGCAAGGACCAGGGCGACACGAAGATCGGCGAAGCGGACCTGGTGCGCATCCACGCCGCCGGCTATCCGCCGGCGATCGCGGCCGGCGCGCAGACGGCGATGGCCTCGTTCAACAGCGTCAACGGCGAGAAGATGCACGGGCACAAGCCGTACCTGACCGATGCGCTGAAGGGCCGCATGAATTTCGGCGGCTTCGTCGTCGGCGACTGGAACGGCCACGGCCAGGTCAAGGGCTGCACGAACACCGATTGCCCGGCGACGATCAACGCCGGCCTCGACATGGCGATGGCGTCGGACAGTTGGAAGGGGTTCTACGAGACCACGCTGGCGGCGGTGAAGGCCGGCACGATCAGCCAGGCACGGCTGGACGATGCGGTGCGCCGCATCCTGCGGGTCAAGTTCCGCCTGGGCCTGTTCGAGGCCGGCAAGCCGTCGTCGCGCGCGGTCGGCGGGCAGTTCGCGCTGCTCGGTTCGCCGGAGCATCGCGCCGTCGCGCGCCAGGCCGTGCGCGAATCGCTGGTGCTGTTGAAGAACGCAGGCGGCGTGCTGCCGCTATCGCCGAAGCAGCGCATCCTGGTGGCCGGCGACGGCGCCGACGATGTCGGCAAGCAGGCCGGCGGCTGGACGCTCAACTGGCAAGGCACCGGCACCACGCGCAAGGACTTTCCCAATGCCGACACGATCTACGAAGGCATCGCGCAGCAGGCCAAGGCGGCCGGCGGCGAAGCCATCCTGGCCATCGACGGCACGTACACGCAGAAGCCGGACGTGGCGGTGGTGGTATTCGGCGAGAACCCGTACGCCGAGTTCCAGGGCGACCTGCAGACGCTGGCGTACAAGCCGGGCGACGATGCCGACCTGCAACTGCTCAAGCGCCTCAAGGGCGAGGGCATCCCGGTGGTGGCGGTATTCCTGAGCGGCCGTCCGCTGTGGGTGAACCGCGAGATCAATGCCGCCGACGCGTTCGTCGCCGCGTGGCTGCCGGGTTCGGAAGGCGCGGGCATCGCCGACGTGCTGCTGCGCAAGGCCGATGGCAGCGTGCAGCACGACTTCAAGGGCAAGCTGGGCTTCAGCTGGCCGCGCACCGCCGTCCAGTACGCCAACAACGTGGGACAGGCAGGTTACGACCCGCTGTTCGCGTTCGGCTTTGGTCTGACCTATGCGGACAAGGGCGATCTCGCCGCGCTCTCGGAGGAGTCCGGTGTGACCGGTGACGAGGGGGCGCCGGGTGTGTTCTTCGCGCGCGGCGACACCGGCGCCGGGATCGCGATGCGGCTGGAAACCGCCGACGGGCAGGGCGTGACGGTCACCAAGGTGCCCGAGGCGCTGGAGGGCGACGCGTTGCGTGTCACCGGCGTGGACCATCAGGCACAGGAAGACGGCCGACGCTTTGCCTGGTCGGGCAAGGGCGACGCGATCGTCGCGCTGCAATCGCATACCGCGCTGGACCTGCAGCGCGAGAGCAATGGCGACGTGATGCTGCTGACCACGCTGCGCGTCGACGCGGCACCGGCCGGCGACGCGTGGCTGTCGGTCGGTTGCGGGGGGGCATGTGCGGCGCGCGTGGCGCTTGCGCCGACATTGGCGAAGCTGCCGCTCGGCCAGTGGAGGCGTGTCGGCGTGCCGCTGAAGTGCCTGGCCAAGGCCGGCGCGGACGTCGGCAAGCTCGACCGTCCGTGGTCGATCGGCACGGGCGGCGCGATGACGATTTCCGTGTCGCGCGTCGCACTGGGGGCATTGAACGAAGCCGAGGCCACCGTCGCATGCCCGGATGCGTGACCACTGTGGGTCCGTTCGCGATGGCGCCGCCTGTCTGCGCCATCGCATCGGCGCCGTCCGCACGAGTCTGCGGGACGAGGGCGCGGTGATGGCCCGTGGTGCGCTATCGGCGCTTCGGCGGAGCCGCTACCGAGTCGCGGGCGACCAGCCGGTGCGGCACCACGTGGTCCATCAGTACACGCGTGCTTTCGGTCTTGCGCCGGATGCCGCGCAGCAGGATGTCGATGGCCGCATTCGCCATCGACGCGATCGGCTGGTGGATGGTGGTGAGTTCCGGCCAGACGGTCGTGGCGGCGGAGGTATCGTCGAAACCCACCACCGAGAGGTCGCGCGGCACGTCCAGGCCGCGGCGATGCGCCACCGAGATCGCCGCGGCGCCCATGTCGTCGTTGCTGGCGAAGATCGCGGTCGGCGGCTTGCGATGGGCCAGCAGCTTCTCGGCGGCCTTCAGTCCGGAGCGGTAGGTGTAGTCGCCCTGCTGGACGAGGTCGGTATCCACGTCGAGCCCGGCCTCGTGCAGCGCGGTGACGAAGCCGTCGTAGCGACGCGAACTGGCGCTCAGGTCGCTGCGTCCACGGATGAAGCCGATGCGGCTGTGGCCCTGCTGGATGAGGTGTTCGGCCATTTCCCTGCCGGCGCGGAAGTCGTCGATCCGCACGCAGGAGATCTCGTCGCTGAAGCGGCCGGACGCAATGGCGACCACGGGAATGCCGGCCTTCACCAGTTCCGTCACCGCCGCGCGCGATTCGCACAGCGGCGGCGGCAGGATCACGCCATCGACGCGGGCGCCCAGTGCGCGTGCGGCCTTGCGCTCGGATTCGGTATCCAGATCGTCCCAGTAATCGACGACCAGCTGGATCGCGGTGCGGGACGCGACCCGCAGCAGGCCGACCAGCAGCTCGCGCAGGTAGGCGCCACTGGGATTGGTGTAGATCAGCGCGATGCGCGTGTGCTGCGCGGCCGCCAGCGAACTGGCGGCCAGGTTGGGCGTGTAGTCCAGTTCGCGCACGGCGCGCATGACGCGCTCGCGGGTGGCATCGCGGACCTTGCCCTGGTTGTTGATCACCCGCGACACCGTCATGGGCGACACGCCGGCCCGGGCGGCCACCTCGTCGATCGTTACGCCGCTGCTTTTGCGGCGGATCGACTTCTTCGGCTTGTCCAATACGCGATCCCTTCTTCTGCTGTGGCGCCGCCAGGCGGCGACCGGCCGGCCCGGCAGGGGCACTCGGCGGGATGATGGAACAGTTCGCGCCCGCCTGTCCTCTGGACATCCGAATGTTACCGCTAACCCTCGCGTCGGGCGACCGGCGGCGCTGGCTGCTGGCCGTGGCGTTGGCCTTGCTGGCATGCGCGGGTATGGCACGGGCGGAAGATGGCTATGCGTTGTGGATGCGCTACGTGCCGGCCGACGCCGCGTCGGCGGGCGGGTATCGCGCCCCTGCAGGAGACATCGTTGCGCCCGACCGGACTGCCACCCAGCGCGTCGCGCGCGAGGAGCTGCAGCGCGGACTGTCCGGCCTGCTGGGCATCACGCCTCGCCAGCGCTCCGCTCCCGGCGGTCGTGCGTTCGTCCTGGGCACGCCGCAGTCGTCGCCCTGGATCGCGCCGTTCCGTCGTGACCTGGATGCCCTGGGTGACGAGGGCTATCTGCTCCGCTCCACGCGGATCGGAGGACACGAGGTGGTCGTGGTGGCCGCACGCGAAGACATCGGGGTGCTGTACGGCATCTTCCACCTGCTGCGCCTGATGCAGACGGGTGCAACGCTGGACCGGCTGGAGGTCCGCGAGTCGCCGGCGATTGCGCGGCGTGTCCTCAATCATTGGGACAACCTCGACGGCTACGTCGAGCGTGGCTATGCCGGCGGGTCGCTGTGGGACTGGCATACGCTGCCGGACTGGCAGGACCCGCGCTACATCGACTACGCCCGGGCGAACGCTTCTCTCGGTATCAATGGCAGCGTCCTCAACAACGTCAACGCGAACGCGCTGAGCCTGTCGCCGGATTACCTGCGCAAGGCGGCAGCGCTGGCGGACGTGTTCCGCCCTTATGGCGTCCGCGTGTACCTGAGTGCGCGTTTCAGCGCACCCATCGAGATCGGCGGGTTGCGGACCGCCGACCCGCTGGATCCGGACGTGCAGCGCTGGTGGCGCGACAAGGCGGACGAGATCTACGCGCTCATCCCGGATTTCGGTGGGTTCCTGGTCAAGGCCAACTCGGAAGGGCAGCCTGGTCCGCAGGACTACGGACGTTCGCACGCCGAAGGCGCCAACCTGCTGGCCGACGCATTGGCGCCGCATGGCGGCGTGGTGATGTGGCGCGCCTTCGTCTACGCCCACGACGTGCCGGAGGACCGCGCGAAGCAGGCGTACAACGAGTTCGTGGGCCTGGACGGCGCATTCCGCGGCAACGTGCTACTGCAGGTGAAGAACGGTCCGATCGATTTCCAGCCGCGCGAGCCGTTCCATCCGCTGTTCGGCGCGATGCCGCGGACCCCGCTGACGATGGAATTCCAGATCACCAAGGAATACCTCGGCTTCGCGACGCACCTGGTCTATCTGGGGCCGTTGTACGAAGAAGTCCTGGGCGCCGACACCCACGCGCGTGGCCCCGGTTCGACCGTCGCCCGGGTGATCGACGGATCGCTGGACGGCCACGCGCTGTCCGGCATCGCCGGCGTGGCCAACATCGGCGACGACCGCACATGGAGCGGATCGCACTTAGACCAGGCGAACTGGTACGCGTTCGGCCGGCTGGCCTGGAATCCGCGGCAGTCGGCGCGCGACATCGCGGCCGACTGGGTGGCAATGACGTTCTCGCGCGATCCCGGCGTGGTGACGCCGGTCGTCGACATGATGATGGCGTCGCGCGAGGCGGCCGTGGACTACATGACGCCGCTGGGCCTGCACCACGTGATGGCGCGCGGTCACCACTATGGGCCGGGGCCGTGGGTCGATGGCGGACCGCGTGCGGACTGGACCTCGGTGTACTACCACCGCGCCGACCGCGACGGCATCGGCTTCGACCGCACGTCGCGCGGCAGCGATGCCGTGTCGCAGTACGCGCCCGACGTCGCAGGCGGGTTCGCCGACGTGGACCGCGTGCCGGAATCGCTGTTGCTGTGGTTCCACCACCTGCCGTGGGAGCACCCCATGGCGTCCGGCCGTCCGCTGTGGGACGAACTGGTTCACCGCTACACGCGCGGCGTGCGAAGCGTCGAAGCGATGCAGGCCACATGGGACCGGCTGCAGGGCAAGGTGGATGCCGAGCGCCACCGGCATGTCGCCGCCTTCCTGCGCATCCAGCGTCACGAGGCACAGTGGTGGCGCGACGCCAGCGTCGCGTATTTCCAGTCGCTCAACGGACGCGCACTGCCGCGCGGGGAAGCACCGCCCCCGCATCCGCTCGCGTACTACGCGTCGCTGCAGTTCCCGTTCGCGCCCGGGGACGGACGATGAGCCGGACGAGTGCGCTGGCAGGCAAGGCCGTGGCGCTCGTGCTGCTGTTCGGCAGCGCGGCCGCGCGTGCCCAGGACGCGCCGCTGCTGCACGCGCTGTTTCAGGACCATGCGGTGCTGCAGCGGGACAGGCCGATCCCGGTATGGGGCACCGCCAACGCGGGCGCAACGGTTACCGTCACCTTCGCGCGCGAGACGGTCACGACGCGGGCCGGAAAAGACGGTCGCTGGCACGCGACGCTGCGCCCGGTGGCGGCGGGTGGCCCGTACGAGCTCGTGGCCAGGGCAGGGCAGGCAACGCAGGTCGCGCGCGACGTGATGATCGGCGACGTGTGGCTGTGCTCCGGGCAGTCGAACATGGAACTCCCGGTCTGGCGTGCGCTCGACGCCAGCAGCGAGATCGCCTCGGCCGCGCATCCCCGCATCCGGTTGTTCACCGTGCCGCAGGCGGCGGCGGTGGCGCCGCAGGCCGCGTTCCAGAGTGCAGCCGCGTGGAAGGTCGCTTCGCCGGAGACGGCGCGCGATTTTTCCGCCGCCTGCTTCTACTTCGCGCGCGAACTGCGGAAGACCGTCGATGTTCCGATGGGGCTCATCCAGGCCGCCTGGGGTGGGTCGCGCATCGAAGCCTGGACCGGTGCCGATGCCTTGCGTGCCGGTGGCGGCATGGATGAGGCACTGGATGTCCTTGCGCGCTACGCACACGATCCCGCGGCGGCGCTGGCGCAGTGGGGGCGGCATTGGGAGCGCTGGTGGACCACGCGTGCCGGCGCCGTGCCCGGCGACATGCCGTGGCGGTCCGATGCCTCCGATACCGGCTGGCGTGCCGCGCCTGCGTCGCTCGGTGCGTGGGAACGCTGGGGCGTACCTGCGCTGGCGGATTACAACGGCATGGTCTGGTACCGCACGCAGGTGACGCTGACGGCGGCGCAGGCCGCGATGCCCGCCACGCTGGAACTGGCGCCGGCCGACGAAACCGACATGACCTGGGTGAACGGCGTGCCGGTCGGCAGTGGGAGCGGCGCGGGCGAGCCACGCCACTATCGGTTGCCGCCGGGTTTACTGAAAGCGGGTGCCAACAGGGTGGTGGTGAACGTGCTGGATACCTATCGCGATGGCGGGCTCGCGGGTCCGGCGAGCGCGCATGCGGTGCGTTTCGACGACGGTACGCGCGTGGCCCTCGACCCATCGTGGCGCTACCGGCCCGCGCCCGGCGACGACACGCCGCCCGGCGCGCCGTGGCAGACAGCGAACGGCCTGTCGACGCTGTACAACGGCATGATCGCGCCGCTGGGCGACTACGGCCTGCGCGGCATGCTGTGGTACCAGGGCGAGTCCAACACCGGCGAGGGCGCCGCCTATGCCGCGCGGTTGCGCATATTGCGCGACGATTGGCGGCGGCAGTTCGGCCGTCGCATGCCGCTGCTGGTCGTGCAGCTGGCGGGCTATGGCATGCCGCCGTCCACGCCGGGAGCGAGCGGCTGGGCCGGGCTGCGGGAGGCGCAGCGGCGGGTGGTCGCGGACGATCCGGATGCCGGGCTGGCGATCGCCATCGACATCGGCGATGCCTACGACATCCATCCGCCGAACAAACAGGAACTAGGCCGACGCCTGGCGCGCGTGGCGCGCCACATCGTCTACGGCGAGCGCGGGCTTGCGCCGTCCGGACCGTCCGCGCACAAGGCGACGCATGCCGCCGACGGCGTGCGGATCGTGTTCGACGGCGTCACCGGCGCGCTGACGACGACGGGCGCGAACGGTCCCATCGGCTTCGAACTCTGCGACCGGCAAACGCGTTGCGCGTACGCGGACGCCACGCTCGACGGGAACGCCGTCGTCCTGCGCGGCGAGCACGCGATCGATGCGACGCGGGTTCGCTACTGCTGGGCGGACGGCCCGGTCTGCACGCTGCGCGATACCGCCGGCCTGCCGGCCGGTCCTTTCGAACTTTTCCTCACGACGACCGAGGTGCCCCGATGAAGCTGTTCTCCCTGCGCATCCCACAGGACGATCGAGGCGAGGCGGGCGCATGCCGCGGGCGCCGTCGCGGCGCGCGTGGCGTGCTGATCGCCGCACTGCTGGTGCTGGCCACGCAGGTGCATGCGCAGCCGCCCGCCGCGCCTCCGGTGTACTTCGACTGGTTCGAGTACAGCGGTCGCGACACCGCCTTCGAGACGCCCCTGCCGGCAGGTCATTACCGCAATCCGGTGCTGGCGGGTTTCCACGCCGATCCCAGCATCGTCGCCGCCAACGGCAAGTTCTACCTGGTCAATTCCAGCTTCACCTACTTCCCCGGCATTCCGGTGTTCGAGAGCGCGGACCTGGTGCACTGGAAGCAGATCGGCAACGTCATCGACCGTCCCACGCAGCTGGATTTCGACGGGTTGAGCGTCTCGCGCGGCATTTTTGCGCCGACCATCGAGTTCCACGACGGCATGTTCTACGTGGTGACCACGGCCACCGACAGCGGCGGCAATTTCATCGCCACCGCGCGCGACCCGGCGGGACCGTGGTCGGATCCGCACTGGCTGCCGAGCATCGGCGGCATTGATCCGTCGCTGTTCTTCGACAGCGACGGCAAGGTCTATCTGCTCAACAACGACGAACCGCCGGGACCGGCGCGCTACGACGGCCATCGCGCTATCTGGATGCAGCAGATCGACCTGGCGCGCTTCCAGCCGATCGGTCCGCGCAAGGTGCTCATCGACGGCGGGGTGGAGCCGGAGAAGAATCCGATCTGGATCGAGGGGCCGCACATCTACAAGCGCGACGGCTGGTACTACCTGTCCGATGCGGAGGGCGGCACCGGGCCGCAGCATTCGCAGGTGGTCCTGCGCAGCCGCGACGTATGGGGGCCCTACGTGCCGTACGCAGGCAATCCCATCCTGACCCAGCGCGACCTGCCTGCGGACCGGTCGCTGCCGATCACCAACGCGGGCCACGCCGACCTGGTGGAAGGGCCGGATGGATCGTGGTGGGCGGTGTTCCTCGCCAGCCGCAACTACCAGCAGCGCCACTACAACACCGGGCGCGAGACCTACCTGTTGCCGGTGCAGTGGCGCGATGGATGGCCGGAGATCCTGCCCGCCGACCAGACCATCCCTTACGTCGTGAAGGCGCCTTCGTGGATGCGCGGCGACGCCACGCAGGCGCCGTCCACCGGCAACTTCGTGCATCGCGACGAATTCGAGGGCCCGGCGCTCGCCCCGGACTGGCTGCGCGTGCGCGTGCCGAAGACCGCCTGGGCGAACCTGGCCGCACGTCCCGGCTCGCTGGCGCTGACGCCGCTGACGGAAGGCCTGGAAACGCTTCGCAACCCGGCCTTCCTGGGTCGCCGACAACAGCACCTGCGCTTCGAGGCCAGCACCGCGATGACCGCGCCCGGGGAGGGCGTGGCCGCCGGACTGGCGGCGTTCCAGAGCGAGGCGTACTGGTACTTCCTCGGCGTACGTCGCACGACGGGGAATCGCATGGCGGTGTTCCTGGAAGCGCGCGAAGGCAGCGGCGCCACGCGCACACTGGCGACGAACGAGATCGAGGCCACCGACGCGCTCCGGCTGAAGATCGAAGGCGACGAGGGTGACTACGGCTTCGCCTTCGACGCCGGCGATGGCCGTGGATGGCGGATGCTGGCCAGCAAGGTCGACGGCACCGTGCTGAGTACCGATCGTGCCGGCGGTTTCGTCGGTGCACTGCTGGGACCGTACGCGCGCGACGAGCGCGCTCAGAGGAGCGAATGATGATGACGATGGTGTCCGTTTCCCTCGCCCGGCGCGTCGCGCCCGGGCTGTGCGCGCTGGCGCTGTGCGCAGCTGCGTGGACATCGCCTTCGGCGCAGGCGGCCGACGCGAAGCCGTGGCTCGACGTCTCCCGCAGTTTCGAGGCGCGTGCTGCGGCACTGGTCGCGGAAATGACCCTGGAGGAGAAGGCCGCGCAGATGCAGAACGCGGCGCCGGCCATCGAGCGACTGGGCGTGCCGGCCTACGATTGGTGGAACGAGGCGCTGCATGGCGTGGCACGCGCCGGACAGGCGACGGTGTTTCCGCAGGCCATCGGCCTGGCGGCCACCTTCGACGTGCCGCTGATGGGCGAGGTGGCCACCACCATCAGCGACGAAGCGCGCGCCAAGCACCATCAGTTCGTCCGCGACGGGCAGCACGGCCGCTACCAGGGCCTGACGTTCTGGTCGCCGAACATCAACATCTTCCGCGATCCGCGCTGGGGCAGGGGGCAGGAGACCTACGGCGAGGATCCGTACCTCACCGCGCGCATGGGCGTCGCGTTCGTGCGCGGCCTGCAGGGCGACGACCCGGTGTACCGCAAGCTGGACGCGACTGCGAAGCACCTCGCTGTCCACAGCGGTCCGGAGGCGGACCGCCATCACTTCGACGCGCGGCCGAGCAAGCGCGACCTGTACGACACCTACCTGCCTGCGTTCGAAGCGCTGGTGAAGGAGGGCGACGTGGACGCGGTGATGGGCGCCTACAACCGCGTCTATGGCGAATCCGCCAGCGCGAGCAGGTTCCTGCTGCGCGACGTGCTTCGCCGCGACTGGGGCTTCAAGGGCTACGTGGTCTCCGATTGCTGGGCCATCGTCGACATCTGGAAGCACCACAAGATCGTCGCCACGCGCGAGGAGGCCGCCGCGCTGGCGGTGAAGAACGGCACCGAACTGGAATGCGGGGAGGAATATTCCACGCTGCCCGCGGCGGTGCGGCAGGGCCTGATCAGCGAGGCCGAGATCGACGATGCGGTCACCCGGCTGTTCGCCGCGCGCATGCGGCTGGGCATGTTCGATCCGCCCGAGCGCGTGCGCTGGGCGCGCATTCCGTACGCGGTCAATCAGGCGCCGGCGCACGACGCACTGGCGGCGAAGGCGGCGCGCGAATCGCTGGTACTGCTGAAGAACGACGGCCTGCTGCCGCTGTCGCGCGACCTGAAGCGCATCGCGGTGGTCGGTCCCACGGCCGACGACACCATGGCGCTGCTCGGCAACTACTTCGGCACGCCGGCCGCACCGGTGACGATCCTGCAGGGCATCCGTGAAGCCGCGAAGGGCGTCGAGGTGAGCTACGCACGCGGCGTGGATCTGGTGGAGGGGCGTGACGATCCAGCCGCTACCCCACTCATCGAGGCTGCGTACCTGCGGCCGTCGGCCGACTCCCCCGAGCGCGGACTGCGCGGCGAATACTTCCGCACGCAGGATCTGTCCGGATCGCCCGCACTGGTGCGCACCGATGCGCAGATCGGCTTCCGCTGGGATCGCGGCTCGCCGACCGACAACCTGCTGGCGCGCGGCGAGGCGGCGCCGGGGCAGGGCATCCCCAACGACGGTTTCAGCATCCGCTGGAGCGGACAGCTGCTGCCCCCCGTCTCCGGTCGCTACCGGATCGAGGCGGCGGCGGACGACGGCTTCCGCCTCTACGTGGACGGCAAGCGCGTGCTCGACCATTGGACGAACAGCGACCGCCTGCGCAGCGACGGCGTTGACCTGGATCTGCAAGCCGGACGCGCCTACGACCTGCGGCTGGAGTACTACGATGCCGAGCGCGATGCCGGCGTGCGCCTGGCCTGGCGCATGCCGGGCGCCAAGCCGCCGTTCGAGGAGGCGCTGGACATCGCGCGCAACGCCGACGTGGTGGTGTTCGTGGGCGGCCTGACCGGTGACGTGGAAGGCGAGGAAATGACGGTCAACTATCCCGGCTTCGCCGGTGGCGACCGTACCGACCTGCGCCTGCCTGCGACCCAGCGGGCCCTGCTGGAAGCACTGCATGCCACCGGCAAGCCGGTGGTGCTGGTGCTGACCGGCGGTTCCGCGCTGGCGGTGGACTGGGCGCAGGCGAGCCTGCCGGCCATCCTGATGGCCTGGTATCCGGGGCAGCGGGGCGGCACGGCGGTGGCGGAGACCCTGTTCGGCGACGCGAATCCCGCCGGACGCCTGCCGGTGACGTTCTATACGGCGGACCAGTCGATGCCGGCGTTCGACGACTACACCATGGAAGGCCGTACCTACCGCTACTTCCGCGGCACGCCGCTGTATGCGTTCGGGCACGGCCTGTCCTACACCCGCTTCGACTACCGCAACCTGCGCACCGACGCCCGCACCGTGGCGGCGGACGGTCGCCTGCGCGTGCAGGTGGACGTGGCGAACACGGGCAAGCGGGCGGGCGACGAGGTGGTGCAGTTGTACGTCCGTCCGCTGAAGGCAGGCCCCGGCGATCCGCAGCAGGAACTGCGCGGCTTCCAGCGCATCCACCTGGCCGCCGGCGAGCGGCGCACGGTCGCGTTCGAACTGGCGCCGCAGCAGGCCCTGCGCCGCTACGACGAGGCGCGCGGCGCCTACACCGTGCCGTCGGGCCGTTACGAGGTGCGCGTGGGCGGCTCGAGTGCCGACGCCCGCGTGCAGGCCCATTTCGACGTGGAGGCACGATGATCGACCCGCACCGGTCCGGACGCGCGCCGTCCGTCCCACCCCGCCGCCAAGGAGCCATGCCGCATGGCCAGTACTGACCACACCTTGTCGATCCGCGAGAAGCTGGGCTACAGCCTGGGCGATCTGGCGGCGAACCTGATCTTCCAGACGCTGATCACCTATCTCGCGTTCTTCTACACCGACGTCTACCGCCTGCCGGCAGCGACCGCCGCGACGATCATCTTCGTGGTCGGTCTGCTGGGCGCGTTCGTGTTCACGCCATTGATCGGCATCGCCGCCGATCGCACGTCGACACGCTGGGGGAGGTTCCGGCCGTGGATCCTGTGGACGGCGGTGCCGTTCGGCGTGCTGTCGTTGCTGGCCTTCAGCACGCCGGACTTCAGCGAGCGGGGAAAGGTCGCCTACGCGTTGATGACCTACAGCCTGCTGGTCCTGGTCTATGCGGCGAACAATCTGCCGTACTCCGCGCTCAGCGGCGTATTGACCGGCAGCATGGCACAGCGCAACAGCCTGTCCGCCTATCGGTTCGTCGCGGTGATGATCGCGCAGTTCATCATCCAGGTGCTGCTGATGCCGCTCGTGCTGATCCTCGGCGACGGCGACCGCGTGCTCGGCTTCGAGCGGGTGATGACGGTCTTCGCCGTGGTGGGCACGGTGTTCTTCCTTATCACCTTCGCCACCACGCGCGAACGCATCGTGCCGACGAAGGAGCAGTCCGGGGGCGTGATGCAGGACCTCGCGGACCTCGCGCGCAACCGTCCCTGGCAAGTGATGCTGGCCTTGACCGTGCTGGTGTTCATCAACCTGGCGCTGAAAGGCGGCACGTACATCTACTATTTCCAGTACTACATGGACGAGGCGGCGCTGGCGGGTTTCCTGGCCGATTCGGGATTCAACGGATTCATCGCCGCCCTGAACGCGACGCTCACCGGCGCAGGCCTGTCCGGCTTTACCTGGCCGGAGGATCCCGCCACCTCCACCTTCAGCCTGTTCAACGGCAGTGGCATCCTCTGCATGATCCTGGGCATCGGCGTGTCGCGCAGGCTGGCCGACCGCTTCGGCAAGCGCGATGTGTTCGGCGGCGCGCTGTTCGTGTCGACGCTGTTCCTGCTCGCGTTCTACGTGTTTCCGCCCACCGCGGTCGCGCTGGCCTTCGGTGCCTTCATGCTGCACGGCTTCTGCTACGGCATCACCATCCCATTGCTGTGGGCGATGATCGCCGACGTCGCCGACTACTCGGAATGGAAGAACCACCGTCGCGCCACCGCCATCATCTTCTCCGCCATGCTGTGCGGCCTGAAGATCGGCCTGAGCGTCGGCGGCGCGCTGGTCGCCGGCATCCTGGCGTATTACGGCTACCAGGCCGGTGCCGCCGAACAATCGGCCGCGGTCGTCGACGGCATCCGCCTGACCGTCAGCGTCTACTGTTCCATTCCCTTCCTGGTCGCGGTGGCGCTGCTCTTCCTCTATCGGATCGACAAGCCGATGGAAACGCGCATCGAACACGAACTCGACCAACGTCGCCGCACCGCGGGCGTAGCCGCGTGACCTCCACGTCCCTGCCCATGAACGACACGCCTGTCCACGACGACGCCACGCCGCGCTCCGCCGACCTCGAACACCTCGCGGAGCGCGCGATCTCCCGGCCGCTGGTCACCCACATCTACACGGCCGATCCATCGGCGCACGTATTCGAAGGGCGGCTCTACATCTATCCCTCGCACGACATCGACGGCGGTGGCGCCTTTGATGACGAAGGGGGGCACTTCGGCATGGAGGACTACCACGTGCTGCGCATGGACGCGCCGGATGGCGAGGCCACCGACTGCGGCGTGGCGCTGCATGTGCGGGACGTGCCGTGGGCCGCCCGGCAGATGTGGGCGCCGGATGCCGCCCATCGCGACGGTCGCTATTACCTCTACTTTCCTGCCAAGGACACACACGGGCTGTTCCGTATCGGCGTCGCGGTCGCCGACCGACCGGAAGGTCCGTTCGTTGCCGAGCCGTCTCCGATAGACGGGGCGTACTCGATCGATCCGGCGGTGTTCGAGGACGACGACGGGTCGCACTACCTGTACTTCGGCGGCATCTGGGGCGGCCAGTTGCAGCGATACCGCGACAACGTCTACGACGCGATGCAGGGAGAACCGACGGGCGATGCGCCCGCGCTCGGCCCGCGCGTCGGGCGACTGGATGCCGGCATGAAGGCGTTGGCGGAGCCTACGCGGGAAATCGTGATCCTCGACGAACAAGGCGTGCCCCTGCGTGCCGACGACCACGCCCGCCGATTCTTCGAGGGCCCTTGGCTGCACAAGCATGAAGGTCGCTACTACCTCTCGTACTCCACCGGCAACACGCACCTGCTGTGTTATGCGGTGGGCGACAGTCCGTACGGGCCGTTCACCTATGGCGGCGTGATCCTGACGCCGGTCGTCGGCTGGACCACGCACCATTCCATCTGCGCCTTCGAGGGGCAGTGGTATCTGTTCTATCACGATGCGCTGCACTCCGGCGGCGTGACGCATCTGCGCACCGCCAAGTGCACCGTGCTGCACCACGAGCCGGATGGCCGCATCCGCACGATCGATCCCTATGGCGGCTGATCCGCGCGATGCCGCCTGGGATGATGCGCTGGCGCCGATGCCGGCGGGTCCGTTGCATTGGCTGCGCGCAGGGCGGCTGGACGTCGCGCTGGCGCCGGACGCCGGCGGTCGTATCGCGCAGATCCGCTACGACGGCGTGGACTGGCTGATCGGACCCGACGACGGTTGGCCCGCGACCATCGCGTGGGGTTGCTATCCGATGGCGCCGTGGGCCGGACGCGTGCGTGCAGGACGCTTCGATCTCGACGGTCGCGCCCATGCGTTGCCGGTGAACTTCGGTGGGCACGCGATCCATGGCGTCGGCTTCTCGCGGCCCTGGCGGATCGACACGCGGGAGACCGACAGCGCCACGCTGTCGCTGGCGCTTCCACGCGACGCCTATTGGCCGTTCGGTGGCACCGCGACACAATCGGTACGCGTGGCGGGCGACCGCCTGCAACTCGAACTGGTCGTGCAGGCCGGGGAACAGGCGATGCCGGCGGTGCTGGGCTGGCATCCATGGTTCCGCAAGCCCGACCGCCTGGTGTTCGCACCCGCCGCGATGTATCCGCGCGACGGCGAGGGTATCGCGACGCTGCCGCGGGTGGCGCCCATCCCCGGTCCGTGGGACGACTGCTTCGTGGCGGATGACGGGATCGCGTTGGAGCGTGGCCGGCAGCGCCTCCACCTGCGCGCCGACACCGATCACTGGGTCGTGTACGACGCGGCGTCCCATGCGACTTGCGTCGAGCCGCAAACCGGCCCGCCGGACGCGTTCTCGCTAGCGCCACGCGTACTGCAGCCGGGGCAACAGCACCGGCTTTCCTTCGAACTCGCCTGGCATGCACGCGACGAATGACGGGGTGGATGCCGGGTGAACACCACGCGCTCCGTCGTTGCCGCTGGAGAATGACGATGCACCCCAGTCGCCCTTGCATGACCGCTTTCCACCGTATCGCGCTCGTGGCGATGGCATGGCTGAGTGTGGGCCCGGTCCGCGCGCAGGAAGATGCGATGGTCGCCATCGCCACGCCGGACCAGCCCACGGCGATCGTGCTCGGCACCGGGTTGCTGCCGGGGGCACGGCATGCCGAAGCGTGGCATCGCCAGTACGGCAGCGTGTTCGCTCGCAATGTCACTGTGGCCACGCTCACGCCTTTCCTGCCCGATCCCGCCAAGGCCACCGGCACGGCCGTGATCGTCGCGCCGGGCGGCGGCTTCCGCTCGCTGTCCATGCAGAACGAGGGCTGGGACGTGGCGCGTGCCTTGGCCGATCGCGGCGTCGCTGCGTTCGTGCTGAAGTACCGGCTGGAACAGACCCCCGTCGACCTGGACGGCTTCGCGCACTCCATGCGCGAGATGCTGTCCAGCCCGGTACCCGCACACCGGATCGATCCCGCCGCATCGATCTCCCGACTCGGCCCTCAGATTGCCGACGCACGCGCCGCGTTCGCACGCGTGCGTGACCGTGCGGAAGAGTGGGGTATCGATCCACAGCGCATCGGCATGGTCGGCTTCTCGGCGGGTGCCATGTTGACGCTGGCCACGACCCTTGCCGGCGAGGACGCCAGACCCGCCTTCATCGGTACCGTTTATGGTCCATTGGCGCCGCTGGACGTGCCGCCGGATGCGCCGCCGCTGTTCGTGGCCATTGCCGCCGACGATGGCCTGTTCGCCGGTGGCGGGTTCGGCCTGGTCGAACGCTGGCGCGCCGCAAGGCGGCCGGTCGAATTCCATCTGTACGAGCAGGGCGGGCATGGCTTCGGCATGTACCGCAAGCCGACGACGAGCACCGGCTGGTTCGACGCCTTCGCACGCTGGATGGCGATGCACGGGTGGCTGGAACCCGGAGGGCAGGGCAGTGCGGTCCACACGGAGGAGAAGACACCATGACACCGCATCGCACCGCAGGCGCCTTGTTCCTTGTCGCATCACTGATGCTTCCGTGGGCGGGGGAGGCGGCCGCGCAGGCGCCCGCTTCTCCTGCGCCACGGTCGAACCCGCTGATCCGCGACAAGTTCACCGCCGATCCGGCGCCACTGGTGGTCGGGGACCGTCTGTACCTGTATGTCGGCCACGACGAGGCGCAACGCGACGAGATGTTCAACATGCGCGAGTGGCTGGTCTATTCGACGACGGACATGGCGACCTGGGTCGACAACGGCCCGATCATGAAGGTGGCCGATTTCGCGTGGGCCAAGGCCGATGCCTGGGCGTCGCAGGCCATCGAGAAGGACGGCCGGTTCTGGTTCTACGCCGCGGTCGAACACGACGACACGCAGCCAGGCAAGGCCATCGCGGTCGCCGTGTCGGACAGCCCGACGGGCCCGTTCGTGGATGCGAAGGGCGCGGCCCTCGTCACCAACGCGATGACACCCAAGGGCACGCACAGTTGGGAGGATATCGATCCGACGGTCCTCACCGACGACGATGGCACCACCTGGATCGCCTGGGGCAACCGGCAGTGCTACATCGCCCGGCTCAAGCCGAACATGATCGAGATCGACGGCCCGATCACCGAGATCACGCCGCCCCACTTCGAGGAAGGTCCGTGGCTGCACAAGCGCGACGGTCTCTATTACCTGACCTACGCATCGCTGGACCGGGCGACGCACCGCGACGAGAAGGTGTCCTACGCGACGGCCACCTCGCTGCAGGGGCGGTGGACGTACCGAGGCGAACTGACCGGGTCGGGCAAGTACAGCTTCACCATCCACCCGGGCATCGCCGAGTTCAAGGGCCACTGGTACCTGTTCCTGCACAACGCCGCGCTCACCATCGGCGACCAGAACGGCGCCATCGGTCGCCGGGCCGTGACCGCGGAATACCTGCAGTACAACGCCGACGGCACGATGAAGCCGGTGGTTCAGACGGATGAGGGCATTTCGGTGCCTCCGAGGGATTTGGGAAAGCGGTAGGGAGCGGCGCACGCTCACGCGGTGTATGCTCGGCGCCGGAAGCGTAGGGGTGCGCCATGAAATGGATCTTTCTTGCCGCCATGCTGGCCTCGGTGCCGGCATCGGCCCAGTCGATTTACAAATGCCGTGATGCAAAGGGCGGGGCGGTCTACCAGTCTGCCCCCTGCCCGGAAGCTGAAAAGCGCTGGGACACCCAGCCGCGCAATTACACGTGGGAAGACCACCATAAGCGCCAGGCCGCAGAGACCTCTATCGAGCGTGATCGGCGGCAGGTGAGGGCGCGCAACGACGCTCAGCGGCCTGTCACCGTTGGCATCGGCGTTGGTGGGACATCTCGCGCTACAGGAGCATCGATTCCTACGAGTACCTCGACCTGCGGCATGGTGCGATCCGAGCGCGATAAGAGCTATGACAGGCGAGGTACGCGACGAACATTCAACGAGTCGCGTGCTTGGAGTGACGCGGTTTGGGAAGCTTGTAAGTAGTCACTCGCTCTGGGATAAACGATATGGCGTACGCCAGCCCGCAGTACTCCCTTTCCGAAGTAAGGCGTGCCGGGAGGGTCCTTCGTTCCACAGACGCCGTCCAATCTGAATTGGATTGGGCCATGTCGGTGCTTGGAAACTGGCGAGCTGCGCATGCGTATCCCTGAACACCTTTCAGTCCACGCTTATTCAGGCCAGCGCGGCGCAGTTCCATGGTGTCGCGCCACAGCAGCCCAGCGAGGCGCTGTGGCGTGATCCTGTCGCCATCCGGGCCGATCAGGTGCCGGCCGCTGGCGGAGAACCGCCAGCCTTGCCAGTGGCCGGGAACGTCGGTGAGGATTTCTACGATCTGCGGGGCGTTGCGGTTCAAGCGGTGCGGCATGCGTCAGGCCTCCATGTGACGGCCTTGGAACCACGCAGTTTCCATGCCAGCCAGAGCTTGAACAGGTGCCACCACCAGCCCCAGTCCGCTTTGACATAATAGGCATTATGCGAAATTTAAGATGATCCGTAAGAAGTCACTCCTTTGTGTCGGTGATCATAATTGAGGGTCGGCAGGGATTCGTGAGAAAAACAGCCGAATCGGCTCTAACACCATGATTCAACGAGGAAACACCCCTCGACGTCAGGCAGTGCGTGGATTACAGACTTAGGCTTGATCGAACCAGAAGCCGCGTGACCCAGGCATTTCTGAAGTGCTGCTTAGGCACGCGTGCCCTTCTTGAATATTGGATTCAAGAGTTTCCACGCTCCTGACCCAACGGAAACCCTCAAGAAGGCTCCGACCATCGCCTGATCCATTGCAGTAGTTCCTCGTGCGGGATCGTACGTCCAGCGTCGACGTCGGCGATACCTTCGCGGGTCCGCCGATCCTTCTCTTCCTCGGTCAATTCCGGAAGGAGTGCTAGCAGTTTGTCTTCAGGGCTCATAGGCCGATGAGCTGCGCTCAAGTTGGCTTGATTCTCGTGAACATGGGCACGATCTGGGGATCATCCAGGCCCGCCGGCAAAGGCTGCGATACGTCGTGGACCGCCAAGTCGATGATGACGTCCAAATCTGAGCATAAGGGCTGTATGGCGGTGGTCACCAGACGAGCCGCCCGCTCGGCGAAAGCCAGGTCGACCACCAGCCAGATCAACAGACCGGGAGGCTGTTCGACGCCCCCCGACGAGTGAGTTTCCAGGAGATACGCCGACGAGACGAAGTCGGCGTGTTCAAGGCTGCCGCTGATGGCCGGAGCGAGCCAAGCCGGTGCGGCTTGGGCAGGTCTCACCGCGAACTCCGCCGGCTCCAGCCGTTCCACCCTGGCCAGAAAGCCCGTATCCAACAATGCCGCAACCTCTTCCGGGTAGAGGACAACGCCGTCGTCGTTGGGATTGAGCATCAACGTAGCGCCGCGAGTACCGGTTAGCAGCTCACGGCCTGGAACTCCCAGAATTCTGACAGCAGCCGAACTGGCCGCCTGCGCCTTGTCGAGCGAGGTAAAGAAGGGGATCGCATCGAAACCGTCAGGATGGCGGAACTGGACCAGCCGCAGTGTCCGCGCGTCATCCGAGACGGGCGCATGCACGTACACGATCGCATCCATCAGTCGCTTGAAGAATGCGCGTTCCTGGGGTTCAGCCGAGATACGTGTAAAAATGCCCCATAGAATCTGATTTCATTCGTGAAATCATCGGGTTGCCGGTATTTTTTGGGTGATCGAACCGTCAGCGTGATCGGGCCGCAACTGCGCCAGCAACTGCTCCAAGGTGTCCCGGCGCACGCCGGCCCGCAACGCCTCGGCCTCGGCCTGTTCGCGACGCTCCCGCTCCTTCGTTAGATCGGCGCGAGCACCGGTCAACTCCGCCCGTATAGCTTCCAGCACCTGGATATCTTGCGCCCAGCGCGTTTTCAGGGCCTGGTGCTCGGCAGCCGTAAGCCGCAGCACGTCCAACTCCTTGCGTTGGTCGTCCGCGGCCTGCCGCACCTGTGCCAGCTCCCGCTCTAGGCGGCTGTGGCGTTCCAGCCATTGCCCGTTGTCGCGGTTGAGCTGCACCAGTTCGTGGTTCTTGGCGGTCAGCGCCTCGTTGGCCTGGCGCAGCGCGACCTGCAGTTCCTGCACCTGGTGTTCGTGACGGCGCTGCTCCTGTTCGCGCTGCTCCTTCACCGAGGTCCGGTAATGCTCCAACGCTTCACGGGCGTGCTGGTGCTTCTGCTCCAGCGACTGGGCATGCGCCTCGTGCTCGGTCAGCCGCGTAGTCAGGCCGGCGATGCGTTCGCCGAGCTGCGCGACCTCCGTCACCCGTTCGGTCAAAGCCTGCTGGGTGGCGGCGTGCGCGTTCTTTTCCTCGTGTAATGCCGTCTCGGCGCGCTGGATCTGGGCGCTGAGCGCGGCTGCTTCCTGCTGGGCGCGCTCCAGCGCCTGGCCACGCTCCTGCAACTGCGCCTCGAAGCGCTGCCGGGCCTCGGTAACGATGGCCTCGGCCTCCTCGTGCAGGCGCCCGGCGAGCCGACCGACCAGGTCCTGCAGTGCGTCGCTGATCGCGACCTTGGCGCCCAGGCCTTGCCCTTCCTCTTCCTCCAGCTCCCTCAGATAGCGGTGAATCGTGGTCTTGGAGCCAGTGTTGCCCAGCGCCACCCGCACCACATCCACCGACGGGTGTTTGCCCTGCGCCCGCAGCGCGTCGCGGGCCTTCTGCACGTCGCTCTTGTACAAGCCACTGCGGGCCATGGCAGCCTCCTCAGATTATTTAGTAATGTATTACATACCACGTAATTACATACCATTCAAATTACAGAAAGATCAGAAGTCTTGCTGTAAATTCAAACGGGATAATAGTGGTTTATCCCGCCTTAAGCGTCGCCGTGGCCGCCAATAGGGGTCGAACAGTACGAAACTAGCCTGCATTGGGAACTTTCGGAATTCGCCGTGCTTCCAAGCTGCAGTCCGCAGTACACTCCTTGGCGATGCCCCTGTCCTCGCTCCCGCTCATGCGTAACCTGTTCGTGGCGCCCGCTCGCCACGACGTCGCGTTGCCTTGCGGAGGACACCAATGAAACTGCGCGCATTCCGGACTCATTCGCTCCGTCTGCGCTTTGCTTGGCTTGCGTTGTTGGCGCTGCTATTCCAGCAGGCCGCGCTCGCCGCCTATGCGTGCCCGATCAACGAGGCGCCGCCGGAGCCGCGGATGGTGATGGCTGGCTGCGAGGGCATGGAAATGCCCGATCCGGCCGCGCCGGTGCTGTGCGACCAGCATTGCCTGCGAGACCATGTCACTAGCCAGGATCTCAAAGCGCCACAGGTACCAGGGCTGGCCTTGCCGCCGCTGCACTTTGCCCTGACCGCGGCCCTGTTGCCGCCGGTACAGGCCCAGCACTACGAAGACGTGCCCACCTGCCGGTCCGATCCGCCGCCGGCGCAGCGCTTCTGTAGCCTGCAGATCTAGACCCCGACCGCGACCCATTCCCGCGCTGCCGATCCCGGCGGCGCGTTCGTCGTTGCGTGTTCGGAGGTCTCATGTCCTTTCCTTTCTCGCTGCACCGTCGGTGCAGCAGCCGTTGGTCCACGTGGGTGCTGGCCCTCGGCTTCGTTCTCACTCCCTCCTGGTCCTTCGCGGCCGAGATCTCGTTCGATGACGCGCAGCGTCTGACGGTGGAACGCGCCCCGATGCTCAAGGCGCGTCAGTCACAAGTCACGGCCACGCAGGAAGAAGCCGTCCGCGCCGCCGCCTTGCCCGACCCCAAACTGACACTTGGCCTCGCCAATTGGCCGATCACCGGCGCCGACGCATTCGACTTCCGCGCCGACGACATGACCATGAAGCAGATCGGCGTGATGCAGGAATTCCCGGCTCGCGCCAAACGTCGTGCCCGTCAGGCCGTAGCCAATCGCGGTATCGAGCAGGCACAGGCACTGTCGACGGCAGAGCAGTTGGCGGTGCGGCGTGGCGCCGCCGAAGCCTGGATCGCGCTCTGGGCGGCCCAGCGTGAGGTCGTTGCGCTTCGGTTGTTGCGGGAACCCGCTTCCGTAGCCGTCCGCACTGCCAAGGCGCGCTTGGCGGGTGGCACCGGCACGGTGACCGACACCCTGGCCACGCAAGCGGCGGCGCTCGAATTGGAGAACCGCATCGATGCCGCGGAGGCCGCATTGGGCGCCGCCCGTGCCGGCCTGGCGCGCTGGCTCGGTGAGGCGCCGACGGATCTGGAAGCCGAGGACGCACCGCCCGCGTTGACGGAACTGCCCATCGCCCCGGCCGCGTTGCTGACTTCGATCGACCGCCAAGGGCCACTGCTGCCGTGGCGGTCGCGCGAAGCCCTGGCCGAAGCTGAAGTCGATGCCGCCGTTGCCGAGAAGCGCCCCGATTGGAGCCTTGGTGTGACCTACGGGCAACGCGACCGGACGCCGGCCGGCATGCCCCGCAGCGACATGTTGATGGTCGAAGTCGGCGTCGGTCTGCCGCTGTTCCCACGCAATCGGCAGGACCGGGGCGTGGCGGCACGACGCGCCGAACTGGACGCCGTGGCGGCTGAGCGCGAGGACGCCCGACGCCTGCAAACGGAAACCGTGCGTCGCGCCTTGGCCGAGTGGCAGGGACTGCAACGCCAGATCACCCGCAAGGAAACCGAATCCCTTCCGCTGGCACGCGACCGCGCGAAGACCGCGCTGGCCGCCTACGCCGGTGGCGGCGACCTGCAGCCGTGGCTGCAAGCGCGCCGCGACGAAATCGAACTGCACATCGAACACGCCCTCCACCTGGGCGAACTCGGCCGCGCCTGGGCGGCGTTGGCCTATCTGCTACCCGAGGAGAGCGCACCATGACATCCACGACGACCCGTTTGATGTTGGCGGCCGCCGCCGTGGCGCTGTTGGCCTTGGGGCTCGGCATCGGTTACTGGTGGGCGCAACGCCAAGCCGGCCATGACGTTTCGACACCCGCTGGACCGATGGAGACTCAGGCCGAGCGCAAGGCTCTGTACTGGTACGACCCAATGGTGCCGGACCAGCACTTCGACAAGCCCGGCAAGTCGCCCTTCATGGACATGCAACTGGTGCCCAAGTACGCCGACGAGGTCGCCGGCGGCGGTGTGCGCATCGACGCCGGCCTGCAGCAGAACGTCGGCATTCGCACCGCGCAAGTCGAAGTCGGCCCTCTGGCATCCACGGTGCGCGTACCGGGCACGTTGACCTGGGACCTGCGCCAGGAATCGATGGTGAGCGCGCGCGTCGAAGGCATCGTGAGCCGCGTGCAGGTGAAAGCCCCCTATACGAAGGTCACGCGCGGCCAGCCACTCGCGTCGCTGCTGGCACCGAGTTGGAGCAGTGCGCTGGCCGAAGCGCAGGCGCTGCGGCAGGCGCAATCGGCCTCGGCACGGGAGCTGCAAACGGCCGCACAACAACGCTTGCGCGTGCTGGGCGTGCCGAACGGGATGGCCCGCGATGGCAGCGTGACCTTGAGCGCGCCCAGCAACGGCATCGTCACCGAGGTGCTCGCCCGGGAAGGCCAGACTGTGATGCCGGGCACGCCGCTGTTCCGCGTCAATGGCACTGACACGGTCTGGCTGGAAGCGGCGATTCCGCAGGCCAGTGCGATGTCCCTGCGTCCCGGCACCCCGGTGGAAGCTGTGGTCAGCGCCGTACCCGGCCAGACGTTCGCCGGTGAAGTCGAAGCATTGTTGCCGCAAGTCGATGTCGCCAGCCGCACCCAGCGGGCGCGCATCGTGTTGCGCAATCCCGAAGGCATGCTCGCACCTGGCATGTTCGCCGAGGTGACGCTGCAACAGCAGGCCGGTGCGGCGATGGCGCTAATACCGACCGAAGCGTTGATCGCCACGGGGGCCGACAGCCGGGTGATCGTGCAAAACGCCGACGGCAGTTTCCGCCCCGTGCGCGTGCGCACCGGGCGCAGTAGTGGTGGGCGCACCGAGGTGGTCGCCGGACTTACCGGCGGCGAGCGCGTCGTCGTGTCCGGTCAATTCCTGATCGACTCGGAGGCCAGCTTGTCGGGTGCGCTGGAGCGCCTGGGAGCGCCAGAAGCCGTACCGCCGGCAACGCCCATGAAGTCACCCATGGCGGATAGCACGACGGAAACCGCTCCGGCACCGGCACCGACACCGACGAAGATCGCTGTTGCCGCACCTGCGCGCTCGTGCCCCGTGGAGTACTGGTACGACCCGATGAAGCCGGAGCAGCACTTCGACAAGCCCGGTAAATCGCCCTTCATGGACATGCAACTGGTGCCGAAATTCGCGCCCGGCGCGGCACCCGACTGCACCGTCCGCGATGTGCCATCGGCCGGCCAGGAGAAGCGGCCATGATCGCCCGCCTGATCCACGCCTGCATCGCCAACCGCGTGCTCGTGCTGATGGCCGCAGTGCTGCTGGCCATTGCCGGTCTGTGGTCCGTGCGGCATACGCCGCTGGACGCGCTGCCGGATCTGTCCGACACACAGGTGATCATCCGCACGCAATGGCCGGGACAGACGCCGCGCATCGTCGAGGACCAGGTCACCTATCCGCTGGCGACGACGATGCTGTCGGTGCCAGGCGTCAAGGCGGTGCGCGGGTTCTCGTTCTTCGGCGATTCCTTCGTCTACATCCTGTTCGACGATGACACCGACCTGTATTGGGCGCGCTCGCGCGTGCTCGAATACCTGAGCCAGGTCCGTGACCGCTTGCCACAAGGCGTGAGCCCCGCGCTGGGCCCGGACGCCACCGGTTTGGGTTGGATCTATCAATACGCGCTGGTCGACCGCACCGGTCAGCATGATTTGGGTCAACTGCGCGCCTTGCAGGACTGGTTCCTGCGCTACGAGCTCAAGACCATTCCCGATGTGGCCGAGGTGGCCAGCGTCGGCGGTGCCGTGCGTGCTTGGCAGATCGTGCCGGATCCGCAGGCGCTGGCCGCCCGTGGCCTCACCGTGGCGCAACTGATCGAAGCCGTCGATGCGGCTAACGGTGCCACCGGCGGTTCGGTGATCGAACAGGGCGAGGCTGAGCTGATGGTGCGCAGCGAAGGTTACCTGCGCAACGAGGCCGCATTCGAGCAGCTGCCGATCACCAGCACGGCCGACGGCGTACCGGTGCTGCTGGGCGAGGTCGCCACCGTCACCCGCGGCCCCACTTTTCGTCGTGGTATCGCCGAACTCGATGGTGAGGGCGAAGTCGCCGGCGGCGTGATCGTGCTGCGCACCGGCAAGGACGCGCTGACCGCTATCGAGAACGTCAAGATGCGATTGAAGGAACTGCAGGCCAGCCTGCCCAAGGGCGTGGAGATCGTGCCGGTCTACGACCGCTCCGAGCTGATCCATGAGGCGGTGCGCAACCTCACCCACAAGCTCGGCGAGGAGTTCCTCGTGGTGGCACTGGTGTGCGCGCTGTTCCTGTGGCACCTGCGTTCGGCATTGGTGGCGGTGATCACGCTGCCGCTGGGTGTGCTGGCCGCGTTCATCGTCATGCACTACCAGGGCATCACCGCCAACCTGCTGTCGCTCGGCGGCATCGCCATCGCGATCGGCGCGATGGTCGATGCGGCCGTCGTCATGATCGAGAACGCGCACAAGCACCTGGAGCAGTGGCGCGAGGAACACGGCGATGAACCCCAAGGCGAAGCGCGCTGGCGGCTGATGGCGCAGTCTGCTTCGGAAGTCGGCCCGGCGCTGTTCGCCAGCCTGCTGGTGATCACGCTGTCGTTCGTGCCGGTATTTGCGCTGCAGGCGCAGGAAGGCCGGTTGTTCGCGCCGCTGGCCTACACCAAGACCTATGCGATGGCGGCAGCCGCCGGCCTGTCGGTGACGCTGATCCCCGTGTTGATGGGATACCTGATCCGCGGCCGCATTCGCCCGGAGCGAGAGAACCCGATCAACCGGGTGCTGATCGCCGGTTACCGGCCGGTGCTGGACTGGGTGCTGCGGCATCCGCGCCTGACCTTGGTGCTGAGCGGCGTGCTGCTGGTGCTGACGCTGATTCCCTATGCCCGCATCGGCAGCGAATTCATGCCGCCGCTGGAGGAAGGCACGCTGCTGTACATGCCCACAGCGCTGCCGGGGCTGTCGGCGGACAAGGCTCGGCAACTGCTGCAACTGTCCGACCGGATGATCAAGACCGTGCCCGAGGTCGCGCATGTGTTCGGTAAGGCCGGCCGTGCCGACACCGCCACCGACCCGGCGCCGATCGAGATGTTCGAGACCACGGTAACGTTCAAGCCACGCGACCAGTGGCGGCCGGGCATGACGCCGGAAAAACTGCGCGCCGAACTCGACGCCGCGGTCAAGGTGCCGGGCCTGACGAACCTGTGGGTGCCGCCGATCCGCAACCGCATCGACATGCTCGCCACCGGCATCAAGAGTCCGATCGGCATCAAGGTGTCGGGGCCCGACATCAGCACGATCGAACGGCTCAGCAGCGAGGTCGAACGCGTGGCCAGGACCGTGCCCGGCGTCAGTTCGGCGCTGGCCGAACGCGTCACCGGCGGGCGCTACGTCGATGTGCGCATCCGTCCGGAGGTCGCGGCGCGCTATGGCCTGAGCCAGGCGGAGTTGCAGACGCTGATCGCCACCGTGGTCGGCGGTGATCCGATCGGCGAGACCATCGAGGGCCGCGAGCGCTACCCGATCGTGTTGCGCTACCCGCGCGAACAGCGCGATTCGCTGGTGGCGCTGGTGCAGTTGCCGCTGGTCGCGCCCGGCGGGGTGCAACTGACGCTCGGACAAGTGGCCGACGTGTCGCTGAGTCCGGGACCACCGATGCTCAAGAGTGAAAATGGCCGCCTGGTTGGCTACGTCTATGTCGACGTCGCCGGCCGCGATCTGGGCTCGGTGGTCGTCGACCTGCAACGCGCCGTCGCCGCGCAGGTGAAGCTGCCGCCGAGTTACGGCATCGCCTGGTCGGGCCAATACGAGTACCTGCAACGCGCAATGGCGCGCTTGAAGTGGGTCGTGCCGGCGGCGCTGGCGATCATTTTCCTCGTGATCTGGCTGGTATTTCGTCACGTCGGCGAGGTCGCGATCATCCTGCTCAGCCTGCCGTTGGCGCTGGTCGGCGGACTATGGCTGATCTGGGCGTTGGGTCACGCGGTGTCGATCGCGACGATGATCGGCTTCATCGCGCTGGGCGGTGTCGCCGCCGAGTTCGGCGTGATCATGCTGCTGTACCTGCGCCATGCCTGGGAGCGCCGTCTGGCCGAGGGCGAACCAGCCACCCTCGCCACACTGGAGGCGGCGATCCGCGAGGGCGCGGTGCAGCGCGTGCGACCGAAAGCCATGACCGTCGCTGTCATTCTCGCCGGCTTGTTCCCGTTGTTCATCGGCGCTGGCGCCGGCTCGGAAGTGATGCAGCGCATCGCCGCGCCGATGCTGGGCGGCATGGTCACCGCGCCGCTGCTGTCGATGTTGGTTATTCCCGCTGCGTACCGCCTGCTGCGCGGTCGCGCCTTGTCCCGCACTTTGTCCGCCATCTCGGCGGGCGCCGCGACGTGAGCGGCGCGTTGGGTTCGCTCACTTCCTGTATCTGGAGATCTGTCATGAAACGTTCTTTCGCTATCACCGCCTTGATCGCCGTCATCGGATTGCTGAGTGCTTGCAGCACCACGTCGGCGGCGCATCGTCTGGGCTCGGTCAAGGCCGTGTCCGATCACACCCTGCAGTTGTGCTTCGATCCGCAGGTCACCCCGCCGGTCGCGGGCCAGCAGGTCCAATTGGTGCGCCGTCAGCAGATCGGGAATCCGAAGTTTCCGCCGGTGTTTCGCGAACGTCCGGTCGGCACCGCGCAAATCGGCGCCGACGTGTCCAGCCGTTGTGTGGCCGCCACGCTGACCCGGGGCAAGGCGCGCCGTTTCGATGAGGTACACCCGGCATTGGCCGACCATCAGCCGCGTTGAGATTGCGCCATCAGAAAGAAGAAGCGGCAGTTCGATTGCGCTGCCGCCGTTTTCCCCTGCAATCGAACCACCCAACCCAGGAGATTCCTATGAAGCTGACCTTTTTCATCCCCGCACTGGTGCTGCTGCTAGGTGCCTGCTCGCAGGCACCCAGCGGCAGCGCGACGCAAAGTGCCGACAGCACACCGATGCCGGCCGCGGAGCACGCGGCGATGGCCGACCCGGAAAAACCAGCGTCTGGCGAGATGGAGCAGCCAGGCAAGACCGCCTCGGCGACGGGCACGATCGAATCCGTCGATGCCACCGCCGGCAAGATCACCATCGCTCACGGCCCGGTCGAAGCGCTGGACTGGTCGGCGATGACCATGGGCTTCAAAGCAACGCCGGAGCAGATCGCCTCGGTCCAGGCCGGCCAGAAGGTACGCTTCGAGTTTCAGGCGCAAGGCATGGAGGCCACGATCACCACGATTGAATCGGCTGAATAAACTCGATGTGGACGCATGGCGGCTGTGTCGCCATGCGTCGTTTCTCGACTGCGTAGTCTCTGGCGTGGCGTCGTGGGAGGGTTAGCTATGCAGCAGTTCCTCTCGCGTCTCCGCATCCCGGTGCAGCCAGCGATACAGCGCCGGCAGCACCAGCAGCGTCAGTAGCGTCGAGGACACAATGCCACCGATGACCACGGTGGCCAGCGGCCGCTGCACCTCCGAGCCGGCGCCGATGTTCAACGCCATGGGCAGGAAACCCAGCGACGCCACGAGTGCCGTCATCAGCACCGGTCGCAGCCGGCCCAATGCGCCGTCGCGCACCGCGTCGTCCAGCGGATCACCTTGCTCGCGCAGCTTGCGGATGAAAGCGATCATGACCAGGCCGTTGAGCACGGCCACGCCGGATAGCGCAATGAAACCGACCCCAGCGGAGATCGACAGCGGAATCCCGCGCAACGCCAACGCCGCCACACCGCCGGTCAGTGCCAGTGGCACGCCGCTGAACACGATGGCCGCGTCCTTGGCTGAACCGAAGGCCATGAACAGCAGCGCGAAGATGAGCGCCAGCGTCACCGGCACCACCACCGCCAAGCGCTGGCTGGCCGAGATCAGCTGCTCGAACGTGCCACCATAAGCCACCCAGTAGCCTTCGGGCATCTTCACCTCATCACCGATCTTGGCGCGCAATTCGCTCACGAAGCTGCCCAGATCACGCTCACGTACGTTGGCGGTGATGACGATACGACGTTTACCGTTTTCGCGGTTGACCTGGTTCGGTCCGCGTTCGACCTGGACGGTGGCGACCTCGCGCAACGGTACTGTCCGCGGTCCGCCACCACGCCAAGTCACCTCGTGACTGGACTCGTCAGAACTGACCCTGGCCGGTAACGGGATCGGCAGATCTGCCAACACTGCCGGGTCCGAGCGCATCGCCTCGGGCAAGCGAACCACCAGCGCAAAGCGGCGATCGCCTTCGATGAACTGGCCCGCCACCTCACCGCCGATGGCGGTGGCCACGGTTTCCTGCACGTCGCCCGGATTCAATCCGTACCGTGCCAATGCCACGGGGTCCGGGGTGACGGTCAGCAGTGGCAGTCCGGTCACTTGTTCGGACTTCACGTCTTCAGCGCCGGGAACATCGCGCATCACCCGTTCGATCCGGCTGGCCAGTCGCGCCAGTTGTTCGAGGTCATCCCCATAGACCTTGATCGCCACGTCCGAACGTACGCCGGAGATGAGTTCGTTTGTGCGCATCTGGATGGGCTGGGTGAACTCGTAGTTGCTGCCAGGTATCTCCTTTGCGGCCTGCTCCAACTCTTCGATCAGCTCCGCCTTGGGTTTGCGCGGATCAGGCCACTGGTCGCGGGGCTTGAGCATGAGAAACGTGTCCGCCATCGAGGGTGGCATCGGATCGGTGGCCACCTCAGCCGTACCGATCTTGGAGAAGATGTTGGCCACCTCAGGGAACTGAGCCAGTCGCTTCTCCAGCGATTCCTGCATCGCCACGGATTGCTCCAGGCTGGTGCCCGGAATCCGCATGGGCTGCAACGTGATATCGCCTTCATCCAGACTGGGTACGAACTCCGATCCCAATCGAGTGGCCAAGATGCCGCAGGCGACTACCAGTACGGTCGCGCCGGCCAGTACGGCCAGCCGCCGACGTAGCGCCCAATCCAGCAGCGGTGTGTAGCGAGCGCGTGACCAGCGCATAAGCCGGTTGTCGTGCTCGGCCACTCGGCCCCGTAGGAAGGTGGCGATGGCAGCCGGCACGAATGTCAGCGAGAGCATCATTGCGCCAGTCAGGGCCAGTACGACCGTGATGGCCATCGGGTGGAACATCTTTCCCTCTACCCCAGACAGGGCGAAGATCGGCAGGTACACCGCCGCGATGATGCCCAGGCCGAATAGGCTGGGACGAATGACTTCGGCCGTCGCTGAGGCTGTCAGGTCAAAGCGCTCCTCATCGTTAAGCTGCCGGCCCAGCGCGTGCTGTGCCTCGCCGAAACGCCGCAGGCAGTTCTCGATGATGATCACCGCGCCATCGACGATCAGGCCGAAATCAAGCGCACCCAAGCTCATCAGGTTGCCCGAGACATTCCCGCGCACCATACCGATGATGGTGAAGAGCATGGCCAGCGGAATCACCGCCGCAGTGATCAGCGAAGCGCGTACATTGCCCAACAGCAGGAACAGCACCACCACCACCAGCAGCGCGCCCTCGATCAGGTTCTTGGCCACCGTGCTGATGGTGCGATCGACCAGCGCGGTACGGTCATAGACGGCTTTGGCGTGCACCCCGTCCGGCAGGCTGGCGTTGGCGGCCTCCAGTTTGGCCGCTGCCGCGCGTGCGACCTCACGGCTGTTGGCGCCGAACAGCATGAAAGCCGTGCCGACGACGACCTCATGACCATTCTGGGTCGCCGCTCCGGTGCGTAGTTCCTTGCCTTCGCCGACCGTGGCCACATCGCGCACCCGAATTGGCACGCCTTCGCGGCTATCGAGCACGATGTTGCCGATCGCCTGGAGATCGCGCAGCTGCCCAGGCACGCGTACCAGGAACTGCTGACCATTGCGTTCGATATAGCCGGCACCCACGTTCTGGTTGTTGCGCATAACCGCGCTAACCACGTCCTCCAACGTGAAGCCCAAGGCCACCAGTTGTGCAGGATCGGGGGTGATGTGGATTTGTCGCTCGAAGCCGCCGATGGTATTGACTTCAGTCACCCCTGGCGTCGTGCGCAACTGCGGGCGGATCACCCAGTCCTGCAGCGTGCGCAGGTCGGTGGCCGTGTACGCAGACCCATCGGGCTTGCGGGCATCGGGCCCGGCCTCCACGGTATACATGAAGATCTCGCCCAGACCGGTGGAGATCGGCCCCATTTCGGGGTCGAGGCCTTCCGGCAGTTGAGAGGTGATCTGTTGCAGGCGTTCAGCGACCTGCTGGCGTGCGAAATACAGATCTGTGCCGTCCTTGAAGACGACCGTTACCTGGGAGAGCCCGTAACGAGACAAGGAGCGGCTGTAATCCAGCTGCGGCAAGCCCGCCATCGCAGTCTCGATGAGGAAGGTCACCCGCTGCTCGGCTTCCAGCGGGGAATAGCCCGGCGCTTGGGTATTGATCTGGACCTGGACGTTGGTGATGTCCGGGGTGGCATCGATGGATAGGTGGCGATAGCTCCACACGCCCAGTGCAATGAGTGCGGCGGTGAGGACCAGCATCAGCCAGCGATGCCGGATGGAAAAGTGGATGAGGCGTTCGAGCATGGCGGGCCTCATTCCTCTTCTTCGACAGTAGATTTTTCGATGTCAGCCTTGATCAGGAAGCTCTGGGCCACCACCACCTGCTCACCCGCCTTGAGGCCATCCAATACTTCCACGCGCTCAGCGTCGCGACGACCTAGCTTCACTGGGCGCGTGTGATAGACATCGCCTTGTCGCACATACACCACATCCTGGTCTTCGGCCGTCTGCAGCGCCGTCACCGGCACCACCAGATCAGCGGCTGCACGATCGACGGTGATGCGTGCCTTGACGGCCGAGCCAGGCCGCCAGCGTCCATCGGCATTGCGCAAGCTCGCGCGAGCGATGGTGCTTTGGCTGGCCGTCGCGGTGCCGGGCAGCACGCGTTCCAAGGTCGTTTGTTCGGACACGCCATCGCTCAGTCGGGTCACGGTCACCGGCACGCCGGCTTCGATGTGTCCGGCATCCCGCCCGAAAATGTGGAGGTCGACCCATAACGTGGACAGATCCGCGATCTCGAACAACGACGCCCCTTCCACGGCTGAAGTGCCTACCGATGCCGTTCGCGCCATCACCACGCCACTAATGGGTGCGGTAATGTTGTAACTGGTCAAACTCAGGTTGCTCTCCACCGTGGCCAGCACCTGGCCGGCTTTGACCTGATCGCCCACGCCGGCGCGTACGACACGGATCGGGCCCGGAAAGCGTGCGGTGACCTGGGCCATGCGCCCCTCCACGGGAGTAAGCAGGCCTTGCACCTCGTGCTCATCGGCGATCTCACCCGGATCGGCGCTCGCTGTCCGGATACCAGCAGCTTGAGCCGTTTTAGCTGCAATGGACGTCTGCTGTGGCAGTTCCTCGTGCTCGCCGTGTTCATCGCCTTCGTGGCCTTCTTCGGCCTCGCCGCCTGCTGGGGGCGTCGGGGCGCTGCATGCGGCAAGGGCCAGGGTCAGGGCCAATGCGATCCAGGAAAAGCGGCTCATGGGGTAGTTTCTCCGGAGGAAGCGTCAGCCGCCGAGGCAACTATGGCCTGGCCTGTCAGTCGCTGGATTTCGATAAGGGCGCGTTGCGCGTCAAGCGCGACATCGAGCTGTTGCTGGCGTACAGCAGTCCGTTCGGATTGCAACTGTGCCCATTCCAGGTAGCTGATGGCACCGGCGCGGTAGGCGCGTTCGGCAGCCTGTTCGGCGCGGGCGAGCTTGGGCAGCACGTCGTTCTGCAAGCGCGCCACTTCGGTCTGCGCCACGGTGTAGCGACCGTGGGCCTCGACCAGCGTCGAGTACAGCGACAGGCCCTTGGCCTCACGCTCGATCGACAAGGCTTCCAACTCGGCGTCGGCGGCGCGGATTTCCGGTTGTGCGCGAGCGCGGCTACCCAGCGGCAACGACACCCCAGCCACGAGGGCGGTGTCGTCGCTCTCCTGTAGCCGTCGGATACCGACTTGCCATTCCAGGTCCGGTGTCGCCGCCGAGCGCGCCAGCTGCAGGCGGGCTTCGGCAATGCGGCGCTCGTCGGCGAACTGCGCGAGCTCGGGGGTGCGTTCCAACTCGGCTGCCAGCGTTTGCAGCGGCGAGATGGTCGGCAAGGCCAGCGGTTCGCCGGCGACCGCGTCGAAGGTGGGGGCGCGTTCGCCCCAGAGGGCGGCCAAGTGCTGGCGGGCGGCATTCCGCTGCTGCTCAGCGCGATCGCGGGCGAGTTCGGCCCGGGCCAGCGCCGCCTGCGCGGTGAGCAGCACCGATTCCGGTGATGCGCCGGCCTGCAGGCGCTGTCGCGCCGCGGTGACGGTGCGCTGGCGCTGGTCCACATCGGCCTCGGCCAGCGACCGGCTCCGGTCAGCGGCGACGACCGCGAGGTAACGCCGTGCGGTCTCGGCGAGCAGGTCGAGCCGCCGGGTCTCCCGCTGCACGGCCAGCGCATCGATTCGGCTTTGCGCCAAGGTGCGGCGGGCATCCAGCTTGCCGCCACGCTCCAGGACTGAGGCCAGCGTCAGGGTCAGCTCAGCGCTGTCCAGACCACGGGCTTGACCGGTGCCGAACGCGTTCTCGACGTCGGCGCCAACGATCCAGGGCGGGCGTTGTTCGGCCCGCTCGTGCTCGGCGGCCAGCACCGTCGCGCGGGCTTCCACCCAACGAATCTCCGGGTGCGTCTGTGCCACGCGAGCGAAGGCCTCGTCCAGGCTTAGGCGGGTCTGCGCGTGCGCACTCCATGCCGGCCACAGGACGACGATCAGGGGGATCGCCCAGTGTCGGCGCCATCCGCCGACGCGCCTCACGCTTGGGCCTCACGTTGGGCACGCCGCGCGTCTCCGAGGATCTCGATGGCTTCCTTGATCACATACAGGCCGATCAGGGCGCCGATGATGAAATCGGGGTACGGCGAGCCCAACCAGAGCACCAGGATGCCGGCCAGGATCACGCCGATATTGGCCACTACGTCCGCACGGGTGAACAACCAGGTCGCGCGCAGATGCACCTCGCCGGACTTCAGTGGCGAGAGCATGCGCAGTACGGTCACGTTGACCACCAGCGACAGCAGGGCCGTGCCGATCATCCAGCCGCTGAGCGGTTCGGCGCCATGGATGACCCGACGACCGACCTCGATCAGTACGCCGATGCCCAACACGAGCAAGATGCTGCCGCTGAGCCAGGCCGCATTGGCCTTGAAGCGGGCCGTGCGGCCAATGGCCACCAGCCCAATCGCGTAGGCCGTGGCATCGGACAGCATGTCCAGTGCATCCGCCAGCAGGCCGGTGGACTGGGCGATCCAACCCGCCACGCCGCCGATGACCGCCATGGCAGCGTTCAGCGCCAAGGCGATCATCAGCACGCGGCGCTCGTGTGCGTTCTTGGCCTCGTGGTGGCAGCCGCAATCGCTCATTGGGGGTTCTCCAGGTAAGGGTGAAGTTCGGGGGCAATGGGCATCTCGCGCAGCGCGCCGACGCGGGCGCCGCCGGTGTTGCCCCGCGGCATCCACAACCAGGTGAACAGCACGGCCGCCAGCAGGCGAGGCGCCTGGCCGACCGCCTCGTGCCGGTCGCCGAAGTGGACGCTCCAACGCAAAAACGCCCAGTGGCTGCGCATATGCGCGATCGTGCGCGACTGCCCGAGCACATGCGCCTGCTCGAACAACGCGTACGCACGTTCGGCGTGGCCGGCGTAGAGTGCCGCATAACCGTCCGCCAGCCGCTGCGCGAAGGCGCGTCCACGGGCGTCGACTGCCGACGCGAAGGGCCACGCCAGTTGCGCGAAATACCCTTGCGGCATGATCTGTTCGCGCAATCCGACCGCGTCGGCCGCCAACGGCTCGGGCCGGTCATGGAACGTCCCGAACACGCGGTCCCACACCATGAAAAACTCGCCGAAATTCACCTGCGCGTCTTCGTACTCACGCTTGTGGTGCCAGCGATGAATCTCGGCGACACCCAACCAACGACGCAGTGGACCAATCCGGTAATCGAGGTTGGCGTGCTGGAAGGCCAATTGCACACTGAGCAGTCCGAGCCAGGCGCTGAGCACCTGCGCAGGCGCGCCCAAGGCCATGACGATGCCAATGCCCGGGCCGGCCATCAGCAGGGCACTGAGCGGATGCCGACGCTCACCGTTGAGCCAGTACAGGCGCTCGGCGCTGTGGTGGATCGCGTGCAATCGCCAGGCCCAAGCGTAGCGGTGGCTGACTCGGTGCATCACGTACAGCCCAACATCGACGATCGCGCCCGCCAGCAGCAGTTGCACCGCGATCGGCCAGTGCGTCGGCCACAGCGAGGCCACCGGCACGATCCCACGCAAGGCGTGCAGCGCGTAGGCCGTACCGGCGAGTAGCATCAGATTGGCGGTACCGTGCAGCAGATCGGCGCGCAAGTCGCCGTGATCACGCAGCCAATCACGCTCGTACGGCTGTAGACGTTCGAGCAGCGCAACACTGGCGATACCGGCCGCGGCCATTACGGCGAGCGTGGGCCACGCCGGTAAGGCGCCAGCGGCCACGGCCACCGCGACCAGCACCGCAGGCACCATGACCACGGGATAGCTGCCGTAACGAATCAATCCTTGCAGACGCATATCAATTCCTTTCGCTTGACCACGCGTCACTCGGCGGCCCGTGCCGCGACGCGGGAGGTACGGGCATTGAACAGGAAGCCGATCAACGCGGCCACAGCGACCCCCAACTGGGCCAGCAGCGATTGCCAGGACGGATACACGCCGAGCCATTCGATGCGCGGCGCCGCGACCAATGCCTGCGCCACCCAGCCGGCCTCCTGCAACGCCGCGACGCCTTTGCCTACCAGCACCACGGCGAGCACCGCGATCAGGATCGAGCTGATCGAGAAGAACTGGCTGATCGGCAGCCGCTTGCTCATACGCAGCATCCAAAACGCTACCGCAGCGAGTACGACACTGCCTGCAATCAACCCGCCGAGAATGGCGCCGCTATTCTGTTCGCTCCACATGGCGATGAAGAACAAGATCGTCTCGAACACTTCGCGATACACCGCGACGAAAGCCAGTAGGAACAGGAACACGGCCGAGCGTCTGGTCAGCGCCGCCGACATCTTGGCGTGCAGGTACTGTTGCCAGCGACCTGCCATGCTCTTCTGGTGCATCCAGATGCCGACACTCAGCAGCACCGCTGCGGCGAACAGCGCCGACAAGCCTTCAGTGACTTCACGATTGGCCCCGCTGATGCCCACCAGGTAGGTGGCCACACCCCAGGTCGCCACACCGGCGAGCAATGCGCCTACCCAACCGGCATGGACGTACGGCAGCACCTCGCGACGCTCGGCCTTGCGCAGGAACGCGATCATGCCGATCACAATCAGCAGTGCCTCCAGGCCCTCGCGCAGGAGAACCGTGAAACTTCCGAGAAATGCGCTCGTCGCATCGGTGTGGGCGTCTTGCAAAACTGATTCGGCGCGATCAAACAACGCGGTGACTTCAGCGGCTTGCGCATTGACCTCGCGAATCGACGCCCCGTGCCCGAGTTGCGCACGGAACTGTCCCATCGTCGTCTCGATCTCGATCATCAGGGCGCGATTGCGGGCTGCCAACGTCGGTTCCACCGGCTCGACGCCGTCCAGATAGGACGACAGCGCCAGGGCTTTGGCATGTGACGGATCGCCGGCCTCGTAGGCACGGACGCTATCAGCCAAGCGTTGCCGGGCCAGCGCAAATGGACCAACGGCGACACCAGAGGCCGGTTCGGTGACCGCTTGAGGCCTGGAACGCAGGTAGGCGGTGATGGCCTGCGCCTGCGAATCGCCAACGATCTTAGCCAGACCGGCCTCGCTGGTTCGTGTTAGCGCTTCGAGTGAAGCGACGTGTCGATGAAGTGCGGCGTTGTCGCGCCACAGGGCTTCCCCTTGCGTACGCGACTCGGACGAATACGCCAAGCTGCCGACATAGAACGCCAACGCCCAGCGGTCGGCTTCCGACAGCGTGGAGAAACTGGCCATTCCCGTGCCAGGGACGCCCTGCGAGATCACCTCATACAGCGCCAAGGGACTACGTCGGGCCGCCCGCTCCGCATCGCTGAAGGCGATCGGTGGCGGATTCAGACTGACAGCGACCGGACCATCGCCGTGGCCGGTCGGCCCGTGGCACGAGGCACACTGTTGAGCATATAGCGGCGCGACCTGGCCAATATCCGGCGGTGCGGACGGGACAGCGCCCACGGGATAGCTCAGCAACAGATCGTCCGCCAGACGATGAGCTAGGTCGGCGACCACTTTCGGATCGGCTTTCGCCTCGACCACAGCGACCAGCCGATCGGACTGCGCGACCAAGGCCGGCTGGCCGGGGGTGGCTGGCAATGCCGCGAGGTGGGTACGAATCGTGGCGGCAAATTCCCGCATCTCGGCATACTCTGCCGGGGAGACCACTTTCCCGTTCTGGATCGCACCGGCGTAGTCCACCGCCACATAGTCCAGCAGCTGCCAGGTCTGGCGCGGGTTGGGCGCGGCCAAGGCCGCCGTGCTGCATGCCGCCCACAGCGCACAGGCGATCAAAACAGGATGAAACGAACGTAGAACAGGCATGCACACCACCAGAGGCAGCTGAAAGCAGCGCCAAGCCGATGACAGACATCGGCTTGGCGCCGGGAAGGTGGGTAGCGTAAAGTCCGTAGCTACTACAGAGTCAAGTGAGATGCGAATGAAAATCAGTGAGGCTGCCTCTGCCAGCGGTTGCCACCTGGAAACCATCCGCTATTACGAGCGCATCGGGCTGATGCCGAGCCCCGGGCGCACCGGCAGCGGCTATCGCGATTACAGCCAGATCGATGTCGAACGGCTGCGCTTCGTGACCCGTGGCCGCGACCTGGGCTTCTCCCTGGAAGAAATCCGCAGCCTGTTGCGACTGGCCGAGAATGCGGACCTGTCCTGCCAGGAGGTCGATCAGTTGGCCCGTGGACACCTGCAGGAGATCCAAGCCAAGCTCAAGGATCTGGCTCGCATGGCCTCGGAGCTGGAACGTGTGATCCACAGCTGCGGCGGTGGTGAGCGCGCCCAGTGCACGATTCTGGACACACTGCGGCAAACCGCGATTCGCACCGTCGCATCGCCTGTCCATAACGGCCTGTCGTGAGCACTTCGCTGCGGATCGCGCTGGTCCAAGCGGATTTTCCCGTGGGCGATATCGCGGGCAATGCGCACCGGATTACGACCATGATCGCGCAAGCACGCGATATCGATCAGGCCGACCTTGTCGTGTTTCCAGAATTGGCCTTGAGCGGCTATCCACCGGAAGACCTATTGCTGCGGCCCAGCTTTCTTTCCGATTGCCAATCGGCATTGCAAGCAATTGCAGCGAGCACAACGGGGATTGTCGCGGTCGTGGGCTGGCCAGAATCGGTCGGCACGGTGGTCTACAACGCGGCCAGCGTGCTACGCCACGGTGTTGTCGCCACAACGTATCGAAAACGAGATCTTCCCAACTACGCCGTCTTCGACGAACGCCGCTATTTCGATGTGGATCCCGATGGCACGGCCTGTGTCTTCGAGATCCAGGGCGTTCCCATCGGGCTGCTCATTTGCCAGGACCTGTGGGGTGTGGAGTTCATCGCGCAAACGACGGCCGCCGGTGCGCATCTGGTCGTGGTGCCCAACGCCTCACCTTTTGAGCGCGACAAACACGCCGAACGCGATGCTTTGCTTGCCGAACGCATCCGTGAGAGCGGCACGGCGTTCGCCTATGTGAATCTGGTCGGTGGTCAGGATGCCGTGGTCTTCGATGGCTCCTCCCTGCTCGCCGATGGCGATGGCACCATCCATCCCGCCGCCAAAGCCTTCGAGGAGCATCGCCTGGTCGCCGATTACGAGCCGGCGACGCGCAAGTTCACGCCGGTCGCATGGCCGTTCGAGGACGAAGGGAGCCGCGATGCGCTGGCCTGGCGCGCGGTAGTGCGCGGCACCGGCGACTACTGTCGCAAGAACGGCTTTGGCACGGTCTGGCTGGGTCTGTCCGGCGGCATCGATTCGGCCGTGGTGCTGGCGATCGCGGTCGATGCGCTGGGCGCCGACAACGTCACCGCGGTGCGGATGCCATCGCGCTACACCGCGGACATGAGCAACGATCTGGCCGCCGAGCAGTGCCGGGCGCTGGGCGTGCGGCTGCTGACGTTGCCGATCGAGAAACCGTTTCAGGGTTATCTCGACGCTCTCGCCGAAACCTTCTCCGGCAAGCCGGTCGACACCACCGAAGAGAACCTGCAGTCGCGCATCCGCGGTGCGCTGTTGATGGCGCTGAGCAACAAACTCGGCGGCCTGTTGCTGACCACCGGCAACAAGAGCGAGTACGCGGTCGGTTACACAACGATCTACGGCGACATGTGCGGCGGCTACGCCCCACTCAAGGATGTGTACAAGACCGAGGTGAGCACGCTGGCGCGCTGGCGCAACACGGTAGGTGGCGCGCCGGTCATCCCGCCGGAGGCGATCACGCGGCCGCCCACGGCGGAATTGCGCGAGCACCAGACCGACCAGGACACGCTGCCGCCGTACGATGTGCTCGACGCTATCCTGTTCCGCCATATTGACCAGGAGCAGTCGCGCGAGGAGATCCTGGCCGCCGGGTTCGCGCCAGCCGTCGTGGACCCCGTGCTGGACCTGGTGCGCCGCCACGAATGGAAGCGCCAGCAGGCGGCACCGGGGCCGAAGATCTCGCGCCGTGCGTTCGGACGCGAGCGGCGTTACCCGATCACCAATGCTTATGCGCAGGCCCTTCCCACGTGGGTGAACCCATGAACAGTGTCGACCGCTACGTAGAGGCGGCGACCCGTGCAAACACGCGGCGCACCTACGCCACCGCGCTACGGCACTTCGAGGTCGAATGGGGTGGCCATCTTCCGGCCACCCCCGACAGCGTGGCGCGCTACCTCGCCGAACAGGCTGGCCAGTTCGCCACCAACACGCTTCGGCAACGGCTCGCCGCGCTGGCGCACTGGCATCGCGAGCACGGGTTCGTTGATCCGACCCGGGCGCCGCTGGTGCGCAAGGTACTCAAGGGTATCCAGACCTTGCATCCGTCGGTCGAGAAACAAGCCGAACCGCTGCAGCTGACCCGGTTGGCGCAGGTGGACGGCTGGCTCGCCGCGGTGATCACCGCGGCGCAGGAACGCAGCGATCATGCGGACGAACTCCGTCATCGCCGCGATCGCGCCCTGATCTTGCTCGGTTTCTGGCGCGGCTTCCGCGGCGACGAACTGATCCGCGTGCAGGTCGAACACCTACGCCTGGTTCCCGGCGAAGGCATGACCTGCTTCCTGCCGCACAGCAAGGGCGACCGCCAGGCTGTGGGCACCACGTACAAAGTGCCGGCGTTATCGCGTCTGTGTCCGGTGACCGCAATCGCCGAATGGTCGGCCGCGGCCGACCTGACGCAGGGACCGTTGTTCCGCGGCGTCGATCGCTGGGGCCGCGTCAGCGCGACACCGTTGCACCCCAACAGCCTGATTCCGCTGCTGCGTCGCCTGTTCACCGCAGCCGGCCTTCCCGATGCCGCGGACTACAGCAGCCACTCCCTGCGTCGCGGTTTCGCCGGCTGGGCCAACGCGAACGGCTGGGATGTGAAGGCGCTGATGGAATACGTCGGCTGGCGCGACGTGCACTCGGCCATGCGCTACCTCGACGGCGGCGATCCGTTCGCACGGCAGCGCATCGAAGCCGGCCTGCCATCACCGGCACTCCCACCCCCATGAACGACTGAGGATCTGCATGGCGTCGATCGAACGGACCGCGTACCCGCAATTCAAACGCAACCCTGTCGTCCGGGAACTGGTCGCGGCCTACACGCTGACCGACGCCGAATTGGCCTTCATCACCGAAAATGCCCGCCAACCAGGCCATCGGTTGACCCTAGCGCTGCTGCTGAAATCCTTCCAGCGGCTAGGTTATTTTCCTGCCGTGGATGAGGTGCCCGCCGCCGTGGTGCGGCACATCCGCAATGCACTGCGGTACCGGGTCCAGATCAAGCCCGCCGACATCGCGCCGAACAAGCGCTACCGATATTTCCAGCGCATCCGGGCCTATCTGCAGGTTAGGGCCTACGCCGATGGCGGCCTCGATGTGGCGGCTCGTGCGATCCACGAAGCGGCGGCCGTCATGGACAACCCGGCCGATCTGATCAACGTGGCGATCGAACAACTTGTCCGCGACCGGATCGAGTTGCCCGCGTTTTCCGCCCTGGATCGCTTGGCGCGCCGAGTTCGCACCCTGGTCAACGGCCGTTACTTCGCCCTCATCGACGCGCGACTGACGGCGGACGAGAAACAACGACTGGACGATCTGCTGGTCGTCATCGACGCTCGCCTCAAGAGTCCGCTGCAGGCGATCAAGCGGCTGCCGAAACGGTCTTCTCTGCAGCACTTTCAGGAGCTGCTCGACCACATCACGGCGTTGGACGAGCTGGTCGGCAGCGAGCGGCACTTGGCGGACGTGCCGGAGCTCAAGCGCAAGCACTTCGCCGCCGAAGCCCGGGTACTGGACGCTGCCGAGCTGCGTGATTTCGGCCCGGCCAAACGACACGCGCTATTGCTGTGCCTGATTCATCGCGCCCGGGTGCAAACCCGCGATGACCTGGCGGAGATGTTCATCAAACGCATGGGCAACCTCCACAACCGCGGCAAAGAGGAGCTGGAGCGGCTGCGTGCGCGCTATCGCGAGAAGACCGAGGCCATCGTTGCCACGATGTCGGATGTGATCCAGGTGCTCGATCGTCACCCTGGCGACACCGACGCGGGACGGGAAATTCGCCATCTGGTCAGCACGCGCGGGGGCGTCCAGACCCTGCGGGCCGATTGCGATGCCATCGCCGCCCACAGCGGCGACAACCACCTGCCGCTGCTGTGGCCTTTCTATAAGAGCCACCGCGCCACCATCCTGCGCATGGTCCGCATGCTGGATCTGGAATCCACCACCGAAGACCGTTCGTTGATCGACGCGATCGAGCTGATCCTGTCGCAGGAGCGTGCCCGCGGCGACTGGCTCGACGAGCCGGTCGATCTGGCGTTCACAACCCAGCTCTGGCGAAAGACCATCACCCACCGCACCGAGCAGGGCGAGGAACGCATCCACCGCCGCCTGTTCGAGGTATGCGTGTTCTCCTCACTGGCCAACGAACTGAAATCCGGCGACGTGGCCGTGCGCGGTTCGGAAACCTACGCCGATTACCGCGAGCAGTTGCTGCCATGGGAGCAGTGCGAGCCGTTGCTGGACGACTACTGTCGCCAGGTGGGCTTGCCGGCCTCTGCGGTGGGATTCGTCAATGCCTTGCAGGCCAAGCTGATGCAAGTCGCGGACCTGACGGATCAGGGCTACCTGGAAAACGGTCAGGTGATCATCGGCGACGACGGGTTGCCGGTGCTCAAGCGCCACAAGGCCAAGGACATGAGCAGCGGCGCCCGCGCCCTGGAGACTGCGATCCTCGACCGCCTGCGTGAGCGCAGCGTCATCGAGATCCTGTGCGACGTGGCCCACTGGACCCGCTGGCCGCGGCATTTCGGACCGCTGTCCGGGTCCGACACCAAGATCGACCAGCCCACCGAACGCTACGTGCTGACGGCGTTCACCTATGGCTGCAACCTAGGCCCGGCCCAGGCCGCGCGGCACCTGCGTGGTGCCGCGTCGGCGCACATGCTGTCGTTCGTCAATCGCCGTCACGTGGATGCGAACAAGCTGGCAGCGGCCTGTCGCGACATCATCAACAGCTATGCCGGCCTGCAGCTCCCGAAATTCTGGGGCGATGGCAAGCGTGCCGCAGCCGACGGTACCAAGTACGACCTGTACGACCAGAACCTGCTGGCGTCGTACCACATCCGCTATGGCGGCTACGGCGGCATTGCCTATCACCACGTCTCGGACACCTACGTGGCGCTCTTCAGCCACTTCATCCCGTGCGGTGTCTGGGAAGCGGTGTACATCATCGATGGGCTGCTGAAGAACACCTCCGACATCCAACCCGACACCGTCCACGCCGATACCCAGGGTCAGTCGCTGCCGGTGTTCGGGCTGTCGCACTTGCTGGGCATCCAGCTGATGCCGCGCATCCGCAACTGGCGCGACTACCGGTTCTTCCGTCCGGATGAGGACAGCCGCTACGAGCACATCGATGCGCTATTCCGGGAAGACATGGACTGGGACCTGATCGAGACCCACTGGAAGGATCTGATGCAAGTGGTGCTATCGATCAAGTCCGGCAAGATCGCGGCCTCGACGCTGCTGCGCAAGCTGGGCAACTACAGCCGCAAGAACCGCCTGTATCAGGCCTTCCGGGCACTCGGTGCCGCGGTGCGCACGTTGTTCCTGCTGCAGTACATTTCCGACCGGGAGTTGCGCGAGCAGATCACGGCCTCCACCAACAAGGTCGAGGCCTATAACGGGTTCTCGAAGTATTTCTTCTTCGGCGGAGAGGGCGTGATCGCCGATAACGATCCGCTCGAACAGGAGAAGGCGGTCAAGTACAACGACCTGGTCGCCAACGCCGTCATCTTTCACAACGTGGTCGAACAGACCCGCATCATTAAGATGCTGATGCGAGCAGGTTGGAAGATCACCCCGGAGGACGTGGCGGCACTCAGTCCCTACGTGACCAGCCACGTGAAGCGCTTCGGCGACTACCTGATCGACGTGGACGCTCTTCCAGAACCGTACGAAATCGAGCTGGCCCTGGCGGCATAGCGTGGGTCAATCTGCACTGCCGCAGCAGGGACTGTGTTGCTGGATGGGCGGGCACGGCACCGTACCGTAGGAACAGAACACGCAGCAATCGCCTGTTTTCGGCCGCAGGAGCGTGTGGCAGGCGGAGCACTCGTAGAAGAACTGGCACGCCGTGGTGGGCATGGTTTCAGTGGCCTGATGTCCACATGCCGGGCACGTGAGCGTGCTTTGCAACTGCATCTCAGCCACCGTTCGCGCTCACTTTGGTAGTGGCTGGAAAACCGGCATCTGTGATGACCTTCGCGATGGCGGCCGCGTTGGTGCGCTCGGCATCGAACGCCACCGTCACGGTGGCAGCTTGGGTGTCAACACGCTTCGCCGTTACGCCCGGGACTGTGTCCAACGCCTTTTCGATCGTGATTCTGCACGCCGGGCAGGTCATGTTTTCCACCTGCAGGACAACCTTCTTTGGCGTAGCCGACCAAGCCAGGCCCATCCATGCCGTGAATACCAAACCGAGAAGGATCTTGCGCATGTGGGACTCCTACAGGAACCAGCCGATGTAGTAAGGGAAGAGCAGCAGCAGAGCGATCAGGCCGGTGGCGAACCACAGCCAGCGCCGTCGGCGTCGCAATCGCGCGGGATCGACGCAGATGCCGTCGATACGGCAGCGCGAGGCCGGGCTGTAGAGCATCCAGAATGCCCAGCCCAAGAACACCAACGTGGCCGCGCTGAACCACGGGCGCCACGCGTCCAGGGCAGTGAGATTGGCGATCCAGGCACCGCTGATGCCCATCAGGACCAGCACCAGGGGCACGACACAACACACGGACGCGCCAATGGCCGCGACGGCGGCGCCCAAGAGGGCAGGCAAGGAGGACTGTTCGGGACGTTGGGCCATACCCGCATGGTAATCTCCGTACCTAAGTACGGAGTCAAGCCGATGGCCACCAACGTAATGACGATCAGCCGGCTGGCCGCGGCCGCTGGCGTGCATGTCGAAACGGTCCGTTACTACCAGCGGCGAGGCCTGCTGCCGGAGCCTGAGCGCCCAATGGGCAGCGTCCGCCGGTACGGGCTCAACGAAGTCGGCCGACTTCAGTTCATTCGCCGAGCACAGGCGATGGGATTCAGTCTCGACGAGATAGCAGGGTTGTTGGAGATCAAAGGCCAACGTGCTTGCGAGCAGACGCGGCGGCTGACCGAACAGAAATTAGCCGAGGTACGGAAGCGTTTGGACGAGCTACGCCAATTGGAAGTCGACCTTGAGCATTTGGTAGAGGAATGTCGCCACGTGGTGACAGGCGCACCGTGCCCGACGCTCGATCTACTGGCGCAACCGGCCGAGCAAAAAAATGTCGGCTAAGTCGTTGAAAGGAATTGCGATATCAAGTCCTGTGGGGCACTTTTACACGTATCTCGGCTGAACCCCTTCCTCGGCTGCGCTGTCGCGGGCCCGTTCAAAGGAAGCCTCCAGCGCTGCCTCTGCGGACGTAGTCCCTCTTGCACGCGGCCTGCTCGGTTGCTTCATAGTCAGATGCGATGAGGGCCAAGCGGGTATCCGGAGAACCAATCCGCCTCGATCTCGCTGCTCAGGTAGGGTCGTACGAAGGCCGACTGGGTCAGCGCTCGCAGCCGCTCTTCGTGCTCAGCAATCGCCTCGATGTCGCTGACGGTTGGATAGTGCCGCAGCAGTCGATATGCCTCTTGCCGCACCTCTTTGGGCACGGCTTGGCTGGCCGCTAGCTGCCGGAGGAACGCGCCCGCCTGCAACACATTGCGGGTGCGCTCAGATGGCGTCGTCATGACATCAAGAATGGCTGGAACTAAGGAATGCTTAGCTTATCGCGTCTGTGGCCGGCTAGCGCACGGTGCAACTACAGACCTTGCGATTTCCAAATTAATCCGGTATAATCAATAACTTACTTCGCATAACGTCGCTTATGTAAAACCGCAGCGTGGCCGTTTTGGTGAGTCTGGTGTCTGAATGGCTCCGCCCTCGATCGGTGTCTTGCTCACGTTGCGGCTAGCCCGCGCCGGACGCTCCAACCCTGATAGCCTTCAGTTCCGCGAGCATGATGGGCGCAGGCTTGGTAGGTTTTGAGGATGAACCCGGCACGCTTGAGGAGCACCGATGACGCTGCAAACGGATGACTCAGAGCGCGATCCTGCTCAGGCCAAGAAGAATGCCCAGGCGAATTTCGATCGAATGCTTACTGGCATTCCGATGGAAACCCAAGACAGAGAAGCCAGCTTGGCCAGTCGGCTGGCCGCCTTGCCTGGAAGCCCGATAAAAAAGCTGCGCGCCTTGCACAAGGAAATGGAGATCCTGTCCGCGGCGATGGCTCCATATGTCGCATGCAGTGCGGGCTGCTCGGCATGTTGCCACTACCCGGTGCACCTTTATCCCGTTGAGGCCGAGCTTATTGAGAAGCGCTCCTCGCATTCTCGATTGCCGAAGTCGCTTCCTAGCGCCGACTTCCATGGTTCGCCCTGCCCCTTTCTCATCCAGGAGCAATGTTCGATCTACGAGGACCGTCCAATGGTTTGCCGCCAGCATGTTGCGTTGACCAACACGGCGTTCTGGTGCGATCCGGTCAGATCGGGCGAGATCACTTTGCCGATGGCCCAACTCTCCAAAGTTCAAGAAGCTTTTCATGAGCTCGTAGCAAAAGATGGCCGCACGACTCCCATGGACATCAGACAGATCTTTGCAGTACCCGGCGAAAGCTCCTAGGCACGGGAGTGCCTGAAAACTTGTCCGGACAGCGCCCTTTCGTGCGAGATATGCGTGCAACGGGAATGTCAGGACTGATGGAACCGCGCTTCTTGCGTACGCCCACCGTAGCCATAGGCCGAGGCGCGCGCATCGTGGACATGTACATAGCTTGTCGGGTGCACGGGGCCTAACAGGCGCTCAAAGCAGGCGAATACCTCGGCAAGATACTCTGCCTTCTCCGCTTTGGTGTTGGTCTCATCCGTCACGATGATCTCCAGCGAGAAGCTTGAGACGCCAATCTCGCTCAGCGTCTTTCCTCCGATCAGCCAATCTTCAGGCCGGACGTACGTGATGATCGTCGCGATCAGGCCCGCCTTCTTTCCTAGAATCCGGCTGGTCAGATCGCTCACCTGTGTAGATATCTTTGCGGTCAGCGCGGGAGACGAAGATGCTGAGACTTTGATGTTGATCAGAGGCATGAAGGTGCTCGTGTGAAGCCGAGAGGCTAGTTGATGGCGATGACCACTTTGCCGATGGGCCTTCCATGTTCCATGCGCGCAAACGCGGCAGCAGCTTCAGCAAAAGGAAAGATGGTGTCGATAACCGGCACGATGGCGTGTTCGTCGATGAAGCGGATGAGGGCTTTGGTCATTTTCTTGGAACCCACTACCACCCCGGTGAGCGACTTTCCGCCGATGAGTGAGAATGGATCGATGCTCAATGCAAATCCGCCAGCGACGCCACCGATGGTCACGACTTGGCCGCCGGGGCGCAGACTTCGCAGCGAGCGAGCAATCGTGCCGGCTCCACCGATGTCCATCACCAGATCTACGCCGCCGGTCGTGCGGAGCACCGTTTCATCCCAGTTGGGATCGGTGTTGTAGTTGATGGCAGCGTGTGCCCCCAATGCCACCATGTGCTCGATGCCCTCTTCCCTCCCAGAGAGCACCGTGACGCGCAAGCCGGCTGCCAACGCGAGCTGGACCGCCCATGTAGACACGCCGCCGGTGCCCTGAATCAGCACATGTGCACCGTCGGGCAGCGCGCCCAACTCAAACAACGCGTGCCAGGCAGTGACCCCTGCGCAGGCGATCGTAGAAGCTTGCTCCCATGACAGAGTGCGTGGCGCGTGCACCAATGCGCTTTGATCGACCACCAGATGTGTCGTCAGCACACCGTCGATGTTGCCACCCAGCGACAGGGACAGCGCCTGCTCGCTGGGAAATCCCTCAGTCCATCGCGGAAAGAAGATGGGGAGTACGGCATCACCGATGGAGAAGTCGGTGATCGCCGAACCGACAGCTACTACTTGTCCGGCGGCATCCGACAATGGGATGCGGGCTTCGCCGGCCCCCATCTGACCGTGAGCAACGAGTAAGTCGCGGTAGTTGAGCGAGGCGGCCTTGACGGCCAGTAGCACCTGGTTCTCACCCAAGGACGAGGGCGGAACCTCGATTCTATGAAGGCTTTGTGGACCCTGTCCACGGATGATGCGGTAGGCGTGCATGAGGCTCATTCGGCGAGTTTGGTGAGAGGTGGCGATCGAGATGGCGCAATGACACAACGCATTCTTTGATGACGCCATTAATGAACAATATGGGCCGGATAGCCGATCGAGCTGAGTGCTTGCTTTATCAGCTCAAGCGGACGGCGGGTTTCGAGACTGATGCGGCGTTGGTCCGGCATGAACTGCGCCCGCATCGAGGGGTCTACGCTCATCAGCGCACGTCGAATGGGTGCCACACATGCGCTGCAAGCCATGGCCGGGATATGTAGTCGATGCATGCGTTGCTGCTCCAACCAGCAGGGATAGCCAGCGTCAGGCTTCCCACTGTGGCAACGTCAATGCCCGTTCGTCGGACTCGCCAAATCGTCCAGAATCGGACATTCCGGGCGGTTGTCGCCATGGCATCGACTTGCTAGGTCGCGTAGCGTTCGCTGCATGGCCTGCATCTCGGTAATCTTGATCTGCAGATCGTCGATGTGGCCCTGGGCCAGTTTCTTGACCTGGGCGCTGGCTCGCCGGTCATCGCTCCACAAGCCTAGGAGCGATTGGATTTGTTTGATGGAAAATCCCAGGTTGCGGGCACGACGAATGAACCGAAGCCTGTGCACATCGGCATCGGTGTAGAGGCGATAGCCAGCAAAGGTGCGGCTGGCCGGAGGGATCAGATCGATCCCCTCATAGTGGCGAATCATCTTGGCGCTGACCTCGCTGAGCGCGGCGGCCTCGCCAATGTTATGCAATCCGGCTTCGCGCGCGTCGGCCAGTTCGGGTCGCAGTGCCCTGGAGCTGCGTCTGGTTGCCATCATGCCTCTCCCACATCGATCTTGGTTGGCTGCCAACGGCGCAACAGCAGCGTGTTGGCAATCACGCTCACGCTGGACAAGGCCATCGCTGCGCCGGCGATGACCGGATCAAGCAAGCCCAGGGCCGCCAGAGGAATCCCGACCACGTTGTAACCGAAGGCCCAGAACAGGTTCTGATGGATCTTGCGGGTCGTGCGGCGGGAAATGTCGATGGCATCGGCGATCAGACCCGGCTCAGCGCGCATTAGGGTAACCCCAGCGGCATGCATCGCCACATCGGTACCGGTTCCCATGGCCACCCCCAGGTTGGCAGCAGCCAACGCTGGCGCATCGTTGACACCATCGCCGACCATGGCCACCGGTGCCGACTGAGCCAATTCAGCGACCAACGCAGCTTTCTGCTCAGGCAATACATTGGCGCGCACCTCTTGGATGCCCAGCACCTTTGCCACCGAGGCGGCGGCGCCGGGATTGTCGCCAGAAATCATGACGGTGCGCAAACCCAGCGTGTGCAGCCGTTGAACAGCCGCCGCTGCACCCAGACGCGGCGGGTCCTCAAAGGCCAGTATGCCGAGCAACTGCGGATGATCGGTGCCCTGCTCTGCCAGCCATGACACCGTGTGGCCGGTCTGGCTGAGTAGTTCGGCCCGGGTCTGCAATGCTGTGAGCTCCACGCCATGCTCAAGCATCATGCGGGTACTGCCCAGCAACAGGTTCCTGCCATCCACTGTGCCGGTGATGCCGCGGCCAGGCACCGCCTGCACATCGCGTGCGAGCGGAATGGCGCGCTGGCCCATCACGCTCAATACGGCCCTGGCCAAGGGGTGCTCGCTGCCTTGCTGCAGGGCCGCCGCCAACGGCAACAGATCGGCTGCGTGGCCACGGGTGGCAATCTCCTCGGTCAGTACAGGACGTCCTTGGGTCAACGTGCCTGTCTTGTCGAAGGCCACCACCTTTACGGTACGTGCCACTTCCAGCGCCTCGGCATCCTTGACCAGAATGCCCGCTCGGGCGGCCACGCCGGTGCCGGCCATGATCGCGGTCGGGGTCGCCAATCCCAGCGCGCATGGGCATGCGATGACCAGCACCGCTACCGCGCTCAGGATCGCCTGGTTCCAATCACCCGTTCCCAACCCCCACCCGAGCAGCGTGAGCAAAGCCAGGCCGATCACCACCGGCACGAAGATCGCGCTCACCCGATCCACGGTTCGCTGGATAGGTGCCTTCTTGGCCTGTGCATCCTCCACGAGGCGAATGATCCGAGACAACGCGGTCTCGGCGCCGATTGCCAGTGTGCGTACCAGGATGCGGCCTTCGCCATTGATAGCCCCACCGGTGACGCGATCGCCCTCCCCGCGCGCCACGGGCATGGACTCCCCGGTGATCAGGGACTCATCGACGTGCGTGCGGCCCTCCGAGATCACGCCATCCACGGGGATGCGCTCGCCTGGCCGCACACTGACAATGTCCGAGACGGCAACCTCGTGAATGGCAACCTCGCGCTCTTGTCCGTCCTGATACACGCGTGCGGTGGCTGGCCGCAGTGCTTGCAAGGCCCGGATCGCTTGCGTGGTCTGTTGTTTGGCGCGGGCCTCTAACCACTTGCCCAGCAGGATCAAGGTAATGATGACCGCCGAGGTCTCGAAGTACAGCGCGGCATCGCCGTGGTGTCCGGCATCATTGAACAAGTGATAGACACTCAGCCCATAACCGGCACTGGTCCCCAAAGCGACCAGTAAATCCATATTGCCCGTGCCAGCGCGCAGGGCGTGCCATCCAGCGCGATAGAAACGCGCGCCAATCCAGAACTGCACCGGCGTTGCGAGCAAGAATTGCAGCCAGCCAGGTAGCATCCAATGCTGCCCTGCGACCCATCCCAGCATCGGGACGACTAACGGCAGGGAGAGGACCGCAGCGATCAACAGTTTGAGGGTGTCACCACTGAGCGTCTGGCGCGCCGATGCTGTATCGGTGTTGCCTTCCGGAGTCTGCGGTTCGATCGCGCGGTAACCCGCTGCGCTGACAGCGGCAACCAGGGATGCGACCTCCACCAGTGACGTGGCGCGTATGCGCGCGCGCTCGGTGGCCAGATTGACCGACACCTCCATCACGCCCGGCACAGCGCGCAGCGCACGCTCTACCCGTGCCACACATGAAGCGCAGGTCATCCCTTGGATGATCAGATCCCACTCCTTGCTGGCAACCTCATAGCCAGCCTGCTTCACCGCCGCGATCAAGGCAGGAAACGCGGCTGCCGGCGCGGTGACTTCGGCCACTTCTGTTGCCAGATTGATCGACGCATCGCTCACGCCGGCAACGGCCCGCAAGCTGCGTTCTACCCGGCCTACACATGAGGCGCATGTCATGCCGGCGACGCCAAAGCGATGCGTGTCCGTAGGCGCCGGCGGCGGCGAAGTGAGCGTTATGTCCATGGAGTAAGGACCAATAGGAACGAGCAGGTAGCCTGAGCCTTCCCATGATGGGAAGGTCAACAACGCGGGACGGGGCATCACTGAACTTGCCTGTCGTTTGACCTTCCCACCGTGGGAAGGCCCATCGTGACACCGTCGGCAAACCGCCGATGCTTTTGGAGGGTTGTCCATGAATCTCGTTGTTGAAGGTATGACCTGTGGTCATTGTGTCCGGACGGTCACCCAAGCCATTCAGGCCGTTGAGCCCCAGGCCCAGGTGGACGTCGATCTGGGCAGTGGCATGGTCAAGATCGAGGGCCTGCTTGCCGTAGAACAGGCGGTGGAGGCCATCCAGCGGCAAGGCTATGTGATCGCCGCCGTGCTCCCTTCTGAGGCCGATACGCCACCCACCCCGGCTGCATCCTCCTGCTGCGGCGGATGCCACCGCTGAGGCCACGCAAGGGCTTGATCCTGATCAATGCCCGTCGGCCCCAAGAGGGCTAGACTGGCCATCATGAGAGCTCACACGTCCCCTGCCCTGATCCGCCCAGCGTCCGCAGGCGCTGCTTCGGGCGTGCGGAAGCGGTCATGGTGAAGCTGCTGAGGCGATGGCGGCGCCCCCGTCCTCGTGCCCGACTGGCATGGCTGGGACTGTGGGCGCTGCTGTTGCAGCAGCTGGCACTGGTGGCCTACGCCTGTCCGTTGGAATCGGTGGAAGCCGGACGAGCGACCCTGATGGTCGGTTGCGAAGAGATGTCCGCGCCGGATCCCGATGCTCCGGCGTTGTGCGACCAGCATTGCCAGCGCGATCACATCGCCACGGCCGATGCGAAGGCCCCTCAAGTGCCTTACCAGCCGGCGCTGGTCGCCTTCGCGCTGGTGCAGGCTCTGTTGCCACCGGTACACGCGCAGTTCTATCGGGATGTTCCGGTGTGCGTGTCCGATCCGCCTCCCCTGCAGCGCTTCTGTAGCCTGCTGATTTAAGCCCCCTCCTGGATTGACCCGTGCTCGTGCTGCATGCGTTGCAGCGCGCTCGTTGTCGTTTGTCCGGAGGTCTTATGGAGATGTCTTTCTTCTTGCGTGCAAGGCGCAGGATGGCGTGTGGATTCGTGTTTGCCCTGGCCCTCAGTGGTCCTGTGGTGGCAGCACCGCCCGCAATCCCGATCAGCTACACAGAAGCCCTACAACGGGCGCTTGCTAACGCCCCTACCCTGCAGGTGCGCCGATCCCAGATCGATGCCAGTACCGAAGAAGCCGCGCGTGCTGGCGCGCTGCCCGACCCACGTTTGATCGTGGGGCTTGCGAACTGGCCCGTCAGCGGACCCGATGCCTTCAGCCTGCGGGCCGATGAGATGACTACCCAGCAAGTCGGTCTGATGCAGGAGTTTCCTGCGCGTGCGAAACGACGTGCCGAGCAAGCGCTGGCGCAAGCGACGCTGGCGCAAGCGCGCTCACTGTCGATGGCCGAACAGCAGATGGTGGTCCAAGCGACCGCGCAGGCCTGGATCGAGCTGTGGAGTACGCAGCAAGCCGTAGATGCGTTGGAAGGTTTGCGCGAGCCGGCGCGCATCGCCGAGCGTGCGGCGCGTGCTCGCTTGGCAGGCGGCACGGCCGGGGCTAGTGACGTGCTTGCCGCTCAGGCCGCCCTACTGCAGTTGGAAAATCGCCTGGACCAGGTACATGCGGAGCATGCTGCGGCGCAGGCCGGCCTGGTGCGGTGGTTGGGTGTGGCACCAGAGGCGATCTTGGCCAGTGGTACGGCGCCGGATTTTTCGCAGTTGCCATTGGAGCCCGCCCAACTGCTGGCCAAACTGGACCAGCACACGCCACTACTGGGCTGGGAAGCACGCCAGAGCTTAGCCCAGGCCCAGGTGGATGCGGCCGTGGCCGAAACCCGCCCGGATTGGAGTGTGGAACTCACCTACGGACGTCGCGAGCGCGCACCCGACGGCATGGCGCGCAGCAACATGCTCATGGTGGAAGTGGGCGTGGGTCTGCCGCTGTTCCAGAAGAACCGCCAAGCACGAGGCATCGCGGCGCGACGGGCCGAGCTGGAGGCGGTGTCGGCAGAGCGCGATGAGGCCCGGCGCATCCAAGCCGAGTCGGTACACCGCGCGATGGCGCGATGGCGCGGGTTAACCGGCCAGTTGGAGCGTCAGAACACGCAGAGCCTGCCTTTGGCGCGCGATCGTGCACGCACAGCGTTGGCTGCCTACGGCGCCGGTGCCGACCTGCAGCCGTGGCTGGAAGCGCGGCGCGATGAGATCGAACTGCAACTGGAGAACGCCCGCCTGCTGGGCGAACAGGGCCGTGCCTGGGCGGCACTGGCCTATCTGCTGCCCCATGAGGAGAACACGCCATGAGCCCGACCAAAACGCGTCTCACACAACTCGCCGTGGCCCTCGGGTTGCTCGCGCTCGGCTTTGCCGGCGGCTATGCCTGGATGACTCGAACCTCTGATACCACCCCGCCCACCGGCAAGAGCGGCGCAGATCAAGCACGCAAGGTGCTGTACTGGTACGACCCCATGGCGCCGGAGCAGCGATTCGACAAGCCGGGCAAATCTCCGTTCATGGATATGGAGTTGCTGCCCAAATACGCAGATGAGGCCATGGGGGGCGGAACGCAGATCGATCCGCGCCTGCAGCAGAACGTGGGCATACGCACTCAAGAAGTGGCGGTAGAGTCACTAGGAAGTGCCGTACGCGTGCCGGGCACGCTGACGTGGGATCTGACCCAGGAAACCGTGGTCAGTGCGCGCATGGAAGGCTTGATCACCCACGTGCAGGTAAAGGCGCCGTTTACCGAGGTTCGTCGTGGTCAAGCGCTGGCCACGGTGCAGGCCCCGGCATGGAACGCCGCCATCGCCGAAGCCCATGCGCTGAGCCAAGCTCAGTCCGCGAGCGCGCGTGAGCTACAGGGCGCCGCGCACCAACGGTTGCGTTCGTTGGGCGTTCCTTCTGGCGCCTCGGTCAGAAGTGGCGTCGTGCTTGGCGCAGACCACAATGGTGTCGTGACCGAGATCTTTGCACGCGAGGGGCAGACGGTGATGCCCGGTACGCCACTGTTCAAGATCAATGGGCTGGACACGCTGTGGCTGGAGGCCTCGGTGCCCCAGGCAGCGCTGGGCACCTTGCGACCGGGGTCCTCAGTGCAGGCCACGGTCAGTGCATGGCCGGCAGAGCGCTTTGCCGGACGGATACAGGCATTGCTTCCCCAGGTCGACATGGCTAGTCGCACGCAGCGGGCGCGAATTGTGCTGCGCAACCCGCAGCGTCGGCTGGTGCCGGGCATGTTCGCCGAGGTTCTGGTGCAGCCCGATGCCGAGCAGGCCCTGCCAGTCGTTCCCACGGAGGCGCTGATCGCCACTGGGCGGGACAGCCGGGTCATCGTGCAGGATCCGGACGGGAGCTTCCGGCCAGTGCGGGTGAGTGTCGGACGCAGCGTGCAAGGGCGCACGCAGATCGTGGCAGGCTTGGCCGGTGGTGAACGCGTGGTGGTTTCCGGTCAGTTCCTGCTCGACTCTGAAGCCAGTCTCTCCGGTGCGTTGGAACGCCTGGGCGCTGCACAACCGACAAGCCCTGCCAGCGCATCAGGTGTACACGAGCGCCATGACGCCGGGCACGACGCACGCACTGTCGTGCCGTCACCGTCCAGACAGCCTGCGCCTGTCGCGCCAGAGATCTCTACCTCCACGCCGCCGCGCTGCCCGGTGCAGTACTGGTATGACCCGATGGTGCCGGAGAAGCATTTCGACAAGCCGGGCAAGTCACCGTTCATGGATATGCTGTTGGTACCCAAGTTTGGCCCCGCCGCAGCCGCCGATTGCCGGGCAAGCGAGGTCATGCCCGAAGCGATGGAGGGCACGCCATGATCGCGCGCCTGATCCATGCTTGCATCGCCAATCGCGTGCTGGTGCTGGTTGCCGCCGCGCTGCTGGCGGTGGTCGGCATCTGGTCGGTAAAGAACACGCCGCTGGATGCGCTGCCGGACCTGTCCGATACCCAAGTCATCATCCGCACGCAATGGGCGGGGCAAACTCCGCGCATCATCGAAGATCAGGTCACCTACCCGTTGGCCACCACGATGTTGTCCGTGCCGGGCGTGAAGGCGGTACGCGGCTTCTCCTTCTTCGGTGATTCGTTCGTCTACATCCTGTTTGACGATGCCACTGATCTTTACTGGGCACGCTCTCGAGTGCTCGAGTACTTGAGCCAGGTGCGCGATCGACTTCCGCCGAACGTGAATCCGGCGCTGGGTCCTGATGCGACAGGACTCGGCTGGATCTACCAGTACGCCTTGGTGGATCGGACCGGTCAACGTGATGTGGGGCAGCTGCGTGCGTTGCAGGACTGGTTTCTTCGTTATGAGCTAAAAACCGTGCCGGACGTGGCTGAGGTAGCCAGTGTGGGCGGTGCGGTGCGCGCCTGGCAGATCCAGCCCGATCCGCAGGCGTTGGCGGCCCGTGGACTCACGGTGGCTGAGCTCATCGAGGCGGTGGATGCGGCCAACGGCGCTACCGGGGGCTCGGTGATCGAACAAGGCGAAGCCGAACTGATGGTGCGTAGCGAAGGCTACCTGCGCACACAGGAGGCGTTCGAACAGGTGCCGGTAACCGGCAACGACGGCATCCCCGTCTTGCTCGGCGAGGTGGCCACGATCAGTCGGGGGCCGGTCTTCCGTCGTGGTATCGCAGAGTTGGATGGTCAAGGTGAGGTGGCCGGCGGCGTGATCGTCCTGCGCACCGGCAAGGATGCCTTGGGGGCCATCCGGAACGTCAAAGCGCGACTACAGGCGTTGCAATCCAGCTTGCCCGAGGGCGTGGAAGTGGTCCCGGTGTACGACCGCTCCGAGCTGATCCAGGATGCAGTGCGCAACCTCACCCATAAGCTTGGCGAGGAGTTCCTGGTCGTAGCGCTGGTATGCCTGCTGTTCCTGTGGCACCTACGCTCGGCGTTGGTGGCCGTCATCACCCTGCCCTTGGGTATCCTGGCGGCCTTCATCGTGATGCACGCCCAGGGAATCTCCGCCAACTTGCTGTCGTTAGGCGGCATCGCCATCGCCATTGGTGCGATGGTCGATGCAGCGGTGGTGATGATCGAAAATGCACACAAGCACCTGGAGCACTGGCGCGAAGCGCACGGCCGGGAACCCCACGGTGAGGAGCGCTGGCAGTTGATGGCCCGCTCGGCGGCCGAGGTCGGACCGGCCCTGTTCGCCAGCTTGCTGGTCATCACTCTATCCTTCGTGCCGGTTTTTGCCCTGCAGGCGCAGGAAGGGCGATTGTTCTCGCCCCTGGCCTACACCAAGACCTACGCGATGGCCGCCGCAGCAGGGTTGTCGGTGACCTTGATCCCCGTGCTGATGGGCTACCTGATCCGCGGCCGCATCCGCCCGGAACAGCAGAACCCCATCAATCGCATCCTGATCGCCGGCTACCGGCCCATCCTGCTGTGGGTCCTCAAACATCCCGGTGTCACCTTGCTGCTCAGCGGCCTGCTGCTGGTGCTCACCTTGATCCCCTTCAGCCGGCTGGGCAGTGAGTTCATGCCGCCCTTGGAAGAAGGCAGCCTGTTGTACATGCCCACAGCGCTGCCAGGCCTGTCAGCTGACAAGGCGCGCCAGTTGCTTCAGCTCTCAGGACGGATGATCAAAACCGTACCGGAGGTCGAGCACGTGTTCGGCAAGGCGGGCCGTGCCGAAAGTGCGACCGATCCGGCACCTATCGAAATGTTTGAGACCACCGTGACCTTCAAGCCGCGGGATCAATGGCGCCCGGGCATGACCCCTCAGAAGCTACGCCAGGAATTGGATGCCGCGGTCAAGATTCCCGGTCTGACCAATCTATGGGTACCGCCCATTCGCAATCGCATCGATATGTTGGCCACCGGCATCAAAAGCCCGATTGGGATCAAGGTCTCCGGACCGGATGTGGAGCAGATCGAACGCCTGAGCCAGCAGATCGAGCAGGTGGCCAAGACTGTGCCCGGCGTGAGTTCGGCACTGGCCGAACGCGTCACCGGCGGGCGCTATGTCGATGTACAGGTGCGCCCGGAGATCGCTGCACGTTATGGATTCACGCAAGGCCAACTCCAGCAACTGATTGCCACGGTCGTTGGCGGTGATCCAATCGGGGAAACGATCGAGGGGCGCGAGCGCTATCCCATCGTCTTACGCTACCCCCGTGGCCAGCGTGACTCGTTGCAGGCCTTGCAGGATCTGCCGCTGATCGCGCCAGGCGGTGTGCAACTGACCTTGAGCCAGGTGGCGGAGCTGTCGGTCAGCCCAGGCCCGCCGATGCTCAAGAGCGATAACGGCCGGTTGGTGGGCTATATCTACGTGGATGTGGCCGATCGCGACCTGGGATCGGTGGTCCAGGACCTGCAAGCCGCGGTGCAGTCCCAGGTGAGCTTGCCTGCCGGCTATGGGGTGGCCTGGTCAGGGCAGTACGAGTACCTGCAACGGGCATTGGCACGCCTGCAGTGGGTGGTGCCCGCGGCGTTGGCGATCATCTTCCTGGTCATCTGGATGGTGTTCCGCAGGCTCAGCGATGTATCCATCATCCTGCTCAGCTTGCCCTTGGCATTGGTGGGCGGTTTCTGGTTGATCTGGGGGCTGGGCCATGCGATTTCGGTGGCCAGCATGATCGGATTCATCGCCCTGGGCGGCGTTGCCGCTGAGTTCGGCGTCATCATGCTGCTGTACCTGCGCCATGCCTGGGAGCAGCGCTTGGCCAGCGGTGCGCCGGAAGATGTGTCGACTCTGCAAGAAGCTATCTACGAAGGTGCCGTGCAGCGCGTACGCCCCAAGGCGATGACGGTGGCCGTCATCCTGGCCGGCTTGTTTCCGCTGTTCATCGGTGCCGGTGCCGGTTCGGAGGTCATGCAACGTATCGCCGCGCCGATGCTGGGTGGCATGCTCACCGCACCGGTGCTCTCCATGGTGGTGATTCCCGCAGCGTTCTATCTGGTGCGGCGACGTGGACTGCGCGCGGCGCGGGGCGACCAATGAGAGACAGACTGAGCACTTGAGGTGCGTCCCCACAAAAAGACGCCAGTCATGGAAGAAGTCATGACTGGCGTCAAAGGGGAGAGTACCGCCTACGTGCTTACTTATCAGTGCCCGGCGTGCGGGGAAATATCAAAGCTCAGCGACGCCCGATCCGACACAAAATCCAAGCTCTTTTGTGTAGAGGGCACCATGTGATTGGTGTGGATGTACCAGGTCTTGGCGGAGGTCACCTTGAAACTGGCTTGGCCTTGGGCATCGGTACGCAGCAGCGTGGCGCTACCGTGCCCGCCCTTGACCGGTGCGTCAGCGCGATGGCCGACGTACACGCGCAGGTTGGGCACTGGCGTGCCCTGCTGCAGTACCTGGAACGACAGCTGTTCGCCGACCTTCACGCTTCCAGGATTGCGGGCCAGGCGGATCTCCAACGGATAGCCCAGCGAGGCGGCGAAGTCGTCAGTCAGTTTCGTGCCTACTTGTCCAATGGCGCGGGCATGCTTGGTATAGCTGTAGGTGACCCCGTTGGGGAACTTGCTCGCATCATAGGTGGCCAAGGTATCGGGCAAGTCTTCCAACTCCAGGTACTTGCCGAACTCGCTGGCCGTACGGGTGCTGGTGGAAGCCATCGTCGAGACCCCTAGCAGATAGGTGCCCTCGCCCGCCGGATGCACGGTGAGCTGGCTTTGCTTGCCGACCTCTTTCCAACTGGCCAAGTCCGGGGCCGCCTTGGCGCCACCCTGGCTCAGCGAAACGTTCTGTAGACGCGCCCGGGTGACTGCGCCAGCACTTTCATCGAAGGTGCCGTTGTTGACCAGGGCGGTGTTCGCCTCGCCCGCTGCGGTGCCGGGCTTGGAGAAAGCGACAAACAGGTCGTGCGCGCCGGCGCTACCGGCCACCGCGAATAGCAGTAGTGCGGCAGATAGTTGCGTGTTTCTCATGATGTGTAGCTCCTTGGGATCGTGACTTACCAGTGGTAACCAAAGCGGACATTCCAGCGACGACCCAGCAAGTCGTACGTCATGGTGTCGGTGTTGGCGTTGGGGTTGTTCTGCACGAACGGCGCCTTTTTATCGAACACGTTCTCAACGCCGGCCGAGATGTCCCATTTCTTCTTGATGCCGTAGCTCAGTTGCAGGTTGTGGTACACCACGCTGGACACATGCGAGCCGATCGTGCCGGGCACGGCGATGATGTCGTCCGCACTGCCGATGTACTGCGCCGAATAGACGCCAGTCCAACGGTTCTTGCCCATGCGCAGTGAGCCCAAGCCACGCCACTGGGTGTAGCTACCCAAGCCGCTGGTGATCTTGCCGGCGTACTCAATGGTGGTGGCACCGGCGAAGGGAGTGACGTCGTAGCGCTCAAGATACGAGGCATCCAGACTCGCGCTTGCCTGCCAGCCGGCCACATCGAATTGATACAGCACACCGATATCCACGCCTTCGGATTCCTCGCTGGCCGCATTGACCTGCTGGGACGAGAGGTAGTTGACCTCACCGGTGACCGGATCACGAGTGAAGTTGGCCGGTGAGCAGAACGGATGGGCCAAGTTCGGCGTGGTGTAGCACGCACGCAGCTTGACCGAGCCTTCAATGCTACGGATCGCATTCTCGATGCGGATACGGTAGTAATCGGCCGTGAGCGTCAGCCCCGGCGCAAAGCCTGGGGTCCACACAAAGCCTGCCGTGAAGGTCCGCGCATCTTCAGGCTTGAGGTCGGGATTGCCGCCGGTCGTGGTGAGGATGGTGTTGCCCAACTGACGAAAGTTGGTGGGCACCCCGGCGGCCTGGCAGTTGGCCCGAATCACCGAGTCCGCGGGCAAGGTGCTCCAGTTGCTGCACGGATCCAGGGTGGTCAGGCTGCCTTGGCCGATGCCGCCAAACAACTCCGGGATGCTGGGGATACGAAAAGCCGTCGCGTAGTTGAGACGAATCTTCAGCGGTTCGGCCACCTGCCAATCCAGCCCCACCTTGTAGTTGGTGTCGCTGCCGAACAGGTCGTAGTCGGAATAGCGGCCGGCCAGGTTCAGGGTCGCGTAGTCCACCAACGGGACGTCCTGCAGCAGCGGGACGGCAAACTCGACAAAGGCTTCCTTGGCCGAGTACTCACCTTCGATCGGATCCTGACGCACGATGTTGGCGCTGCCGTTGACTACCAGCGGATCTGGGTACAGCCATCCCCGTTCCTTGCGAAACTCAACGCCCGAAGCGAAGGCGACGCTACCGGCGGGCAAATCGAACAGGGCGCCGGAAATGGTGCCGCTAAAGCCCTGCTGGCTGTTGCCACCGGAGCCGCGCTGGGTAAACAGGATGTAATCCAGCACTTCGGGCGTCAGGTTGCCGTAGCCCAAGTAGTTGCCGCACGGAATAGCCGCCCCTGGTGTGTTGCTGCACAGGCTGGTGTTGAGAGTGTTCTCTACCCGATCCAGGTTGGCGATATTGGTCGAGCTGTCCGTAGCAGAGTTGCGGCCCCAGTTCATCGCGACATTCCACGCCCAGTTATCGCCCCACTGCCCCTCCAAACCAAGCACGGTGCGAAACGTATCGACCTCCTGCTCGGTGATGCGCGCCCCGGCTTCTTCCAGACGCCGACGTTCCAGGGTCAGGTTCTGGCCGGTGGGATTGGTGGGATTAGTGGCGGCGATCCGGATGGTGCGATACACCCCCAGGGTATTGGGTGAGGCACGCTGATTGGACTGGCGATTGGTCGCCATCAGTTCCGTGAACAGACGGGTGTTCTCGGTCAGGTCGAACTGACCAAAGCCACTCAAGCCCACTCGCTTGATCGGGCTGACCGCATTGAGCAACAAGTTGTAGTTGTAATTGTGCTTGGCCGGATCATAGAGCTCGTAGGAGCGTGGATCCCCGTTGGGGTCCTGGTTGAAGTTGACCACGCGACCATCGGCCAGTCGGGCTCGCCCACCGATGGTGGACGAGTTGCCCACGCACTGCAGGGTGCCGGCCACCACACCCAACGGACACGGTGCCCGCGACGCCATGGTGATCGTGCCGCTTTCGGCATAGGTCAGGGCGCCAGACATTGAGCTGCGCTCGCCGGTGGTACCGAAGGCCAGGTTGAAGGAGCCGATCTCGCCATCGCCCTGGAAAGTCTGACCATAGCGGGTGGATAGCTCCACGCCATCCATTTCCTTGCGCGTGATGATGTTCACCACGCCGGCCACGGCATCGGCGCCGTAGATCGCCGATGCGCCGTCCTTCAGGATCTCGATGCGATCAACCAGGGCCAAGGGCACCACGTTCAGATCCACCGAATTGTTGGCGCCGGTACCACCGTTGACCACGCGTCGGCCGTTGAGCAGTACCAAGGTGCGGTTGACGCCCAAGCCACGCAGGTTGATCTGGGTGGTGCCGTTACCGTTACCCGTCCAGAAGTTGTTGGATTGCGAGCCGGCTGCACCGGCCGATGCAGGCAAGCGCTGCAGCAGCGTCTCGACCGAGACGGCACCGGAGCTTTGGATGGTCTCGGCATCAATGACCGTGGTGGGGCCCACACCGGACATCTGGGCGCGTTTGATGTGACTGCCGGTCACCTGGACCGCATCAAAGGTGGTGGGTGAAGCGGCCGACGGCGTTGAGGCGTCGGCGCCGCCGGAGAGGGAGGCGCTGTAGGCATCGGGACCGGCTTGCCCTACACCGGAGGTCGGTGCGTTGCGCGTAGGCGTCGGCGTGTTGGCACCTTCTCGCACGATCGCCAGCGCGCCGCTTTGATCGCGCTTGACCGTCAGTCCGGTTCCGGCGAGCAGGCGGTTCAGCGCTGCATCTTGGGACATGTCCCCACGCGCGCCTGCGGTGCGTCGATCACGAACGTCTTCGCTCAAGTAGACCAGGCGAACGCCCGATTGCCGGGCATAGGCTTCCAGCGCGACTTTCAGATCCCCTTCGGGAATATCAAAACTGCTCGTTTGTGCAGCGGCGGAGGCCGCGATGACCAGACCACACATGACAGCCAACGCTGTCCTCGCCACTTTCGTACGTGCCATGCATTTTCCCCAGGTCGGCGCGAATCGGCCTGATATCTGTGACGAGAGGACGGCACGCTTCCGGTATGAAATATTTCAGATTGATGTCTGCTGGCGTCTCAGTGCGGTTGGGACACGCGAATCTGATCACCCTGCGTCTCCACGCGCAGGTTGAAGCCGGTGGCCAACAGACGTGCGAAGGCATCCACACCTGTGGCATCGAAACTGCCGCCCACACGCATGTGGGCCGTTTCCGGATCCATCAGTACCAACTGCTTATCGTTGTAGCGATTGAACTGGGCCGCCACATCCGCCAACGTGGTTTGATCGAACTCCAGGGTGCCATGGCGCCAGCTCAAGGACCGGCGCACCTTGTCCTGAGCGTTGACTGCCACCAGCGTGCCCGCCGGCTTGCTATACAGCAGCCCCCCGCCCTGCACGATCACCGGCGGCCGTCCCGGTTTGGCCACCAGCGGCTCAACGCGCACCTTGCCTTCCAGCACGGCCACTTCCAGGCGTTCGCGTTCCTGCCTGACCGAGAACTTTGTTCCCAGTACCACGACACGATGCTCGCCGGCGTGGATGACGAACGGGTGCGCCGGATCGGGCTTCACATCAAAAAATGCCTCGCCCTTGTCCAGCCACACGTGGCGCAGCGAGGGGTCCACCTGCGCCCGCAGCTGCGTGTGCGTGTTGAGCTCCAGGCGGGAACCGTCCGACAGGGCGATCACCTCCCGGCCGCCAACCTCGGTGCTGTAGCGCGTGCCAGGGCCCCACCCCGTGAGGGTGAACAGCACCGCCAGCATGGCAACGCTCGCGGCAATGGCCCAGCGCATCGGCGCTCGCCAACGGTGTATGCGTGGCGGCTGCACGGCGCGTACCGCCGCCAACCGGTCTGCGCGCGTCCACACCGACTTCAAACGAAGCCAGGCCACACGATGGGCGGTGTCCTGTTCCAGCCAGGCTTGCAGCTGGATCTGGTCCTGTGCAGTCCATTGTGGGGACTCGGCACGGTTGATCCATTGCGCCGCGACCTGTTCGATGTCCTTGTGTGGGCTCATGGCTGCGAACGTTCCTTGTTGAAGCGCCGTGACGGACGCTGGATCTTGCCGGTACCGCCGAGCATGAAGTCGGCCAAGGCCCGCATACCCAACAGGGTCTGACGCTCCACCGTATCTTCGGCGATCCCCAATCGTCCAGCCACTTCGCGCTGGGATAGACCGTAGATCTTGCGAAGCTCCACGATCTGTCGACATTTGTGGGGCAGTTTCTGCAAGCCTTGCTGCAAGCGGCGCAGTTCATCACGGGCGCCTAAGTGTCGCTCCGGCGTGACCTCATCGCTTTGCATGACCGCCTGCTCCACATCGGCCATCGCTTCGATGGAGACAATACGAGAGCGGCGAATGCGATCGATGAGCAAGTTGCGTACGGTGGTCATGACAAAGGGCTTGGTCTGCGCGGGCAAGCCCCGTCGCGCGGCTTCGTAGATGCGTGCGTAAGCCTCCTGCCGAAGATCAGGAATCTCGCTGTCCTCATGTCCATGCCGGCGCAGGAAGGCATGTATCAAGCCTTCCAGGGGCAGGACATGGGATATGAACCACTCATCCAGCGCCGTGGTCACCGGGGTACTCGCTGATTCATCAGGCAGGCTCAAGCACGTCCATTCACTGGGACGAGCGCGGTCAGGAAATCCGGTACGCCGCAAGACCCGCCGGCCTGCTCGGCCGGCGGGCGTTGGGATCAGATCTTGAAATCGTCGTACGCCACCTGGCTGTCGGGTACACCCAGCCGGGTCAGCAGCTCGCGTGTGGCCTTAAGCATGGCCGGCGGTCCGCACAGGTAGAACTCGCAATCGGCCAAGGCCTGGTGGGCCTTGAGCAGGCGGTCATGCGCTACCTCATGCACCAGGCCCCGCAATAGCGCGTCGTCGTTCTGCGCTTCATCCGACAGCACCAAGTGCCAGCTGAAGTTCTCGTGCTGCTGGGCCAGGCGCTCCATCTCCTCGATGTAGGGCGCTTCCTTGAGACTGCGCGCGCCATACCAGAAGTGGATCCGCTCACCGCCCTGCCCCGCCAACAGCGTCCGAATCATCGCGCGCAGCGGGGCCATGCCAGCGCCGCCGCCGATGAACACTTTCTCCCGTCCGTGAGGCTTGAGCGCAAAGTCGCCGAAGGGGCCGCTGAAGCAGACCCGATCCCCGGGCGAGAGCGTGTACAGGTAGGTTGAGCCCCTGCCAGGAGGATGGCGTTTCTTGTCCGATCGTCCAGGACTGAAGCGGGCCAGCAAGGTCAGTCGCCCCTGTGCCTGATCGACAGGCAAGGCGAGCGAATACGCCCGACGGACCGGTTCGCGGTTGACCAACTTCTCGGGCAGGTCCACGCCCGCCCACTCCTGATGGTGGTGCTCGGGCCGCACGAGCTTGTTCACCGGTACCTCGTAGTTGGGCACATGCACCTGCAAGTAAGCGCCAGGTTGATATTCCGGACCGGGGGCCTCGTCGGGCTTGAGCACGATCTCGCGCAGGAACGGCGTCACTGCCGTGACCTGCTCCACGGTGGCGCCATACTCGGTCCACAGGCTGGCCCCGCCAGCCACCTCGACATCGGTGTCTTCCGTCACGGCCAGATTGCAGGCCAGGCGATAGCCCATCTTGACCTTGCTGGCGCCCAGGTGGGCGCGATCGGCCGCGGTGGCTTTGGGTGCCGCGCCGCGGAAGCGCACCTCGCACAGGCCACAGCTCTGCCCTCCTCCGCAGTTGGACGGCAGTTGCACGCCTTCGCGCGCCAGCGAGACGTAGACGTTGTCGCCTGCCGACGCCCGGACGGTACGCAGCCGTGTCCCATCCGGACCGAATACCGACAACTCGCGGGCCGGACGCCAGCGGCGCGGCACGAACTCGCTCCAATGGAAGCTGGCAAACAGCAGCCAGATACCGGTCAGGGCCAACCACAGACCGCCGATCGCGGCGGTGACCACCAACGGGTTGTTGAAGTTCTTGCGCCCGGTGTAGTCCATGATGTGCAACATCCAGAACACATCGAACAGGCGCCAGGTCTTGTTGCGGTGGTAAAGCACCTCGCCCGTCTGGGCAGACAGGTACACCGTGGTGTCCTGGCCATCGTCGGTATCCACGCGCCACAGTCGGCCTTCGTGATCGCGTACCTCACCACTCCACTCCAACAGGCGCGGTGCTTTCAACGTGCCAGGGCCGGTATAGGAGGCTTGCGCCAGGCGTGTGGCCCAGGCCGCGTCCAAGGCAATGGGTTGGCCGGACACGGCGTTGGCCAAGGTAATGCCCTGGGCATCGGCCAACTGATAGACCGGGGTATCCAGCAACCAGCCCGAACTGACGCGACTGATCTTCTTGTTTCCACCCAGGAAACTGGCCGGCGAGCGGGCATTGGCAGGCCACTCATGGGCCGCATGCTCGTGAGCCTGGAACTCATGGCCCTGCACCTGGTCATGGTCCAGCCAGCTCATCATCACGCCACTGGCCATCCAAAGCAGCAACTGCAGGCCGATGATCAAGCCGACCCATTTGTGCAGCGTTCTCATCCAGGGCGTCATGCTGCGGCCCTCCTGCGAAAGCTGTAGAACAGCAACCAGGCACCGCTGAGCACGAACACCAAGCCAACCGCCGAGGCCACGCGCAACAAGGTGTTGTTGACGTCCGAACGGGCCTCGTAGTCCATGATGTGGAACATCCACAGGAAATCAAACCAGCGCCACAGGCTGTGCCGCCGCGCCAGTAACTCGCCGCTGTAGGGCGAGAAATACAGGGTAGTTTCACCGGCATCGGCGTAGTGCACCGCCCACATGGGAACCGGGCGGGTGGCCACTTCTTGCGGCGCCTGGGTAACCCACTCGACCCGAGCTACGGGTGCCTGGCCCTGATAGACGTCTTTTGCCAAGGCGATCGCCATCTGCTGATCACCTGGGGAGAGCACCTCCCCCGTCGTAGCGTCCAGCAGGTACACCAGATCGCGGGCGTGAATCTCGTAGACATCCCGCTCAAGCAGTCGCTTGAGCTTGACCTGCGTCATGCCCGGATAGCGCCGCTGCAGTTCCTCACCGGACAAGTGAGTGGGTGCCACCAGCGGCTGCTGATGGGCATGGGCCAAGTGATCGCCATGGATGATGTCCAGGGAGATGACCGTCATGTACACGCCACTGATCATCCACAGCAGCGCTTGCACGCCAATGATCAGGCCAATCCATTTGTGGGCCTTGCGTGCCCAGAAAGCCGATTTCATAGTGATCTCGTTCGACAAGAGGACAACGCCTGCTCCCGTCACCAGGACGGGAGCAGGCCAAGCAGGTCTTACCAGTGGTATCCCACGCGGGCATACCAACGACGACCCAGCAGGTCATACGTCATCGTGTCGGTATTGGCGTCGGTGTAGCTCTGGATAAACGGGGCTTTCTTGTCGTACAGGTTGTCGATGCCGAAGGACACATCGAAGGTCTTGTTCGGTGCGTACTTGAGCTGGACATTGTGGTAGGTCACGCTGGGTGCGTGATCACCAATGTCGCCGGGGCTGGCATTGATGTCATCGGCCTTGCCGATGTACTGCAAGCTGTAAGAACCGGACCAGGCTTCGCGTTCCATCGTCAGCGAGGTCAAGGCGCGCCAGTGAGTAAAGCTGCCACGGCCACCGGTGATCTTGCCGGCGTACTCGATCACATCCGCGCCCGGGAACGGCCGCACGTCGTACTGGTCCAGATAGGACACATCCACGCTCAAGGTCGAATCGAACCCAGCAACCGCGAACTCGTACAGACCACCCAGGTCGATGCCCCGTACCCGTTCGTTGGCCGCATTGACCGGCTGGGACGACAGGAAGTCCACTTCACCGGTGATCGGATTGCGGGTGAAGTTGTCATTGCCGCAGAACGGATGCGCCAAGCCCGGGGTGTTGTAGCAGATCGACAGCTTGGTTGAGCCATCGATACGCTGGATCGCGTTGTCGATCTTGATGTTGAAGTAGTCCACCGTCAGCGTCAGTCCCGGCAAGAAGCTCGGCGTCCAGACCGCACCCACGGTCAGGGACTTGGCATCTTCCGGCTCCAGGTCAGGATTGCCGCCGGAGGTGGTCAGGATCGTGTTGCCCGGCTGTACGTAACCTGCCGGCACGCCGTACGCCTGACAGTTCTGACGCACTACCGAATCAGCCGGCAAGCTGCTCCAGCCGCTACAGGGATCGGTCGTGGTCAGGTTGCCCTCGGCTACGCCACCAAACAATTCGGGGATGTTGGGGATACGGAAAGCCGTGGCGTAGTTGGCGCGCACCTTCAAGGACGGCACGATCTGCCAATCCAGGCCCACCTTGTAATTCACGTCTTCGCCGAACAGGTCATAGTCGGAATAGCGCACGGCGGCATTGAGCGTCAGGCTCTCGGCGATCACGCTGTCCTGAAGCAGCGGCACGGCAAACTCGGCGAAGGCTTCCTTGGCCGTGTACTCACCGGCGATCGGATCCTGTTGGTTCGTGTTGGCAATGCCCAGTACCGTCAGCGGATCGGGATCGCGCCAACCACGCTCCTTGCGAACCTCGATGCCAGAGGCAAAGCCCACCCAACCGGCCGGCATCTCGAATAGCTGGCCGCTGATGTTGGCGGTGAAGCTCTTCTGGTCGTTGCCGCCGTTGTCGCGCGTCCTGAACAGGATGTAGTTGAGCACCTCGGGGGTCAGGTCGCCGTAGCCGAGATAGTCACCGCAGGGGATCGCCGCGCCGGGCGTGTTGCTGCACAGCGCGGTGTTGAGCGTGTCATCCACCCGGTCCAGGTTCGCCACATTGGTCGAGCCATCCACACCAGTGTTGCGGCCCCAATTCAGCGCGGCCGACCAGTCCCAGTTCATGCCCAACTGGCCTTCAATGCCCGCGACCACGCGGAAGGTATTGGTTTCCTGGAAGAACTCGCGTGGGCCGGCCTCTTCCAGACGGCGGCGCTGCAGCAGCAGGTCTTGGCCGGTCGGGTTGGTCGGGTGGCCGGCCGCAATATTGATCGGTCGATAGACACCCAGGCTGCCGGGCGTGGCCAACTGGTCGGACTGGCGGTTGGTGAACATCAACTCGGTGAACACGCGCGTGGTTTCATTCACAGTGCTGTCGCCGAACAGGCTGAAGCTCAAACGCTTGATCGGATTGACGGCATTGAGATAGGGATTGCCGTTGTAGTTATGCTTGGCCGCCGAATACGGTTCATAGAAGTCCCCGTCACCATTGGGATCCTGGTTGAAGTTCACGCGCGAGCCGTCGGCTAGCAATGCGCGCCCACCGATGGTGGCCGAGCTGCCCACACATTCGAGTTGCCCGTCGACCTCACCCAAGCCGCACGGTGCGCGTGAGGCCATGTTGACCGCGCCGGTCTCCGAGTAGTTGATGCCGGCCATCAACGAACCGCGGTCTGACGTAATACCCCAGGCGAAATCGAACGACTTTTCTTCGCCATCACTTTCGAAGGTCTGTCCGTACCGCACCGCCGCCTCGGCACCGTCGTAGTTCTTCTTGGTGATGATGTTCACCACACCCGCCACGGCATCGGCACCGTAGATGGCTGAGGCACCGTCCTTGAGGACCTCGATCCGCTCGATCAGCGCTACGGGGATGATGTTCAGGTCCACCGAGCTGTTGGCACCGGTGCCGCCATTGACCACACGACGACCATTGAGCAGAACCAGCGTGCGGTTAATGCCCAAGCCGCGCAGATTGACCTGGGTAGTGCCGTAGCCGTTCTCGGCCCAGTAGGCATTGGACTGGCTGCCGGCAAAACCGGCCGAGGCCGGCAGGCGCTGCAGCAGCGTCTCCACTGAAGTGGCGCCGGAGCGCTCGATGGCTTCGGCATCCACGACGCTGACCGGGCCGACGCCGGAAATCTGGAGCCGCTTGATGTGACTGCCGGTGACCTGGACGGTGTCCAGCGTCTTGGCCGACTCGCTCGTGGCGCCCTGTTCAGCCTGCTGAGCCAGAGCCACCGTGGAAAAACCGGCGCACAGAAGGGCACCGACGGATACCGCCAAAGGATTGCGCTTGAAGTACATGGGTTCTCTCTCCCCCGAAGGGCAATGCATGCGTATGACCCTGGTGCCCCAGACGTGGGGGCCTATGCGACATCAGGGCGTGCGTAGACGTCGCCAATCAATGGCGACCAAGCAGCATTAGCCGATGGGAGGTCGGAACAGCCGGGATACCTGTCGTCGCAGCGGCGGCAACTCAGGCGTAGGTAGGTAGGTGCTCGTCAGGGCGTGCTGGGCGGCAAAGATGACCGGCACACGCCCGGCGAAGAAGGTGAGCACACAGCTGCAGTCGCAGGAGGTGGTGCTGCAGTCGCACTGATGATCGTTCTGATCACCCTGCCCGGCTCGCTTGCCACCGGGAAGAATTTTGTTGCAATCGTTACTAATCTTGGCGCGTTCATTGACACGCGCGCCGCCATGCACCGAGTGGGTGCCATTCACCGCACCTGGGGGAGGAATATGCCGCACGGCCATCCGCGTGGTGGCCTGCGCGCTCAGGATCCCATCCGCGCAGAGCACGAGGATCAGGAACATACGCAGTAGCACGCGAAGCGAAGGCATGAGCGTGTGGCGAACCCGCAGGTTGTCTATACCACAGCAATAGCACGAGGAAATTCTTAGTGTCAACTGCTTGTGCAGTACAGCATCGAAAGTGGTTGGACTGGTTGTATAGACATGTAATGCTTGGGCCATGGACGAACCCAAGCCGCACTACCAGAAGCTCAAGCACTTCATCCTGCGTCACATCACCAACGGCGACTGGCCCGCGCGCAGTCGCGTCCCCAGCGAGAACGAACTGACGGCCAAGTTCGGCTTGTCTCGCATGACAGTGAATCGAGCGCTGCGCGAGTTGACCGATGCCGGCGTACTAACCCGGGTGCAAGGTGTCGGCACGTTCGTCGCCGGCCCCAAGGCCGAATCGGCGATGTTCGAGGTGCGCAATATTCGCGACGAGATTCAGTCACGCGGCCAGACACACTCGGTCCAAGTGCTGATCTGCGAGACGGTCGAGGCGCGCTCCAGTGTGACGACCAACTTCGGCCTGACGCCGGGCACGGAGCTGTTCCACAGTCGCCTGCTCCACCACAGCGATGACAAGCCGGTGCAGTTGGAGGATCGCTTTGTGCAACCCAGCGTGGCGCCGGATTACCTGGACATCGATTTCCACACCGAGATTCCGCATCAGTACTTGATGCGCGTTGCGCCGCTGGAGCGCGCCGAACATGTGATTGAAGCCGAGACGGCCAGCAAGCGTCTGGCTGCGCAACTGAAGATCAACGAAGGCGATCCGTTGCTGGTGCTGACCCGACGTACGTGGTCGCGCGGACAGGTGGCCAGCTTTGTGCGGTTGATTCACCCGGCATCTCGTTACCGCTTTGTGGGCACCTTCCAGGTTGGCGCCCCCCTGACCCCTTGAGGATTTGATGGATACCTTGGAACGCTCCGCTTCCCCTGCGCGCACCGTTCGCGCTCCGATCGGCACCCAGCTGCACTGCAAGAGCTGGCTGACTGAAGCGGCCTACCGCATGATCCAGAACAATCTGGACCCCGATGTTGCCGAGCGCCCGGAAGACCTGGTGGTCTACGGCGGCATCGGTCGTGCTGCGCGCGACTGGAGAAGCTTTGACCGTATCTTGGAAACGTTGCGATCGCTTGAGGATGATGAATCCTTGTTGGTGCAATCGGGAAAACCGGTAGGCGTGTTCCGCACGCATAAGGATGCACCGCGCGTACTGATCGCCAACTCCAACCTGGTGCCCCACTGGGCGACTTGGGAGCATTTCAACGAGCTCGATAAGAAGGGCTTGATGATGTACGGGCAGATGACCGCCGGCAGCTGGATCTACATCGGTAGCCAGGGCATCGTGCAGGGAACCTACGAGACGTTCGTTGAGCTGGGTCGCCAGCACTACGGTGGCAACTGGCAGAACAAGTGGATCCTCACCGCAGGCTTGGGCGGTATGGGCGGCGCGCAAGCATTGGCCGCAACGCTAGCCGGCGCCAGCAGCATCGTGATCGAGTGTCAGGAGTCGCGAATCGATTTTCGCATTCGCACACGCTATGTCGATCACAAGGCCACCTCCATCGAGCAGGCCCTGCAGATCATTGAAAGCAGTCCAGTCCCCGTGTCGGTGGGATTGCTGGGCAATGCGGCCGAATTACTCCCGCAGTTCGTCGCTCTTGCACGCAATGGCGGCGCCCGCCCCCATGCGGTGACCGATCAGACCTCGGCGCATGACCTGATCAACGGGTATCTGCCGTCGGGATGGACGGTGTCGCAGTGGGAGCAGGCCCGGGCCGGCAGCGACGGCCAACGCCGTGAATTGGCGCAGGCCGCGGCCGCCTCGTGCGCCACGCACGTACGCGCCATGCTTGATTTCCACGCGCTGGGCGTGCCGACGATCGACTACGGCAACAACATCCGGCAAGTGGCCCTGGATCAAGGCGTGGACAATGCCTTCGCCTTCCCTGGCTTCGTGCCCGCCTGTATCCGTCCGCTCTTCTGCCGGGGCATGGGGCCTTTCCGATGGGTGGCCCTCAGCGGCGACCCGGAAGATATCTACAAGACCGATGCCAAGGTCAAAGAGCTGTTTCCGGATAACACGCATCTTCACCAGTGGCTGGATCAGGCGCGGGAGCGCATCGCGTTCCAAGGCCTGCCTGCCCGCATTTGCTGGCTGGGTCTGGGCGAGCGACACAAAGCGGCTTTGGCATTCAATGAAATGGTGCGTAACGGCGAATTGAAGGCGCCCATCGTGATTGGGCGTGATCATCTGGATTGTGGCTCGGTCGCCAGCCCCAACCGCGAAACCGAAGGCATGCGTGATGGTTCCGATGCGGTATCGGATTGGCCGCTGCTCAATGCCCTGCTGGCCACCAGTGGCGGCGCCACGTGGGTAAGCCTGCATCACGGAGGCGGCGTGGGCATGGGGTTTTCGCAGCATTCGGGTGTAGTCATCGTCTGCGATGGCACTGAACAAGCCGACCGGCGGCTAGCGCGCGTGCTATGGAACGATCCGGCCACCGGGGTCATGCGCCATGCTGATGCCGGCTACGAGCAAGCATTGGCGTGCGCGCGTGAGCATGAGTTGATCTTGCCGGCCATCCTGGAGTGAGCATCATGCTGAACTTGACGCCTGGCCAAGTGACCTTGGCGCAGCTGCGGCAGATCGCCGAAGGTGCCGCCCCCATCGCACTGGACCCCGCCTGTTGGGATCAGGTGCGCGCCTCTTCCCAAGCCGTCCAGGCCATCGTGGTGGCCGGTGAGCCTGCCTATGGCATCAACACCGGCTTTGGCAAGCTGGCCAAGGTCCACATAGCGCGCGAGCAATTGGAGCAACTGCAGACCAACCTGGTGCGCTCCCATGCCGTTGGCATGGGCCCGCTGCTCGATGACGCCTGCGTACGACTGATCTTCGCCACCAAGATCGCGTCTCTGGCCCGAGGCTACTCGGGCGTACGCGAGCAGACGCTGGCTACGCTAGTGGCGATCTACAACGCACAGATCTGGCCCTGCATTCCTGCCCAAGGCTCAGTAGGCGCCTCCGGCGATCTGGCACCGTTGGCGCACCTGACGTTGGCAGCCATGGGCGAAGGCCACGTGCGGGTTGACGGACAGGTGCTGCCCGCCAGCCAGGCGCTGGAACACGCGGGCATCACCCCGATCCGGCTGGCGGCCAAGGAGGGGCTGGCCCTGCTCAACGGCACGCAGGTATCCACCGGCATTGCATTGATGGCGCTGTTCGCGGCAGAGCAGATCTACTCAGCTGCCGTGTTGAGCGGCGCGATGAGCGTCGATGCCGCCTGCGGCTCTGACTCGCCCTTCGATCCGCGCATCCATGCCGTGCGTGGCCAGCCGGGCCAGATTGTCGTGGCCAAGCACTACCTTCGCCTGCTGGCCGGTAGCGCGATCCGTGAGTCGCATCGTCAGAACGACACGCGTGTGCAGGATCCTTACAGTCTCAGGTGCCAGCCTCAGGTGATGGGGGCCATACGCGACGTGATGCAACATGTGGCACAAGTGTTGTGGACAGAGGCCAACGCGGTCTCTGATAACCCACTGGTCTTCACCGATACCAGCGAAGTGATCTCGGGTGGCAACTTCCACGCCGAGCCCGTGGCCTTTGCTGCGGATCAACTGACCATGGCAGTGTCGGAGATCGGTGCCTTAGCCGAGCGCCGGATTGCCTTGTTGATCGATTCGACTTTGTCAGGTCTGCCCGCATTCCTGGTGGCCAACCCGGGCGTCAATTCAGGTTTCATGATCGCCCACGTGACCGCCGCTGCACTGGCCAGCGAAAACAAAACCCTCTCCCATCCCGCCAGCGTGGATTCTTTGCCGACCTCGGCCAACCAGGAGGACCATGTCAGCATGGCGACCTTCGCCGCGCGCAAGTCTCGCGAGGTGGCCGATAACGTGCGTCGCATCGTGGCCATCGAAATGCTTGCCGCCTGCCAAGGCATCGAGTTCCGACGGCCGCTGCAGTCTTCGCAGGCTTTGGAAGCGGTGCACGCGCAGGTACGCGCCCTGGTACCCCGCTACGACGAGGACCGCTATCTGGCCCCCGAGATGCAGGCCATCGAGGCCTTCATCCAACGAGGGGGGCTGCAACCGTTCCTGGAGTGGCCATTGCAGGAGACGGGCAGGTGAATCCTGCATGGGCGGGGCGCGTGGATCTGCCGTTGTCGGCCGATACCCAGCGCTGGCATCAGGTGGTGGCGTCGGACCCGGATCTTGGCGCTCCTGGCATTGCCCTGCTGGGCTTTGCCAGCGATGAAGGCATTCGTCGCAATGCCGGACGGCCAGGTGCTGCACAAGGGCCCGATGCACTTCGCAGGACGTTGGCCAACCTGCCCGTGCTACAACCCTGCCCTCTTTACGACGCAGGCAATATCGTCTGCGAGGATCGTGCCCTGGAGCTGGCACAGGCCCACTACTCCCAGCGCGCCCAACAACTCTTGGATAGCGGGCATTGGGTCGTCGGCTTAGGCGGAGGTCACGAAATTGGCTATGCCAGCTATGCGGCCCTGTGCGGCCACCTCGGACCATCACCATCGCGAATCGGCATTTTCAACTTCGATGCTCATTTCGATTTACGCGAGCAGGGGTGTGCGAGTTCCGGCACGCCCTTCCTTCAAGCATTGGAGCACGCCCACAGGAGTGCCACGCCGCTCCAGTACCACTGCATTGGCGTCAGTCGCTCCAGCAATACACCGCGCTTGTTCGCTACGGCCGAACGTGAGGGCGCCCACTACATCACCGATGACGCCCTAAACGCGTGGAATTGGCACGCACAAGCGGAAGTGGTGAATCGCTGGTGTGATGCGGTGGACGTAATCTACCTGACCCTGTGCCTGGATGTATTGCCGCAAGCCACTGCTCCGGGTGTGAGCGCGCCTAATCCAAGAGGCGTGAGCCTAGAGGTCGTGGAAGCATTGATGGACTTGATCCTGTCTTCAGGAAAGGTGCGGTTGATGGATGTGGCTGAGCTGTGTCCGCCCTTGGACTTAGATCAAGCTACTGCGCGCATAGCCGCTCGCCTAATCCACCGCGCCTGTAGCGCGGTACGACCGGCGCTCAACAGGAGCGGGCAGCTGAACTCTATGGCTTGAGGCTACCGACTTGTCCTTGCCAACCGATCTAGCGCGGGGCAAGCATCACCCGCGGAGGCTTGGCATTCGTCTACCAATTGTTTCAGCCCGGTCTCCAACAAACGCAAATCTTCAATGCGCTGGCGGACTTCGCTCAACTTCTGTTCCGTCAGCAATCGGGTTTGCTCACACGCGCCCCTGCCCTCGATCTGCAACAAACTAGCTATCTCATCAAGACGGAACCCGGCCGCCTGAGCTCGTCGGATAAATCTAAGCCGGCTAACATCAGCCTCACCATAGCGCCGTACACCGCGTTGTGGACGTTCGGGCTCAGGAAGCAAGCCCCGCCGCTGGTAATAGCGAATCGTCTCGATATGTACATCCGCGGCCTTTGCCAGCCGACCGATGGTCATGGCACTCATGATCACTGCTTGACTCCGTACCATGGTACGGAGAATAACATACTGCCATGAGTCAGCATCGTCCTCCCAAGTCCTTTTTGCCACCTCTTTGGGGCGCGGCGGTTGCCGCTGTTGGCGCGTCAATATGCTGCGTGGTGCCGCTGGTGCTGGTCTTAATGGGAATCAGCGGAGCATGGATCGCTAACCTCACGGCCTTTGACGTCTGGCGCCCTTGGTTGAGCGCGCTCACCATACTTTGCTTGGCTTGGGCGTTTTGGACCCAGTATCGCTCAGGCGCGCAGCGGTGCAGCAATGACGGTGGCTGCACGGATACCCCATCACTAAGGCGCCGCCGTCGTTGGCTCTGGATGGCCGCCAGCGGGATCGTGCTGTTGCTACTCTTTCCCTATTACATTAGCTGGTTCTTGTAAGGAGCACTTTATGCGCGCAATGCTTCTTGGTCTGATCATGACGATCTGGATGTCGGCGGCTTGGGCCATCACACCTCAACGGGTCATGTTGCATGTGGAGAACATGACGTGTCCGGCATGCAGCATTACCATCGAGAAGGCCTTGGACAAGGTGCCTGGGGTAACGTCCACTCAGGTAGACACACGGGCTGGAACAGTGACCGTTATTTTTGATGCGAAAATCGTGGATTCAGCGAGAATAGCAAAGGCGATCACTGACGCCGGTTTTCCAGCGACCATCAAGACAGGATCGGAAAGTGGCTGACATGCAACTGGCCAGCACCTTGACTTGCCCTGTATGCGGTCATCGGGCAACAGAGACCATGTCCACAGACTCATGTCAGTTCTTCTATGAATGCGTGAACTGCAATAAGTTGATTCAGCCCAAAACAGGCGATTGCTGCGTTTTCTGTTCTTACGGCACGGTGCCGTGCCCGCCTATTCAACGGCACAGCTCCTGCTGTTCTGGCGCAGCCTAGCTAACCCCTCCTGGGCGGGGACACCGTTTTACCTAGTCTTTGAGCGGCGCAAGTAGACAGCAGACGTCACCGCGATCAATTGGCGAGAAGTTGCTTCATCTGGGCGATCTCTTGCTTCTGCGAGGTGATGATGTCCAGGCAGAGTCTGGTCAGCTCGGGATCCTTCAGGCGGTTTTCTTCGCACATCAGGATGGCGCCGGCATGATGGGGAATCATAGAGCGGATGAACTGCCGATCAGTCACCGCGGCCTGCGTACGGATTCCCCACCAACAGAACAGCATGAACGCCACGGTCACGCTGGCCAGGATCAGGTTACGCCGACGATCGGGGTACATGCTGGACATGAGCCAAAGCTCGATCAACAGCATCGGCGCAGCCATTAGCCCTGCCATGTAGAGCTGGTTGACGTTGTGATAGACGTTGGCCCACTGATCGACCATGGCATACATCAGGGCGTACATAGCCAGGAACGACAGGGCCATCATCAGCAGTAGGCGACCGTAGTGCCCCTGATGCGTCTGACCGGGACTTCCTTGCGAGGCGTGTTGCCCTAGATGCTGCGTGTGCGTGCTTTCGTGCTTACCGTGCGAAGAAGACATGTCGATCTCCGTGGGAATAGCAGAACATCGCCGAATCCCGGGGGCCAAGGACCCAGCCCCCGGGGAGATAGCAGTTACATACCCTTGCCGGCAGCGAATTCCTGCGGGCTCAGCTTGCCGTCCTTGTTGCTATCGAGCATGCCAAAGTGGGGTGCCAGCTTGTGCTTGGCCAGCTCTTCCTTGGACAACGAGCCGTCCTTGTTGGCATCGAGCTTAGTGAAGTCGGCATCGGCCGCGGCCGGCTTGTGCTGACCATGCTCCTGCTTCTTATGATCCATCGGCTTGTGCTGGCCGTGGTCGGTGGTGGGCGTGGTGGTCTGGCCACCGGCGAAGGCCGCGCCGGCCATCAGGAACAGGGCCATCATCGAGAGGGAGGCATAACGCTTCATTGCAGTACTCCTTGTGGGATATGAGCCATCAGTGACAGGAATGGCCGCGCGCAGGCTCATCGGCGCGGTCAGGGTGAGAGGTGGCAACAACGGTGGAGCCGGACAAACGCAAGGCATTGGTGACCACCGAAACCGAGCTCAGGCTCATGGCCAGGGCCGCCATCATCGGACTGAGCAAAAGGCCGAAGCTGGGGTACAGCAGGCCGGCGGCGATGGGCACGCCGATGGCGTTGTAGACGAAGGCGAAGCCCAGGTTCTGCTTCATGTTGGCCACTGTCGAAGACGAGATGGCACGGGCTTGCACGATGCGCCTCAAATCACCCTTGACCAGGGTGAGCTGGGCGCTGGACATGGCCACATCCGTGCCCGTCCCCATCGCGATGCCCACATCGGCTGCCGCCAGGGCCGGCGCATCGTTGATGCCATCGCCGGCCATGGCCACACGACGCCCTTGGGCTTTGAGTTGCTGGACCAGTTCGGCCTTGTCCTGAGGTTTGACGCCGCCACGCACATCGTCGATGCCCAGCGTGCGCCCCACGGCCTCGGCCGTGGCCTGTGCGTCACCGGAGGCCATCACCACGTGCAGGCCATCGGCACGTAGCAGGTTCAAGGCAGGCAAGGTCGTGGCTTTGATGGGATCAGCCACCGCAATGGCGCCGGCCAACCGCCCATTGACCGCCAGGAACATCACGCTGGCGCCTTCTTTGCGAAGACGCTCGGCGCTGCTCTGCAAGGGGGCTACATCGGCGCCAACCGATGCCATCAGGCTTTGGTTGCCGAGCACGACATCCTGATCGGCCACGCGCCCGCGAACGCCTTGGCCGGTGAGCGAATCAAAATCCTGGGCGGCCACCAGGTTCAAGCCACGTCGTTGGGCTTCAGCCACGATGGCCTCGGCCAGGGGGTGCTCACTGCCCTGCTCCAGGCTGCCGGCCAAACGAAGGATCTGATCGGCGTCGAAACCGGCGTAGGAGAGCGTGTCGCGAAAGGCTGGACGTCCCTCGGTCAACGTACCGGTCTTGTCCACGATCAAGGTGTCGATCAGACGTAGCTGTTCGATCGCCTGAGCGTCGCGGAACAGGACTCCGACCTGCGCAGCGCGGCCGGTGGCGACCATGATCGACATGGGGGTAGCCAAACCCAGGGCACACGGGCACGCAATGATCAGAACCGATACGGCATTGAGGACGGCAAAGGTCCATGACGGTTCGGGTCCAAACAGGCCCCATCCGAAGAAGGTAAGCACCGCCGTGGCCAGCACGGCCAGAACGAACCAGTACGCCACCTTGTCCGCCATACGCTGCATCGGCGCGCGAGAGCGCTGGGCCTGGGCCACCAACTGCACAATCTGCGACAGTACCGTCCCGGATCCGACTTTGTCCGCCCGGATGACCAGGGCGCCCGTCCCGTTGAGCGTGGCGCCTATGACGTGGTCACCGACAGTCTTCTCCACCGGAATGGGTTCACCGGTCAGCATCGACTCATCGACACTGGTGCGACCTTCGATGACTTCCCCATCGACCGGCACCTTCTCGCCCGGTCGTACGCGAAGCAGATCACCCACATGCACGTGATCCAGCGCAACGTCCTCTTCGCCCCCATCGGGCTTGACGCGGCGTGCCGTCTTGGGCGCCAACCCCAGCAGCGACTTGATGGCTGCCGAGGTTTTGGAGCGCGCCCGCAGTTCCAGCAGCTGGCCGAGCAGCGTGAGCGAGACGATGACCGCCGCTGCTTCGAAGTAGACCCCCACCCGTCCATGCTCGCGGAAAGAGTCCGGAAACAGGCCCGGCGTCACGGTGGCCACCACGCTGTAGCCAAACGCGGCGGCCACGCCGATGCCGATCAGCGTCCACATGTTGGGGCTGCGATTGCCGATGGACTGTAGGCAGCGCACAAAGAAAGGCCACCCCGCCCAGAGCACCACCGGGGCGCTCAGCACGAGCTCAATCCAGGTGCGCGCCTGCGTGGACAAGCCGGGCAGACGATGTCCCAGCATGGCCAAGACCAGGACGATCAACGTCAAAGGCAACGTCCACCAGAAGCGTCGGGTGAAATCGCGTAACTCCGGATTGTCGTCCTCCTCCAGCGACGGCATCTCCGGCTCCAGTGCCATGCCGCAGATCGGACAGGTGCCGGGACCTGGCTGACGAATCTGCGGATGCATCGGACAGGTATAGACCGTGGCATGGGTATCGCGGGGGGGAGCCACCGCTGCTGGGGCGGTCATTTCAACTTGCTGGGCAGCACCGTCCGTATAACGGTCGGGATTAGTGATGAACCGCTCTCGGCATCTGGCTGAGCAGAAGTGATACTTCGTTCCGCCATGCAGAGCGTGGTACGGCGTTCTAGCCGCGGAGACCTGCATACCGCATACCGGATCACGCACCGAGTCTGGACCATCGCTGGCACCCTGCGGCATCGCCTTGCCGGCTTCATCGTGGGAATGAGGGGACATGGATCACTCTGGGCTGGAAGAAGGGATCGCGAGCAAACTGTCAGCTGCGTTGACCGTGCAGGACGTAAGGCTGCGTGGTGCCATCGGGCAGTACAAATTCCACCGTATAGGGTTGAACACGTCCGTCGGGCATCTCCATGCCAGGAGAACCGGCAGGCATCCCCGGTAGCACTAATCCACGGCCTACCGGGCGCTCACGCAACAGGCGCAGGATGTCTTGCACCGGCACATGACCTTCGACGATGTAGCCATCGATCTCGGCGGTATGGCACGAGCCGCGTCCATAAGGAACGCCCAAGCGCGCCTTGATCGGGTTCAGGTCTTCGCTGTTGTGCACCTCAACCGTAAAACCTGCTTTCTCCAGATGCTCCACCCACAGTTGGCAGCAACCGCAGGTCGCACTCTTATGTACTTTGACCAACGGCAACGGACGCTGCGGTTGAGTGACCTGCTGCGCAGCCGCCGATGTCGGAGATTGGGCGTCCGATGCCGCCTCTGAATTGACAGCCGATTCGGGGCGCGCGCATGCGGTCAGCGACAAGGCCGTGGCCAGCAGAAAGAGACAGCTGCGTGAAGTGTTCATCATGCTTCCTTAAGAGATGCCCGAGCGCCGAGGCGCTCGGGCGTGGAGCCGGGGCAGCTCCATGAAGGGATCAATGCTGGTGATCGTGGCCGTCATCGGCCTTGGGAGCTGGCTCGGCTGGTTTGGCTGGCATGGAGCCGTGCTGATCGTGCTCGCCCTCGGACTTGGCCTGCGCAGGTTGCTTTGCCGGCTCGGCCGCATGCACGTGCGTCTTGCCGTCGGCATGCACATGCGTGGTGCCTTCCTTAGGCTTGCTCATGTCCATGCCCATGCCACCTGCTTCATGCCCCTGGCCATGGCCATGGCCATCACCCATCTCTTCGCTATCACCGCCGCCATGGTGATCTGCACCCGCTTCCTCGCCATGCGAGTGCCCGCCGGTCTCACCGCCACCGTGTGAATGGCCATCACTGCTGGCTACCAACGCCTGGTAGCCGGCCTTGTCCAGCTTGGGCAGCTTCTGCAGGAAGGCCGACATGTTCCAGATGAACTCATCGTCCATGCTGCCGCCCCACGCAGGCATGCCGCTGGCCTTGATGCCGTGCTTGATCACCCAGAACGCCTCAGCTGGACCCACCGGGTGCTTGCTTAGGTTTGGTGGCGCGGGGTACAGACCCTTGCTCATCTCGGTGGCCGCCGCATCTGGCGAAAGATGACAGGTCACACACATAGCGTTGTAGTTGCCCGCACCCTGGCGGATACGCTCAGGATCATCCAGGTTCGTGGGTACCTGAAGCTTGGCGGCGCGCACCTCAATGGAACGCTCACGCGCCGTTTCAAGTAGCGCATACACCGGGCGACTATGCGGATCATCAGCGGCCACGTTGTACACGCCCAGAGAGACCGCGGCGGTTGCGACCACCGCAACCAATGCCACGCCGGCGCCGAGCCATACCCACATCTTCTTGTTGGATTTCATTGTCAGTTCCCCTTAGAACCAGGTACGAAGGCCGATGACCAAGCGCGTGTCTTCAAAAGACTCGCCATGCTCGCGTCGCATGTCTGCGGTATTGCCAAACGCACGCTCGTACACCACGCCGATGTAGGGAGCGAACTTTCGGGTGAACTCATAACGAAGTCGCAGGCCCGCCTCAGCGGTACTCAGACCCGAACCTATTCCGCGCAATGGATCGTTCTTGCCATACGCCGTGACCTCCACCAGCGGCTGCAGGATCAGCCGATTGGTCAGCAGCAGTTCGTACTCGGCCTCGACATTGGCAGCAGTCTGGCCGCCTTCGCCGAGATAGGCTGTGGCGGATACTTCGAACTTCATCGGTGCCAAGCCCTGTACGCCGATAGCGGCGAAGTTCTGCGAAGCCCCCGGCTTGAAGTCATGGCGCACACCGGCTACCACATCCCACCACGTGGAGATACTGCGGCCGTAGAGCACTTCCAGATCAGCCGACTCGGTCTGACCATCTGTGCGTTCGCCTTCACTGCGGAACCAGACGCGATTGAGGTCCGTACCGATCCAACCCTGACCCTCCCAACCCAGCCCGGTGCCCGGATCGGCATCCCAGGCTTCCAGGCGATTGAGCAGTACGTAGCTCTTGATCGAATTGTCATGCACCGGATGCGCGTGTGCGGGCGCGATGGCCGCCTGACGATCAGCCTCGGTCACCGCAGGAATCGGGGTGCGCGGCTGCGTTGGTGCGACAGGCCCATGTCCCATCTGACTGTGGTCCATGCCCTCCATCGATTGCATGCCAGCTTCTGGCGTAGCGGATGCGGGCGAACCGTGGCCCATCTGCGAATGGTCCATCCCCTGCATCGCAGGCGTGGACGTGCTGGAGGCGTCGGACGCAGCGGGCTGTGCCATCTGACTGTGATCCATGCCCTGCATCGGCTGCGTCTGCGCTTTGGGCGCTGCAGGTGTACTCGCGGGCGAGCTGTGCCCCATCTGCGAGTGGTCCATGCCCTGCATGGCAGGCTCGGCTGCTTGAGCCGGCGGCGCGGCATGGCCCATCGCCGCATGATCGATAGTCGCTTCGCTGGTCTTGGCCGGTGTTGTAGGTTTGGGGGCTGGCGCAGGCTTTGATGTCGGCGCCTGATGTGCAGAGTGATCCTGAGCCTGGGTCTGCGCGCCCTGCTCCATCGGCATGGAGCCGTGCTGCATGGATTGGGCGCTGGCCGCATTGGCCAGGGCCAGCGAGATAGCCAGGGTCAGCGCAGTCAGGGTGGTATTGCGTCTATTGATGTTCATTCGTCGACCCTCACCGTGCGCATCATTCCGGCTTCCATGTGATAGAGCAGGTGGCAATGGAACGCCCAGCTGCCCAACGCATCGGCACGCACGCGATACGTACGTCGGCTGCCTGGCGGCATGTCCACCGTGTGCTTGCGCACCATGAAGTTGCCGCTATCGTCTTCCACATCGCTCCACATGCCGTGCAAATGGATCGGGTGGGTCATCATCGTGTCGTTGACCAATACGATGCGCATGCGCTCGCCGTAGTTCAGCCGTAGCGGCTCGACATCGGAAAACTTCTGACCATTGAAACCCCAGGAGAATTTCTCCATGTGTCCGGTCAGATGCAGCTCGATCTCGCGACCGGGGTCGCGTCCGTCAGGGTCTTCAAAGGTGCTCTTGAGCATGGAATACGTCAGTACATGACGGCCGTTATCGCGCAGGCCATTGCCCGGATCGTCCAAGCGCGAAGTCACGCTCATGGCTTGGTTGTCCAACAGGGGATTGTTGGTCTCGCTGGCAGGGTGTGATTGCATGCCCCCATGCTGCATGCCGGCCATGGCACCATCGCCGGCGGCGGGCATCGCGTGACCCGCATGGGCCGAGGCCTCATTGCCGCTGGCAGGTGGGGTCATGCCGGGCATGCCCATGGCTGCACCACAGCCGCCTTCCATGCCCTTGCTGCCGCCAGACATATCCATCGATCCATGATCCATGCCCATGTCTGCCATCGTCAGCAGCGGCCGGGGATCCACAGACGGAAGAGGCGCGCGTAGTCCTTCGCGCACGGCGAGCGTGCCGCTGACGTAGCCGGTGCGACCGGAGTCCTGGGCAAAGATGGTGAATGCGTCCTGCCCGGAGGGCTCCACGATCACATCGAAGGTTTCTGCTACTGCAATGCGGAACTCGTCGACCGAAACCGGATGGACGTACAAGCCATCCGCCGCGACCACGGTCATCTTCAACCCCGGAATACGCACATCGAAGTACGTCATGGCAGAGCCATTGATGAAACGCAGACGCACCTTCTCGCCACTGCGGAACAACCCGGTCCAGTTGCCCAGAGAGGTCGTGCCGTTCATCAGGTAGGTGTAGGTGTTGGCGTTGACGTCGGACAGATCCGTGGGCGTCATTCGCATCACGCCCCACATCTTGCGATCTTCCAACGTGGCCGACAGACCATTGCGCTTCACATCGCGCGCGAAATCGCCGACCGTGCGCTTGTAGTAGTTGTCATGGCCCGGCATCTTCTTCAAACGATCGAACAGGGCCGTCGGGTCCAGGTCTGTCCAATCGCTCAGCATCACGACGTAGTCGCGATCGAAGCTGAAAGGCTCTGGCTCCAGTGGATCGATCACGATCGGTCCATAAAGCCCAGCTTGTTCCTGGAAACCTGAGTGGCTGTGGTACCAGTAGGTTCCGCCCTGATGCAGGGTGAACCTATAGTGGTAGGTCTCACCACGTCCGATGCCGTCAAAGCTCAGGCCCGGCACGCCGTCCATGTTGGCCGGCAGAATGATGCCGTGCCAATGGATGGAAGTATCCGTGCCATGGAGGGAGTTGGCCGGCAATGCATTGGAGACACGCAGGTTGACCGTGGTGCCTTCCCGCCACCGCAGCAACGGCGCCGGAACGGACCCGTTGACCGTGATCGCGGTGCGGGTCTTGCCGGTGAAGTTCATCGGCGTCTCGCCGATGGTCAGGTCAAACTCGGTGCCCGACAATACGTTGGCTTGTCCGGGGCCCTTGAGCGCCCAACTGGCTTTGGGCCAGAACCCCAATCCTGCGACTGCGCCTCCCAAGGCCAAGCCTTGGACAAATCGCCGCCGCGAAGGCAGCAGCGGTCCACCATGTGGACCACGAAAATCATCATGCGACATGTAAATGCTCCAAGCGTCGTGTTGCCACCGGCAGGCGGTGGTACAGAGCGGGTGGCTGGCCTATACAGGCATGCAAGCCACACCAACGGCGCCATTGCGGCGCCTAGGGACGCTTAGCCGATCGGTGGTCGGATCAGATGAGGCAAGGCAGGCGCCGGATGCCCCAAGGGCAGCGGCATGACATCCAGGCCCAAGGCCAGTTGTACCGAAACATGCAGGCGCGCAGGCAATGCGCTCGCGCACGCGTGCACGCAGGCGCACCGGCACGCAGACGACTTGCAACAGTCGGGGCCGGCATGATCGCCGTGCCCAGTGCCAGCCTTTTCAATCGATGTGGCATCGGGATGATGCTCAGCACTGTGATGGGCGACGCAGTCTTCGTCGACTTGCACCGCGGCAGCGACTTCGCTGGCCTGCTCTTCCATCACCGGATTCATACTGACCGACGCAAACGCCGACCACGCCCCGTTAAGCACGAGCATGGCGATCAGGATCAGTCGCAGTAGAAGTGAGGAGGCTGACACGGGCGACATGGTAAATCACTTTAGACAAGGCGCGCGTGTATCGGTCGTGAACAAAATCTCAGGCAGGCCTGAGATGCCGCGCCCCGTTAGTCGCGCTAGCCGCGCCCACTGGTGTTCCATCCGGGGGCGCTCCAAAGGGCCGGGTTGAAGCGAAGTGCTGCCCATAAAGCGAGCGACCGTACGGCCTACTTCTCGGATGTGCTCTCGATCAGCTTCACCAGCTCGCGCTTCTGCTGCTTGCTGAGCGAGCCCCAGCGTAGGAGCAACTTGGCCAGCAGATCATCATCGGTGTACAGCAACGCGGCGGGGATCCCCAACGCTTGAGCCAACCGCTCAGCGGTCTCCAGCTTCGGCTCGTGCTTGCCACGCTCGTACTGGTTGATTCGGGGGCTGGCCACGTGAGGATCCAGACCGGCCCGGATGCCCAACTCCTTCTGCGACAAGCCCGTGTGCAGGCGGGCTTGTTTGAGGCGTCGAGCGAAGGTCGGTGTTGAGTCGACTGACAAAGTCACGCGCGCACCCCATGGAGACCCCATAAGGATGGCGGATGTACCCTGCCTTGCATACTAAGATATTCTTAGCTTTGAGGCAACCGGCGACCCCGGTAGCGCTGCCATCGCCAGGAGCCACGCCGCTCCCTCACCCCCGGAACCCGCATGCCCGGAACCTCGTCAATGACGCCATCTGGGGTCGCCAGCATCGAGGCGTTGGGGCTTCGTGGCACCCTTTTCCTTGCCGCGCTGCTGGCCGCGCAGCTACGACGCATACCGGTGGCGCCCACACGCCGCTCCACCTTGCTGGTGCTGGACGCCTTGCGAGACTTGGCCCTGATCCAAGTTCCCTGGCCAGCGGATCGATGGCAGATCCGACCCGATGCCGAGGTCACGCCCATCGAAGATCTGCAATGGGCTTTCGCCTGGTCTACCCACGAGCGCAGGCACCTGCTCCCGGTGCTGGAAGACCAACTCGGTGATATGGCACACGATGTAGAACTGGCGGACGCAAAACTAGAGCTGTGGGATGAACTTGCACTCTGGGAGACCGAGCAGTTTCTAGAGCAGCAATTGCTCAAACATCACTTCGACCCAGGCTGGGCACGTGATGTGGGGTTCGTGTTTCAATCCGGACCGCGGGGTCTGCCGATCGCGCAGTGGCGCTATTGTTGCTGGGCGGCGGTACGCCAAGGCGCGTCGGTGGCAATGCGTCTTGGCGTGCACGACAGCGCCCATGTGCGCGAGGCCATCTTTCAAGAGGTCAAGAAGCGCTTGCGCTACCTGATGACCAGTTCGCCCCAGCAAGGCATGTTCAAGCCCTACCATCTGGCACCGGAGTCCTCAGTAGCCAAGCTGTTCGTAGACTGGGTCGTACCTATGGAATGGGCGTACTGGACTGGGGAGCGCTATCCCGGCCGCTAGCAGGCAAACGAGTAGCCTCGTTAGTCCGCTCCCCCACCCTGCGTACTGCTGCGCCGGGTTCTCTTCACCGTATTTTGTGCCGGCGTCAGTTGATTCAGCAGGGGCTCCAGCGCTTCAAGACGCGCGTTGGCACGCAACGCATCGGCTTCAGCGCTCTGGCGGCGCTCACGCTCCTGCGCAAGGGTGTCTTGGACTTGAGCTAGCTCGCTGCGCAGGGCATCCAAGGCCTTGACGTCAGTCTTCCAGCGCTCCTGCAGTGCCATGTGGTCCGTTGCGGTCTGGCGCAACGCCACGATCTCGCTGTGTTGGCCTTCGTGGACCTGCCTCAACTGGACAAGCTCACGCTCAATCCGCCCATGGCGCTCCAGCCATTGGCCATTGTCGCGGTTAAGCACCAACAGCTCCTGATTCTTCGCGCCCAAGGCTTCATTGGCCTGACGTAAGGCTACTTGCAGCTCTTGGATCTGATGCTCGTGACGGCGAAGCTCTTGCTCGCGCTGCTCTTTGGTTGAAGCGCGGTAGTGCTCGAGCGCTTCCCGGGCGTGGGCATGCTTGTCCTCCAGAGAACGCGTATGCGCCTCGTAATCAGCCAGCCGCACCGTCATGCCGGCGATGCGCTCATTCAACTGGGCGATTTCCGCGACCTTGTCGCGCAGATTCTGCTGAAGTAGGGCGTGAGCGGCTTGCTCTTGCGTCAAGCTGGTCTCAGTGCGCTGCAGCTGACTGCCCAGGGCAGCGGCTTCCTGTTGGGCGGTGGAAAGCGCTTGTTGCTGACGCTGGAGTTCGGCCCCATGGCGTTCTCGCTCCCTGGTGAGGATCGCTTCTGCCTCCTCTTGAAGTCGCGCAGCCAGGCGCGCGACCAAGTCTTGCAAGGCCTCACTCACGGCCACCGCACGTGACGGACCGCCGCCCTCCTCCTCTTCCAGTTCACGCAAGTAGCGATGGATCGTGGTCTTGGAGCCCGTGTTGCCCAGAGCCACCCGAACCGCGTCCACGGAAGGCTTCTTGCCTTGGGCCAGCAGCGCGTCACGCGCTTTCTGGACATCCCCTTTGTAGAGTCCTGCGCGCGCCATGATGCTGTTCTCCAATTATTTCGTAATGTATTACATACCATGTAATTACATACTAATAAAGAGTGCAGGCGGCCGTTCGGCGGCGGCTTTGCTCAGGCGGGATAATGTTGAATTATCCCGCCTGATCATTTTATTCGAGTGGGACGGAGGGAAATTCGGTACGAAATACCGATTTCGAGGTGCGGCTGCACATGGCGCGAGAGCGTGGGACCTCAAGCGGCCCGAGAGAACGCACACGCGTTTCCCCTCGCCTGCAGTTGGACGGCATTGCGGCTTTAGGAGACGGCGGGTTCGCATGGAAGGCGCCCTACTTCTCCGGCGCGGTTATCGTCTCGTGGGCCCCGCACAGGGGCTACCAGGGTTGGCTCGGACTAAGCGGAATGGCGATGACCCCGCGGATAGGCCATGGCTTTTGCGCCGATTGCGGCATTGCTCGAACCCGAAACCGTCACGGGTGGTATCTTCGCTATGTCGCGCGCCAGTTGCGTTCAGTGCATGAACTTCCTGCAGTCGAACCCTCTTGAAGTCGCCACGCGGCCATCCTCTTTCGCGCCTGTTGATCTTCACAGTGGGGAACGAATGCGTGTCACAGTGCCCGAAAAGATTTCAATGCCGTTCTGGAACATCCGGACTTCGTTGCCTCGTCGCTTGACTCCGAAGCACTCGTTCTGGCCGGCGGGACGTACCCATGCGTAGCACAGGCAAGGGCCCTTGACCTTCCATGTGCCATTGAACCTTTCGCCCATATCCACGCCGATGACCGATCCGTCGCGACGGAACTGATTGGTGTAATGCACGCCGTCGCTAAGCTCATGATCGGAGAAAAGTGACTGCAGATCCTTGCCTTGGACAGTACGCCAACCTGCGTCCTCGGCAAGGACGATGCCGGGAAGCATGGAGGCCATGAGCCATCCAGACGCGACGATCACCTTCATTCACCGCCTCCTTTGGAGTGAAGCGACTGCCTCTTCCCACATTTGCGGAGTTCGGCGTGCATGGATGTCCCGGCTCATCATGCAACATGCGGGATGATGGTCACCGCGCCCGGCCGGAAGGATCGACAGCTTGACGCGCGATCCCAAGTTCGATGGGCCTTTTCGTTGCGACATGGCGATCTCGACGTTAGCGTACGTACTTGATTGTGACAGCGGTCTTCGCGTCCGAAGCAACCTGCGCCGGCGCTGATTCCAGATCACCGACATGCGCGTTCGCAACGCCAATTCGCGACGCCGCGGCTCCGTGCGTTACTTCACGTGAGAGCTTTTCACGAAGGGGCGTCCACCGCTTACAGCACCGCACTCACTCGACTGGATTCGTCTCTGCGTCGTGCTCCGCGACTTCCGCCAGCGAGAGCCGCTCGTCACCATTGAAATCCACGCCTGCGAAGTGCTGGCTCAGCGAGTGTTCCATAGGCAATTCCTCCGGCCTGAGGTACCCATCGCGGTTGGAGTCCAAGTCGGCGAACTTAGCTCGGATATCTTCCAGGTCGCAACGTTGCTTCAGCATGCCGACTCCGCGCGAACTGAAGTCGGCTGCATCGCCCCAGGCGGCCAGTTCAATGCACGTCGTAGGAGCTGAATTCGCTGGCCGCGACACCGTTCCTTCATCCTGCAAACTGCTGGAGCGGACCTCCGGAGTGGACACGAGCAGAACAAGTGCGAGGAGCAGAAACGTAGGCTTTTGGTCAATTTTCATTGCAGCTTCTCCAGAAAGTGCGTGTGCGGATATACCTCGGTTCCGGCAGTCGCCGGCGTGATGATGACCAGGCGCTGTTTCGTCGCCCAACGCAACCGGTTCAGTGGCCAAGTGCCTGCGACACCCAGCCCCACAGTGCGGCGCCTGCAATCACCGCCGGAATCACCAGCCGCGCCTTGCTGGCGAATAAGATGCTCAGGACGATCGCAAATAGGATCAGAGCCTCCAGGCCCGTCAGGCTTACGCGCAGAAGGGCCAGCGTCGTTCCCGCAATCAGGCCGACCACGCCTGCGGTCACGCCCTCCAAAAAAAGCCGCACGCGTGGCTGATGCACTATGCGTTCCAAGGCATCGTGACCCAAAAGCGTGAAGGCGAAGGCCGGCAGGAAGATGCCCACGGTCATCACCACTGCGCCCCACGGCCCGCCGCCGAGGTAGCCCACGAAGGTCGAAAAGATGATCAGCGGCGCCGGCAGCAATCCCGACAAAGCCAGGCCGTCAAGGAACTGCGCATTGCTCATCCACGCGCCCTGGGTTACGGCATCGCGCTGCAGGAATGGAATGACGGTATAGGCGCCACCGAACGTCAACAGGCCGGCCTTCAACCCGGACCAGAACAGCAGCAGCAGCGGTACCGTCGCCTGCACGACGGCGGTGCTCTCTGCGCCCACATGACTCAGCGCGTCTAGTCCGGCCAGGCCGCCGTTGCGCACTGCGAACACGACGGTCCCGGCGGCCGCCACTCCGATCACGCCCAGCGCGGCGATGCCGAGGCGGTGGCGTGCCATCAGGTAGATGATCCCGCCCACAGCGAGGATCAGCGCGAAGTGCACACCGGCCAACTGCGCACCTGTCGCCAGGATCGCGATCGCCCAGAGCCAGCGATCGGTGACGACGTGGCCGCCGATGCGAAACACGGCGCGCACGATCAGCGCCGCCACCGCCACCTGGACCGCCGCGAAGATGGCCAGCACGCCGTCGGCCTTCAACCCGAAGCGCACGTACGCCCACGATAGCGCGAACATCAGCACGAACCCCGGGAGCATGAAGCCCAAGCCCGCCAGCACACCGCCCCAGCGGCCGCGCGACAGCATCCCGAAATACACGCACAACTCGTGCGCCTCTGGGCCCGGCAGGATCTGATAGACGGCCAGCACCCGGTTGAACTGGGCGCTGCTGATCCAGCGCTCTTGCTCCACCAATTCATGCCGGATCATGCCGATCTGGGCGACCGGGCCACCCCAGGCTAATGCGCCGAAGCGTAGGAACCGCAGGAACAGCCGCAGCCACGGTTCTTGCGGTACCACGTAGGTGGGCGCGTCGTTGGTCTCGCTCGCGGCCACAGGGTTGGTGACTGTGCTCATGGGGCTCCCGTGGTCGTTGTTTGCGTCAGGTCGTGCATCGGATCACCGCGCCGCGGATTTGACTTGGGCACTTTGGGCATCCAGCACACGGCGAAACCCTTGGGCCAGCCCGGCCGCAGGCCCCTTGCCCCAGAAGTGGACGAAATAGAACGCCGGCTGCTCGCCCACCATGTGGTTGTGCAGCGCCACGACGTGGAAGTCTGCCTGGCGCAGTGCACGCAGCACCGGCTGGACTTCGTCGGCGGTCATGATCACGTCGCCGGTGACGGCAGCAAGCCGATCCGACCCGGTGAAGGCCGCCCAGGTCGTCAGGCCCATCGATCCGCCTACCGGCCGGCCGTGCATGCGTCCCTCCCGGCCGATCGTCACCTTCACCACGTCGCCAGTGATTTCCGGTGGATGCCCGATGGCCTTGGAGATGGCAGCGGCATCAATCTTTCCCGGTGTGGGCACGGGACCGCCGAAGCCAGTGGCCGGCTGCGGGCGCTGCGCGCGCACGGCCTTGATGGCGTCCCACACCTCTTTGACGCTGCCGGCCAATCGCACCGGATCGCCGTGACCGCCGATGTGCATGAAGTACACCTTCGGAGAATCGAAGAAGAAATGGTTGTGGAGCCCGGTCACATCGAGGCCGGCCTTGAACGCTGCGTCCATCGCCGCATCGACCTCATCCTCGAAGACGACGGTGTCACCCATCAGCATCGCGTTCTCGTCCGCCGGCATGAACGCGGCCCACGAGCCGAGCCCTGCGGGCGGCGGCAGCCGCATGCCGTCCACGGTCACCGCCACGTCGTCGCGGCTCCACCCGATGCGAACCACCCCGTCCGGTTGCACCTTCGCGACTGCGCCGCTGGCCTCGCCAATCCGGGCGGAGTCGATCTCGGCCGCGTGAACGCTGGCCCAGCCCCAAAGCAGCGACAGCGTGAGGGCCCGCAGGGCACGATGAGCGATGGCGTTCATGACTACTCCTTACATTTACATCGACAAAAAAGATGAAGGGGCACTTGCGCTCGCGACGACAGCGTCTCAATCTGACGGGCGAACTTGGGGTCAGGCAGCGGAAGGCCTGCAGCAAGCCTCCAGTCGCTGCGCCACGGTGTCCCATTGGATGTTCTGGAAGAACGCATCCACGTACTTGGCGGCCGCGGCGCCGTAGTCCATCTGGTAGGAGTGCTCGTACATGTCCATCACCAGGATGGGCAGCGTGGCCGCCGGGCCGTGAGCGTGATCGGCCATCCAGTAGTTCTCGAGCTGGCGGGTGTGGGTGTTGAAGCCGAGTACCACCCAGCCCGAGCCGCCGCCCAGCCCGGTGCCCATCCGGCGGAATTCGGTTTCCCATGCATCGAAGCTGCCGAAGGCTTCGGCCAGGGCCTTGCGACTGCCGGCATCGGCCTGGCCGCTGCCGCCCAGGTTGTCGAAGTAGTACTCGTGCAGCACCACCGAGCCGGTGCGCAGCAGGTGCTCCCGCTTGAGTTCGTTGTAGAGGTACGGCGGCATGTCCGGTGCGGCGAGCGCCTCGGCAAGGTGCTTCTTCGTCACGGCCAGCGCCTTGACCGAGCCGCCGTAGTTGTTCTCCCAATGCGAGCGGATCAGGCGTTCGGACAATCCTTTCAGTTTGGACGGGTCGAACGGCAGCGGCTTGAGCGTGGGGGTGCTGACGGGTGCAAGTGTGGAGGTGGACATGGCGGTGGTCTCCGAAGTCGGAACGGCATGGGCGGCCTTGGCGGCTCCCAGCGCGAGGGGGGCCGCAGCGGCCATCAGAACGTGGCGGCGTTGCGTGTCGATTGGTGAAGTCATGGTCATCTCGGTGATCACCGGAGCTTGAGGAGAAAGGTGCGGCCCATGCAGTGCGCGCATTGCTGCATCGCGAGCGCGCTTCGATTGAGTGGGAGGCGATTCACGCGGTGCTCCCGTTGCTGCGGAAACTGGCCAGCAGCCCGTCGAACACGGCGCAGGCGCGTTCCAGCAACTGGTCGTCATCGGCCACGGTGTCGCGCAATCCCGCCAGAACGCTTTCCACGCCCGACGCTTCCGGCGGCGGTGCGCCGCCCACGTCGAGGTAATGCACCAGCAGGCCCACGCGTGCGATCGGGCCTTGTTCCAGGCCGAAGCTGGCGGCGAGCACCTCGAAGGTGACGCGGTGGGCGACGTGGCTGAAGGTGGCGCCGTCGAAGTCGAAGCCCAACGCCTCCGGCGGACAGTCAGCCGGGTGGGTGAGCCACAGAATGCGGGCCTCGGGATCGATGAAGCGGCGGATCAACCAAGCGCTGGCCAGCCGATCCACCCACGGACGTCGCCGCGTGGCCCACAGGCGGCCTTGGTAATCGGCGGTGCGCAGCCGCTGGATCGTACCGGCCACAAAGCGCGGCTCGTCTGGCGCCTGCAGGCGGGCACAGGCCATTTCCAGCTCGGCCAGCGTGTCCTCGACCTGCCGCCGCGCTTCGCCCGGGAAGAAGTCGATCGCAGTGATCGACTCGAAGGTCCTGCGCAACTTGCGCGAGTGCTTCAACGCCTCTGACGGCGTAGTGTCGGGAAGGCTTTCACGAAGCCGCGTGGCATCGGCCAGCAGCTCGGTGTAGTCCCGGCTGCGGTCGAACAGGGCTACGTAGGGCGCCTCGTCGGTGGCCTGGGCGGTCAGCAGATGGGTAGCACCGCCACCCCCGGTCACATCGACCGCCACCGCTTCGAGCACGGCACGGTGCTCCGCCGCCGCTGGCAGCACGTAAACACCGTCCCGCAGGGCCGCAGCACCCGCCGCCTTGAGCGAGCGCCAAGCCCGCTGGCGCACCGTGGCATTCTCGGTGGGCAAGGAAAGAACCATGATGAGCCAATTCATTGGTAGAGTATCCTACATGAATGATGTAATTACTACGTCAAAATTAAGCAAGGCAATCGCGCGTGCCGTCGGCGGAGGTCGCAGATGACAGTGGAGCGCTATCTGGAGGCCGCCAACCGCGAAAACACGCAGCGCAGCTATGCTTCGGCACTGCGACATTTCGAGGTCGAATGGGGCGGGCACCTGCCGGCCACGCCGGACAGCGTGGCCCGCTATCTGGCTGATCACGCGGGCGAACTTTCCACCAACACGCTTCGGCACCGGCTTGCGGCCCTGGCAGGCTGGCACCACGAACACGGCTTTGTCGATCCGACCCGGGCTCCGCTGGTGCGCAAGGTGCTCAAAGGCATACAGACCCTGCATCCGTCGGTAGAAAAGCAGGCCGAGCCGCTGCAACTGACCCGACTGGCACAGGTGGACGATTGGCTTGGCGCCGCGATCGCCGCCGCACGCGAGCGCGGCGATCATGCGGACGAACTGCGTCATCGCCGCGATCGCTCGCTGATCCTTCTGGGCTTCTGGCGCGGCTTCCGTGGCGACGAGTTGATCCGGGTGCAGGTCGAGCACCTGCGCCTGGTCACCGGTGAGGGGATGACCTGTTTTCTCCCGCGCAGCAAGGGCGACCGGCAGGCACAGGGCAACACGTACAAGGTGCCGGCGCTGTCGCGGCTGTGCCCCGTGACGACCACGTGGGAGTGGATCGACGCCGCCGGGCTGACCGAGGGGCCACTGTTCCGTGCTGTTGATCGCTGGGGCCACGTTGCGGACGAGGCGCTACACCCCAACAGCCTGATTCCGCTGCTGCGCCGGTTGCTGACGTGCGCTGGGCTGCCTGATGCCGACGAGTACAGCAGCCACTCGTTGCGCCGCGGCTTCGCCGGCTGGGCCAATGCCAACGGCTGGGACGTGAAGGCATTGATGGAATACGTCGGCTGGCGCGATGTGCACTCGGCGATGCGCTACATCGATGGCGGCGATCCGTTCGCCCGCCAGCGGATCGAAGCGAGCTTGCCGGGAACGCCAACGCTGCTTGGGCCTACCTGAGGATACCGAATGGCGTCGATTGAACGGACCGCATACCCGCAATTCAAGCGCAACCCCGTCGTACGCGAACTGGTTGCGGCCTACACGCCGACCGACGCCGAACTGGCCTTTGTTGCCGAGAGTACCCGGCAGCCCGCGCACCGCCTGACATTGGCGATCCTGATCAAGACCTTCCAACGGCTGGGATATTTCCCTGCGTTGGACGAAGTGCCGCCGGCAGTGGTCCGCCATATCCGCGGCGCGCTGAAACTGAGGGTGCAGGTCAAGCCGGCGGTCCTCGCCAACGCCTCGCGCTATCGCTATTACCGCCGGATCCGCCAGTTCCTGCAAGTCCGGGCTTACAGCGATGGCGGCCTGAAGATCGCGGCACGGGCGGTATACGAAGCCGCCGCAGTCATGGACAACCCGGCGGACCTCATCAACGTGGCTATCGAACAGCTCGTGCGCGATCGCGTCGAGCTGCCGGCGTTTTCCACCCTAGACCGCTTGACGCGGCGCATTCGCACGCTGGTCAACGGTCGCTATTTCGCCCAGATCGAAGCGCGGCTGACCGTCGACGAAAAGCAGCGCCTTGAAGGTCTCCTGCAGGTCGAAGAGGGGCGCAAGAAGAGCCCGCTGCACGCGATCAAGCGCCTGCCCAAGCGCGCTTCGCTGCAGCACTTCCAGGAACTGATCGACCACATCGCCGAACTGGGCGAGTTGGTCGGCAGCGAGTTGCACCTCGCTGGCATTCCGGAAATCAAGCGCAGACACTTCGCCGCAGAGGCACGGGCGCTGGATGCCTCCGAGTTGCGCAAGTTTCGTCCCGCCAAGCGCTACGCCGTACTGGTGTGCCTGATCCACCGGGCCCGCGTCCAGACCCGTGACGATCTCGCGGAGATGTTCATCAAACGCATGGGCAATATCCACAATCGCGGCCGCGAGGAGCTTGAGCGGTTGCGGGCACGCTACCGCGAGAAGACCGAAGCGATCGTGGCGACGATGTCGGACGTGGTTCGCGTCCTTGACCATCATCCCGGCGACACTGAGGCGGGCCGGGAAATCCGGCGCCTGGTCAACGCCCACGGCGGCGTGCAGACCCTCCAGGCCGACTGCAATGCCATCGCGGCGCACAGTGGTGACAACCATTTGCCGCTGCTGTGGCCGTTCTACAAGAGCCATCGTGCCACCATCCTGCGGATGGTGCGCATGCTGGATCTGGCCTCGACCACGGAGGATCGCTCGCTCATCGATGCGATCGAGCTGATCCTGACGCAGGAACGGGCCCGCGGCGATTGGCTGGATGAACCGGTCGATCTGGCGTTCACTACCCAACTCTGGCGCAAGAGCATCGTCCATCGCACCGAACAGGGCGAGGAGCGCATCCACCGGCGCCTGTTCGAGGTCTGCGTGTTCTCGTCGCTGGCCAACGAACTGAAATCGGGCGACGTGGCCGTGCGCGGATCGGAAACCTACGCCGACTACCGCGAGCAGTTGCTGCCGTGGGAGCAATGCGAGCCCATGCTGGAGGACTACTGCGGCCAGGTCGGCCTGCCGGCAACGGCCGTGGGCTTCGTCAATGCGCTGCAATCACGCCTGATGCAGGTCGCCGAGCTGACCGATCAGGGCTATCTGGAGAACGGCCAGGTCGTCATCGGCGAGGACGGTATCCCTGTGCTCAAGCGCAGCAAGGCCAAGGAGATGAGCAGCGGCGCCCGTGCCCTGGAGACCGCGATTCTCGACCGCCTGCGCGAACGCAGCGTCATCGAAATCCTGTGCGACGTGGCTCACTGGACACGCTGGACCCGACACTTCGGGCCGTTGTCCGGCTCGGACACCAAGATCGAACAGCCAACCGAACGCTACGTCCTCACCGCCTTCACCTACGGCTGCAACCTCGGGCCGGCCCAGGCCGCCCGGCACCTGCGCGGCGCCGTCTCGGCACACATGCTGTCGTTCGTCAACCGCCGGCACGTGGACGCCAACAAGCTGGCGGCGGCCTGCCGCGACATCATCAACAGCTACGCTGGCCTGCAGCTCCCCAAATTCTGGGGCGACGGCAAGAGCGCCGCCGCCGACGGCACCAAGTACGACCTCTACGACCAGAACTTGCTGGCGTCGTACCACATCCGCTATGGCGGTTACGGCGGCATCGCTTACCACCACGTCTCCGACACCTACGTGGCGTTGTTCAGCCACTTCATCCCGTGCGGCGTCTGGGAGGCGGTCTACATCATCGACGGCCTACTGAAGAACACCTCCGACATCCAGCCCGACACCGTCCATGCCGACACGCAGGGGCAGTCGCTGCCGGTGTTCGGGCTCTCGCACCTGCTGGGCATCCAGCTGATGCCGCGCATCCGCAACTGGCGCGAGTACAAGTTCTTCCGCCCGGACGAGGACATCCGCTACGAGCACATCGAGCCGTTGTTCCGCGACACGGTCGACTGGGACCTGATCGAGACCCACTGGAAGGACCTGATGCAGGTCGTGCTCTCGATCAAGACCGGCAAGATCGCGGCCTCGACGCTGCTGCGCAAACTGGGCAACTACAGCCGCAAGAACCGTCTGTACCAGGCCTTCAAGGCGCTCGGTGCGGCCGTGCGCACCTTGTTCCTGTTGCAGTACATCTCCAACCGCGAGCTGCGCGAGCAGATCACCGCCTCGACCAACAAGGTGGAGGCCTACAACGGCTTCGCGAAGTATTTCTTCTTCGGCGGGGAAGGGGTGATTGCCGACAACGACCCTGTCGAGCAGGAGAAGGCCGTCAAATACAACGATCTGGTCTCCAATGCTGTCATCTTCTACAACGTGGTCGAGCAGACCCGGATCATGAAGTCGCTGATACGACAGGGGTGGAAGATCACCCGGGAGGACGTGGCTTCGCTCAGCCCGTACGTGACCAGCCACGTGAAGCGGTTCGGCGACTACCTGATCGATGTAGAGGCGATTCCGGAACCGTATGAGATCGAACTGGCGTTGGCGGCATAGTCTTGGCGCCAGAAAATATTCTCTAACCAGCTGATTCAATGGATAAAAACGGATCTTGTGAGCGATTTTTACACGTATGTCGGCTGAACCCCCGGATGACCCGATCAATTCGCCATGTGCCTGGTTGCATGCGACCGCCTCGTTTGGCAAAGCATTACAGATAGCCCCGCCAGCGCCAAGGAGGCCAACTTGGGACTAGCCTGCCTAAGGATAGTCCTCGTCAATCCAGGTCCGAACTTCCTCCCGCGTGACAGAGCGCAGGAGAAGCTACATTACTCTGCTGGCCAAAAGGTCCTTGGTGCGAGGACAGCAATTGACTCGTACCGCGCCACTTCATGAGTGGGTAGAGTCGAGGTGCACGGGCAGAGCGCCAACCGCAATAAGCTTACGATCATCGTCGCATGCAAAATATATGCGTAGGCACTTGCGCGGGTTCCTCGAACTGCTGCCTTGAATGTGCAAACTCATCTCCATTTTCCTGCCATCCACAACGGCTTGGTAGGCGTCAGAGAAGCGATGGTTCTCAAGGGCGTGGCCGACGGGACCGTATCGTAAGCGATTGTTCGTCAGGAACTTCTCCCAACGACTCCTAGCTTCAGGATCCTCTCCCCACCTCATGGGCCAATAGTGATCGTGCAACGCCTGCAGCGATGCATAGATCAGGTCTGGGGTCTGGTGAACGATTCGAGAAGCTGTACGCAACGCTTTGTCGGCGAAACGTATCCTTGGAGTAAGTGATTTTGACCATTCCGTGATCCCAGCAAGCGTGGCGGGAAAAGCCGGCAGAGATACATCGGGGATCGGCAAAATGGGCTGATCAGGCACGGCCTGCAAACTGTGCAGTTTCCCCTTGAGCTGGCTGACCAAGGCAAGAGCATCGGCCAGCTCAACGCGCAACGCGTCCGCTTCTCCAATGGCTACATCAAGCTGTTCTTGCAGGGCGCTGGAAGTGGAGATGATCTCAGGATGGATCTCAGGTGCGGCTGATTGACTCGCCGTGCCACGTGCGGCGGCAAGCTCTCTGGATGTAGATTCTCGGATGAAGTCCAATGCATCCCGAAACGCCGGACCCGAACGATTCAGGCTACACGCTTCGGTGACGGCTCGATCGATCTGCTTTCTGACATCAGCAATCTGATGGAAGCTTGGTACTGATTGACTCGCGGGATAGATGTGCCAGGTACCAGGAAGAAGCGGGTAGAGATTGGATTCGTACTCAGTAAGAAGCCCACACCCCAGCTCCCACAGCTGGGCTAAGGCAGGAAGCTTGCAGATCACGGCGGCATCTTCGGGTCTGAACACCCACAGCGAATGCTTACGCTGATCATCATGGATCTCGTTGCGTAGCCTGAACATATCAAAGGATGAGGAGACTACTTGACGCTCTTCAACACCGCTCGCCACATGCAGTCCAGGATTCACGCGCCAAGCGTTGATCAGCCCCGGAATGGAACGGAAGGGGCGGGGAAGATCCGCCCTATCGTGAGTAGACATCCTCAGACCCGCCATGCTGGGTCCGCCAGCCTTCCCATTCACCAGAATTGCCTCCAAGCGCCACGTCCTTGCGACCTGATCCGAGTCGGGGTGCTCAAGGCGAAGGGCAAATAACGCGTCGTTGGCCGCTACCTGTACGCGTACGCCACCCAACTCCATTTCGTGGACACCAGCGGCCCAAGAAGCGGGCAAAGTGGTGCCGATACGCTCGGACAACCATGAGAGCGTCGACGCTGAAGCGTGGGCGAAAGATGTATCCCCCTTGGCGAGCGGCCACTCAAGCGACAGCAACTCGGTGACGTTGATCTTGGCCCGCAATACGCGTTGCTTCTTGTCCTGCCCAGACGACGCCTTTGTCACCTCCGTTGCGCTTGATTGATTCTGGAAGAGATTCACGACATTGCTTGGGCCGCGTTCAACGTACGACGGCGCTTCGTGAAGTTCTTCGCCTGGATCTGCCTGAGCAGTCTCATCAAGAGACCTGAACTTGGCATCGACCTCCTCATAAATTTTATCGAGGGCGGCGAGAACCACTTCATCAAGACTGGCAATCGTCCGATCGTCTAGCGTACTCAGTGAGGGATGCCCTCGACGCGCCGGATTCACAAGTTCAGGCAGGATGGATTGCAGCTTCCCTTTCTCTTCCTTTGAACACGCTTTGAAACGCTGAATGAGAATCTTAAGTATCCGCTTGGCTTCGCCTGGCATCGAGTCGGAGCACAGCTTCCGATAAAGCTGACCCAATGCTGCCGCCATGGCAAGGTTCCAGGAAGGATGGCCAAGCTCAAAATTGCGGAGAGAATGGATGCAAATCGGAAAGTTCAGTGCCTCGCAGGCGATCTCAGCAAGTTGTGGATCGTCAGCTTCATATGGTACGTCTGTAGCATCTAGCTCTGGACCGTAAACCACCATGGCATCATCGAGATACTCAGTCACGATGACATAGCATTCATCGTCCAGCGCACACGGCCCTATTACAACCACTTGTTCGTTGGTCGTCTTGTTCAGGGCTGGTGTAAACGGCTCGAAGTGCACCTCCTTGTCGAGGAACTCAGCCATATCAGTTAGAGCTTCTTCCAGGAAGTGAAGTGCTTTGGTCACATCTTCCTGCTTGGCATCCCATAGGCTCTCGTCGGCAAGGAATCGGCCAACAACTGGCATTTCAGAATCGATGAGCTCAAGGGCCAACGGCGGTAGTTGATCCTCAATCAACTCAATATGAGCGCTTCCTCTTAGCCAAATGAAGTAGCGACGGAAGTTGAGAACGGATTCTGGTAAGTCCCGCTGAACAACCATCGTTAGCCAAACCGACGCGAGCTCACTACGTTGCGTTCCGGCATACATAGCGGTAGCCGAAAGAAACCGCACCAAGTCACCATCGCTTGGATGCCTCTCAAGCATCTTCAATAAATGTTTCAGAAGGTCGATCTTCGTCCATCTTTCGCCAGTAGTCTTATAGCTACCTGCCTTGACTATTCTTGTGGGTGCATCCTTTTCGATCGGGGAAAGGATGTCGACGGCCTTCATGTGGCAAACGACGACCCAGCGGCAGTCATCCAGGAGGACAATCTCGCCACCGGCTGAAGGTGATCTCAAGGTCTTGCGCGCTGAACTCACTACGCACTCGAACTGAGGTAGGCCAAATGCGTTTGCCATTTCGGCCAGGTCGTATCGAGTAACCATGCTTGTGCCTTCCACAGTTGGTTCGTGCCTAACAGCGCCGATCAAGAGTCGCTGCACTACAAGTATGCTTCATTCACACCCGCGCCATCACTTTCCATGCTGAGGAACTGACTTGCCACTAGGGTAGCTGGCCGATTCAGTAGGGTCGCTACTCCCTGCCTCTGTGTCTATGGACCGGCAAGTCTTCAGGACGTAACGTCTTGCACGGCTACTTTTTCTTACTACCCTTTGGTTCAGTTGAAGCGCCAGCAGCTTGTAGCAAGCTCTGCAGCGTTGTTTCAATTCCATTGAGCGAAGCCAGAGAGGTGCTGGCAAAATCAAGATTAGCCTTGTGTTCTGAAGCTTGTTGGCGCACCTGCAATTGCAGCGCTTCTACCAAGCTCTCCATACCCACAAGTTGTGCGCTGACAACTGCATGATCCTTCTTGCCCTGTGCCACGTCCGCCAATGCGGCATCCAGTTGGGATTGCAGTTCGTCAGCCCGAATACGTGCGGCATCCGTCGTGACGCGAGCACTGTCCAGTTGCGTAGACAGGGTTGCGTATTGCAGCTCTACCGAATGAAGACTGCGCACTGCATCTTCTTTTTCCGCGATAGCGGTCCGAGCCCGCGCGGCTTGTTCTGAGGCATACACCCGAGAATGTTCGGCGAGCTCACGGGCAACCCGCAGTTCGCCAGCAATACCGCTCAAACGCTGCAGTTCCTTCTGCTGCAGCTCGTCTCGTTCCTTTCTCATGGCCAACTGTTGAAGCGTGGCTGCATAGGTCGCTTCATTGGCAGCGAGCTTCGTCAAAGCTGCCTGTCCCTCGGCTCGGGACACATCCAAGTCTGACAGCGCCTTTCCAAGGTCGGAACGCACGTCCTTGAGGTCTGACTCCAGCTTTGAAATCAGGTTCTGCTGTTCGAGTTCGCGAATGTCCTGCCGCTGCGCCCGTGCCAGCAAGTCCTTTTCGAGGGCTTCGAGCGAGGCCTGACGCTCATCAAAAGCGGTCTTCCGCTGTAGCTGTGACGCCTCCAGCTCTTTCATGGCGTCTTCGGTCAGCCGCTTGAGTTCAGCCTGGAGACCACTGGTGGCTGTTTTCGGTGGCTTAGCTGCCGCCTTGCGTGCCAGTTCCGGCCCGAATTCGCGGTACCACTCTCCAATGTGCCGCTGCACCACTGGCGGGCTGCCGCGGCTGTCGAGTTCGCGGCGCACGTTCGTCGGGTTCGGGTACTGCCCGGCGGCCACCAGCTTGGCCACAGCGGCAAAAACTTCCTCTGCGGAAATGGTTGAAGGTCGCGCCATGGCTGATCCCGGTGTTAGCAATGCCCCGACATTAAAGCGTTCTGAGCATTTCTGCAATCGTTTTACGGTTCCGTATTTCGTTATTCGTATAACGTCCGACAATGACACTTGTAGGACGTTAAAAGCTGGGGTAGGGTGAACCGCCGGAGAACCGGGCTCGGAAAAGCCGTGACTTTTCCCCCCGCTCCCGGCTAAGTCACAGATTTATTGTGCACTCCGAGAAAGTCACAGATCTACTGACAAGACGCCGCTGCCAGAAGGACCGAACAGCGGCGCGATGCTGGTCAGGTCCGAAACTCAGGTCCGCCGCGTAGCAGAATCGGCTTGTGACAGCGTAGTTTGGGCGTGCCTGAAATCCTGGAAACCAGCCGCTTGGGCCGCCTGATCCAGCGCCTCGGTGTGAGAGATGTTCTTTTCGCGCTTGAGCGACTTGGCCAAGCGTTTGATGCCCTCCATCGTGGAGGGATGTACGATTTTTGACATGACAGTGTCCTCACGGTCCGATGTGAAATGTCGCCCGTCAGCCATTTCTCGAACCGAACAAGGTCATGGTCGGTTGAGCGGTCCTGCTTTCTCGGCAGTGCTGTTAACAGCTTTGCGATGACGGGCGACGGGCGCCTGCCTAGCGCCCACGACATTACGCTACCACCACGGGACATGATTTTCCTACCGCAGCGTTATTTAGCGCCCTTGACCAGCCGCAGTTCCCAAGCTTCCACGCCAGCGGGAACCCTCAAGCAGGTACAGTCAGCTGCCTGACCCATCGCAGCAGTTCGTCGTGCGGGATCGTCCGTCCGGCGTCCACGTCGGCCAGACCCTCGCGGGTTTGGCGATCCTTCTCTTCTTCGGTCAATTCCGGAAGGAGTGCTAATAGCTTTTCTTCGTGGCTCATTGGATGGGTACGCTGCGCTCAGGTTGACGTGATTCTCTTGAATACGGGCATGATCTGAGGATCATCGAGGCCCGCCGGCAAAGGCTGCGATACGTCGTGGATCGCCACATCGATGATGACGTTTAAATCGCCGCACAAGGGCTGTATGGCAGTGGTCACCATACGGGCGGCTCGCTCGGCGAATACCATGTCGACCACTAGCCAGATCAACAGCCCGGATGACTGCTCGATGCGCCCTGACGAGTGAGTTTCCAGGAGATACGCCGACGAGACGAAAGTGGCAGGTTCAAGGCTGCGGGCGATGGTGGGAGCTAGCCAAGCCGGTGCTCTTAGGGCAGGTCCTACCACAAACTCCGCTGGCGCCAGCCGTTCCACCCTGGCCAAGAAACCCTTATCCAACCATGTCGCGATCTCTTCCGGATACAGGACAATGCCCCCGTCGTTGGGATTGAGCATTAACGTCGCGCCCCGCGAACCCTCCAACAAATCTCGTCCCGGCACCCCCAGGATTTTGACGGCCGATGAGCTGGCCACCTCCGCCTTACCCAGCGAGGTAAAGAACGGGATGGCGTCAAACCCGTCGGGGTGTCGGAACTGGACCAGCCTAGGTGTCCGGGAATCGTCCGAGACAGGCGCATGCACGTAGACCATCGCATCCATCAACTGCTTGAAGAAGGCAAGCTCCTGGGCTGAGTCGCCACGGGCTCGCTCGAGCGCAGCCTCCAGGTCTGCCTCCGCGGCTGACTCGCGTCTTCCGGGTCTGGTCGATCGCTTCATGATCAGATGCGATGCGGGCCAAGGGGAAAGCCGCGAAACCAATCTGCGTCGAACTGACTGGTCAAATAAGGGCGTACGAAGGCCGACTGGGTCAGCTCCCGCAGCCGTTCTTCGTGCTGGGCAATGGCCTCAATGTCGCTGACCGTTGGATAGTGCCGAAGCAGCCGGTACGCCTCTTCCCGTACCGATTTTGGCACGTCCTTGCTGCCGGCGAGTTCTCTCAGGAACGCGCCGGCCTGAAGCACGTTGCGGGTGCGTTCGGCGGGCATGGTCACGCGAATGCCTGATGACGTACTAAGGAATACTTAGCTTACAGACTTTTGGGAACGGTGTTGGCTACAAGCTCTGGCTATTTGCTTAGCGGAACAAAAGATAATATAATCAATAACTTAGTTCGCATAACATCCGTTATGTATAGCGCTATGGGGTAAGCTGCCTGCGCTGTCGCTCAATCCCTACGCTCCCCTGCCCGCGCCTACGACACTTATCCAACTTAGTTGCTCAGGGTTTTGCCATCGAGGTGATCTCATAAGTTGATTGATACCCTGTGCTACCCAGTAGAGTGAAGTGACGATGTTCTCGACTTGTTGGCTCCAGTCGCGAAAAAAATGAAGAAGCTCAGCTTCAGTCTTACCCGCTTTGTATGGACTCTTCGGAGAGCCATCCAGGCGAGTTTGGCCCGTTGATCTCGGTGGCTATCCCATCTTGGATCGCTGACAGGAACGGGTCCAGTGCATCGGCGCTCTGACACTAGCAGGGTGAGTTCAACCCGTCAATGCAACATGATCAACAGTTGCACTGATAGGAGCGAACGATATGGCAAGGATGGGGCGGCCCGGCATGTCTCGAGCCCAGAAGCGAGATCTATGGCGACGATGGAAGGGCGGCCAGTCGCTCAGCGACATTGCCCGCTTCTTTGACAAGAATCCGGGTTCGATTTTCGGGGTTCTGGCCGCGCAAGGCGGGATCGCGCCGAGGGAACGTCGCCGATCCGCCCGGTCGCTGAGCTTAATGGACCGCGAAGAGATATCTCGATGCCTAGCTTCTGGCCAGTCGTTTCGCCAGATTGCGCTCAGCCTAGGGCGGCCTACCTCGACGATTAGCCGGGAAGTGGCACGGCATGGTGGCCGTGACCGATATCGGGCCGCACATGCCGATGAGGCCGCTTGGGAGGCAGCCCGGAGGCCACAGTCTTGCCGGTTGGCCGATAACCCTCGTCTGCGCTGGTTGGTGGCTTGCAAGCTGGGCCAGCAGTGGTCGCCGTGCTAAACGCCAACCAGTTGGGCAGTGATCGCCAAACAAACTGGACACTCCCGCCAAACATTCTGGGCAGCGGCGCCAAATGAACTGGACACCGCCGCCAGCCTGTTGGGCACCTTGAGGCTACTTCGTAGAGGCCGACTTGCGCTTGCGCATCGAGTCGCCTTTCAGTTCCAGCTTGTGGCTACTGTGGATCAAGCGATCGAGGATGGCATCGGCCAGTGCCGGATCGTTGATGAAGGCATGCCAGTCCTTGACCGGCATCTGGCCCAGCATGATCGTGGAGCCGGTGCCCACGCGGTCATCCAGGATTTCAAGCAGATCGCTGCGGCCTCGTGCGTTAAGGCCCGTCAAGCCAAAGTCGTCCAAGACCAACAGTTTCATCTTGACCAATTGCCCTCGCAGCTTGGCCAGCGAGCCATCCTTGTGCGCTACGTCCATCTCTTCCAGCAGGCGACCAGTGCGCTTGTAGAGCACGCTATGCCCTTGACGGGCGGCCTGCGTACCCAACGCACAGGCCAACCACGTCTTGCCGGTGCCGGTGGGACCTGTGATCAGCGCATTCTGCTGGCGTTCTATCCAGCCACAAGTGAGCAGGTCTGCGATCAGACCGCGATCAAGGCCACGGGAGTGGCGATAGTCGATCGCTTCCGGGCTGGCGCTGTACTTGAGCTTGGCGCTCTTAAGAAGACGCTGCAGCCGCTGCGTATCCCGATGACTTTGTTCTGCGTCGACAAGGTGCGCCAGGCGCTGCTCAAAACCGAGACTGCTGTAGGAGGCCTGCGATTGCTGGTGCGAGAGGGCTTCGAGCATTCCGTGAAGGCGAAGCTCGCGCATGCGTTCCTGGGTGGATTGAAGGGTCATGCTATTTCTCCTTAGGTGTTCTGGTAGTAGTCCGCGCCACGCACGTTCTCGTGGGCGATGGGGTCATCGTTTGCCGCGTCACCGCCCTGGATCGGGGTGGCCTCGATACCGCGCTGGAGCATAGATTTCACGGAACTGATGCTGCGGGCATGCATGGCCAAAGCGCGGGAGCAGGCGGCCTGTAGGCGATCCGTGCCGTAGTCCCTGGCCAGCGTGCGAAGTCCGCGCCCGGCCTGCAGGGACTGGGCGGCGTTGGCGTGGTGCTTGAGGTGCTGCTCGAAGAAGGCGGCGATCGCGCCGCCTTGCTGCTGCGTCCAGGTCGTCACCGTGTCGTAGCTGTCCAGGCCGTGCGCGCGGTGGGCCGGGGGCATGTGCTCAGGCAACGTGCTGAGGCCGCCCGGGGTGTCGTCGCGCGGGTGGATTGCCACGCGCTTTCCATGCATGAAGACCGACACATGGTCTGCCGATGCCCGCAGGTTGACCTTCCTGCCAACGATGCTGTGATGGACCGAGTAATAGTGCTCGTTCCACACCACGTGGTAGTCCTGCCCTACCGTGATGCCCACCTTCCACTCGGCGAACTCATACGGCATGTCGGGCAGCGGCTTCAACGCCGGGGCATCCAGTTCGGCGAACAGCGTGTTGCGGCTCTTGTTGCCCACGCCCCGCATCGGCTTGTCATTGAGCCGCTCCAGGAGCGGCGCCATGGCTTGGTTCAGTTCTTCGATGCTGTAGAACACCCGATTGCGCAGCCTTGCCAGAATCCAGCGCTGGGCCAGCTTGACCCCGATCTCCACCGCCGCCTTGTGCTTGGGCTTGCGTGGCCCGGCCGGCATGATGTCGGTGTCGTAATGCGCGGCGAACTCGGCGTAGGTGGCATTGATCAGTGCCCCATCCTCGCGCGTGCGCCGGATGACGGCGGCCTTGAGATTGTCAGGTACCTGGTAGCGGGTGACGCCACCGAAGAAGGTCATGGCCCGGATGTTGCACTCGATCCAGTCCGGGATCTTCTGGCTCTCTACCGCATAAGCGAAGGTCTTGCGGCTGGCGCCCAGGACGGCCACGAAAAGCTCCACCTGCCGCCTGGCCCCGCTCTTGGGATCCGTGATCCAGGGACGCATGCCCGAGAAGTCCAGGAACAACTCCTGGCCGGGATAGTGGATCTGGCGCATGACCAGCCCGCGCGTGCGGGCGTAGCGCTGATAGCGTCGGCGGAACTCCGTCTCCGACATGCCAGCTTCACCGACCTCCAGCGCGTACTCTTCATGGAGCAGGGTCAGGGTGACTCCCGGCCGCTCGTACTCGGCATGCACGTGGGACCAGTCCGGTTCGGCGAAGGGCTTCTTGGCGGCGTGCCGGCCCGGGTTAAGCCGACGGTCCAGCTCCACTTCATCCAGTGGCTCGACAGCATCCCAGTGCAGCCCCTGTTCGGCGACAATCTTTCGATAGCGGCTGACCGTGCTGTACGAGATGCCCAGCGACCGGCCTATGGCGCGGTCCGATTTATCTGTTCGCAAGATCCAGCGACAGATGTCTTTCAGTCTCTGCATGAAGGCGCTCGCGGTCCTGCACGATCCCGTCAGAGGGACTCGGGCAAACGCCACCCGTTCGGCCGGGCTCAAGGCCGGCCGGGAGGCTTGACGATGGGGAGGCGGTTACGCAGAATGCAGCGCAAGAGCTTGCTTCTCTGCATCCTAGGCCCTCGAACGTTGGCGCGTTCGGGGGCTTTTGCATTTCCGCACCATGGTAGTGGGCGGGGAAAGGGTCTAGCTCATGGCAAGCCCTCCTCCGAAGCGGTCTCGTCGTAGCGGGCTGGCCATAGGGATTGAGGAGTGCAGCCAAGCTTGCGGGCGATGGCCTGTTCGATCCGGCGCGAGCGGCGCTTGCCCTGCGAGGTCGCCGTGACGGTCGTAGGCTGGATGCCCAGCTCGCGGGCGATACAGGCCAACGACGAGCCCGCCAATCGCAGGCGCATCTTGATGAACTCGTGTTGTTCCCTTGTGCCCGTCATCACGGTAGTCTTGGCGCATTATTGCGCCAATATAGTGCACAAATGGGATCATCCACCAGCCCCCTCGATAAGGACATGATCGCTCGCCGGTTGGCGGCGGTTCGTGCCGAACTGGGTCTGAGCCAGGCCGCGCTGGCCGAACAGGTCGGCCTGTCCAAGCGAGCCTACATCCACTACGAGCGTGGCGAGCGGGAAGTGCCCACCGGACTGGTCAAGGCGCTGTACGACCTTTATGGCATCGATCCGGTCTGGCTGATGTCCGGCACCGACGAGACACCGCAGAAGGCACGCCAAGCGGGCATCGACTTTCAGTTGGTGGACAAGGTCGTGGCGGCCTTGGATCGTGAACTGGCTAAGGTGGGCCGCAAGATGCGTCCCGAGCACCGCGCCCGCGTCATGAAGGCGCTGTATCAAATGGGCGTGGAACAGGGGCGCATCAGTCCCGAAATCGTGGCCGATGTGGTGGCTGTGGCGGTGGCCCGTGGACGATAGGTCGTCGCGTTCGGCCGGCGCAAAGATTGTTGCGTTTCCCGCTGGCGCAAGAGCCGATCGCGCCGAGGCGCAGTCGGGCCATATCGATGCCATGCAAGAGGTGCTGGTGGCGATCGACACCGCCATCAAGGAGGCGGAGTGGTCGCCCGATCACCAGGACCACTTGGCGATATGCGATGAGCAGGCGTTTCGCAGGCGCTTCGGTTTCACTGTAAATCGACTACAGCGCGAGCAGATCATCACGCTCAAGCACGAGGCCGACCTGACGGACAAGGAAATCAAGATCCTCCGGAGCAGCGGCAGCTTGGTTTTTCAGAACGGCAAGCTCAGCGTCATGGCGCCCACGCTTATTGCGATCTGGGGCTACATCCAGATTGTGATGCTTTTTCTTATGATGATGCTCAGCGTCTTGGCCGCAGTATCCGCTCAGAAAATCAGTTGGCCAGGGATAGCGGGCATCGTGGCACTGAACTTGATGCTCTTGTTTGGAATGAACCTCAGCAATGACGTCTTTATCTGGCCGCAGCGCATTCGCAAGCGCGTGCAGCAGCAGCGGACCTGATCATTCCTCGGCATCGGGCTCAAAAGCAGGTGCCTTGCGGACCAGGTAATGCTTAAGCACCCAGCCCTCTACTTCGCGATCTTCCAAGTGGTTGCGATAGCGAATCTTGAACCAGCGCCCCTGCTTGCCGGTGACCAGAACGAGTTGGTTCGGATGGGCCATGTCGAGAGGCAGACCCCCGGTGATCGCAGACTTCACGCGGACGGCCCGATTGCCGACCACATAGTGGCCGTGCTGGACAGGGGAGTGGGCCCCCAACGCCTCGATCGCGGCAAGCAAGCGTTCGCGAAACTCCCTCTCTTCCTGCGCAGCCCGATCTTCTTCCGCTTGCTCTTGAGTCGCTTGGTCGCGCGCAAACTGCCCCTGAGCGCGTGCCTCCAGATACCCAAGGACGTCGAGGATAAAACAGGCCACCGTGAGGAACAGGACGACCCAATCGGCTCGCGAGAACCCCATCGCGCGCAGTTCTTGGTTTGTCGCACCGGCGAGCGGTAGCTTCGCGATCGAGGTCTGTACGTTCTGAAGCTGGTCCTCCAGCACCTCCCAGTTGGGCTGATCATCGCCAGGCTCTTGATCAGGCAACGACTCCAGTAGCTCCCTGGCGTGCTCAGCGGCCGCGGCGATCTGCGAAACCCAAGGATGGAACTGGTCCAGCTTCAGCCGATCACGCATGTCCTGAAAAGGATCGGCAATGCGTGCCACCTGATCCATCAAGCGGCGATTCTGCTCGATAAGCTCTAGAGTCGCGCTCGATTGACCCAGGACGTTTGCTAACTCTCCGACCCTCAGTGTGCGCTGAATCAGGTCATTGATCCCGAATGAGAGCGAGGAAGCAATCAGCTTGCGATGCTGATCCATGAATTGCTCTTGCACACTCAGATGGTCACGAATGGTTTGCAGCGCGTAGGAGGGGCCGAGCAATTGCTTGCGCCAACGCTCCTGCTGCGCCAGTAAAGCCTGAACCGCGCTGCCTGGGCCTGCCATCCTGGCCAAAGGCGACGTGTATTGCTGGGCGATCTTCGTGATGTTGATCGGCATTGGGGCCTCAAGGACAGGGCATGCCTGGAAATGGTGCGATTGTAGGACGCGCCGAGACCCGCACCCCAAGGCGTGCAGAAGTCCCACTGTCACATACATGCGTTTACAAAGCCAACCCATTGCAGAGCGGATGCCCGGCTCGGATACTGCGCCCGTGCGGGGTCAGGGGTGTGATCGACTTCGCAGTCTGCAATCCCGGTGGGGGCCGGTCGCAGTAGGGCTTCAAAGGGGATTGTCGTTGCCACTGTGACGTACCGCGCGGGCACTGACCGCTGCGGAAACGGAGTTCCGCCATGCCCGATCAAGCTTCTTCGCGCATTTCCGTCGGCGCTGCCGCGCTGTTGTTGCTGGTCTCCAGCCTCATCCTGACGCCGCTAGGCTTCTTTGCGTTCGAGGTGGTTGCGCGGGTGACCGGCGGCAACCTGCCGCCGCAGGTCCTGGTAAGCCCGGATCCGCTGTCTGACAGCGTGTCGGCCACTGCGGGCGAGTTCCGGGTAGACGAGTCTGGCGCAGCCACCTACAGCGTGCCGATCTACGCCGTGCCTGGTACCACGGGGGTGGCGCCCCAGCTCGCTCTAACCTATTCCAGCCAGGGCGCCTACGGCGTTTTGGGCAAGGGCTGGGCCCTGTCAGGGCTGTCCTCGATCACACGGTGTCGCGCGACCCGAGAGGCGGGCGACTTCCTGGGTGGCACCACACCGGATGGCAATCCTCGGCCGATCAGCTTTGGCGAAGCTGATCGCTTCTGCCTGGACGGACAGCGGCTCATTGCCTCCAGTGCTTCGTGCCCCTCGGCCGGCGGCATGAGTGGCGCCGCGCTGGCTACCGAGCTTGAGAGCTTTACGCGCGTGTGCGCCTACACGCCTGCTGGCGTTACGACCGGCCCGACATTCTTCACCGTCGAGCGCAAGGATGGCTCGATCAGCTGGTACGGCGACCGGGACAGCAACAGCGGTGGAGCCACCCGTCCGGATGGATACGTGGAGACCACGTCCCCGCTCAATCCCGGTGCGGCGATCAGCTGGGCGCAGACCCGCTTCCAGGATTCGACGGGCAACTACATCGACTATCTCTACAACGAGAACCCCTCCGGCGCCGGCACCGGAGAGCACCATATCCGGGAGATCCGCTACACCGGCAAGGTAGCCTTGGCCGGACAGTCGGTCTCCAGTGCGCCCTACGCCAAGGTGCAGTTCAACTACAGCACGCTGCCCAGCGCGCAGTGGAGTCGCGGCTACTTCGCCGGCGGGATGGTCACCGCCACGCAACGCCTAGAAAGCATTACCAGCTGCGCCAGTGCCGGTACCGGCTGTCCCACCGACCAGCAGGCACGGCATTACGTGCTCACCTATGCCCCTTCGCCCTCGGGCAGTGGCCAGGACACGCTCGTCGGACTGCAGGAATGCCGGGACAACACAGGCGCTGTCTGCTCGGCGGCCACCATGTTCGGCTGGAGCACGGCTACCCACACGTTCGCCACGTACGAGGCGCCGCCCAATCTGACGTTGGCCACCGATCACTTCAAGAACTTCAAGCTGGGCGATATCAACGGCGATGGTCGCCAGGACCTTGCGGTGTTGTACCTGGCAGGTACCGGGTGCTCGGGTGGCAGTTGGGTGATCTCGATGCTGGGCACGCTCAATGCCAGCGGGCAGCCGGCCTACGCCAACGCTACGTGGAATTGCGTGCCGGCCAACATCACCGATCGTGGTGAGGGCGCTTGGCATCTGTTCGACTACAACGGCGACGGGCTGGATGATCTGTTCGTTTCCAGCTTCACCGGCCAAGGCTGGCGCGTGCACCCCTCCAACGGCGTGCATTTCGACATGGCCACCAACCTGATCGCGGGCCTGTCTCCGATCGTGCCCTCCGCCACGGCTGAGTCTTCCCAAGTGCACTTGGCCGACCTCAACGGTGATGGCCTGACCGACATCGTGTATCCCACCACCGGTACCTTGCGGGCACGATTGATGGAGCGCCAGGCTGGCGGATTCGCCTGGGGTGCCGAGCGGTCCGTGGTCGTGGATGAGACCACCTTGCCGCCGCCGGCACTGGGCTGTGACGATCCGTTCGACAACATGACGCGCAACTGCGAGCGCACCATCTCCGGCACGCTGACCACCAAGACCGGCTTCATGCAGATGGTGGATTTCAACGGCGATGCGGCATCGGACTTGCTGATTCGCATCACTACCCGTGCCGATGTGTTCACCGGCTTTCCAGGATGCGAGATCGGCCCACTCGAACGTCGAGTCAATGACGACGGAACACCCGGCTTCATTTCGCGCTTCCACAATGATGAGGAGGACGCAGGCACCGCCGTCGCTTTCTCCGTACCGAATGATCCGTGCTGGGAACGGGTCACCTCCGACTCGCTATACGCGCTGACCGTGCAGGCTCAGACTGCCAGCACGGTGTCATTGGCAGGTTTCGATGTTGTCTCGGTCGGCAATCCGCACGCCGTGGTGTTCGCCGATTTCAACGGCGATGGTCTGAGCGATCGTGCGGTGCGCAGCACCTCGAACTCCGAGTGGGGCTATGCCCTGAACAACGGTCGTTACTTTGTCGGCGGCGGTGCGTTGACGTTGACCGACTATCGCGACCAAGCGCGCTTTTTGGATGTGACCGGCGATGGCCGCGCCGACATGCTGTATCTGGTCAACTACGGCACCTACAAGGGCTACGCGGTGCGGCGCGCCCTGCCCGAAGGCGGATTCGCGAGCGGCGCAACGCTGCCAGGGGGCAATGCGCGCCTGTGCCAAGGCAGCGGCTGCGACCAGAACAAGCATGTCCCCATCTTCGGCGATGTGGATGGCGACGGAAACATGGATTTCCAGGCGCTGAGCTTCTCCGGCAGCACGGTCGGCACGGCGTTTTCGCGTAGCGCCCAAGCATTCCAGCCGCGAGATCTGATTACCAGCATCATCAATGGCCTGGGCGCCACGACGCAACTGCAGTACGCACCCCTCACCAACACCGCGATTTACCGCCGCAGTACCGGCTCGCGCAACGGGCTCAATTGGGGTCGAGGCTCACCCGTCGTGGATCTGCTGGCGCCGACCTACGTCGTGGCCAAGGCCAGCAGCAGCGCGCCGCGGGCCGGCGATCCCGCTGCCATGGCCAGCCTGTACTACCGCTATGCCAATGCTCGCGTACAGGCCGGTGGTCGTGGCTTCCTGGGCTTTGGCAGCATCGAGACGATCGATCCCAACCAGACCGGTGGGCATGTGGTGACGATGGGCACCTACGCCCAGAACTTCCCCTTCACCGGCATGCCAATGCAGACGGTCAAGAAGGCGGTGACCAGCCCGTATGCGGTGTCCGCTTGTTTGACCGCCACACCGGGCAACGGCTGCTTCGGTGGGCCTGGTGCGGCGCACCCTGACTTGGGCGGGCAGTGGTTCTCCAACAGCGTGCAGAGCTGGGAGATGGCTCCCACCTCGCTGGCCACCCAGACCCCGATCCACGTCCGTACGCAGGGCAGCGAGGAGTCCCTACGCGATCCCTTTACCGGCGAGGTCACCAGCAAGGTTGCCACCGCTTTCAGTTATGGCAGTCATGGCAACGTGACCCAGACGGTCGTGGATACCTACACCGGCGCCTCGACCTTGACGGCTACGCAGATCACCCAGAACACGTACAGCGACGATGTCGGCGCATGGCGACTCGGACGCCTGACTGCCAGCACCATCACCCATCGCCGGCCGGGCTATCCGGATGTGGTGCGTACGGCAGGCTTCGGCTACGCGATGGCTGGTGCCAAGACAGGCTTGTTGACGCTGGAGCAGACCCAGCCTGGCGCCGCCGCGAATCTAGCCTCCGCCAAAGCCTATGCGCTGGATGAGTTTGGCAATCGACTGCAGTCGGTCACATGTGCCGCACCCGCCACTGATTGTTCAGTGTCGGGCTTCGTGTTCCAACCTTCGATCCTGGATGCCATCCGCCGTTACTCCCGCGTGGAATACGACGCCCAGGGCCGCTTCCCGGTGGCTACCTACGAGCCCTTCTCGGACGTAATGGGGAGCCAGGAGCGGCGGACGACCTACGTTGTGTCTCGCAACATCTTCGGCGAAGCCACTGACGTGCTGGACGTCAATGGCGTGCGATCGCTGGCGATCAAGGGAGCGTTAGGTCGAGATTACTTCAGCTGGAGCCAAACCATGCCGGGGGCGTCGCCTGGCAATGGCGGTATCACTGGCACCACCACATACCGCTGGTGTAGCGGCACGGGCGCCGTGCCATGCCCGGTCGGGGCGGTCTTCAGGCAGCAGATCGCCGCCACCGCGGCCGCCCGCCAATGGACTTGGTTCGACGTGCTGGGCCGCCCGATCATGAAAGCCGGCGAGACCTTCAATGTCGGTGTGATCGACCAGGACGTGTCGGCTACCTGCACGGAGTACGACGGTGCCGGACGCGTGGCGAAAACATCCGTGCCGTTCTTCCTGTCTGGCACGGCGGGCACCACCGGTCCGTCCGATGTCGGCAGCGTCTGCAGCGCGCCCTCGCGGGCGTGGGCGACCACCACCTACGACCTGCTGGGCCGTCCCACGCTGATCCAAGCGCCGGATGGATCCCAGCAGAGCACCCAGTACGCGGGTCGGACCACCACCGCGTGGGATCAGCGCAGCAACCCGACCGTGCAGGTGGTCAACGGCAAGGGTGAAGTGCTGTCCATGCAGGATGCCAGCGGCTTTACCACGCAGTTCAGCTATCAGGCCGATGGCAACGTGGCCAGCGTGGCCCGCAACGCAGGCGCCGGCACGATCACCAATACCTTCTCCTACGATGTGCTGGGTCGCAAAATTCAGCAGGTAGATCCTGACACGGGCACAACGACGCTCGAATACAACGCGTTGGGCGAAGTGATTGCCCAGACCGACAATGGCGGCTATCGCACCGAGCGCGAGATCGATGCGCGAGGACGTGCTTGGCGGATCACCGCCAAATTGCCCGGCGGTGCAATCGAAAGCCAGACCACGACCCAATACGACAATCAGGTCAATGCAAGTGGTCAGCCCGTGATGGAAACGACCACGGGCCAGTACGCCGCATGGGCGGGTCAGGCGGGTACAGCGACCCAGTACGACCGACAGTTCCATTATGACCCCATGGGGCGGCCCGCCGGCATGAGCGTCATTCTCGAGGAGGGCATGTTCGGCACTGAAGTGCAGTACGACACGCTGGGCCGCCCGTGGAAGGCGCGCGATGCCAGTGGTGCGTGGAGCAAAACCGAGTTCGGGGCACGCGGTGCTCGAGCTACGTGCGCCAGCGATGCGCTCGATCCGGATCCTTCCTGCAGTAGTGCAGTCGATACCTACAACCGCACACTGGCCACCGATGCCTGGGGCAACGTCAGCCGCGAGATCCGTGCAGGCCAAGCGAACATGGAGGTCCGCAGGCAGTATCACGCCCTTACCGGCCGCTTGACCCAGATCTGTGCCGGCAACACCGCCTGCAATCTGGTGCAGGAAGGCTATGTGTGGGATGCGGCCGGCAACCTGGCCTCGCACCAGAAGGAAGGCCGCTACCTGGAGCAGTTCACCTACGACAGCCTGAACCGGGTGACCGAGGGACGGCTGACCATGGCCAATGGCATCACCGTCAACCAGGTGCTGCTGGCCAATGCTTACGACCAACTCGGCAACATCTGCAGCAAGGATGGGTTGGGTTATGGCTATCCCGGTGCCGACGGGTGCGTTGGCGCATTGCCAATGGCGCAGGCGACGGCCATCCCCGCGCTGGCCAGCCAATCAACAACGATGCCCTCTCTGTTCCCGCGTGCAGCGACACGCGCTATCGCACCTGCGCTCAATCGCGGTCAAATGCTTGCGCCGGAAGCCCGCTACCGCCGCTACAGCGCGGACGATGACCGGGCAAGCTGGGACGACGAAGCTGACAGTTGGTCGCTTGGCTTCGAGCGCCCGCAAGGTGGCGGTTGGCAGCGCAGAACCAAACCGGCGCGAGCGGCTTCTCAGCAGATCGCGCTGCCCACTGCTGGCGCTCAATTGGCTACGCTGACCCGCACCGCGACCACCGCAGCGGCGGTCACGTCCGTGGCCAACAGCCCCCACGCGGTCAACAGGACCGGCGATGGCGCGGCTGCCACGTTCTATTACTACGACGACCGTGGCAACCAGACGCTGCGTGACGCGCCGGGTAGCAGCAACGACCGCACCATCCGGTACACCGCCGATGGCAAGGCCCACGAGATCCAGATGGGCAATGGCCAGACCACGCGGTTCTGGTACGGCCCGGACGGGCAGCGCTACAAGCGTCAGGACGGCACCACCACGACGCTGTACATCGGCGGGGTGGAAATCCTGATCCAGAACGGCCTGCAGAGCGCACGACGGTATGTAGCCGGCGTGGCGCTGCAAACCGTGGTCGGGGGCATCGTCCAGGCGACCAAGTTCCTGTTCCATGATCACCTGGGCAGCCTGATCCGCATCGCCAATATCGATGGCAGCGTTGCCGAAGCGCTGGACTACGCCACCTTCGGTGCGCGACGCGCCTTCGGAAACCCGGCCGGAGGCGGTTCCGCCTCATCCAACACCCCGCGCGGCTTTACCGGGCACGAGTACGTGGATGGCACGGACGTCATTCACATGAACGGCCGCATCTACGATGCGACGCTGGGGCGGTTCCTGCAGGCCGATCCGCTGATCCAAGCGCCGACGAACGGCCAGAGCTGGAACGCCTACACCTACGTGTTCAACAACCCGCTTGTCTATACCGATCCGACCGGCAACTTCAGTCTGCGGCAGGCGCTGGGGCTGATCATCGCCATCGTGGGCACGATCTTCATGCCGTATCTGGCGCCAGTGTTCACGAAGTTGGGGGCGGCCATGCTGGTGGGCTTCGTCAGTGGCTATGTAAGCACGGGGACGCTACAGGGCGGTTTGTTCGGCGCGTTCTCAGCTGCGGTCTTCTACGGGATAGGCACCAAGTTCCAGCAGATACAGGCGGCCAACGGGGCTGACTTCAAGGGCGTGTTCGGTACCGGACTGACAGGCGATCAGTTCGCCAACAAAGTGCTCAGTCACGGCGTGGCCGGCGGTGTGATGTCGCGGTTGCAAGGCGGAAAATTCGGACATGGTTTCCTGAGCGCAGGAGTAGCTGAGCTAACGTCGCCGATGATTGATGGAATCGGTGGCGGTGCCGTTAGAGCCGCTCCAGCACGCGTTGCAGCAGCTGCCTTGGTGGGCGGTACGGTGTCAGAGCTTACAGGTGGAAAGTTCGGCAATGGCGCGATGCAGGCAGCTTTCAGCAGGGCGTTCAACGATGAGTTGCACGGCCTTACTGAAGACATTGAAGTTGGGCGTCAAGTGCATGACATCATCTATCAGAATGAAGCCGCAATATATGGACCCGGATTCGTCACCCGAAATAGGGTTGGCGATATGGGCTGGGGGGATGGCTACACAGACCTAGTCGTAGGATCGGCTATTTTCGAGATCAAACCCGAGAGCTACATGAACAGCTACAAGTACGTGTACGCGCACGATCAGGTCCAAGGATACGTTGACGCAGCAGGACCTCTGTATCGAAAGGGGGATGCAAGGACACTTTTGGGAAGTCGTTCATTCACGGTTAGGACCAGTTCCTTCTTCAGCAATAGACTCTATGAGATCAATGTGCTCAATGATCCACACAACGCCAACTCTGGATTGGTCTTCTACTCCAAGAAGCTTCTTAGCCAGAGTCCGAAATACAGACTCATCGTTCTTCCGTCTGATCAGAGAGAGCCAAGCATGCAATACGCGCCCGCAGGACGACTGCCCGTCTGTGTACGCCCTCCATTCTGTCGATGAGGCGAGAAAATGATAGAGAACTACAATTTCCTAATGGCGGGGCAGAGGATCGAGCATGTTGAAGCTGCACTCTTGAAGGAAGGGTTTCGTGCTTTTCTGATCGAGCAAGAGCGAGCTCTCCTTTTCGCAAACGAGCATGAGATCGATCAGTACCGACAGTTCAAGAGAGAGCGTGCGAGCGAAGTGCTGACTGCCCGTAGAAATGTTGGTGCCTTCCATCATGCGGGAGACGGGTTTGTCTCTCCATTTCTTCAAGAAATCAGAGCGAAAGTCGAGAGGGGACAAGCGACTTATCCGGGAATGAAAGCAGCCGAACTGATTGGGCGGGGTCGAGAGGATGTTCGCGTGCTCGTTATGGAGTTCGCCGCGCGTAGTAGACATCAACGAGCTGCCGAGGCAACGCTAGAGTCCGACGACACCTCGGAAATCAAGACTCTTGGAGGTGCTGCGGCACTTGTAGCTTCGTATGCCAATGCTACGGGAGCTACTTTAATCCATAAGAAGGTTAGTGATGGCCTTGTTCTGTACACCTATTCCGTGGGCGAAGAAGAGTGCATTGCAATGACTGTCGGCGGGTTGCCGCGTATTTCTGAAGCCGGCTTCGATATGCCGTGGAAGCCATATCTGATAAGAAAATCAGCAGCTAACTTGGCGGGCGCACACATCTCAACGCTGAGTGAAGCGAAACTAATAGACGTAGGATCCGCTATCGCGGGATTTTCGCTCTACAACAGTGGCGAAACAGCGCGAGAGTTTTCTCATTCGCTGCGCGCATATGATTCAGCAGTCAAGGTTGTATTGGCTCAAGCAAAAAACTAGTCAGTGGATGGCGATCAGCCGAGAGCAACGAATGAACAGTCAGAACCCCCTGAGGAACCTCCGTTTTCTTCAGGCGGGCTTGGCCATAAAACATATCGAGGAACAACTTGTCATGCGCGGTTTCGGCGCATTCAAGGTCCTTCAAGAGCGTCGCCTTATGTTTTCCACACAAGAGGAAAGCCAGGAGCTCGATCGGTACGACGAGGAGCGTGCTGCTGAAATACTGTCCGCAAAGAAAGATTCAGGAAGCCCGATGGGTGCGGGGGACGGCTACGTCTCCTCCTATCTAGATGGCTTGAGAGCAGCTGCTAGTCAGGGGAAAAGCCTTCTCCCTCCAGAGCGTGCTCTACAAGTGTTCAAAGCTAACGGCACTGTTGCTCAAGAACGTGCGAGTATGATCGCAGAGCGTGCCCGAGCCACTTTCAGGTCGGAAGCTCTTGCTCGCTATAACGACATCTGCTTTTCAGGCGACGCCGACGTGGTTGCTGCCATCTCAAGCTATGTAAAAGAAAATGCCGGTGTTTTCTCAAGTATCAAAAAATTCGTCGATGGAAGGGTGGTGTCTACGTTCGCGATTGGTGATTCAGCTTGCATGGCATTCGGACTCAGCGCGAAGCCTTCCGTTCGTGAAGGTCACGCAGTTTTGTTATGGATGCCATGGTTAATCGAACTTCCAGCAAAAAATGCTCTCGGGATGCGATTCCACGAGCTTGAATCTTCAGGAAAACCTGTCGATGTTAGATCCGCAATTGATGGCTTCAGGATCTACGATGTTTCCGAATCTTCTGCAGAGCTAACTCACGCCTTTAGCGCTTATGTGACAGCAACCCGCATCGTGGTTGAACACGCAACGCAGGGCTGAGTCCATCGGCCTTGCAAACTCGTTATGTGCCATGCCAAACGAAGCACTGGCTTCCCAAACGCTTGGCGGAGGTGCCCAGTTCATTTGGCGACATTCACCAGTCTATTTGGCGCCAGCGGCCAAATGGCTGGCCGTATGCAGGGAAAGTAAGATGCGTAAGATAGCGTTTGTGGCCGTCGTAGCGGTCCTACTCGGTGGCATCGCGTACGCAGCAGTTACGCTTTTCTCCGAGCAAAACAGTACCGTTGCCCGTTGTCAGCATCTTGTTGACCAGCTCAAAGAAAAACGTCTCGACGCCTCCCTTGAGAGCTGGTTCGATGAGCACAGATCCAAGTGGGAGGCGTCCGAAGATAGACCTTTACCTCGAATTCCGCTTGGAAAAGGGCATTTTACTGTGGCTCCACCATCCTTCATGTTGGATCTGGGTATTGGGCCCAACTCAGAAGCTCAAGTGCTTGTTAGCAAAGATGCGATTGCGACAGTCCAGCTTGTAGATTCAGACGCCCAGAGCATCATCATCTCCGCAGATCCGGATCGCTGGTACGGCTGGAACGTCCACAACCTTCGACCCGTGAGTAGTCGCGTGGCGGTCGTATGTCCAGTACGCGATTAACTGAGATAACTCATTGTCGGGTACTCAGCGGCAGGTTGGGTGGCTCTGAGTTGCAAGCTCGTTACGTGATCCGGCGAACGAAGGAATGACTGCCCAGATGCTCGGCGGAGGTGCCCAGTTCATTTGGGGACACTGCCCAGTTCATTTGGCGGCCGTGCCCAAATGGCTGACTGTATGTAGTCGCCGGAACAGATCGCCGGCTGGCTTAAGCTGAGGTTCCCGCTCAACCAGGCACTGCAGGTGTCGCACGAAACGATCTACCGGAGCTTGTTCATCCAGGCGCGCGGCCTGCTCAAGAAGGAACTCCTGGCGCACCTGCGCACGCGTCGCCGTATGCGCCACTCAAAGCTGGCCACCGCGATGCCTCGCGGCGGGATCATCGACGCGGTATCGATTCGGGAGCGTCCGGCGGAGGTCGAAGATCGCGCCGTGCCAGGGCATTGGGAGGGTGATCTGATCACGGGCAGCAACAATTCCCACATCGCGACGCTTGTGGAACGGCACTCGCGCTTCGTGATGCTGGTGAAAGTGAAGGGTAAGGACACCAACAGCGTCGTCTCGGCGCTGAGCCGGCAAGTGAAAACACTGCCAACCGCGCTGCGAAAATCGCTGACGTGGGATCGAGGCGGTGAGATGGCCAGCCACAAGAACTTCACCGTGGCGACCGACACGCAGGTCTACTTCTGCGATCCGCAAAGCCCTTGGCAGCGCGGTTCGAACGAAAACACCAATGGCCTTCTGCGGCAGTACTTCCCCGACGGCACGGATCTATCCCGCCATTCGCAGGCATTCTTGAACAAGATCGCCAGACGTCTCAACGAAAGACCTCGTAAGACCTTGGGCTTCCAGACGCCAGCCGCTAAGCTGAGCCAAGCCGTTGCGTCGACGGGTTGAACTCACCGCCGCGTACTTTGCCAAGGGATAAGGGCGAAGTACGCGTTCATGCAGGCGCATCTGGACGAGTTTCGCGTGGCAAGCATGTGTCGTGTGCTGGGCGTGCAGCGCAGCGGGTTTTATGCGTGGCAGCGCCAGCCGCATAGCGATCGCCATCGCGAGGATCAACGTCTTCTTGGCATGATCAAGCAGGCGTGGCTGGAGAGCGGTACGGTCTACGGCTACCGCAAGGTCACCGACGACTTGCGCGACTTAGGCGAGGCTTGTGGCAAGCATCGCGTAGCGCGGCTGATGAAGAAGGAAGGCTTGCAGGCGCAGGTGGGTTACGGGCGTCGTCCGCGGCCTCGTGGTGGCCGGGTCTCGACAGTCGCGCCGAACCGCCTGGATCGGCAGTTCGACGTGGTTGCGCCCAACACGCACTGGGTCACCGACATCACCTACATCCGCACGCACGAGGGCTGGCTGTACCTGGCAGTGGTGCTCGCGACGTCCCCCCACTTTCAGTAGCGGGGTGATTTAGAGTCCGGGGTTACTGTAGCCGATCTCGGCCAACTGCTTTGCGTAGGCGGCAGGCGTCAACCCGCCGAGTGCTTTCTTCGGTCTTTCCTCGTTGTATTCGCGGCGCCACGTTTCGATCACCGACCGAGCCTGCAGTAGGCTGGTGAACCAGTGCTCGTTGAGGCATTCGTCGCGCAGGCGGCCGTTGAACGATTCGACGTAGGCGTTCTGGTTCGGCTTGCCCGGCTCGATCAGCCGCAACTGCACGCCGCGCTCGTGTGCCCACGTCACCATGGCTTTGCCACAGAACTCCTTCCCGTTGTCGGTCCGGATCACCTTGGGCAGGCCGCGACTCAAGGCCAGACGATCCAGCACCCGCGTCAACCGGTAACCCGAGATCGCCCGCTCGACTTCGATGGCCACGGCTTCGTGAGTGGCGTCGTCAACGACCGTCAGGCACTTGATGACCCGACCATCGGCCGTGCGGTCGAACACGAAATCCATGGACCACACCTGGTTCGCCGCCGTCGGCCGCAAGAGCGGCTGCCGCTCGCCGACCGGTACCTTCTTGCGCTTGCGCCGTCGTACCTGCAGTTTCGCCTCCTGGTACAGCCGCTCCACGCGCTTGTAGTTCACGAGCCGTCCTTCCTGTCGAAGCTTGAGGTGGATCATCCCAACGCCGTAGCGCTTGTGCCGCTGCGCCAGCGCCAGGATTCGCTCGCGCAACTCGACGTTGCGATCCGGTCGCGGCGCGTAGCGCAACGCGCTGGCGCTCATGCGCACCACCGCCAGTGCCCGCCGTTCACTCAGCCCCTTGTCCATCAGATGCCGCACCAGCTCGCGTTTCGCCGGTGCGGTCACCACTTTTTTCGCAGCGCCTCGCGGGTCACCTCGTTTTCGAGTAGCGACTCCGCCAGCAGCTTCTTCAGCCGGGTGTTCTCCGTCTCCAACTCGCGCAGGCGCTTGGCATCCGGCACGCTCATGCCGCCGAACTTGCTGCGCCACAGGTAGTACGAGGCTTCACTGAACCCGTGCCGCCGGCACAGGTCCTTCACTGCCACGCCGGCTTCGGCCTCGCGCAGGAAGCCGATGATCTGCTCGTCCGAAAAACGCTTCTTCACGTCCAATCTCCTTGGGTTGAGGGATTGGACTCCAGATCGCCGTGCTACTCAAAACCGGGGGGACGTCGGCACTCACCACGCGGGTAACACGTACCGTGCCCAAGGCCTCGTCTACGCGCACTTCGCAAAACACCGCCGAATGCGTGGCCCGCGCGTACTTGGACTGTTCGCGCTGGTTGGGCAAAAGCAGGTAACTGGCCTCGATCGTGTCGTCCTTGGCTAAGGCCATCAGCTGAATGATAGAGATCGCTGCGCCGCCATCCTTACGCCGCAGCATGCCTTCCGAGCACTCGACGTCCTCGCCCTTACAGCCCCGGAAATCCCCTTCCCGATCCCGCTTGGCCAGTTTCAACAGCTCGGCTCGCAGCTTGTCGCAGACGCCTTCGATCGCCGAGCCCACGGTCGCCACATGGGCGGATCCGCCCTCCACAGGTGCAACAGGCAAAGTCGAGTCGCCTAGTCGGAAGGTGACCTGCTCAAGAGGCAGTCCCATAGCATCGGCGGCGATCTGTGCCATCACCGTATAGGTGCCCGTCCCAATGTCAGTGGCCGCGCTGCTGACCACCAGCCGGCCCTCACGATCCAAGACCGCCTTGCCGCGGGCGAACATCTGCAAGGCATCCCACGTGCCGGTTGCCATGCCCCACCCCACGTACTCGGTCCCTATCTTCCGGGCTCGGGTTTCCAGCGGCCGGTCCGCCCATCCGAATCGCTCAGCCCCTAGCGCAAAACATTCCCGAAGGGCTTTGGAGGAAAAGGGCTTGTCTTCGGTCGGGTGGACATCGGCGTAGTTGACCAGCCGAAAATCAAGCGGGTCCATGCCGACCTCATAGGCCATGGCATCAATGGCGACCTCCAAAGCATGTACGCCGTGCGCCGCGCCGGGAGCGCGCATGTCCATCGGCGTAAAGCGGTCCAGATCCACCAACTTGTGCGACAGCCGAATGTTGTCACAGGCGTACAACTGCCCTGACCAGTTCACTACTACTTCGGAGTAGTCCTCTACCCGGGAGGTTTCGGTCAGCGCGTCGTGCTCGATGGATTGCAATCGCCCTTGGCCATCAGCCGAGAGCCGAATCTGTTGCCAGGTTTCGGGTCGGTGCCCGAAGGTAAACATCTGCTGGCGTGACAACACCACGCGCACGGAGCGGTCCAGGTGTTCGGAGGCCATGACGGCCAGCAGCAATGCATAGTTGGGTCGAAGGCCCGAGCCAAAAGCCCCGCCGACAAAGGCATTACGCACCGTGAGACGAGACTTGGGAATGCCTAGCGCGTGCGAGGCATACCAGCGGCAATTCTGAGATCCCTGCGTCTTGTCATGAGCCACCATGCGCCCTTTGGCGTCTCTCACCACGGTCGTAGCAAAGAGCTCCATGGGATTGTGATGTTGGGCCTCCGCGTAGGCGGTTGCCTGGATGTGGAACGGCGCGTTGTGCCAGGCTGCCGAGGCATCCCCTTTCTCCTTCGGCGGGGGCTTGAAGCCAAACTTCAACCCCTTGGGTGCATGGCCTTTGTCCAGATGGGCGCGAAGTGACGTTTCGTGGGGCTCGGTTTCCACGTCCACACGAACCAGCATGGCCGCGCGACGGGCGGCTTCGAAGGTCGTCGCCACGACCAACGCGACCGGCTGCCCGCTGTAGAGCACACGATCATCGTAGAGAGGACGAAACGGTTTGCCGCCCGGGGCAACCATATCCTTGTGAAACAGCCGCGCTGAGCGCATGGACGGGCGACGCTCGTGCGTCAGCACGTCCAAGACACCTTCGACCGCCAGCGCGGCGTCGAGATGGATGGCAGTGATCCGGCCTTTGGCCACGGCCGTATTGACCACCACGCCATACGCCAAATCTTGTGCAGGAAACTCTGCCGCATACCGTGCCTGACCGCGGACTTTGGCAGGTCCATCGATGCGGGTGAGTGGCTGTCCTTTGCGGACATGCCCTGTACCGGGCGCCGCGACGGGCGTAGGGAGATCGTCCAGCGCCTTAACCATGTGGGCGCTCCTTACCTTCATTCGTGTGCGCGGTGTCGTTGGTCACCGTGCCTCGTGCGGCGACGGTGATACCACGCGCAATCAACCGGCGGGCCAGTTCAATCTTAAAGTCATTCCCCCCCTGCCCCACAGCGCCGTCCAAGATGCGATCGGCCACGCGGTCCAGTACCGCTCCACTGGGACGCTCACCGGCCAGCAGTGCCTCCGCTTCCTCAATGCGCCAGGGCTTGTGGGCAACCCCGCCCAGGGCAATGCGTGCCGATCGCACGGTGCCGTCGTCGAACAGATCCAAACCCACCGCAACGGAGACCAGTGCAAAGGCATAGGAGGCCCGGTCCCGAATCTTCAGGTAGACCGAATGGGCAGCGTAGTCGTTGGGCGGAATCACAATGGCGGTGATCAGGGCATCGGCAGGCAACTCGGTGTCATGCTCTGGGTGCTCGCCCGGCAAGCGATGGAACCGAGAAAACGGAATGAGCCGCTTGCCTGCCTCTTCCTCCACTTCAACCAGCGCACCCAATGCTCCCAGCGCCACACACATGTCAGAAGGATGGGTGGCGATACAGGCCGTGCTGGCGCCCAATATCGCGTGCTGCCGTGTCACTCCCCCGATGGCGCTGCAACCGCTGCCGGGGGCGCGCTTGTTGCAAGGCAATGCCACATCGTAGAAATAGATGCAGCGCGTGCGCTGGAGCAGATTTCCGCCGTTGGTAGCTGCGTTGCGGATTTGCGGTGATGCGCCGGCCAGGATCGCCGACGCCAGCAACGGGGCATGTTGGCTGACCAGCGGGTGGTATGCCGTGTCGGCGTTATGCGCCGTGGCCCCCAAGCGCAAACCCTCCTCCTCAGACCAGGTGATGCCCTTCAGGCCAACATCGGCAATGCTGACCAGGCGCGGCGGTTGGGTAACGCCTGCCTTCATCAGGTCCAGCACGTTGGTCCCCCCGGCCAGGAACTGCGGACGCGTAATGCGAGGCTGGTTCGGGTTGATGGATCCGAGCGCGCGTCGAGCCGCTGCCGTGTCTGTTGCGCCAACCAGGTCGAAGGGATTCATGCCGGCACGCTCCCCACCACAATGGGTTGATTGGGATCACGACTCTGGTCGATGCCTGCCACCTCGCATACGGCCGTCGTGATCTGCGTGTAGGCCCCGCATCGGCAAATGTTGCCACTCATCAACTCTCGGACATCATCCCGCGTACGCGCACGCCCCTCATTGATCAGACCGACGGCCGAACACAGCTGGCCCGGCGTGCAATAGCCGCACTGAAAGGCATCGTGTTGGAGAAACGCCTCCTGTAGGGGGTGTAACACCTCACCTTTGGCCAAGCCTTCAACCGTGGTGATGGCCTTACCGTCTTGCAAAGCGGCCAGCAGCAGGCAGCTATTGAGCCGTCTGCCATCGATCAGCACGGTGCAGGCGCCACATTGCCCGTGGTCGCAGCCCTTCTTGGTCCCTGTCAGACCCACCTGCTCGCGCAGTACATCCAGCAGGGTCGACCAGGCTTGAACGTCCAAGGGGTAGGCATGGTCGTTGACGTGGAGAGTGATCGGGTGGCGGCTGGGGGCGCCGGGGGCGAACTGATCCTGGGGCGTGCCTGCGATGGTCATGGGGGCCTCCTGATGCCCTGCACAGTGGCCCCGCCGGAGTGAAGACGGGGCGAACTACCTTGTTCTCGGAGGCGGTGTCCTCGTGGCCGCTAGCGCTAGCTCACAACGGGATGGGCGGGCCGCGCTTTACTTCCTGACCATCGAAGACCATCTCGTACCCCTCATGGAAATCGAACGCACGCACCGTGCCGGGCGATGCCACGCGGCTCAGGTAATAGGACAGACTTTCCTTGTTGAACCAGGTCTTGGCCACGAGGCTGGAGGGCACTTTGGATTCGTCAATGGCCGCATACCGGCTCGTCGGCACCCGATAGAACGATGTGGGAATCTCGACGCCCCGGGCTTGGCAGAAGCGCTCGATATGGTGTCGGTAACGTTGCTTCATGCGCTACCGCCTGGCGGTTTCATGGGTGGCCAGCAACACCTCTGCCCATTCACGCGCGTGCATCCTCGGCCGCAACCTCGTATTGGATGACCCAGAAATCATCCACTTCTGCCAACCAGTCCGAATGCCTTTTCCCCACGGTGCCGTGACGGCGTACGGCCACGTGGAGTACCACCGTCTTTCCTGCGTAGCGCTCGAGCACATGAAACTCGAAGGTGCCGTGATCGCTCCATGCGGAGACCGCTACGGTGTCATCCCCAACGGCAAAGCCATACAGCACATCCCCCGAGGCCACGGCTTCAATCTGCACGACGGTGCCCACCTCAAGCTTGGGGCGTCCCCCATTCCCCAGAGTCGTTACCCACTGATGCCCTTGGTTGTCGCGGACGTTATCAAGCTTGGCGATAGCGGTGCTCATGCACCGCATTGAACCTGCGCTGCCGCATAAATCAGGTGAAGCTTAGCGGGACGGTGTCGTAGGCACCGGCGTGATTCCGGTTAGCGTGCACGCGCCGGAGTCTTGCTGGCGCGCTTGGTGGGTCCAGACACCGCTGCTTTAGCGCCGGGGCGCTTGATGGGGCGACTGCGTGCTTGCGACAGACGCGCTTCAAGCGCGGCCGGTAGTTCGGCCAAACGTGCCAATTGCTGCTCCAATGCCTGCGCCCGGCCGCGTAGTTCGCTGGCCTGCTGCTCCGCCGCCGCGCTGGCGGCGCGGGCCTCTTCGCGCTGCTGCCGCAGCAGATGCTCGCGCTCTTGGGCAGCGCGCTGGTCTGTTGACCCTTGCACCCGCAGGTCCTTGCTCTCCTGTCGCGCTCGATCGATCTCGGCGTGGGCGCGATCCTCCACCGACCGCACGTGCTCGGCCATGGCGTCGCGCTCGGCGGTCCATGAAATCTCGCGCTCGGTGGCGGTTCGATGCGCCAAGTCCAGTTCGTGTTGCAGGCGGTCCGCGCGCTCCTGCTGAGCTAGGCGTTGTCCGGTGAGCTCGGCGATCTGTGCGTGCTGTGCCTCAAAGGCGTGCTGCAGATCCACCAGCCGCTGCTCGGCAAGCTCGGCCCGCTGGGTGGCCCGGCCCGCCTGCTCGACGAACTCACCCACCCGTGTTTCCCGGGCATGGTCTTGCGTCATCAACTCTTGGCGAAGCTGCTCCACCTGCCGGTGAGCATCGGCCACACCTGCCTGCGCGTGGCTGTCGGCCGCCGCCAATGCCTGCTCCCACAGCTGCTGGGCGAGCTGTCCTACCGCATCGGGCGCGGCGGGTATCGCGATGGCCGTGGTGTGACGGGCCACTCGCGGGCCTAGCGCCTGCCACCACGTCTCTAGCCAGCGTGTCACGGTGTTGGGCGAACCGGTTCCCAGGTGGGCGCGGATGCGCTCCACCGTGGGTCGCTCCCCGGTCTGCAGGATGGCATCAGCTGCTGAGTGGACGTCGTTTTCGGTAATGCCCCGGGCCATGACGCTCTCCGACTACCAGTAAAGGGGTGTTCGTGCTTTACTTCCGATAAGGGATAGTTATCGGAAGTAACATCACTGTTTCGTATTGCAAGATACATACTACATATGAAATCTAGCATACTCGCCCCCGTTCCTGCCGATGCCCCCTTACTGGCCCCTGATCGGCTCGCCCATCAGGCCCGCCAGGCGGTGCAGGAGCTGCTGGCCGAAGCGGCCGCGCTCAACACCACGCGCAGCTACGCCAGCGCCCTGCGCTACTGGGCTGCCTGGTTCCAAGGCCGCTTTGGCCAGCCCATTGCCCTGCCCGTCCCGGAGCCCGCCGTGGTCCAGTTCGTCGTCGACCATCTGGCCCGCCGCGGCAAGACAGGATTGGTATGGGAGTTGCCGCCCACGTTGGACGCCCAGCTCGTGGCCGCGGGCCTGAAGCAGAAGACCGGTGCCTTCAAGCTCAGCACCGTCGTGCATCGCGTGGCGGTGCTCTCGGCAGCCCACCAGGCCCGCAAGGCGGCCAACCCGTGCGAGGCACCGGCCGTGCGTCAGTTGCTCAAACGTGGCCGGCGGGCGTCGGTCAAACGCGGTGAGCGGCCCCACAAGAAGAGCGCCATCACCCGTGCCGAACTTGAGGCCCTACTGGCCACCTGTGACGACTCGCTCGAGGGACGGCGCGATGCGGCGCTGCTGCTGTTTGGCTTTGCCAGCGGCGGGCGTCGGCGCAGCGAGATCGCCGCCGCCGACTGGCAAGACCTGCGCCGTGTCGGGCCTGCAGCATTCATCTACCGCCTGGAGCACAGCAAGACCCAGCAAAGCGGCCCCGGCGCTAGCGCCACGCCAGATAAGCCGGTGCTCGGTCGTGCCGGCGCTGCGATGGAAGCGTGGCTAAGTGCCGCTGGCATCACCGAGGGCGCCCTGTTCCGCCGCCTCTGGGGCGAGCGTGTGGGACCGGCGCTGTCGCCCAAGTCCGTGGCGGCCATCGTGCAGCGGCGTGCCGTGCAGGCCGGGCTGGAAGGGGACTTTGGCGGGCATAGCCTGCGCTCGGGGTTCATTACCGAAGGCGCTCGCCGGGGCATCGCCCTGCCCGCCCTCATGGCGCTGAGCGAACACCGCTCCGTGGCTCAGGCGATCGGCTATTTCCAGGCCGGTGATGTAGCCCACAATCCGGCCGCCTCGCTGATGGAGCCCGATGCCTGAGGGCCTGGGACGCGTGCTGCTAGGTCAGCGTGGCGTTTTCCGACTGCCGCCGGCCAGCTCGATGCTTTTGAGTAATGCCTTCTTCTTGCGCACGGAAAGCCCGTTCCACTGCAGCAGCAGCTGGGCCAAGAGCTCGTCTTCGGTGTAAAGCAACGCCGCCGGCACGCCCAAGACCTCGGCCAGCTGCTTGGCGGTCTTGAGCTGGGGCTCATGCTTGCCCCGTTCGTACTGGTTGATACGCGGTGAGGCCACGGCGGGGTCCTAGCCGGCCAGGATGCCGAGCTGTCGTTGGGATAACCCGGCTCTTTCCCGCGCCAGCGCCAAACGCCGCGCGAAAACCGGAAGTTCTGCCGTCCGCCTGGTCACTTTCGCCCCCTCAAGGAAGGCATAAGGATGGCGAAGTGACGGACGCTTGGATACTAAGATATTCTTAGATGGTAGGCAACGCGATGAAGGCCTCCTGCATCGGGCTGCGCCCCTTCCGGCCGGTGTGTTGGACCCATGAAAAGAACAAAGCCGGTTCGTGCCGTCCCGCCGCGTCCGGATGCGCCGCTCATTCCAGACGTCATCCACCTCGGCGGCCGGGGCGCGCTCTACCTGCTTGCCTTAATCCAAGCTCACCACTCCCCTATGCGGTTGGCACCCACGGTCGAGGGCACGCAGTCCGTGCTCACGGTGCTGGGAACGCTCGGACTGATCCGGGTGGATCTGCCCGGACAGTGCGATGGTTTCCCCGTGGTCGGTGGGGAAAAGCAGACCTGGACCTATACCTGGTCGTATGCGCCGCTGGAAGAGGTAGAGGAGCAGCTGCGGACGTACTTGGCCACCCAAGCGCACGAAAGCGCCTTGGCTACCACCTGGCTGCGGGTGTGGCAGGAACTGCTGCCCCAGGAAATCCATGCCTACCTGCAACACCAACTGCGCATCCATCACTTTAGCGACGTTTATCTGGCAGGCCTGAGCGCGCTACTGGAGCCCAACGATGCCCGCTACGGCTTGGGCCACTGGCGCTATGCGTGCTGGGCGACGGTCCGCAGCATGGCCTCGGTCTGCCTGCAGTACCCCGGCAATGCTGAGATACTCAAATACACCCTGGCCAGCGAGCTGCCGCGGCGATTGAAACTGGCGCAAGGCTCCTACGAGGGCAAGCTGTGCTTCTCGCCCTCACACTCGTTACCCGATAGCGCCCTGACGCGCGTGTTCACCACCATTGCCACGGCGCTAGGGGACCAATACTGGATAGCACCGCCTACGCTAGAGTCGATAATGGAGGGTGTGCAACAAGGGCGAGCCACCCGCTAATCAGGGCGCCGGCCCCATCCCTGTTCGCGCGCCTCGCTCAACGCAGCGCGTTCGGCGGCCTCTTCGGAAGGGTGGAATCCCACCGTGATCCCATGGAACCGGGCGGACCCGGCTCCAGTGGCAAAGCTGTAGCGCGCCTGCCAGTAGGCGATGTCAAAGTTGGTTCGCTTTTGCTCGGAGCTGAGCTCCAGCGCCGCCCCGTTATCGACGATCGTTTTCATGATTCACTGGCCAGAACCGCCTCCCCCGCAAATTCTAAAAACAGCGGCCGATCAGTTTCAAGCCCCCTGCTTTAGCCGGGGAACTTGGGAAATTTCTCGTTGGGATGGCGTGCCTTCCATTCCTTGTAGGCGGCCGTGCCCTCCCAAGCCGTAAAGGCCCGCGGGGGGCGACCGCGACCGGTCCAGGTTTCGCCGGAATGTGGCAACCAGTACTTGGGCGCAATGTCCTTGCTCGGCGCCGCCTTTTTCGCGCGGCCGGGGCTGGCGGATCCAGCCGCGGTAACGATGTCGACTTTTTGCTTGGCCGTGAACAACGCTCCGTACTGGGCCAGCAGACTCATCACCTCGGCGTAGGCATCGCTGGATTGCTGCTGGCGCAGCTGCACTTCTTGCTCTTCCAGCTTTCGCAGTTCTTCCTCAAGCTGGGCTTTGGCAGAGGCGATGGAGTCCAAGGTCGGCTTGCTCATTAAAATCTCTTGTACGAACGCCAGGCGCGCTCATCGTCTAGTGTAGGGCATAAGCAAAATAGCCTTAGAGAGGGCGCACCCTAAGCAGGCCTGCCAGCAGGCGCTTGGCCAGGATGAAATAGTTATATAGATCAAACTCCGGCTCGGTCAAGGTGATCTTCCTTGCGCCAGGCAAGTTGGCGGCACTTCCGCAATAGTGCCAGCGATCCACATGAAGCCGATTCAGCCTCAGAACTGGGGAGGGAACAGACTCCGATCAGCTTCTCCATTGAGACGCTCGAAAAGGTCTACCACGTCGTCAAAGACGAATTGCTTCGGCGGGGCTTTGCCATCAAGAGTAGCCCACGGTATCGTCATGATCATCACGTGGTGAGGCGTTTGCATGCTCACGCCATGTCTCGTGCACCACCCTCGCACATGCGTCGAAGACGAGGAAGGTCTAGGTAGCGTACCCCTCGGCCCTCGACGGCGATCATGCCGGATGCCGCCAATTTCGTGAAACTTCGACTCACCGTCTCGATTACCAGACCTAGATAGTTGGCGATGTCCATGCGACTCATGGGCAACATAAGCCAATCTGGCACCCGCTCGGAGCGCGCCGTGCGATCGTGCAGGCTTACCAGGAACATGCCGACGCGATCCACTGCCCGTGGACGCGTCATCGAGGCGATGTGGTCCGAATCGTCGTGCACGCGCTGCAGGAGGGCGTGCATCACCCTCGACCTGACCGTACGCAGAATGCGTGGGTCCGCCATCAGATCGTCCAGCGAGAATGCGCAGACGCGTGTATCCGCCAGCGCAACGATCTCCAGGCAGCCCGATCCCGCACTTGAATTGGGAAGTGCAACCAATTCGCTGGGAAAATGGAACGCAAGTGTTGTTTCGTCGCCACCTGCGCTTAGGACCGAGGATTTCAGGGCGCCCTGAACCACGATATGGCTGCGAAGGGAGAGTTCACGCGATTGCAGGAGAGACGCGCCTTTTGGTATCTGCAGCTCCTCCCTCGATGGCAATGACGCAAGCTGCTCAGCCCAATGCCACGATGTGCCATGTGGGCTATGACGCAGCAACGGATGTCCCATCCTGCCCTCCATTTTGTACTAGACGATTAATCTGCGTGTGCAATTTCCTGCGCGTGCCGGATGCTAGACGCTGGCCCGACACTCATCAAGATCTCGTGATCGGGAGCCAAGCTGCACGACCATAACAGGCCTATGTCGATAAAGAGCCCCCCCTGCGGACGTCACCTACAATGGCAAACTTGCCCAACAACACCTAAGTGCAGGAACTGCTGCTGCAAGCCGTGGAAACCGAGCGCGTCGGCTTCAAGGTGTATGCGAGGAGAGCGGCACCCACAAATATGTGCTCACGCGCGTGTTTGAGGTCATAGGGATGGACATCGAGGCGACCCGCACGGAACGGGAGGTGGTCATCCACCATGGCGTGTCGCAGATGGCCGCCATCGAGAGGCCATTGCGAATGCGCATCCTGCGGCCGCGTAACGGGGACGGCCGAACGCATGGGGCTCGCGGAAACTAAGTGCTGCCAGAATTGAGAACCGTGCAAGATCGCGGACGCCGGCGACCCGAGCGGCAAGGCTCAAAGCCGTCTTCGATGCTGTGGCGCAGAACGAAGGCCACCACCTCTACCACCCCATGGACTGGGGCGAGCGTTGTGGATCCGGCGCCTGATCATGCTGTGTCGCCGCCGCCGGAGGCAATTCGCGACGCGGATACCGCGGTCGGCGCATCGCGTGCGGCTCCCGCGCGTGTTCTGCCGATGCCCAGCCCCCAAGTTGAGACCATTGCCGGATTCACATCGAATTGACGTCCTACCGCCTAGCGTCGGTTTACCGAAACGGAGCAGGCCATGAGTATTTTCTCCCCGCTGACCGGCGAAGTTTCCGACAGCAAAGTCGCGGCAATTTTTCGCGATGCGACGGGCGCGCGCAATGCGGCCGCGCGACTGACGGGTGACTTACATCTCACACCTGGTCGAGTGCGGGTCGTCACGCCAGGCGATGCGCACCTCGGTAGGCAATTGGAGCCAGAAAGCCACGGCATTTTCCGAACCATGTTGATTGCACACTACAAGATGGCCTTCGCTGGGCTGGTGGTCGGGATTTTGGCTTACGGCCTGTTACGCGGCGCTGGTATTGCCGCGGTAGTCAACTCCCCGGTCCTCTCGGCCGTGGTGATCGTCGCCTTCTTCGGCGTCTTCGGTGCCATGCTCGGGGGGCTCGTCACATTGCGCCCGGATCACTCGCCCTACGTGAACGCGGTCAAGAGCGCGCTGCGTGACGGCCGCTCAGCGGTCATCGTACATGCCATGGATACCGACCAACGCGACCGCGCCAGTGATGCCCTGACCAACGCCGGCGGCGAAACTATCAAGACGCTATAAAATGATGTAGCAAGCAGTATTTGGGTTATCTACAAGCGGTTTGTGTTCGTTTGGCAATGCTTCTGGTCTTTGATCGAAGTGAAGACAACGTCGACGCAGATAACTTGCGGAGGCTTAAACGGTGCTACCTCAGAAGGTCGCATTTCAGGGACATGGTCAGTTGACGACGTGTCCACGCGTGCATCCCTAGCGTGGCCGTGAATCTCGCTTAGGAAACTCATCGGTGACAGGCGACACTCCACTGCCCGCCAAATTCACCTGGCGCGACGAGGGCGCCCGCGTGGTGCTCACGATGGACCACGTGCCTTTGGCACAGGTTGAGCCGGCGGGTCACGCATGGGTGGTGCGAACCCTGACGCATCAGCTCGCGCCCATGGGCGATCCTCCTTCGCGTATTGCCGTCCCCTCCCTGCAGCGCGGAAAGGCCTGGCTCACGCGCTGGGCGCGGTGTCATCAGCAGGAGATCGCCGCAGTGATCGCGGCCCATCCCGCGACAGCGTCGTTCTCGGGGTCGTAATGGGCGTGCCGTTGCCCCGGGATTTCTATCAACGTGATCCTCGCGTGGTCGCCCCTGCCCTGCTTAATAAACTGGTCGTGGTCGCTGACGGCCGCGCAGGCCGTATCGTGGAAGTGGAGGCTTACTGTGGGGCCGCTGACCCCGCTGCGCACACCTACCGGGGGAAAACGCAACGCAACGCCACCATGTTCGGGCCGGCGGGCCATCTGTACGTGTACTTCAGCTATGGGATCCACTGGTGCGCCAATACGGTGTGCGGAGGTGTCGGAGAGGGGGTGGGCGTACTGTTGCGTGCCATTGAGCCGGTTCAGTGCGTGGATGCGATTCGCCAGGCTCGTGGCCACCTGCGAGGCGATCGAGAATTGGGAAGCGGCCCAGGGCGCCTGGCGCAGGCGCTAGGTATCACAGGCGAACTCAATGGTGCGGATCTTGTTGCTCGCGATCACGGTATCTGGTTAATGGATGATGGCGTTCCGCCGCCGGTTACCCCGGCCGCGACGCCGCGCATTGGCATATCCAAAGGCGTGGAGCATCCATGGCGCTGGCATGTGCCGGGCAACTTGCATGTCTCCAAGGTGCGCGCCGCTTATCAGCGTCGCACGTGATGTCTCTCAACCACCGCCGCGCCTGACGTTGACGCCACATCCACGGGCAATGCTCCACGTTCTTACAGCCTACCTCACGGAGACTGTCATGACCGTCAGCAACAAGCTGCCACCGGATTTCCGCTGGCAGGAAGATCGGGATGAGTTTACGCTCTTCCTTGATTCACACCCGCTAGTGAAGGTGGCTCCGGTCGGGTCGGGCTGGCGAGTGGATACCTTGCTGGAAGCACCCGGCATAGGCCTGCATCAAGTGGCGGTGCGACGGGCGGAATACGGTAGGAGCTGGGCCGCTCGTTGGGTGCTCCAGCGGCAGAGAGCTATCGCCGCCGCCTGCGGTCGTGAAGATCTGATCCCGCCCGTCGTGCCCGCCCCACCTCGCCGCACTTACGCTTGGCAAGCACCCAGCTGGGCTCGCGCCGCCGGTTGAGCACGCGATCTGGCATGTCCACCATCGACCGCAATTTCGTTACGGATGAGAGGGGGATATGGCCGGGCATCTGGCTACTAGCCTTCGCGGCTGGAGCCACTAACGCCGTCGGACTGATCAGCTTCCAGCACGAGGGCCTGACTCATCTCACGGGCAACACCTCGTTGCTAGGCATCTCACTGGCTCACGGTAGCCCGGCCGCAGCCATCCACTATTCGATGATGTTGGTCTCGTTCGTTACCGGTTGCGCCGTCACAGGACTGATCATGCGTGACAACGAGCTCAAGCTTGGCTGGCAGGAGGGGGCAGCCCTAGGTCTGTCGGCCGCCTTGCTCTCCTTTGCTCCGTTGCTGCTTGAGGGGGACAACTTCAGCGGCCTCTACTTGGCTTCAGGCGCCTGTGGACTGCAGAACTCCATCGTCACCGGTTACAGCGGCTCAGTGGTTCGAACCACGCATGTGTCCGGCATGTTCACGGACCTGGGCATCTTCCTCGGCCGTTCCTTGAGGGGCATACCCGCTAACCGCAGACGACTGGTCATGAGTTGCACCGTGATCTCAGGCTTTCTTTTGGGTGGCGTTGTCTGTGCCTTGGTGATCGATAGCCTGGAATACCGGGCACTGTGGATACCCGCGGGGATAGCAGCTTGCTTGGCGGCGCCCTGCTTGGTCGCCGAGTTCAAAACAAGGCTGCCCTAGGATTCGAGCCTTTAACGCTGGCGCCCGCTTGCTTTCCCTCGTCGGCGGGTATTCCGTGCCACGTAGCGAACGATGGTGTCAATAAATCGCCGTCCGACTCTTGATAGACCGCGGCGCAGGAAAAGTACTTCTCTGGCAGGTGGGCAGCGGACTCAACAACCCGACCTCGTAGTGGAACTTATACTGGCCATACGAGAACTTGACGGTAGGGATGACCTAGTCAAACAGTAGTCCTAGCTCCCTTAACATTCTAGTCAGAGTTCTTGACGGACTGCCGGCAAAGCACCCTCATTTCAGCCGCGGGCTAACTCGGTTAATAGCTGAGTGGCCAAGGCTTGCTGGCGCTCTGGCAGCCGCCTGAGCAACGTCAGACATCTTGCCTCAAATTCACTCTTGGCTTGCTCGGATAGCAGAGTGGGCCGCTGCCCCCGCCGACGTGCATGCTGTGTGCCTCGGCCCGTAGCCAGCCATTCAAATCGCACGCCAGTGAGTTCGGCAATTTCGCTCAGGTGCTCAATTCTTGGATGAGTGCCACCATCCAAACGCTCCCACTGCGCTACTGCACTGCGATTAATACCCAAATGCTCTGCCAATTGGGACTGGGTCAGTGATGCCTCTGATCGGGCGCTCTGGATCCGAGCAGCCATACACGTTTTCACTTATGGTCCCTTGGGCATCGGCAAGCACTCCATGATCTCAACACTGTTGCCTGAAAAAATGGAAAAGTGCGGATGATTCTCGAACATTTTGGCCGCCGCCTCGTGCGACTCTGCCTCAACAATCGTATACGCCGTAATCCTGTTTTCGGTATTGGAGATGCCGCCCACCGAGGCGCAAATTGTTCTGCCGACAGGAGAGCCATGATCAACGATAGCAGACGCATGCTCCACTACCCAAGCCCCCCAAGCTTCCATGCCGCGGCGATTTCTCGTTTCATCATTGTCTACCTCGCCGCGCTCGTTCTTCTGGTGCCCTGACAAAGATCCGATGTAGATAGCAAGGTACTTGCTCATCGACTGCTCCAGCAACGTAATGATTGCTTGAAAAGATCCTTCTTGAACCACTGACCGCACGACAGATTGTAGTTGTCTGCCGAGCGGCCGGTCTGCGCCGTTCGTTCTGTTCGTCAAGGCCTTCCATCAGTCCTTTCTGTTACGCCGGGGACGTCCAGCGGCTCCGGGGATACCCAGAGCCTCAAGACGAACCACGCCAGCGCTACGGCTCCCACGCTGAAAATGACATCGCCCGGCACCCGCATCCAAACCAGCATCTCCACGATCGGCTTTTGCATAAACTCGGCTGATCGAGCGTAGGAATAACCATGTTCTATAGCGGCAAGTAGCTGCAGCGTCCCCAGGGGCAACAGGGTAAGCACAGCCATCAGTGCCAACCCAATATTCAAGCACCAGAAGGCGGCTTTTAATGCGCCTGTGTTCCATCGCATTTGACCTCGCAAACCGCGCAAGCAGAACAACACTAGCGCGATACCCAGCATGCCGTATACGCCAAACAGGGCGGTATGACCATGCAACGGAGTCAAATTCAGACCCTGCATGTAGTAAAGCGAGAGCGGCGGGTTAATCAAGAACCCGAACAAGCCCGCGCCGACCAAGTTCCAGAACGATACCGCGATGAAAAAAAGGATAGGCCAGCGATAGCGATCCATCCATGGCGTCGCCTTACCCATACGATAGGTGTGGTAGGCCTCAAAACCCAAATAGGCCAAGGGGACGACCTCCAACGCGCTGAAGCTTGCGCCGAGGGCCACCACAGCGGTGGGCGTACCGACGAAGTACAGGTGATGCAAGGTGCCCAAGACGCCACCAGACATGAAGATGATGGTGGCGAACATCACCGCCGTTGTGGCGGACTTCGGACCGACCAGACCCAGCTTGACGAAGATCAGCGCCATCACTGCGGCCGCAAAGACTTCGAAGAAGCCCTCTACCCACAGATGGACCAGCCACCACCGCCAATACTCCACTTCGGAGATGTGGGTGTGTTCGTTCCACATCAGTGCCGAAGCGAAGAACAGGCCGATACACACGGTAGACAAAAACAGGAGGCCCACTACGGTGCGTGTCTCGGTTTTGGGGCCACGCAACACCGGCCATAGCGCCCGACCTACTAGCACTAGCCAAAGCAGCAGACCGATAAACAGATACCACTGCCAGAACCGCCCCATGTCGGCGTATTCCCAACCTTGGTGGCCAAACCAGAAGTTGTGTTCCAGCCCGAGCTTTTGCATTACTGCCAGCCACTGCCCAGTGAAGGAGCCCACGACAATGATCAAAAGCGAGAAAAAGAGGAAGTTCACGCCCAATCGCTGGAACTTCGGTTCGTGCCCGGACAATGCTGGTGAGATATATAGGCCTGTTGCCAGCCATGCCACCGCGATCCATAGCACTGCTAACTGGGTGTGCCATGTACGTGTAATGGAATAGGGCAAGACATCGGATAGCGCGTAGCCGTACGCCACCTGCCCTTCTACTTGATAATGCGCTGTGATGGCACCCAACAAGATTTGCAGTAGGAACAGGGCCAGCACTACCCAGAAATATTTAGCCGTTGCGCGCATGGACGGCGTGATCCGCAGCGTCGCTAACGGATCTACAGCCGGTAGCGCCGGCTCGTCCTCGTCCCGAGTACGCGCGTGATGCCAACCCAGCAACGCGATACCAGCAATCAGAAACAGCACACTAAAGGCGGACCAGACCCACAGGGAGGGTGGCGGGCGGTTGCCGATCAGCGGTTCGCTGGGCCAGTTGTTTGTATACGTTACACGTTGGGGCGACACCCCCGCCTGCACCGGCGCAATCGATTCCCCAGCAGGACCGGGGCGCTCCGTACCAGCCCCCCATGCGGTCCACCAGAAGAATGCTGTCATGGCTTTACGGTGGGTTTCATTGGGCACCGTATCGTTCTTCATCGCATACGCTTCCCGAAGCGCCACCGTCTCGGGATCGTTGCCGAACAAGCTCACGTAATGGGCGGCGACCTTCGCCATCGCATCAGCCCTGACGTCGGGGACCGTGATGACACGCGTTTTGGGATCAAAGGTGTTTGATCTAATCAATGGCTCCAGGCGGGCTCTTAGCATGCCCTGCTGCTCTGGAGGTAATTCCCGGTAAGTGGCCGCACCTGCTGCAGGGGCCCAAGCATCGAGAATCGCGACCGCTTCCCTGTGCAGCCAGTCAGCGCTCCAATCGGGTGCTACATAGCCCCCATGCCCCCAAATGGAGCCCAGTTGCATGCCGCCCATGGACTGCCAGACCTGGCGGCCCCGCTCGATGTCTGCGCGTGTATAAAGCTCTCGGCCATCCTCCGCCACCACCCGCTCGGGGATAGGGGGCGCTGTTCTGAAGATCTCGGTTCCTGCCCACAGCAGTACGGCAAAGGACACGACCAGCAGCGTGCCTAGTCCCAGCCAAAGCTTCTTGGTGGCGTCCATGTTCACTCCTTGGTGATGATGGCTCTCACTATCCTGCGCAAAGTTCGTAAAATCATTGTGAATTCATGCTGCACGCGCACATGGTTTCCCCTCATTTGCGTACGAGGATTCGCTCAATGGTCCACTACTACTTGCAGATCAAAGCCGCCCACATCTTCTTAGGGGTAATGGTCGGTGCTTTTTTCTTGGCTTCATTTGTAGCCGCTTCTAGACCCTCTCTGGCAAACGTGCGTGCACTCATGAAGTATCTCAGTTGGACGGTCGATCTCACTTTGCTGACGGCAGCACTGATGCTACTTACCATCTTGCCAGCTGCAATGTATTCAAATGGCTGGCTCATCGTAAAGATGGTGGCTTTGGCCTTCTTTGTTGCATGTCGGCAATTCATGATCAGTGATCAGCCACCGGGCTTACCGCGATGGGGCTGGTTCCTACTGGGCGCGATCGTGCTTGGGTATGCATACAGCGTTGCTCGCGCCCATCATCCCCTCGGCTTTTTTTCGGATCTAAAGTAATGGGTATGATTGCTATTGCCGCTCTGCAGCAAGAGCTAACGCTTTCGCAGCTCATGCGCAAAAGATGATTTTGGTTATGTGCCGCGTGCGCGGTTGAGTCCTCCCACTATGCCGCCTTAGCCCTACGGTACACCTGTCATGTTCCGCAATTGAAGCGCAACGCTCTTGCGGGCAGTCGATGCAGGCTTCTTGCCGGCGCCGAGCCATAGCTCGTGCTGGGCGGCACGTGATCCCTGGCGGGTCAGGTCCATCGAATCGTGGTCGTGGCAGTTACGGCACTCGAGTGAATCGTTGGCCTCCGCCGGTTCCACTCGTGCGGGGCCACGATCAGACGCTTGTCGAGGAACTTCTCGCGTGTGTTAATGGTGCCGAAGATCCTGCCCCCAGACCTCTTTTGAGGCTTGCATCTTGCGCAAACTTGCCGGTCCAGTTGTGCGGCACTTGGCAGTCGGGACAGGTGCCGCGCACGCCCGAGCGATTGGCGTACTGGATGGCGGTCTTAAGTTCCTCGAATGCCTGGTCCTGCACCTCGTGGCAGCTAGTGCAGAACGCTTCCGTATTGGTCGCCTCCAACGCCGTATTGAAGCCGCCCCAGAAGATTACGCCCGCCACGAAGCCGAGGCCGAATTGCGGCTCGGCAGTCGCAGCGTGCTCCATTACGCGCCCCGACATCAGCCGTAGGTGAAATCGTTGTCCGGAAGCAGCAAGGGCTGCTACGGATACATTCTCTCCCCACCTTGCCGTTACGACGTGGGATGCCAGGTCCCCAAGCCGGCATGGAAAAGGCACGCTATCTCTACCAAGGCCTACACGTGCGCGGGTTTGACCTAGGGAGTGGCGTGGCGTTTCTACGCATTGTGGTCCACGAGGCCGACGGCTCCGATGGCAGAATCAAGTCTGCTGATTATTTCCTGCCATTTTGCGTCATGAACCAACTTGGCCCGAGCATCAAGGATTTCCTGTTCAAAGCTCAAGATCCGGGCCAAAGCACGCGCCTCAATAAGGTCGAGGATTCGTCAGCAGTGGATAGGGATTGATCGCCTGCCCCTCCCACCATCGCTTTTCGGGGCCAAGCAGGAACACGGCAAAATGCAGGTGCGGAGCTTGGGGGCTGGCGTTTCCCGTCGAGCCTACATAGCCGATCACCTGCCCTCGCTTGATCTGCTGCTGCTCCACCAGGTTTGGGGCATAAGACTGCAAGTGGGCGTAGTAGTACGCCACACGCCCGGAAGGCTCGAACTGATAGATCGTCAACCCGCCCCGCTCGCTGGTGAACAACTTTTCGATATGGCCGGCCGCCACAGCCACCACAGGTGTGCCCGCAGGGGCCATGATGTCGATGGCATCGTGCGATCGACCCTCACTCCGGGCATCGGTGAACGTATCAGTCAGCCCTTCTGCTACGACACCCTGCACTGGCATCTGAAGGGAGTTGACGTCCCCCTCGGAGGATTGCGTTTCAGATTCGCGAGCCGCCAGTAGCGATCGATCCGGCACGAGGGCAGGTGACTTTGGCGCAGCAGGTAGCGTGGGTGAGATGGCTTCCCGTCCCGATTGGGCCGCTTCAACGGGCCGTCCGTGCGGCGTTGGCCTGATGCTCACGCCCGGCCACACAAGGACCGCGAGGATGATCAACACCACCAGGCCAAGCACGTACTTCACGGCTAGTCCTGCATACGGACAGGGGTGGAAGGTGCAACAGCCGCAGCCACCCGCTTAACGTCCCAGTTGGTCAAACGCACGCAGCCGTGGGACTGGACTTTACCTATGCTAGCGGGCACCGGAGTACCATGCAGACCGTAATGCGGTTTGGAGAGGTCAATCCAATGCGTGCCCACGGGATTGTTAGGGCCCGCGGCAATCTTGGCCTTGGCATGGGAAGGATCGGCGTCCCAGAACAACTCCGGGTTGTAGTGGAATGTCGGATTCACCGCGGTGCCGACGATCTTCCATTCCCCCAGCGGCAACGGATCCTTTTCGCTGCCCGAGGAGACGGGAAACTGGGCTAACACTTTGCCTCCGGCATCGACTAAGGCCAGCGTGGAATCGGACTTGTCGACCACCACTTTGGCCGCCTTTGGCAAGGGGGCGACGTCACCGACATTGGGAACCCATAGATTGGTACCTGCCTTGGAAAAATCCGCCCCAGGATTTAGCTGCTTGAGCAGCGCGGGCGCGACATGAAACCGCTCACCCAAGGCTTCTTCGATGGACTCGTATCCCAAGGCCAGCAGCTTGGATTGAGCCATCATGTCTTGGGGGACTTTGCCATAAGGGCCGCCCACGTCGTCTGCTGTCACCGTGTAACTGACCACCGCAGCGGGCGCGCCTTCGTTGAGCGCGGTCCAGGTCGCTTGGTCCAGTTCGCCGGTGACAGGTAGACCTTGGGCCTGCTGATACCCTCGAAGCGCACGTGCTTGATTGGATCCGGCTTGACCGTCGATTTCCCCTGGCGAAAAGTTAGCGCGATCCAACAGCACTTGGGCGCGCAGAAGCCCTGCCACGCCCGTGCTGGTGGCGCTGTTGTTTGCCATGTCCGCCATAGGACGGCTGGGCTCGGCGGCCATTGCAGAAAAGGACATGCCGATCAGGCATGCGGCTGATATTCGTAGAAGGACCATGCTTCACTCCGGCTGGTTTTGGACATCGTCCGGTAGCCGGTGTCTAAGCCATGTCGAGAGCCCTTCGAGGGGTTAACTCCTCCCTTCCAGCACGTCCCGCACCCGCGTGGCCAACTCTTGCACGGTAAAGGGTTTGACGATCAGGTGAACGCCCGGGTCCAGCACCCCATTATGCACGACGGCATTTCGGCTATAGCCGGTGGTAAACAACACCTTCAGATGCGGCCACCTTCGGCAAGCCTCATCAGCCAGCTTGCGTCCATTCGTGACAGGCATGACCACGTCGGTGAACAGTAGGCTGACCCCCGGTTCGGTCTCCAGAATTTGCAGTGCGGCCGCTGCACTGTCCGCCTCCAGGACGTGGTAGCCAAGCGCAGTGAGCGCGTCCACGGAAAACTGCCTGACCGCCGGCTCATCCTCGACCACCAAGACAACTTCCTGACTTTCGCCACGCGGCAGCGGATTGGAAACCACCGACGTGCCGGCATCAGTACCTGCACCTTGCAGTCGCGGCAGATACACCTTGATCGTCGTGCCGCTGCCCAACTCGGAATAGATCTTGACGTGCCCACCGCTCTGCTTGACGAAGCCGTACACCTGCGACAATCCAAGCCCAGTTCCCTGCCCCACCTCCTTGGTGGTGAAGAAGGGATCGAAGGCTTTCTCAATAACCTCGGCCGGCATGCCACTTCCGGTATCCGAAACACATATCAGCACGTACTGGCCTGCGTTAATGCCCGCGTGATCTGCCGCGTAGGTATGGTCGAGATAGCAGTTGGCGGTTTCGACCGTCAGGCGCCCACCCTCGGGCATGGCGTCACGGGCGTTGACGGCCAGATTGAGAATCACGTTCTCCAACTGATTGGGATCGGCTTTGGTGCGCCACAATCCGCCGGAGAGAACGGTTTCCAACTGCACACTACTGCCCAGCGCATGACTGATCAGGTCGGACATGCCGGCCACCAACTTGTTGGCATCCAGCGACTCAGGACGCAGGGGCTGCTGACGGGAGAAGGCGAGCAGACGCTGGGTGAGCTGGGCTGCGCGTCGGGAAGCCTCCATTGCCATGTCTACATAGCGTTTCGCCCGTGCATCGTCAGGATTGATGCGATCACTCAGTAGATCCAGCGGTCCAATGATCGCGGCCAGCATATTATTGAAATCATGCGCGATGCCCCCGGTCAGTTGCCCCACCGCCTCCATCTTCTGGCTCTGACGAAGGGCATCTTCCATCTTCGCCCGCTCGGCCACTTCCTCTTGGACGCGCGATTCAAGCTGGTTGTTGAGCTGGAGCAGCTGGGTCTCAATATCCTTCTTCGCCGTTATGTCGATCGCGACACCCACCACCCGCACACACCGATCGCCTTCAAAGACGCCTCGGCCTTTGGCCGCCACCCAGCGGATAACGCGGTCTTCCTTACCTACGGTGCGGTACTCCACATCGTAGAGGGCGCGCTCGTCCGGATCGGCAGCGTTGGCAAATGCTTCCTCGATCTTTTCGCTGTCTTCAGGGTGCAGGCCGGCATAAAAGTCAGCCAGAGAAACCGGAGCGTCGGCGGAGATGCCGAACATCGCCTTGGTACGTGCCGGCCAGATGAGCACATCATGGACCAGATCCACGTCCCAGAAGCCGATTCCAGAGGCTTCGGTCGCCAAGCGCAGACGCTCTTCACTTTCGGCCAAAGCACTCTTTGTCGCGCGGCGCTCGCTTAGATCGAGCATGGCGCCGATCATGCGCAAGGCCGCGCCGCCGGGACCGCGTAATACGGTGCCCCGATCCAAGATGTCAGCGTAGGTACCGTCGGCGCGGGCGAAGCGATATTCAGCCGACCACGCTTCGCCCCCCTGCTCGATCACCGCATGGATGCTGTCATCGATGCGCTGGCGATCCTGGGGATGGATGTGCTCTAGCCACCATTGAGCCGAACTCTCGTTGATCGGGTGGCCAAAGAGCGTGGTAATGGCCTCGTTCCAGATCACATGGCCATCAGCCATCTGCCAATCCCAGATGGCATCGTTGGTCGCACGAGCTGCCAGTCGATAACGCACTGAGTTTCCCGGTGCTGAGCCTCGGCAGTTTTCCGATCCGTGATATCCAGCGAAGCCCCGATCAGACCAACGACCTGACCTTGAGCATCCAGCAGCGGTGCTTTGGTCGAAAGCCAGAACGCACGACGACCATCGGGGAAGCTAACTTCTTCCTCCAATTGCTCGGCCAGGCCGGTGGACATGATCCGCTCATCGGCTCCCATGACGGCAGCGGCTTGCTCGGGATCTTCCAATAACTCGGCATCGGTTTTTCCGATGTACTCGCCAGGTGGTTTGCCAATCAGTTCGGTGGTGCCGCGATTACCTATAAGCAAGCGCCCTTGTCGATCCTTGGCATACACCACGCCGGGTACCGCTTCGACGAAGGTGTTCAGTAGACTCTCGGCGTGATCGCGCTCCTGCTGAAACCGCCGCTTTTCATCGATATCGATCAAGATCCCGGGAAAGCTGCTGGCTTTGCCTTGGCTATCAAGATTGATCCAACCCACCGCTTCCACCCAACGCCAATGGCCATTGGCGGTTTTGATGCGGTACTGGTGGCTGTAGCGACCACCGACTTGCATTGCCAGTGCAATGGCCGATTTCAACGCGTCCTGGTCATCCGGATGTACCGCCGCAATCAGATCGCTTAAGTTCACTGTCCCCTGCGGCGGTTCGTGGGGTAGACCGAAAGCTAGTGCCAAGGCCGCATCGACTGTCACTTGATCGGTCTTGACGTCCCATTGCCACGTCCCTAACACCGCGCCAGCCGCCAAGGCCATTTTGCCGCGCTCGTTTTCCATGCGGTCTGCGGCCGCATCCATCGCAGAGGCTGAGGTCATCATCTAAGTTTGATCCACGAAAGTTACGTTCACACGCGTTCTTCCGAGGCTGTAAGCCTGGAGACCGATATCGCGTTGACGGACCTAGTCTATCCGAGGACGACCGCAGACGATCGGCCACAGGCGGCGCCCGGGCCTAGCATCCTGAGAGTGGTCCACGGAGCCTAGAGCAAAGCATGAAGATGGTCAGACAACCGCAATGCCATGGCCACCAGCGTGAAGGTAGGAAAGGCCCAGCCACCTGTGGGAAACACCGAGCTGCCGGCGATATGCACGTTGTCTAATCCGTAGACGCGTGCCTGCACGTCGACTACCCCTTCGTTGGGGGAGCGGGCCATGCGGGTGGTCCCCATATGATGCGCGGTCCCGTAAAGGGCGGCCGGTTCGCTCCTTGCTTCCGACAGCCACGGCGCGATCTGGAACTGGCCTTCACTGGCCTTAGCGAGTGCATCGCCAAAGAGGGTGGCTGCGCAGCGATACGTGTGCCAATCCAGCGGCGTCAGGCGCCAGTCCAGCTCCACGCGCCGCTGCCCCATCGCATCCAGCTCCTGGCTTAAGCGCACGCGGCTATCCGGGTTGGGCGCTTGCTCGAAGTATCCGACGACATCCACGCGCTCGGTCGCCACCGGATAGCGGCCATGACGCTTGCGTTGCCACGCGCGCATCACATGGGTGGGATGCCGTGCCACAGTGGCAAGCGCGTTGACTTGCGCACGCAGCGACAGGGAGGGACGTGTGTCAGACACGGTTGGCTGCGCCGATGCTAATGGTCCGTGGATGGCCATCGATTCATCGTGGGAGGGTGCGCGCAAGGCACGCCGGAAGTTGCGCAACGCCTGCAAACCCGCAGGCACCGGCCCTTCCACGGCAAACGGCCGTACGCGCGCATTGAGTAGGCGATACGACCTCAAGGCGCGTTCTGACAAGCAGAGTTCGGGAAAGCACGGCCTTGCACCCTTGCCGCCCGTTCGATCATAGGGCCGCGTTATCGACTCGGGACTTGGTGTGTGCAAAACGCCCCACCGGCACGAGGGATGCTCCATGAAGTAGCGGCCGACCAGATCCCTCTCATTACCTAAGCCGTGGGGTGCCACCGTGTTGGACAACAGCAGCAAGCGCGCGTTTTCAACTCCTCCCCCAGCCAACACGAAATACTTGGCGGCCACTGTGCACGTCTGGCCCGAGGGCACGCGCATGGACCGGCCAGCCTTTCGTAGACATCCGGTTGCCATAATTCATGGCAATGACCGAGGTGTTTATGGGCAACAGCAAGCAGTACACGGATGAGTTCCGTGCCGAAGCGGTGAAGCAGGTGATCGAGCGTGGCTTCACGGTCGTGGATGTCGCCTCCCGGATCGGGATTCCCAAGCACACGTTGTATGGCTGGGTGCAGGCGGCCAAGAAGACGGTACCGGCCCCTGGAGCCACGGTTGCGCCGAGCGACTCGGCCGAGATCCGACGGCTCAAGGCTGAGCTGCGGCGGGTGACCGAGGAGCGCGACATCCTAAAAAAAGCCGCCGCGTACTTTGCCAAGGGGTAAGGGCGAAGTACGCGTTCATGCGCGCGCACGCCCGGGAGTTCCGCTTGGTGGCGATGTGCCGGGTGCTTGGCGTGCAGCGCAGCGGCTACTACGCCTGGCTGCGCCATGGCGCCAGCGCTCGTGAGCGCGAAGATCAGCGTCTGCTGGGGCTGATCAAGCACCACTGGCTGGCCAGCGGCACGGTGTATGGCTATCGCAAGATCACCCTGGACCTGCGCGAGGCCGGCGAGCAATGCAGTCGGCACCGCGTCTTGCGGTTGATGAGGGCAGAAGGTCTGCGTGCCCAAGTCGGCTATGGCCGCAAGCCGCGTCATCGCGGCGGCCCGGCGGGCGTGGTGGCCAACGTGCTCAACCGGGACTTCGGGCCACAGGCACCGAACAAGGTCTGGGTCACGGACATCACCTACATCCGGACCTACGAGGGCTGGCTGTTCCTGGCGGCGGTGATGGACCTGTATTCGCGCCAGATCGTGGGTTGGGCAACCGCTTCGACGATGACCAGCGATCTGGTGCTGCAGGCACTGGTGGCGGCGGCTTGGCGGCGCAAGCCCGGTCCTGGCGTGATGGTGCACTCCGACCAGGGCTGTCAGTTCACCAGCAGCGATTGGCAGTCGTTCCTGAAAGCGCACCGGATGGTGCCGAGCATGAGCCGACGCGGGAACTGCCACGACAACGCCGTGGCCGAGAGTTTCTTCAGCGTCTTGAAGAAGGAGCGGATCAAGCGGCGGATCTACCCGACACGCGCCATGGCGGCATCGGACGTGTTTGACTACATCGAGATGTTCTACAACCCGATCCGCCGGCATGGTTCCGCTGGCGGACTGTCACCGGTAGAGTTTGAAAGGCGCTACGCGCAGAGCGGCGACTGAGTGTCTACAGAACTCTGGCCGGTCCAGCACCGTGAGCGTATCTACGTGATCCGCGGCGGAGCTGGCATCCAAACACAGCGCGTAGGTATGCAGCAGCACCTGGAGATTGGAGGCCCGCGCTAGTTGGCCACCAAACACTTCACCGAAGTACGTCGGACTGCGTACAAAATGAAGGTGCTGCAGATCTCCATTACCCAAGCTGGCGCAGGCCAAATCCTCGCCCGAGGCGAAGGAGCCCTCGCGCAAGTGGTGGGGATCGATGCCAAAGACTTCGCACGCTTGCAAATAATGCGGACGTAGCTGATCAAAACTTAATGGCCAGCCGCTATGCGGCACCCAGTCCCGGGTTGCGAAATCTGCTCCGCCCATCGGTATACAACCCCCGCCCCACACATGGCTGGTGCCCCCCAAGGCGCTCACGCGGCTTCGCAGCAGGTCCACACCGGCTTGGCCTATCGATATGTCCTCGCGCTCGGCCTGGCCGGTGAACTCAGGACGAGACCCACCGGCTTCGACCAGGCATACACGAACATGAGTACCGAGCCATCGACGCGCCATGCTGATCCCAGCAGGTCCGGCCCCTACGATGCACACGTCGGCCTCGATGTTCGTGGGCACCGTCCCCGTCCGGGCATCCAAGATCATGCGTATCGTTCCGATCGCAGTGAGCCGGCAACGCAGTAGCACGTAGAAGCAGGGATCCCCGCCATAGCGCCCTCAGGAAAGGTCACCTATTTCTTCACTGACGTGTGCGACAGACCTGAACGGCCAGCAGTGCCCGCCGTACTCAGGTAGGCCGTTTTTGCCCCCACCGCAGCAGGGCGCGTGGACGCACCGTAAGTGAAGTCCACATCCAATCTTCGCGCCAGTGCGGCTAACCGCCTGACGATGCCCGATCGTGCTCCCATGGGCGCCTTGGCATAGACCGATTGCCATAACGCGGAAACGAACGCAGTCGGATCGCCGATATCGGCGCCTCCGCGAACCAGATTTTCCGCATCTGCCAAGCGGTCTTCGATTTGCTGGGCACTCATCATGGCTGCGCACGCTATGCCCGCAGACGTGAATGCGTTGTATGGGCGCCGCGTAGCACCCCCAGGTGAGTCCGTCACAGCTGCTGCATCAAGGCAACTGCTCAAACCAAAAAGCGTAAGGCGTATTCTTGACGAGATAGCGGTTGTAGTCCTTGGCCACGTCGGTCCACCAGACGGGCCCCCGCTCCCCCAGCGCCACCTTGGCCGCTTGCACGCCGGCCCGAGCGCTCGCCAATGCGGAGGAATCACCGCTGCGCTGAGCGGCCTTGACAGCGCGGCGCGCCTGCATCAATGCATCGGTCAGTCGCTGTCGCACTGGCATTGCCAGCACCGGTTTCGTTGCGCGCCAGAGTCGCTGGCCAATGATGATGTATCGCCCGTCAGGGGTGTGAAGTGGATGGGATGGGGCTGGATGATTCACCGTCGCGATTTCCAGAACATATCGACTGCCACAGCCTATCTCGGCGCCCCATGCGCAGCTCGTTAACAAGCCGCTCGCTAAGGTTCTGGCTACTGCAGGAGGAGCCGGATGCCGCGACTTCAACATACCGATTGGCCTGAGCGGCTATGGATCGTCCGTCATGGACAAAGCGCGGGCAACGTGGCACGCGATGCGGCCGAGCTCAGCGGTGCCAGCCTCATCGATCTTGAGCATCGTGATGCCGACACGCCGTTATCTGCGCTGGGTGAACGCCAGGCACAAGCGCTTGCCGATTGGTTTAACACGCTCAATCTTAGCCAACGCCCCACCCACTTCATGAGCTCGCCCTTCGTTCGGGCGCGTCAGACGTGCGAGGCGGTAGCTCAAGCGCTGAAGGCAGACGTGGACGATATCCATGTCGATGAGCGACTGCGGGAAAAAGAGTTCGGGATCTTGGATCGATATACGGTCCAAGGCATCCGGCAGCAGTTCCCAGCCTTGGCTGAACAACGTGCCTTGGTGGGCAAGTTCTATTTTCGGCCCCCGGGTGGCGAAAGTTGGTGCGATGTCATCCTGCGCCTGCGTAGCGTGGTGGAGGTGTTGCGCCGGGATCACGTGGGCGAGCGGGTGGTGATCGTCGCTCACCAAGTGATCGTGAATTGCTTTCGCTATCTGCTTGAGTGCCTGGATGAGAAAGCCATTCTGGACATCGACAAACTGGCGGACGTACCGAACTGCTCTGTCACCGAGTACGGGTTTGGCTCTGACGATGGGCAACGTTTCGGGCTGATTCGGGCCAACTACGTTCCGGATCAGTTGGCGGCCACCGCTGAGGTCACCGTGGCTGCCGACACACCGGCAGGACCCAAATGAGCGCAGGCATCGCCACTGAGACCGATCAGGCGTTGCTCCAGACGTGGCCCCTACCCTCTCCTGAAGGCAGTCAAAGCAAAGAGGACCGCGGTCGCGTGCTGGTTATTGCCGGATCCCTGCACGTGCCCGGCGCTGCGTTGCTGTCGGGTGAGGCCGCCTTGCGTGCCGGCGCCGGCAAGTTGGCCGTTGGCGTGCCCCAAGACATCGCATTGCCGGTAGGGCTGGCGCTGCCAGAAGCAAAAGTACTGCCGCTTCCTAAAACGGCGGCTGGCTCCAGCACCAGCAGCAGCGCGCTGGAGCACACGGCGGCGCGAGCCGATGGGGTCCTGCTGGGTCCCGGCATGGAGGACACGCAGTCACTGCGCTCGATGGTGAAGCGACTGAGCCCGATCCTGGACTGCCCGTTGGTCGCTGATGCCGGCGCAATCGCCGGCTTCCATCAGCCGCATGCCCTGCGCCACTGTCCTATCCTGACCCCGCATGCCGGGGAGATGGCTTCCTTGCTCGATGTCGACATTGAGCAGGTCCATACTCGCGGCGCCGAGATCGCACTCCAAGTCGCTGCAAACCTCAATGTGCTGGTAGTGCTCAAGGGGCCCGTCACGTGGATTGCGGCCGCTGACGGTCGCTTGTGGGTGCACCGGGGAGGTTGCACGGGGCTGGGAACCTCGGGCTCGGGGGATGTACTGGCCGGCCTGATCGTTGGATTGATTGCTCGAGGTGCCTCGGTCGAACAAGCCAGTGCCTGGGGCGTGTGGCTTCATGGACGAGCTGGTGAGCTCCTGAGTTCTGAAATCGGTAGCGTGGGGTTCCTGGCGCGTGAATTGGCCGCATGGGTTCCCAAGCTGTTGGACGAAGTCGCAGGTGCCGACGCTCATTGAGCCCGCTGTCTTCACGATGTGTTGACAGCCCCTTCGGCATTTTCACCAAACTGAATAGTGAAGGTGAGCTATGCCAAGTTCCGGGGTCGTTTTGTTGGTGGAAGACAATCGCGCACTGGTCCAAACCGTGGGCGGCTACCTCGAGTCGCGGTCCTTTGACGTGGATTACGCCATGGACGGATTGGAGGGTTACCGCCTGGCCAGTGAGAACCGGTACGACGCCATCGTGCTGGACGGTAACTTGCCGCGGATGGATGGCCTGGAAGTGGTCAAACGCCTGCGAGAAATCGATCGCATGGGCACCCCCATCATCATGGTGACCGCTCGGGACACGTTGGAAGACAAGATTGCAGGGCTGGAACAAGGGGTCGACGACTACCTGACCAAGCCATTCTCCGCCCAGGAGTTGGAGGCGCGATTAAAGGCCGTGATCCGGCGCAACCGCAAGGAACTGTGCGGCCAGGTGCTGCAGGTGGCGGACCTGACCCTGGATCCGATGAGTCAACAGGTGCGCCGCGCGGGCAAACCGATCGCCATCGCGTCTGTAGGCATGAAGCTGTTGCAGATCCTGATGCGCGAATCACCGCGTGTGGTCAGCCGGCGAGAAATCGAACGCGAGATCTGGGGGGATGAGCTGCCCGATTCGGATGTGCTTCGCAGCCATCTCTACAACCTGCGCCGTGCCATCGACCGGGACTTCAGTCCGGCGCTGTTGCAAACGGTCAAGCAGGCTGGCTACCGACTGGCGGATCTGGACGGTCCTGATCAAGACAATGACGAGGTATCTGAAGCCAGGACTGCCACCAGCGCATAGTCGGGCTCCATTCTCCCACTCGCTTCCGCCAGGCGGCCTCAGTACGCCGGTCGCCCCTTAAGTTGACCCCCCGATATTCGGGCCTGGGCTCGCGGAACAAATCTTGCATCGCAGAAGCGACGCCAGCGCCTCGTGCCCCGATGACACCAGACAGGGGCTCCCTTTTTTTTTACAGCAGAACGCCGCTGATTAGCGGCGCTGATCCTGTCACGTCCTCCAGGCAAGTGCCTCCGATACGCATATCGGTCTTGTCGTGGCCGGTATGAAGGAGGGGCCGGAATTGTGGATCGGATCGCCAATGGGCACCAGCATGAAAGCGGATCATTCGCACCGGTGCATTAGCCGCTGGACTTCTTGCGCGCAGGCGCTTTCTTTGCCGCCTTGGTGGGTTCGACGTCCCCCCGCTTTCAGTAGCGGAACCATTTGGAGTCCGGGGTTACTGTAGCTGAGCTTCTGCCAATTGCTTTG
>NZ_JBXAGB010000003.1:0-245701 GCF_058793715.1 Pseudoxanthomonas sp. GW835-FHT14C01
GCCCGCATCGGTCCGACCGTATGCGAAGAGCTCGGACCGATGCCGATCTTGAACAGGTCGAACGTGCTGACTGCCATGCTGCAGAACCGCCATCGAAAAAAGGCCGCTATTCTAAGCACGTAGACGCTGGATACCCTTCACCCCTCAGCCGCGATGCCCCTGATCCTCTACCAGCGCGACGACTGCCACCTCTGCGACCTGGCGCTCGATATCCTCGCCAGCGCGCGCGTTCCCGAGTTCGAAAGCGTTTTCATCGATGGCGACGACGCGCTCGAAGCGCGTTACGGCATCCGCGTCCCCGTGCTGCATCGCAGCGACACCGGTGCGGAACTGGACTGGCCGTTCGGCATCGAGAGGGTGGCGGCATTCGTGCGTTCCTGAACCTGTCCGTGAGGAGAACCCGACATGCGAATGCAGGCGGAGCCGCCAGGAGATTACGGTAGGCTCGCGCCATCCGGGTTCGGGGAATTCCGATGACGGCGACACGAAGGTGGCTGCTGGTATCCGTGATGGCCGCGGTCTGTGCGCCACTGGCGACCACGGGCAGCGTGCTTGGCGATGAGGCCGCGCTCCGTCGCATGCACGAGGATTTCGTCGATGCGTTCGTGAACAGCCAGGGATTCGGAAAGACGCGCGTGACGCCCATGATGGTACGCATGCGCCACTATCAGTTCGAGGGCATTGGCGGCAGCGGCCGCTGCGTGCACGACGTGGAACTGATCGGCATCGCCTGGCACGATCCGCCGGTCGTCTATCCCGCGAACTTCATGGGCTTCCAACACGAGGGTGGCGATGCTGGCCTGCGTTTGCCCGTCATGCCTGCCCGAAGCCTGCAGGCATGGGAGCGCGACGCGGTCGCCGCCCTTGGAACAGGCCAGGAGATCGTGCGGCATGCGCTGCCCGGCGGCGAGCGCGCGATGGGTGCTATCCGCGCGCGCCGGGATTGTCTGACGTGCCATACCCGTAGTCGCGAGGGAGACGTCCTTGGTGCGCTCAGTTACGGGTTGGGTCACCTGGTCGTACCGGCGCAGGCGTCCGACCCCCGTTCCTGTCGTCCCTGAGCATCATTTTGGCTTGAAGATCGCCTTGGTGCTGGTCGAGGTCACGGGAGCGCTGGTCGGTGTCGCGCGGCGTATCGAGCTGCCGATCCAGGAAGCCGATCACGTGAGCGGCGTAGCCCTCTGGATCATGCGCCTGGAAATCCACGTGGGCCGCATCCGGCAGCAGCCAGAACGACTTGGGCTGTCGCGCACTCTCGTACATCGCACGCGATTCGGCAGGCAGCGTATGACGGTCTCGTCCACCTGCGATGACCAGCACCGGCGCGCCGACACGTCCGATGCGATCGATGGGCGCCAATTGGCGCACGGGAATGCCCAGTCGCATGCTGGCCTGCATTTCCAATAGCGGAGAGAGTCCGGCCGCCGTGTCGCCCAGTCGCATGGCGATGCGGTTGCGGATCGCTTGGTGGGCCGTCGAATACACGGCTTCCAGCACGATCGCGTCGAAGCCGCTGGGTTGCGGACCGAGCAGCACGGAAGCGCCGCCCAGCGACACGCCGACCGCTGCGCGTTTCTCGCCCGGGCGCTGCCGCTCCATCCATCCGCGAGCGGCGATGACCGCGGCGGCTTCGCGCCATCCCAGGGTTATCGCATCCCCGTGGCTCTCCCCGTGTGCGGGAAGATCGATCAGCAGCACGGCGTAACCGTGCCGCGCCAGCAACCGCGCACGGCCCAGCATCGCGCGCCGGTCCGCGCGGATGCCGTGCAACAGCAGCACGCTGGCGTGGCCGGCCTGGCCATCGATCCACCAGCCGGCCACGGGGGCGGCATCGGGGACTTCGATGTGCACGTCGATGGCGTGCAGATCCGCAGGCGGTGCTCCGACCGTGGCGGGACGCGGCGCCAGCAACTGGCCGCCCAACCACCACACGCCCACCAGGCCGCCGGCGAGCGCGACGAGTCCGGCGATGCCGATGCGGAGGAGCAGGCGTCGCCGGCGCATCCCGTGTTACTTGGCCGGCTTCAACATGACCTTGGTGCTGATCGCGACCTCGTTCGGGATCGTCGAGGTGTCGGCCCAGTCGCCGCCGCCGACCCCGAAGTCCAGCCGCTTCACCGTCGCCTTGCCGGTGAGCACGGGCTGTGCGCCGGGAGTCCAGGTGAAGGTCAGCGTCACAGGCTTGGTGATGCCGCGCAGCGACAGCGTGCCGTCGGCCGCGTACTGGTTGCCGCCCAGCGAGCGGAACTTGGTCGCGGTGTAGCGCGCCTGCGCGAACTTGGCGACGTTGAAGAAGTCGGCCGACACCAGCGTGCCGTCGCGGTCGCCATTGCCGGTCTGCGTACCGGCCAGCTGGATGGCGACATCCAGCTTGCTGGTGGTGAGCTGCGCCGGATCGAAGCTCAGCGTAGTGGTGAAACCGCCGAACTTGCCGGTGAAGGTTTCGCCCTGGTAGTTGCTGGCGAACACGAGCGTCGAGCCCGGCGCCTGCACGTAGTCGGCGGCGGTGGCCTGGCCGGCGACGGCCAGCAGCAGGGAAGCGAGCGCCAGGCGCACGCGGTCAGGGGTTTTCATCGGGAGAATCCTGCGGGGTGGGGGGAAGAGGAGCGGGCGGTGCGGCGACGGGCGCTGCCGCGACCGCGCGTCGGCCCGGCAGCATGCGGCGCAGCGTGGCATCGCCCTGGAACAGATGGTGGTACAGCGCGGCGCCGGCATGCGCCAGTACCAGCACCACCAGCACCCAGAACAGCAGTTCGTGCGCGCCTTCGGCGGCTTCGTGCACGCCTTCGTTGCGGCCGGTGATGGCGGGCAGGTTGAACAGCTTGAACCACTGCAGCGGATAGCCGGCGGACGAGTTCAGCACCCAGCCCGACAGCGGGATCGCGAAAAGCAGTGCGTACAAAAGGAAGTGGGTCGCCGAAGCGATGCGCTGCTGCCAGGTCGGCGTGCCCGGGACCGGCGCGGGTGCGCCGGCATACAGGCGCCACAGTACGCGCAACGCCACCAGCGCGAGGATGGTGAGGCCGATCGACTTGTGCAGTGCGTAGATGTTGATCTTGCGCGGGCCGTTGGGCAGGTCGCCCATGGTCAGGCCCAGATAGGCCATCACCAGGATCAGCACGACGATGGTCCAGTGGAACAACTGGCTGACGGCGCCCCAGTGGTGTTCGGTGTTCTTCAGGGTCATGGCGTCGGTTCCGGAAGCGGTGGGGAAGGCGGGGTATCGGCGGCAGCCTCGTCGGCCTTGCCGTCGTAGGTCGCCTCGGCTTCGATGCGCAATTCGACCTCGTCGCCGATCACCGACTTCCATGCGGTGATGCCGAAGTCGGCACGGCTGAGCGTCGTCGTCGCGGAAAAGCCGACCGTGCGCCGGAACGGCGGCATCGGGTGGCGCTTGACGGCATTGAGCGTGACGTCGAGGACGACCTCGCGCGTCACGCCGCGCAGGCTGAGGTCGCCATGCACTTTCGCATGCGTGGCGTCGACCGGTTCGACCCGCGTGGAGACGAAGCGCGCTTCCGGATGGCCTTCCGCATCCAGCAGCGACTTCGCCAGCGTGGCCTTGTTCCAGTCCGCATCGCCGAGGTCGGCGCGCGCGATCGGCACCCGCACGTCCACGCGTGCGCGGGTCCAGTCGTCCGGATCGAACACCAGCGTGCCGGTGCTGCCGGACACGGTGCCGAGTGCGTTGGAGAAGCCGGCGTGCGAGATGGCGAACATCACGCGCGTATGCACCGGATCCAATCGGTACTCTGCGGGCGCACCGCGCGCGGATGCCAGGGCGGGCAGCAACGCCAGCAGGCAGAGACTGCGCATCAGCAGGCGGGTGGTCGGTCCGGGCATGGGGACGGATTCTAGGGGCCGGGCCATGAAGATACCCCGCTTGCACGTGCAACGGTCCGTTGCGACGATGCCGGACGGGGTCGATCAGGGAACGAGGGACGGACAGGCATGGCGATGCGCGCGTGGTGGTGGTTGCTGTTCTGCCTGCTGAGCGCGCCTGCGCACGCCACGGTGCCCGAGATCCCGCGCTTCCGCCTGCTCGGCGCCGGCGACGGCCTGCCCTCCACCACGATCCCCGCGCTCGCGCGCGACCGCGCCGGCCATCTGTGGATCGCGACCTGGGACGGCCTGGCGCGCTACGACGGCGTCGGCTTCAAGGTCTGGCGCCACGATCCCGCCGATCCGGCTTCGCTGCCCGGCAATGTCGTGCAGGCGCTGCACATCGATGCGCGCGACCGCATCTGGGTGGCGACCGAGAACGGCGGGCTGAGCATGATGGATGTCGACCGGAGGGGCTTCCGCCACTACCGGCAGGCGCAGCACCCGCAGATGCGCAGCGACGACGTGTTCGCCATCGCCAGTCGCGGCGACGAGGTGTGGTTCGGCACGTTCGGCGGTGGCCTGCACCGGCTGGCGGCCGACGGCCGCATCACCCGCTTCGCCGCCACGGCGGAGGGAGAGGAAGGCTTGCCGTCGGACAACGTGCTGTCGCTGGCGTTCGACGCCAGGGGTGTGTTGTGGGTCGGCACCATGGGCGGGCTGGCCCGCTACGACGGTGGCCGGCTGCGCCGGCTGGCGTTGCCGGGCGGCGAGGGTCTGATCATCTATTCGGTGACGGCCGACCGCGATGCGATGTGGATCGGTGCGTCCGATGGCGTGCACCGCTGGTCGCCCGACGGGCGCTGGGGATCGCCGCCATGGTCGCCCATGTTCGCGCGGCCGAACGCGCTGATCGCCATGACCAGCGACGGCCAGGGCGAGTACTGGCTGGCCAGCCAGGGCGGACTGTGGCGCACGGAGGGTGATCGCGCGCCGGCGCCGGTCAACTACGACGCGCAGAACGTGGGCATCGGTCGCGTGCTGCAGACCGTGCTCGCGCTGCCGGATGGAGGACTGTGGGTGCCCGTGCCGACGCGCGGCCTGGCCTACCTGCGTTCGGACTGGCGCCGCATCGCGGCGTTCTCGTCGGCGCAGGGCCTGGGTGGCGGTCTCTATCGCGGCCTGTCGCAGGCCGACGCCGACGGCATCTGGATAGCCAGCAGCACCGGCAAGCTGGAACGGCTGGACACGCGCAGCGGGCATGTCGTGCCGTTGCCGCACCATGCGGCATTGCTGGGCGAACTGCGGCTCACCTCCACCCGGCAGGACCGCCACGGCCAGCTCTGGATCGGACACCGCAGCGGCCTGATCCGCATTGATCCCCGCACCGGTGCCCTGCGGCAGTGGGCGCAGGACGGCGAGGACGCGGTGCCGGACAACACGTCGATCGACTGGCTGGTGGAAGCCCCCGACGACACGCTGTGGGTGGTCTCGCAAATGGGCAGCGTGCAGCAGCGCGAACTGGGCAGCGGGCGCGTGCTGCGCACGATCGCCAGGCGGGAGGACGGCGACGGCCTGCCCGACATCGAAGGCATCGCGGTCGCACCCGATGGCCGTGTCTGGCTGGGCGGCGCGGCCGGCATGATGGTGTGGGACGCTGCGGCGTCGCGTTTCGCCGCGGTGGGCGAAATGGGTGGCGAGCGCGTCTATGCCTTCGCATTCGAACATGCCGACCGGCTGTGGCTGCACCGGATGTCCGGCATGGAAGCGTGGCGTCGTGACGGTGCGCGCTGGGTGCGCGAGCGCCGCATCGGCGCCGACGACGGCCTGCCGGCGGTCGAGTCCACCGGACTGGCGGTGGATCCGCAGCGGCGGGTGTGGCTGGGGACGCGTCGCGGCCTGTTCCGCATCGATCCCAACCTGCGGGGATCGCGTGCGCTGCTGCGCAATTTCGGCGTGCGCGAGGGCCTGCTGAGTCAGGAGCTCAACGACCGCGGCCTGTTGATGACGGCGGACGGCCTGCTGGCGACCACCGCGGCGGACGGGTCGGTCGCGTTGCTCGACACGCACCTGCCCGACCCCCGGCCGGTGACGCCGAACCTGGTGCTGGACAGCCTGCAGGTGAGCCGCGGCGACGACGTGCTGCCGCTGCGCATCGACCAGCGGCTGGTGCTGCAGCCGGACGACCACGAACTGCTGGTCGGCACCCGCCTGCTGAGCTACGAGAATCCGTTGGGCAACCGCTACCGCTCGATGCTGGATGGCTTCGACAGCGGCTGGGTGGACCAGGGCGCCAGCGGCGAGCGGGTGTTCTCCGCGCTCACGCCCGGGCGCTACCAGCTGCGCGTGCAGGCCTACGACGCCGCGGGCAACGCCTCGCGCGAATTGATCGTTCCCTTGCACGTGCTGCCGCCGTGGTGGCGCAGCGTGTGGGGCATGGCCCTGTTCGCCGTGCTGGGCATGGTGCTGATGCTGATCGCCGCCGCGGCGTATCGCCGGCGCGTGCGTCGTCGCAGCGCGTGGCAGCTGGCCGAGCACAAGCGTGAAGTGGCCGAGCAGGCGTCGCTGGCGAAAACGCGCTTCCTGGCCACGCTGGGCCATGAGGTCCGTACGCCGATGACCGGCGTGCTGGGCATGGCCGAACTGCTTCAGGCCACGCCGCTCGATGATCGCCAGAAAGGTTACACCGACGCCATCCAGCGGGCGGGCACGCACCTGCTGCGCCTGGTCAACGACGCGCTGGACCTGGCGAAGATCGAGGCGGGCAAGCTGGAACTGCAGCAGGTCGAGTTCGACCTGCATGCGCTGGTGGCCGATGTCGTCGCCTTGATGGGGCCGGTCGCCGGCAAGCGCGGCCTCGCCTTCCAGGACGGTATCGCCGCCGGGGTGCCGCGGATGGTGCGTGGCGACCCGCTGCGGCTGCGGCAGATCCTGCTCAACCTGCTCGGCAATGCGATCAAGTTCACCGAGGCCGGCCACGTGTCGCTGCACGCGGTGCCGCTGTCGCCGCATGGCGTACGGCTGACCGTCGGCGACACCGGTCCCGGCATCAACGCCGAGCAGCAGACCCGGTTGTTCCGGCGCTTCGAACAGGCCGAGGGTGCGCAGACCACGGCCCGCTACGGCGGCAGCGGGCTCGGCCTGGCGATCTGCCAGGAGCTGGCCGGTGCGATGGGCGGGCGCATCGAGGTGGACAGCGCGCCGGGCAGGGGCACGCGGTTTTCCGTCGACCTGCCCGTGCTGCAACCGGTCTCGCATGACGGTGCGGAGGTGCCGCCCGTGGCTGACGAGGCACGCCTCCAGGCCCCCGTCGGGCCGCTGGAGATCCTGCTGGTGGAGGATGACGCGATGGTGGCCGAGGTCGTGGCGAGTCTGCTGCGCGCGCGTGGCCATCGGGTGACACACGCGCCGCACGGCTTGGCCGCGCTGACCGAGGTGGTGACGACCACGTTCGACATCGCGTTCCTCGACCTCGACCTGCCGGGCCTGGATGGCATGGCGCTGGCGCGGCAATTGCGCCTGCAGGGCGTGCCTACGCCACTGATCGCACTGACCGCACGCACGGATGCCGAGGCCGAACCGCTCGCGCGACAGGCGGGGTTCGAAGATTTCATCCGCAAGCCGGTCACCGGCGACATGCTGGCCGATGTGATCGCCAGGGCGTTGGCGCAGGCAACGGCCATCGGTGATGGACCGCAGGGAGCGCGGGCTTGAGCACGGGATACGGAAACGCATGCGGCATCGCGCTGACGATCGCCTGCTGGCTGGCGTCTCCCACGGCCCTGGCGCAGGCACCTGCCGAGGAGGAGCAGGCCGAGCGCCCGTTCCTCGGCGGCTTCCTGCAGGACAGCCGCATCCTGTATCCGCTCAAGATCGGCGAATGGGTCGCCCGCGACGAGCACCGGTACGAGCAGGCCGAGGCGGGCGCCTCGGTGCGCTACCAGCACGGCGACCTGCGCGACCGTTGGATCGACGTCTATTTCTTCCCTGCCGGCATCGTGCCGGACGATCGAGTGCGCGCGATGGCGCAGGGGACGGTGGACGGCATCCGGGCGCTGCCCGGCAACGGTGGGCTGCCGGCAGGCGGACTGGAGACATTGCGAATCGAGTTCGGCGACGACAAGGACCGGCGGCACGCCACCCTGTACTCGTCGGGCTTCATGCTGGCCCGCGACGGCAAGCGTTACGCGTCGGCGATGACGCTGCTGGCGAAGGACCTCTACTACATCAAGGGGCGTTACAGCGGCGAGGCTGCGGTGCATGCGCCCGAGGCCCTGCACGCCGAACTGAAGGACTTCACTACACGGCTGGTGCGGGAAACCCGGCTGTACAGCACGGGCGAGTGCTGGATGCCGCCGCCGATCGTGCAGGTCGATGCGCCCGATCCCGAGGCGGCCGGTGCGCTGTTGAACACCAGTGTCGATGGCAAGGCGCTGGCGGTCGGGTTCGCCGACCGCGTCGAAGCGGTGGACGCCCGATCGTCGCAGGCGATACTCACGCAGTTCATGGCGCACGTCGCCAGCGGCCGCTGGGTCGATGGCTGCCATCCGCCCGAGGACATGACCCCGCACGTGCCGGACGGGATGCGCGAACTGCGCTTCGAATACCGGGCGCCACCGGAGCGTAGCGACGGCACCACGCCCCGCCTGCGCAGCCCGCGTTCCGGTGTGGGCTGAGGCGGCTCAGCGCAGCCGGCGCACGTCCATCACGCCGGCGACGGTGTCGTAGTAGAACCAGTCGCTGGTGTTGCCGGCCAGCCAGTCGATGCGAGCGCGCGCCGTGGACGGCACGTGGCAGAGCACACCCTCGCCATAATCGTCGCCGGGCGGGGCAGGAGCGGGCGGCGCGTCCGCGAGCAGGTCGTCCAGCGAGGCCGGTTTCCTGCCCCAGGTCAGGCACTCCGCATCGCGGCTGCTGTCGACAGGCCACGCCATGCGGCTCCAGAACGCCGCGCGGCCACGCTCGCCCAGCCGGTGCGCATCGACGACCTTGCCATCGCCGGTGGAAGTGAGGCGCCATCCATCGCCCATGTCCTGGACACGCCATACGACATCGTTGGCGTCATGCGTCGCGCCATGCCCGTAATCGCCCGCGAACGAGAGGGATTCATTCGCCATGGCGACGGACGCCGGAACGAGCAGGCAAACAAGAGGGAGCAAGCGCATCGGTTCAGTCCGCCCAGGCTTCGACGTACAGCGTACGGGTAGCGTCGTCCGGATCCGCATGGATCCAGATGCCGCCGGCATCGGACGAAGGCAGGTAGAGGCCGTCGTCGGCCGCCAGCATGGTGCAGGCGGCGACCGGCGTTTCCTCCGCCAGCGTTCGCGCCAGGCAGGTCTCTTCGACCAGGCGCCGGACCACCGGGGCCACGGCTGCGAACGGGGCGGCCAGCACATACTGGTGGTCGCCCCAGCGTTGCGAATCCATCAGCCGCACCTCCGCTACCGGCTGGCCGGCCAGTTGCACGCGGTCGGGGTGCAACACGGCGCGCGCGGTCACCGCCGTGAGGGTCTGCTGCGCGTCGTCCGCCACGGTGTCTTCGCAGTCCAGCTCGACGCGCGCCACGCGCGTGCGCCATCCGGGCGGCAGTTCATCCACGCGGCGTGCACGGATGCGGTCGCAGCCGGGTGTCGCGTCCAGGCCATGCGCGGCGTGCTCGCCGGGCACCACCATCACCAGCGCGGGAAAATCGCCGCCCGTGACGTGCATGACACGCGCGGCGCCGGCTTCCTCGGCGCGGACGCGTGCGCCGGCCACCAGCAACAGGCCGGCAGCGGCGGGGGCAAGCAGGTGGCGGCATTCCATTGCGTCACTCCGGTGGGGTGGAACGGGTGCGTCAGCGTGCGCTGTAAGCGTGGACTTCGTCCACCAGCACGGCGACGTGGTCCGGATTCATGTCCGGCGACATGCCGTGGCCCAGGTTGAACACGTGCCCTTCGCGCGAACCGCCATTGCCGTCGCGATAGCTGTCGAGGGCGCGGCGCACTTCGTTGCGGATCGCGTCCGGCGATCCGTACAGCGTGGCCGGGTCCAGGTTGCCCTGCAGCGCGACCTTGCCTCCGGTACGCCGCGCGGCTTCACCCAGTTCGACCAGCCAGTCCACGCCGACACCATCGGCGCTGCTGGCGGCCAGGTCTTCCAGATACGCCGCCGTGCCCTTGCCGAACAGGATCAGCGGAGTGCGCTCGGCGCCTTCGCCGCGGTCCAGTTCGCGTGCGATGCGTTGCAGGTACGGCAGCGAGAACTCGCGGTACATCGCCGGCGACAGTACGCCGCCCCAGGTATCGAACACTTGCAGCGCCTGCGCGCCGGCCGCGCGCTGCGCGGCCAGATAGGCGATCACCGCATCGGTGTTGACCGACAGCAGTTGGTGCAGCACCGCCGGCTCGTTCAGCGCCATCGCCTTGATGCGGGCGAAGTCCTTGCTGCCGCCGCCTTCGACCATGTAGCAGGCCAGCGTCCACGGGCTGCCGGAAAAACCGATCAGCGGCACCTGGCCGTCCAGCTCGCGGCGGATCACCCGCACCGCGTCCATCACGTAGCGCAGTTCGGTCTCCATGTCCGGCACGCCGAGCTTGGCCGCGTCGGCGGCGCTGCGCACGGTGCGCTCGAACTTCGGGCCTTCGCCTTCGACGAAGTACAGGCCCAGGCCCATCGCATCGGGGATGGTGAGGATGTCGGAGAACAGGATCGCGGCGTCCAGGTCGAACCGGCGCAGCGGCTGCAGCGTCACCTCGCAGGCGACCTCCGGATTCTTGGCCATGCCGAGGAAGCTGCCAGCCTCCTTGCGGGTGGCGCGGTACTCCGGCAGGTAGCGGCCGGCCTGGCGCATCAGCCAGACGGGCGTGCGGTCCACGGGTTCGCGACGCAAGGCGCGCAGGAAGCGGTCGTTCTTCAAAGCGGTCATCGTGGATCCGGGAAAGGGTTACTTGGGCGCGTCGGCGCCGCGCGCGAACATCAGCTGGAAGCCGCGCTTGAGGTGGCCGTCGCGCGCCTTTTCGAACGCGGCGTAGGCTTCGTCCTGCAGCAGGTACTGCTCGCGCTTCAGCGTCGCGCGGCCGCCGATCTGGCCGGTTTCGCGCAGCAGCTCCCAGCCGCCGAACAGGTCGGGCTGCAGGGTCAGCTGGACGTAGCGGGGGGCTTCGCCCGCATCGGGGCGCTGCTGGAGGAAGACGCGCATGGCGCCATTTTAGCCGGACAGCAGCCCCAGCACGCGGGCCTCGTCCACGTCCGGTACCACCTCGGCCTGGCCCAGGCCCCGCCACAGCACCAGGCGCAGGCGGCCGGCCAGGTTCTTCTTGTCCAGTCGCATGCGGGCCAGCAGGGCTTCGGGCGCCAGGCCCGGGGGAATCCGGGTGGGCAGACCGTAATCGCGCAGGGTGGTCTCGAGGCGGGCAGCGTCATCCGCCGGTGCCATGCCCAGCTCGGTCGACAGGCGCGCAGCCAGCACCATGCCCACCGCCACCGCTTCGCCGTGGTTGAGGTTGTCGTTGCCCACGCCGCCATAGCCCTGTTCGGTCTCGATGGCGTGGCCGAAGGTGTGGCCGAAGTTCAGCAGGGCGCGCTCGCCCTGTTCCAGCGGATCGTGGGCGACGATCTCGGCTTTGTGCTCGCAGCTGGCGGCGATCGCCAGCGCCAGTGCCTCGCCGTCCATCGCCAGCAGGGCGGCGCGTTCCTGCTCGAGCCACTGGAAGAAGCGGGCATCGCGGATCGCGCCGTACTTGACGACTTCCGCCAGTCCCGCGCGCAGTTCGCGCGCCGGCAGCGTCGCCAATGCACCGGTGTCGGCGAACACCGCGCGCGGCGGGTGGAAGGCGCCGACCAGATTCTTGCCTTGCGGGATGTCGACCGCCGTCTTGCCGCCGACCGACGAATCGACCATCGACAGCAGCGTCGTGGGTACCTGCACGCAGTCCACGCCGCGCATCCAGCACGCAGCCGCGAACCCGGCCAGGTCGCCGACCACGCCGCCGCCCAGCGCCACCACGCAGGCGTCGCGGGTGGCGCCCAGCGTCGCCAGCGCCTCGATGGCGTGGCCGAAGTGCGCCAGCGTCTTCGATTCTTCACCCGCCGGCAGGATGAAGGTGCCGATGGCCAGATCCGGGCGCGCGGCATGCAGCGCTTCGCGCACCGTGCCGGCATACAGCGGTGCGACGATCGAATCGCTGACCAGCAGCACATGGCGACCGCGCACATGGCGCGCCAGCGCGGCGCCGTCGGTCAGCAGGCCGGGGCCGATGGCGATGGAATAGGGAATCTCGCCGCCGACGTCGACGGTGCGGAGCTGGTTCATGCGTTCTCTTCGATGGGCTGCCAGCGATGCGCCAGCAACTGGGTCAGACGGGCCGTCGCCTCGGGCGGTGTCAGCCCGTCGGTGTCCAGGGTCAGGTCGGCCACGTCGCGGTACAGCGGCTCGCGCAGCGTGGCCATGTCGTGCAGGACCTGCTCGCGGTCCGGCCGCTGCAGCAGCGGACGGTTGGTGCAGCGGCCGAGACGCTTCAGCTGCGCGTCCACGCTGACCTGCAGGTAGACCACGAAGCCGCGCTGTTTCATCCGTATCCGATTGTCGGCATCCAGGACGGCGCCGCCGCCGGTCGAAATCAGTTGCCCCTGGCCAGCCAGCAGGTCGGCCAAGGTGGCCTTCTCGCGCTCGCGGAAGCCTGCTTCGCCGACGTGCTCGAACAGGGACGTGATGCTGGCGCCGGTGCGGTCGACGATGGCCTGGTCCGCATCCACGAACACCAGCCCGAAGCGCTCGGCCACGCGCTTGCCGATGGAGGTCTTGCCGGCCCCGGTAGGGCCGACCAGGATCAGGTTGGGGGCCGGATTCATGATGGGACAGATGCTAGCACCGCCCGCGCGCATGGCGTGGATTTAACACCGGCGGGACTACGGTGGCGCTCCGGCATCGAGCCGGCCATCCGAGGAGAACGCGCCATGTCCGTCGCCAAGATCATCGAGGTCAACGCCTCGTCGAAGACCAGCATGGAGGACGCCGTCAAGGTCGGCCTGAAGAAGACCTCCGAAACGGTGAAGAACATCAAGGGCGCCTGGGTCAACGAGATCAAGGTCGTCACCGACGATGGCGGGAACGTGCAGGAGTGGCGCGTCAACCTGCGGATCACGTTTGTGGTGACGTGAGGCGCGGACAGGCGTGGAGTAGGCAGGTGTGGGGCAGGTGGGTGTGGGGCAGGTGGGTGTGGGAGCGACGTAAGTCGCGATGAACTATCCGGATGTCGTCATCGCGACTTACGTCGCTCCCACAACCGACTAAATGATCGGTCGGCGCTGCTCGTCCAGCCTCACAACCCGATCCGCCGTCGCCGGCAGCGTCGCCAGCAGGTGGCGGCTGGTGCGCTCGTAATGCTGGATGAAGCGGTCCAGTTGCGCGCGGTCCATGCCCCTGCGGGCCGGATCGCGCGCCACCATCGCCTGCTCCTGCTGCCAGCGCCAGGTGCGCACCACCTCGAAACCGGGCGGCTGCAGGAACCACAGCGCATCCAGGCGCGACCACAGTGCGGAGTAGTCGCGCCGCAGCGCCGCGTTGCAGTAGTGCCGCCAGCGCCCGTCGGCATCCTCTTCGCGCTCCAGCGCATTGATCGGCGTCGCCAGCGCTGGCCCGTCCTCGGGCACGGCACCCACGCACCAGCCTTCGAACAGCACCAGGTCGACGCGCCCCTGCACGCGCGTCCAAGCGTCCTCCGCGCGATCGTCGGCGAGCTTGTCGAAGCGCGGCACCGCGATGTCGTCGCCCGCTTTCAGCGCATCCAGTACGCGGCAGCCCAGCGCGACGTCGTGCGTGCCCGGCGGCCCACGGGTGGCGAGCAGCGGGTGGACCTCGCGGGCCAGCCGCTGGCGCTGGTCACGCGTCAGGTACAGGTCGTCCAGCGACACCACCGCTACGCGTAGGCCGTCGGCCTCCGCGCGCGCGGCGACCTGTGCGGCCAGCGTCGATTTGCCGCTTCCCTGCAGGCCGCTGATGGCGAACACCGGCGTGCGCACCGGCCGGGCGCGAGCCGCGGCCAGTGCGTCGGCGACGAGCGCGTCGGGAAAACCCTCGGGATGCGTTGCCTGCGTCATCGCGCGACAATAGCGCATGCCCGATGCGCGGGTGCTGCCTGACGACGCCATGACCGACCTGTACGCCGAAGCCCTGTCCACGTTCGCCACGCTGTTCGGCGAAGCGAAGGCCGCGGGCACCGAAGTCGAGCCGAACGCGATGACGGTCGCGACCGCCACGCCGGACGGACGGCCGTCCGCACGGACCGTGTTGCTGAAGGCCTACGACGAACGCGGCTTCGTCTTCTACACGCATACGCACAGCCAGAAAGGGCGCGAACTGCACGACAATCCACGCGCGGCGCTGCTGTTCCTGTGGCGCAGCCTGCGCGAGGCCGGCATCCAGGTGCGGGTGGAAGGTGCGGTGACGCCGGTGGCCGACGTGGAAGCCGATGCGTACTTCGCCTCGCGTCCGCGCCCGAGCCAACTCGGCGCCTGGGCGTCGATCCAGTCGGAGACGCTGGCGTCGCGCGAGGCGTTCGAAACGCGCATGGCCGACGTGGAAGCGCGCTTCGCCGGCGGCGACGTGCCGCGCCCCGATGGCTGGAGCGGCTACCGCGTGGCGCCGGAGGCGATCGAGTTCTGGTACGGCGCGCAGTTCCGCCTGCACGAGCGCTGGCGCTACGAGTGCGATGCCGCGGGCGCGTGGAGCAAGCGGATGCTGTTCCCTTGAGCGTCCGCGTACGGCCGGCGTCCGCTGCCGACGTCGAGGCCTGGGTCGCCATGCGCCTTGCCCTGTGGCCCGACGCCGACCTCGCCGACCTGCGTGCCGAGGCGCTGGCGTGGGACGGGAGCAACGGGATTGCGCTGGTCGCGTTCGACGATGACGACCGTGCCGTCGGCCTCGCGGAAGCCACGTTGCGCCACGACTACGTCAACGGCACGGCCGGCTCGCCGGTCGGTTTCCTGGAAGCCTGGTACGTCGATGCAGCGTACCGTGGTCGCGGCGTCGGTCGTGCCCTGGTCGCCGCCGTGGAAACGTGGACGCGCGAGCGCGGCTGCAGCGAACTGGCATCCGACGCCCTGCTCGACAATACGGCCAGCCATGCCGCGCATGCGGCTTGCGGTTTCGAGGAGACCGAGCGCGTGGTGTATTTCCGCAAGGTGCTGGCCCCATGAGCATCGGCCCCCGCCGCATCGTCTGCCTGACCGAGGAACCGACCGAGACGCTGTACGCGCTCGGCGAGCAGGACCGCATCGTCGGCATCAGCGGCTTCACCGTGCGGCCGCCGCAGGCGCGCAAGGAAAAGCCCAAGGTCAGCGCGTTCACCAGCGCGAAGATCGGCGAGATCCTGAAGCTGCAGCCCGACCTGGCCATCGGCTTCTCCGACATCCAGGCTGACATCGCCGCCGAACTGGTCCGGCACGGTGTCGAAGTGTGGATCAGCAATCACCGCAGTGTGGACGGCATCGTCGACTATGTGCGGCGGCTGGGGGCGCTGGTCGGCGTGGCCTCGCGCGCCGGCGACTATGCCGACACGCTGGCGCGCGGGCTGGACGAGGTCCGCGCGCAGGCCGCGCGCCTGCCGCGGCGACCGACCGTGTATTTCGAGGAATGGGACGAGCCGCAGATCACCGGCATCCGCTGGGTGTCGGAGTTGATCGGCATCGCCGGTGGCGACGACGTATTCCCCGAACTGGCGATGGAATCGCTGGCGAAGCACCGCATCCTCGCCGATGGCAGCGACGTCGTGCGCCGCGCGCCGGACATCATCCTCGGCTCGTGGTGCGGCAAGAAGTTCCGTCCGGACCGGGTGGCCGCGCGTCCTGGCTGGGCCGCCATTCCTGCGGTGCGCGACGGAGAGCTGCACGAAATCAAGTCGCCGCTGATCCTGCAACCGGGCCCGGCGGCGCTGACCGATGGGGTGCAGGCGATCGCGGCGATCATCCAGCGGTGGGCGGAACGTCGCGGCTGAGTTGGCCCTGCATCTACGGGATTCGGAATGTAGGGATGCGGGATGTGGGAGCGACGTCAGTCGCGATGGGCTACCGCGGTGCTTCATCGCGACTGACGTCGCTCCCACATGTCTTTCCGCGAGGTCTCCACAGGAGGGCGCAGATTCGCCTCAGAAATTCCGCTGGAACTTCACCGTCTCGCTGCGTCCGCCCGCGGTCACCACCACTTCGAAACGGTAGGAATTGCGCGGCGAGATGCGGGCCGTGCCGATGTGGTCGGTATAGCCGCCGGCGTCGATCCCGCGCAGCGTGATGGCCTGCCGCGCACCGGACAGATCGTGCGCGGTGACGCTGACCTCGCCGTCCGCATCGACCTCCTCGCCGCCGGCCACCGTGCGCAGCGCGACCAGCACCAGCGCGGTGCCGGCATCGCGTGGAACGCTGTACTCCCTGGCGACGGCTTCACTCAGGGCCAGCGTCGGCAGGGCGTTGTAGCGCACGCGCAGGTCGCCGAAGTCCGCCTCGGCCGGCGTGGCCTGCACGAACTCGGCAGCACGCGGCGCTTCGCCGCCGGAGCAGCCCGCCAGCGCCAGCGAGGCGGCCAGGAGGAGGGACGGCAGCGGGAATTTCATGCGGGCACCTTCAGAAAGGGAATCAGTCGTTCGCGGCCGACAACTCGCCGCCGCGCACGGTCGCGGCGTGCACGGCCTTCGCGACCAGCGCTTCGAAGCCGCCGGCCTGGAAGGTTTCGATGGCGGCTTGCGTGGTGCCATGGGGCGAGGTGACGCGGCGACGCAGTTCGGTCGGCGTCTCGCCGCTTTCGGTCAGCATGCGCGCGGCGCCCAGTACCGTCTGCAGCACCAGCGTGCGCGCGGCATCGGCGGACAGTCCTTCCGACAGCGCGGCCGCTTCCATCGCCTCGGCCAGCAGGAACACGTAGGCCGGTCCGCTGCCGGACACGCCGGTCACCGCGTCCATCTTCGCCTCGCTGTCGATCCACACCGTCGGGCCCGCGGCGGACAGCAGCAACGCCGCGCGCTGGCGGCCGGCAGCGTCGACTTCGTCGCTGGCGTGCAGGCCGGTGACGCCAGCGCCCAGCATGGCCGGCGTATTCGGCATGCTGCGCACCACCGGCACGCCGCCGCCCAGCCAGCGCTGCATCTGCGCGCCGGTGATGCCGGCGGCGATGGACACCGCCAGTGGACGTTGCGCCTGCGCGCGCGGCGCGAGGCTCTCGCACACGGTGCGCATCACCTGCGGCTTGACCGCGAACAACCAGGTGTCGGCGCCGTAGACCGCTTCGTCGGCCTCGGCGAACACCTGCACGCCGAAGTCCGCGGCCAGCGCGGCGCGCAGCGGTTCCGCCGGTTCGGCCACGCGGATGCGGGAGGGGTCCGCCCCGCGCGCGATCAGGCCGCCGATCAGGCTGCGCGCCATGTTGCCGCCGCCGATGAAGGCCAGCGGATGCGTCAGGAGCGGAGAATGCGATGCGGTCATGGGGGCAGGCTCAGGGAGAAGGCGAGGGGAACGGCACGGCGGTCGCGCGTGCCTCGAACCGGTGGGCGAGGGCCTCGTCGCCGGTGTAGGTCAGGGCGATGTCGCCGGTCCAGACGATGTCGAAGCGGTCGCTGTCGCCGACGCGGTGGAAGCCGATGCGATGGTTGGCCACGCTGTCGTGGCCGAGCAGATAGATATGGAAGGCGAGGTCGTCGAGTTCCACGTCCTCCAGCGTGCCGCCGGCGATCGTATCGACCACGAAGGTCCGGCCATCCAGCCAGTCCGGAGTGAAGTCGCCGACCGTACACAGCGGGAAGCCGCGGTCGGCGTCCCAGAACGTCGACGACAGCGTGCAGCGATGGTAGTTGCCCCACACGCCGGCGGCGTCCCAGCTGCTGTCGTGGTCCTGGTCGTCGTCCAGTTCGATGTCGCGCTCCGCGTAATGGTCCGCGCTGCGCAGGTGCAGGTCGCACCACACCACGCCGTCGACCGTGCGTGCCGTCCATGCGAATTCGGCCAGCGCATGGCCTTCGGGCCACGGGTTGCCGGGAAAACGGATGCGGTCCTGAGCGGGGTCCATGCGCTACTTTGCCGGTCGCGCGCCGAACAGCGCTGTGCCGATACGGACCATCGTGGCGCCATAGGCGACAGCCTGCGCGAAGTCGTCGCTCATGCCCATCGACAGCGTGTCGGCGCCGGGATACGTCGACGCCAGCCGATCGTGCAGCGTCTTCATGCGGCTGAACGCCGCGATGCGCGCGGTCGGGTCCGGGTGCGGCGCGGGGATCGCCATCAGCCCGCGCAGGCGCAGCGCCGGTGCGGCGGCGATCGCCTCGGCCAGCGCATCGACCTCGTCCGGCCTGCAGCCATGCTTGCTGGCCTCGTCGTCGATGTTCACCTGGATCAGTACGTTCAACGGCGGCCGATCCGGCGGGCGATTCCGTGACAGGGCGCCGATCAATTTGTGACGGTCTACCGTCTGCACCCAGTCGAACAGGCGCGCAGCGATGTCGGCCTTGTTCGATTGCAGGTGGCCGATGAGATGCCATTCCAAGTCCATGCCCGCCAGTTCGGCGATCTTGCCCTGCGCTTCCTGCACGTAGTTTTCGCCGAAGGCGCGCTGTCCGGCGCGTGCCAGCTCGGCCACGGCGGAGGCCGGCTGCAGCTTGGACACGGCCAGCAGCGCGGGGGCTGGCCGATGTGCGGCATCTGCTGCGTTTTCAAGACGTTGCAGGGTCTCGCTGAGGGTGTCGGCGAGCATGTTGGTCCAACCATTGGCGGGAACGGCGAGGGCGCTATACTGCCCTCCGGGGAATCAAGGTTCCAGTTCGCAGCAACTTGGGGAAGCAGCGTCATGGATATCGCCGAACTGTTGGCGTTCTCGGTAAAGAACAAAGCATCCGACCTCCACCTGTCGGCCGGCCTGCCGCCGATGATCCGCGTGGACGGCGACGTGCGCCGCATCAACATCCCGGCGCTCGACCACAAGCAGGTGCACTCGCTGGTCTACGACATCATGTCGGACAAGCAGCGCCGCGACTTCGAAGAATTCCTCGAAGTCGACTTCTCGTTTGAGATCCCGTCGCTGGCGCGTTTCCGCGTCAACGCGTTCAACCAGAACCGTGGCGCCGGCGCGGTGTTCCGCACCATTCCGTCCGAAGTGCTGACGCTGGAGGACCTGGGCTGTCCGCCGCTGTTCCGCGAACTGATCCAGCAGCCGCAGGGCCTGATCCTGGTGACCGGTCCGACCGGCTCGGGCAAGTCGACCACGCTGGCGGCGATGATCGACCACATCAACAAGAACGAATACGGCCACATCCTCAGCGTCGAGGATCCGATCGAATTCGTGCACACCTCGCAGAAGTGCCTGATCAACCAGCGCGAAGTGCACCGCGATACGCACGGTTTCAACGAAGCGCTGCGTTCGGCGCTGCGTGAAGACCCCGACTACATCCTGGTCGGCGAGTTGCGCGACCTGGAGACCATCCGGCTGGCGCTGACCGCTGCGGAGACCGGCCACCTGGTGTTCGCCACCCTGCATACCAGTTCGGCGGCCAAGACCATCGACCGCATCATCGACGTGTTCCCCGCCGGCGAGAAGCCGATGGTCCGCTCGATGCTGTCCGAGTCGCTGCGCGCGGTGATCTCGCAGGCGCTGCTGAAGAAGATCGGCGGCGGCCGCACTGCGGCCTGGGAAATCATGGTGGGCACGCCAGCCATCCGCAACCTGATCCGCGAGGACAAGGTGGCCCAGATGTATTCGGCCATCCAGACTGGCCAGCAGAGCGGCATGATGACGCTCGACCAGCACCTGCAGGACCTGGTGAAGCGCAGCCTGATCACGCGCCAGCAGGCCAAGGAATATGCCAAGGAGAAGCGGCTGTTCGAGTAATGCCGCGATTCGTGATTCGTGATTCGTCAACAGCCGGGGTTCTGATGCGGTGATGCACGCTGGATCGTCAAGGGTGGCTCTTGCGAATCACGTCTCACTCGTCACGAATCACGGCTCCGCAAGGAGCCACCCATGAGCAGCATCGATTTCACCTCGTTCCTCAAGCTGATGGCGCACCAGAAGGCGTCGGACCTGTTCATCACGTCCGGCATGCCGCCGTCCATCAAGGTGCACGGCAAGATCTCGCCGATCACGCAGACGCCGCTCACCTCGCAGCAGTCGCGCGATCTGGTGCTGAACGTCATGACGCCGGCGCAGCGCGAGGAGTTCGAGAAGACCCACGAGTGCAATTTCGCCATCGGCGTGGCCGGCGTGGGCCGCTTCCGCGTCAGCTGCTTCTACCAGCGCAACCAGGTGGGCATGGTGCTGCGCCGGATCGAGACGCGCATCCCCACCATCGAAGAGCTGAACCTGCCGCCGGTCATCAAGACGCTGGCGATGACCAAGCGCGGCATCATCCTGTTCGTCGGCGCCACCGGCACGGGTAAATCCACTTCGCTGGCGGCGATGATCGGCTACCGCAACCAGAATTCGACCGGCCACATCATCACGATCGAGGATCCGATCGAATTCGTGCACAAGCACGAGGGTTGCATCATCACCCAGCGCGAAGTCGGCATCGATACCGACAGCTGGGAAGCCGCGCTGAAGAACACGCTGCGCCAGGCACCGGACGTGATCATGATCGGCGAGGTGCGTACCCGTGAGGGCATGGATCACGCCATCGCCTTCGCCGAGACCGGCCACCTGGTGCTGTGCACGCTGCACGCCAACAACGCCAACCAGGCGATGGACCGCATCATCAACTTCTTCCCCGAAGACCGCCGCCAGCAGCTGCTGATGGACCTGTCGCTGAACCTCAAGGGCGTGGTCGCGCAGCAGCTGATCCCGACGCCGGACGGCAAGGCGCGTCGCGTGGCGATGGAAATCCTGCTCGGCACGCCGCTGGTGCAGGACTACATCCGCGACGGCGAGGTGCACAAGCTGAAGGAAGTGATGAAGGAATCCACCAACCTCGGCATGAAGACCTTCGACCAGGCGCTGTTCGAGCTGTACCAGGCCGGCGAGATCAGCTACGAGGACGCGCTGCGTTTCGCCGACTCGCAGAACGAAGTGCGCCTGCGCATCAAGCTGGCACAGGGCGGCGACGCCCGTACGCTGGCGCAGGGCCTGGATGGCGTGGAGATCGCGGAGGTCCGCTGATACTGCGTATCCGGCGACGGACAGAAGGGGGCGGGCGACCGCCCCTTTTCCATGAGTCGCTGTGTCGAAGCAAGGAGGAGGAAGTGGAGCCACGCCGTCGCACCCTCGTCAGCCTGTCGTGCTTGGCCGTCCTGCTGGCAAGCACCACGGCGGCCGCGGTGACGCCACCACCGGCGAACGGGACCTTCGACTACCAGCTGGGTGGGGCGTATACGCCGGAGGACGGCGTGGCGATCGTGGTGCGCGATCGGCTGGCGGCGCCGGTGCCCGGCAAGTACAACGTCTGCTACGTCAATGCGTTCCAGACGCAGCCGGGCGACGCGGCGTGGTGGAAGACGAACCATCCCGGCCTGCTGCTCGGCGAGGACGGGGTCCATGTCATCGATCCGAACTGGCCCGACGAGCTGCTGTTCGACACGTCCACCGCGGCCAGGCGCGAGGCGCTGCTGGAGATCGTCGGCGGCTGGATCGACGGGTGCGCACGGGATGGCTTCGATGCGATCGAGCCGGACAACCTGGATTCGTGGACCCGTTCGGAGCAGCGGCTCGAACCGGCGCACAATCTCGCCTTCGCCCGCTCGCTGGTCGCGCGGGCGCACGCGCGCGGACTCGCCATCGCGCAGAAGAACGCTTCCGAGTACGCATCCCGGGGCGCCACGGAGATCGGGTTCGACTTCGCCATCGTCGAAGGCTGCGAAGTGTGGTCGGAGTGCGACGCGTACATCACCGCGTATGGCGATCGGGTGTACGAGATCGAGTACAGCGACGTCGATCGCGATGCCGAGGGCAGGCCGGTGGCAGCCGAGTCGTTCTTCATCACCGCATGCCGGATGCGGGGCGACCGGATTTCCGTGATCTACCGGGACCGCGGGGTGAGCACGCCGGCGCGGACAGGCGTCTACGTCTACCGGCGTTGCTGATCAGGCCTCACGACCTCCGGCACCCCGAACAAGTGACTTCCAGCACCTAAGTTGGCAGGGCCCTGACCGGATGATGTGCCTGACCCGACGCGGTGTCGGAACTCCAGGAACCTTCCGTGATCACGCAGATTCTCACGCACACCCCGCTCTGGGTTTTCGGCCTCTTCTTCGGTCTGGTCTGCCTGGGCGTCGTCCAGCGCCGCACGCGTCGCGTCTCGCGCCAGCGCCTGGTCGTGCTGCCGGTGGCCATGCTGGGCTGGTCGCTGTACTCGGTGTGGTCGACCTTCGATACCCACCTGACGGCACTCGCCGCATGGGCTTGCGTGTGGGGCATCGTGGTCGCCTTCGGTCTGGCGCGCGCGCCGCTGCAGGGCGCGTCCTACGATGCCGGGACGAAGCAGTTCACCGTGCCGGGCAGCGGGATCCCGCTGGCGCTGATGATGGGCATCTTCTTCTTCAAGTATGCGGTGGCCGTCGTCCATGCCACCCACCCGAGCGTGCTCGGGACGACAACCGCGGTCGTTGTGGTCGCCGGCACGTACGGACTCTTCAGCGGCATGTTCGCGTCGCGTGCGCTGCGGGTGCTGGGAGTGATGAGGCAGATGCGCCTGGTGGAGCGCAGTGTCTGACACGCCACGCAGGATGGGTGGAGCCGAAGGCGATGCCCATCCTGCGAAACGACTTCAGCGCTTCATCGTCCCCGTCTCCAGCCACCGCTGGTGCCACGACAGCGCTTCCGGCAGCAGGTGCGGGGTGTGCTTGCCGTAGCTGTGGTGCAGAGCGCGGTCGACGTAGTCCTGCAGTGCGTCGCGGTAGTCGGGGTGCGCGCAGCGGTCGATCAGCAGGCGCGCGCGCTGCTTGGGGGTGAGGCCGCGCAGGTCGGCCAGGCCCTGTTCTGTGACGACGACCGAGACGTCGTGTTCGGTGTGGTCCACGTGACTGACCATCGGGACGAGTGCGGAGATGCTGCCGTTCTTCGCGGTGCTCGGGCTCAGGAACACCGACATGAAGCCGTTGCGGGCGAAGTCGCCCGAACCGCCGATGCCGTTCTGGATGCGGCTGCCCATTACGTGGGTGGAATTGACGTTGCCGTAGAGGTCGGCCTCGATCATGCCGTTCATGCCGATGCAGCCGAGCCGGCGCACCAGCTCGGGATGGTTCGACATCTCCTGCGTGCGCATGATGATGCGCTCGCGGTAGAACGCGATGTCGCGCTTGAACGCCTCGTTCGCTTCCGGGCTCAACGCGAAGCCGGTGCACGAGGCGACATCGAGCACGCCTTCGCGCAGCAGGTCGAGCATGCCGTCCTGGATCACCTCGGTGAAGGCGGTCAGGCCACGGAAGCCGCTCTTCGCCAGGCCGGCGAGGACGGCATTGGGGATGTTGCCGACGCCGGATTGCAGCGGCAGCAGGCTGGGTGGCAGGCGCCCCAGGGCGACTTCGTGCTTGAGGAAGTCGATCAGGTATTCGGCGATGCGTTCGCTGGTGCCGTCGATCGGCGTGAACGGGCTGTTGCGGTCCGGCCCGTTCGTCGGCACCACGGCGACGATCTTGGCGGGGTCGCAGTGCAGCGCGGTATCGCCGATGCGGTCGTGCACGTGTTCCAGCGGGATCGGCTTGCGGTGCGGCGGCAGCGCAGTGCCGTAGTAGATGTCGTGCATGCCCTCGACACCGGCCGGTTGCCAGTCGTTGACCTCGACGATGACCTTCTTCGCCAGGTCCAGCCAGGTCTTGTTGTTGCCGACCGACGTGGACGGCACCAGTTTCCCGTCCTCGCGGATCGCCGACACCTCGATCACCGCGGTGTCGATGGGGCCGTAGAAGCCGAACCACACATGCTGGGCGACATGGCTCAGGTGGATGTCGATGTAATCCAGCGTGCCGTCGTTGATGCGCTTGCGTGCGTCCGGATCGCTCTGGAACGGCATGCGCAGGGCGATGGCGTCGGCCTTGGCCAGTGCGCCGTCCAGTTCCGGCGCGGTGGAGGCGCCGGTCATCAGCTTGATCTGGAAGGGTTGGCCGACCGCGTGGGCCTGCTCGATACGCCGCGCGAGCGCCATCGGCACCGCCTTCGGGTAGCCGGATCCGGTGAAGCCGCTCATGGCGACGGTCTCGCCGGGCTGGATGAGGCTGGCGGCGTGTTCTGCGCTGATCACGCGGCCACGCAGGCCGGCGTGGCGGATACGGTCTTCGTGCATCGGGGGAGGCATCGGCGTTGCGAAACCCGGATTATCGCGCGGGGCATCGTGCCGCAGGATACGACCATCGGCGTGGATGCGGCTTGCGCCGGATCAATGCCCCGCGGCGATCATCCACGGTGGGCGCTGCTTCGCCGCGCGCTTGAAGGCCGGACAGTCCTCGCGGTGCGCGCCGGGCAGGTAGCCCAGGCTCATCAGGAATTCGTTGGTGATCTCGCCGCCGGTGAAACGGAAGGTCTTCTTGAACAGCGTGATCCAGTCGGCCTTCGACAGCGGGTGGTGGGCATCCAGCCATGCCGCGAAGCCGCCGTGGCTCTTGCGAAGCTGCTGGATGACCTGGGCGTTGTGGATCGCCGCCTCCACCTTCAGCCGGTTGCGGATGATGCCGGGATCGGCGAGCAGGCGGGTCCGGTCCTTCTCGCCGTAGCGCGCCACTTTGTCCACATCGAAGCCACTGTACGCGGCACGGAAGCCCTCGCGCTTCTTCAGCATGGTTTCCCAGCTCAGGCCTGCCTGGTTGATTTCCAGCAGCAGGCGTTCGAACAGCACGGCCTCGTCCCGTTGCGGAAAGCCGTATTCGCGGTCGTGGTAGGGGCCGTGCAGCGGATGGTCGGGGGCGATGTCGCAGTAGCCGGACATGGGGAGGCGCGCCTGGAGAGGAAGGCCGATTCTAGGGGCAGTTGCGGACAGGACCCGTCCGCACCGGCGCGGCCCGGGCAGGGGCGGGCTAGAATGGCGGCCATGCAAGATGCCGCTACCCCACTGGCCAACCAGCTGCTGATCGCCCTGCCGGCGCTGTCCGATCCGAATTTCGCGCGCGCGGTCACCCTGATCTGCCAGCACGACGACGACGGCGCCATGGGCGTCGTCGTCAACCGGCCCTCGGAATACACGCTGGGCGACGTGCTGAGGCAGATGAACCTGGCTTCGCACGATCCGCAGCTCGACGGTCAGATCGTGCTGGCGGGCGGCCCGGTGCATCCCGAGCGCGGTTTCGTGCTGCACGACAGCGCACGCGCGTGGGAGTCCACGCTGGAAGTCGCCAGCGGCCTGTACCTGACCACCTCGCGCGACATCCTCGAGGCGATGGCGGAAGGCGAGGGTCCGGCGCACGCCGTGGTGGCACTGGGCTGCGCCGGCTGGGGCGCGGGCCAACTGGAATACGAACTGGGCGAGAACAGCTGGCTGACCGCGCCCGCGGATGCCGAACTGCTGTTCAGCGTGCCGCTGGAGCAGCGCTGGCAGACGGCCGGCCAGCGGATCGGCGTGGACATGACCCGGCTGACGGACTACAGCGGACACGCATGAGTCCGCGCCCGCCGACGTCGTGTCCACGGACGCTGTCGCAGGATGGTGCAGACCGTAGCGAAGGGAGGCAGCGGGCATGAAGCTGGACGGCACGGTACTGGGATTCGACGTGGGTGCGCGCCGCATCGGCGTGGCGGTGGGCAGCGCTTTCGGCACCGGCGCACGCGCGCTGGCGGTGATCGACGTGCATGGCCACGGCCCCGACTGGCCGGCGATCGACAAGCTGCATGCCGAATGGAAGCCCGACGGCCTGGTGGTCGGCGACCCGATGACGCTGGACGGCGGCGACCAGCCAATCCGCAAGCGTGCCCATGCCTTCGCCCGCGAATTGCGCACGCGCTACCAGTTGCCGGTGGTGCTGGTGGACGAACGCACCAGCTCGGTGGAAGCCGCGCAGCGCTTCGCGCTGGACCGCGCCGAAGGCCGCAAGCGCCGGCGCGATGCCGCCGCGCTCGACGCCGTCGCGGCCGCCGTCATCATCGAACGCTGGCTGGCCGCGCCCCATGACGCGACCCAGCTGACCTGATTCCCTCCCGACCTCGCCCCATGACGCCTCAACTCGATTCCGACGGACGCCTGCGCCACCTGCTCACCCTCGACGGCCTGCCGCGCGACACGCTGTGTCGCCTGATCGATCGCGCCGGCCAGATCCGCGACGCCGCGCTCGGTCGCACCCCGCGCCGGCAGGTGCTCGACGGCACCACCGTCTGCACCCTGTTCTTCGAACCGTCCACGCGCACGCGCAGTTCGTTCCAGATCGCCGCGCAGCGACTGGGTGCGGATGTGCTGAATTTCGATGCGTCCACCTCGTCGACCCGCAAGGGCGAGACCGCGCGCGACACGCTGCGCAACCTGGAGGCGATGGGCGTGCGCGGCTTCATCGTCCGCCATGCCGACGACGGCGCGGTCGCCGCGTTGGCGGCCGAGGCGGGCGAGGGCACCGCACTGATCAACGCCGGCGACGGCCGCAGCGCGCACCCCACCCAGGGCCTGCTGGACGTGCTGACCATCCGCCAGGCCAAGGGCGCGGATTTTTCGCGACTGAAGATCCTGATGGTGGGCGACGTGAACCATTCGCGCGTGGCGCGCTCGGACCTGCACGCGCTGCGCACGCTGGGCGCGGGCGAGATCCGCGTGTGCGGGCCGGTCTCGCTGCTGCCCGACGACGGCACGCTGGCGGGATGCCGGACCGGGCAGGACTTCGACGCGATGCTGGACGGCGCCGACGTGGTGATGATGCTGCGCCTGCAGCGCGAGCGCATGGAGGAAGGGCTGGTGTCCTCGCTCGAGGACTACCATCGCGATTACGGCCTGACCACCACGCGATTGGCGCGCGCGGCGAAGGATGCGGTGGTTCTGCATCCGGGTCCGATCAACCGCGGCGTGGAGATCACCGACGAGGTCGCCGACGGCCCGCAGTCGCTGGTGCTTCGCCAGGTCAGCAACGGCGTCGCCATCCGCATGGCGGTGCTGGAGATGCTGCTGGGGTGAAGGACGCTCAACGGGGTGCAAGCGCGGGCGATCGCTTTAAGAAGAAGGCATCCCGATTCCGTCATTCCGGCGAAGGCCGGAACCCAGCGACTTCAATCGCCAGAACCAAAGACACTGGTCCCGGCGTTCGCCGGGATGACGATCACTCGCGAACACGGCGCAAGAATCCCTGCGCCTTGCTCACTCCGGTGCCGCGACCACGCGGTTCTTGCCGGCTTGCTTGGCCTGGTACATGGCGCGGTCGGCGCGGGCCAGCAGCTCATCCTGCGATTCGCCCGGCTGCCAGCGCGCCACGCCGGCGCTGAACGTCACCAGGATGCCGCGCCCTTCATAGACGAGGGGCTTGTGCGCCAGGCGGTCGCGCAGGCGCTCCAGTGTGCCCATCGCTTCCAGGAAACTGGTTTCCGGCAGCAGCAGAACGAACTCCTCGCCGCCGAAGCGTGCCACGGCATCGGTGGCGCGTAGCGTGGCGCGCGCGAGCGCCACGACGTGGCAAAGCGCGGCGTCGCCGCCGAGGTGGCCGTGCGCGGCGTTGATGTGGCGGAAATCGTCGAGGTCCAGCAGCGCCAGGGTCAGCGTCTGGCCGCTGCGCAGGGCGCGGACCGATTCGCGTTTGAACAGTTCATCGAAGCCGCGGCGGTTCAATGCCTCCGTCAGCTGGTCCACGCGCACCAGTTCGGACACCGACTGCAGTTCCTGCTCCAGGTCCATCACGCGGCGTTCGGCGTCCTCCACCTCGCGGCGCGCCTCCAGCAGGCTGTCGCGCGCACGCAACGCCTGCGCCTGCACCTGCGCGGTGTCTTCCAGGATGTCTTCCATCCGCCTGCCCAGCTCGGCGATGCTGCGGCTGTCGCGCACGGCCTGCGCGTGGAAGCTGATGCGGTCGTGGAATTCGCCGGTACTGTTGGCCATGCCGTCGAGCCGCTCGACGAAGGTCACCATCATCTCCTTCATCGAGGCCTTCGACTCGGCCAGTCCCTGCTTCAGCAGGCCCTGCTTGTAGATGACCTCGCGCAGGCCGGCGCGAGTCTGCTCCAGCGCGGTGCGATCGAGCGGGCCGGCGAGCAACTGGCGCACGGCGCCGATCTGGTCCTGCAGCCAGCTGCCGTCCTCGATCAGTTCACCGACGTTCTCCAGCAGCAGGTCGAACAGGCTGCGCATCAGTTCCTGCGCGTCGTTGACTTCATGGGTGCGCAGGCCGACCTGCTGGCAGAGTTCCTTCAGGTCGTTGCCGAGCGCGGCCAGCGGCTGCGCGGGCTGCCACTGGCGCACCCGGTCGGCCAGGGCGTGCGTCTGCGGGAGCAGGGCGGCGTCCTCGCGCAGCAGGTGCTCCATGCCGCCCACCAGCAGGTGATGCAGCAGGTCGCGCAGTTGGTCGGCTTCGCCGGACAGGGGCTCGTCCTGGATCGTGCGGATGTACTTGTCGACCAGTTGGCGTAACGCGCGGCCGTAGCGCGGCCAGTCGTTGTCGGCGAGCGCGGACTGCAGGCGCTCGCCCATGCCGTGCAGTTCGCCGGGCAGGCCGGCGACGCCGTCGGCGAAGGCGGACAGCAACGCGCCGGGTTCCTCGGCGTGCGCGAACAGGGCCTGCAGTTGCGCGCTGCTGATCGCGGTCTTCGGGCCGACCCCCCTGGTCGTGGCGAGCTCGCGCGAGGCCGGTGCGTCCGCCTCGCGGCGTCGCGACCACAGCCGGCGGAAGCCGCCGGTAACACCCGAATTGTCGTCGGCCACATCAGCCATGCGCGTCGCTCTCACGGCCATGGGCGGGTGCCCGTCAGCCACCAGGGGATGCCGGGTTATCGGCCGCCAGGGGCGCAGGTTGAGGGAGGGCGGGTTCGGTCGCTGAAAAAGCCGCGGAAGCGTGACGCAGGACGCGCCGGCGCCGGCTCAGCGGGCGTCCGGCGTGAAGCGGGCCTCGGCTTCCTCGACGATGGCCAGCTGGGCGGCGGCTTCGCCGTTGCCTGCCGCGGCGGCTGCGCGGACCTGGTCCAGCGTCGGGTGCGACACGATCAGCAGCAGGTTGCCGCACGGTGGGCAGGCGTAGTCGGTGACGGCGTCGTGCAGTTCCATCGCCATCGCCCGGCTGTCGCCCTGCCAGCCGCAGGGACAGGCCAGGGTGCGCTCGCGCCAGCCGGCGGTGAAGTAGTCGGGAACCAGTTCGGCCACGCTCAGCGCCCGCGGCGCTGGGCGAACAGCCAGTCCCACATCGGGGCGTAGGCGTAGGTCGCGTCCCAGCTGTTGTGGTTGGCGTCGGGGAACTCGGTGTAGCGGGCGTCGCGCGCGCCGGCGGCCTTCAGGGCAGCCTCCATGCGTCGCGACTGCGATGGCGGCACCACGTTGTCCTGGCCGCCGTGGAAGATCCACACCGGCACGTCCTTCAGGCGCTGGGCGGCGGCCGCGAACGGATCGGCGGCATTGCCGACGCTGTGCGCGCGCAGGCCCGGGCGTGCATCGGTCCAGTCGACGGTGATGCCGCCGCAGACCGGTACCAGCGCGGCGAAGCGGGTGGGTTGCTGCATCGCCAGTTCCCAGGTGCCGTAGCCGCCCATGGACATGCCGGTCAGCGAGACACGGTCCGGGTCGCCGTCGAACTCGCGCATCGCCGCGTCCAGCGTGGCGAAGGCGATCGGGCCGGCCGACTCGGTCCACTCGGTGTCTTCGGGCGCCTGCGGGAACACCACCACGGCCGGGAACGTGTCGGCATGCTGGCGCAGGTAGGGCCCCAGGCCAGCCATCGTCTGCTTCACCCCGTCGCTGCCGCGCTCGCCCGAACCGTTGAGGAACAGCACCACCGGCGGCTTGCCGCTGCGGAAGCGCGCGGCGGGCACGAACACCTGGTAGCGGTAGGTCTTGCCATCGACCGTGACTTCGCGCGTGACGAATTCGCCGGTCGGGTTCATGGGAGCGGTGGTGGTGCAGGCGGTCATCAGGATCAGCAGCAGGCCCAGGCAGGCGGTGGCGAGAGAGCGCATGGTGGTGGCGGTCCAAGGGTAACGGGCGGCAGCATACCCCGAGGCGAAAGAAGAACGGGTGGGCTCCGGCCATGTCAGCGTTCGGGATCGGATGGAGGCAGGTCGTCGCGCATCCGCACGAAACGGGCGAACCGCGGCAGTCCGGTCGAAGTGAGGCCGTTGTAGCGGTAGGTCAGCCATGCGCCGAGCCGTGGCGGCGTAGCCCGTTGCGCATCGGTGAAGCCGGTGCCGAGACGGAAGCTGCGCCCGTCGCGCGTGCGCACCTGCAGCGCTCCCATCATGCCCTCGTACTTGCCTTTGCCGGGCAGGTGCGCGACGACCTGCGCCTCCGCGTCTTCGTAGGGCTTGTACTTGAGCAGGTCGTCGCTGCGCCCCGCGCGATAGCGGGCATCGCGTCGATGCAGCATCAACCCCTCGCCGCCGGCAGCGACCACGCGTGCCAGTTCGGCGTCCAGGCCGGCCCGGGTATCGAAGCGTTGTTGCGGAATCATCGCCAGATGCGGGTTGCGTGCCGCCGACACCACGGTGCGCATGCGCGCGATCCGCTCGGCGAACGGCCCCGGGTGGGCCGGCAGGTCGAACGCCATGAAGCGCACCTCGCGCCAGGCATGCGCATCGGTGCCGATGCGCCGCACGAGGGCGCTGACGTCATCGAAGCGGCCGCGCGCGATCCACAGTTCGCCATCGATCGGTTCGGCAAGCCATCCGCGCGTGAACGTGGCCGGCACCGCGATCCGCGCGCCGCCGCGTGTCCACAACGCCCGGCCGTCCCAACGGGCACGCACGCCGTCCAGCTTCTCGCTGACCAGGAAATCGCCGACCGGCACGTCGTCGCGATATGTCGTCGCCAGCATCGGATCGGGCGGCGGTGCCGCCAGGCCCGGCCAGGTCAGGAAGCACAGCAGGGCAACAAGGAGGAGGCGCATGAGGGCGGCCCGGCAGCACAAGGGAGCGCCAGCGTCGCCGTTGCGCGCGGGGGGTGGGCATCGGTCCATGTCGCGGCGGCCTGTAGGAAAGCGCCACGCGCGTCGAGCGCTAGGACAAGGAGGCCCGCCTGTCCAGGTTCAAGCAACGCAACCGGCGCATCGCGGTCGTCACTTCGTCATCCAGCACCCCACGGCCAGCGCGCCACCGTGCAGGACCACCATGGTCCAGAAGGCGATGCGATAGCCCGGCTTGCGCGACTTGTGCCGCAGCATCCGCTGCGCAAGCCATGCGCCCGGCCAGCCGCCGGCGAGTTCGAGCAGGTGCAGGGTGGATTCGGGTGTGCGCCAGCGACCGGTCTGTGCCGCGTGCTTGTCGAGGGCGTAGGCGACGAAGGTGATCGCGGACATCGCCAGCGGGATGGACACCGCTTCGACGGGAAGCCGGTCGTCGCCCACCGCCCAGGCCAAGAGCACCGCGTAGGCCGCGACCGCAACGGCACCGGTCAGCCATGAAGCGGCGGGCTGCGGCGAGGGCGTCCGTGCACGTGTCGACGGCTTGGTGGACCGTGGGGCGGACAGGGTCCGACGGACCGCCTGTGCGCGCCACCTGCCATCCGGCCGCGGCTGCACCGTGAACTTCACCAGCTCGCCCGTTTCGGGACGACGGCCATCGAGACGGTAGTCTCGGACATGGAAGAACACGCGCGCCGGCTCGCCGCCGAGCGGGGCGATGAAGCCGAAGCCGCGATCATCGTTCCACTCGCTGACCTTGCCGAGTCGCTCCATGCGCAGGCCTTCAGTGCAGCAGGATCAGCGTGGCCAGGCCGAGGAAGCAGAAGAAGCCCATCACGTCGGTGACCGCAGTGACGACGACGGTGCCGGCGACGGCGGGGTCGATGTTCATGCGCTTGAGCAGCAGCGGCAGCAGCACCCCGGCCGTGGCGGCGGCGCAGAAATTGAGCACCAGCGCCATCGCGATGACCAGCGAAAGCATCGGGCTGTGGAACCAGAGCAGTGCGATCAGGCCGACGATGCCGCCGATCAGCACGCCGTTGATCAGTGCGACACGGATCTCCTTCCACAGCAGGATGCGCGCGTTGCTGGCGCCGACCTGGCCCAGGGCGAGGCCGCGCACCATCAGTGTCAGCACCTGCACGGCCGCATTGCCGCCGATGCCGGCCACGATCGGCATCAGTACGGCCAGCGCGACAATCTTCTCGAGGGTGACGTCGAACTGCTTGATCACCGTCGCCGCCATGAACGCGGTGAACAGGTTGATGCCCAGCCACACGACGCGGCCGCGCACGGCGCGCTTGACCGGCGAGAACAGGTCCTCGTCCTCGTCGAGGCCGGCGGCGCCCAGCGCCTGGTGCTCGGCCTGCTCGCGGATGATGTCGACCACGTCGTCGATGGTGATGCGGCCGAGCAGGATGTTGTTGTCGTCCACCACCGGCGCCGACACCCAGTCGTGGTCGGAGAACTGGCGCGCCACTTCCTGCGCGCTCTCGCCCACGTCGATGGCCGGCTGCTCGTCGTCGATCAGCCGGTTGATCGGGGTGGTGTCCTCGTGCGTGACCAGCGCGGCCAGCGGCACGCGACCGAGGTACTGGTGGCGGCGGCTGACCACGTACAGGTGGTCGGTGTGGTCGGGCAGTTCGCCGCGCAGGCGCAGGTAGCGCAGTACCACGTCGACGTTGACGTCGGCGCGCACCGTCACCACGTCCGGATTCATCAGGCGGCCGGCGGTGTCCTCGGCATACGACAGCACCTGTTCCAGGCGCTCCCGGTTCTCGCGGTCCATCGACTTGAGGACTTCGTCGATGACGGTGTCGGGCAGGTCCTCGACCAGGTCCGCGAGGTCGTCGATGTCGAGGTCCTCGACCGCGGCGACGATCTCGTCGGTGTCCATGTCCGCCAGCAGGCTTTCGCGCACCTCGTCGCCGACGTGGACCAGCACCTCGCCGTCGTCCTCGGGGTCGACCAGACCCCACACGACCTCGCGCTTGCCCGGCGGCAGCGACTCAAGCAGGTTGCCGATCTCCGCAGGCGACAAGGTGTTGACCAGCCGGCGCACGGGACCCAGCCGGCCGCTGTCGAGCGCGTCGGAGAGCAGGCGCAACTGGCGTGCGGTCTTGTCGTGGCGGATGGTCTCGACCATTCGGTACTCCGGAATGGGGCCGATCCGTCAGGCGGATGCGACCGGGGCATCAGGCGTTCATTGCACCATTATCGCCCGGCCCGCCATTTATGGACACCCTTCGGAAGCGTAGTGAAAGAGGTGGTGTGGCAGCGACGTAAGTCGCGATGGGCCACCGGGAACGCTTCATCGCGACTTACGTCGCTCGCACATCGGGCTCCCACGTCGGGCGCGGCGGTCAGCTCGCGACCGCCGCCTTCAGCCAGCGCTCGATGCCGGCACGGTCGCGCGCCTGCAGCAGCTTGTCGGTGCGTGCCTGCAAGTCGCCGAAGTCGACCTCACGGATGGCCTTGCGTACTTCCAGCAGCGTGGCCGGGTGCAGGCTGAACTCCCGCAGGCCCAGCGCCAGCAGGATCGGCGTGAGCGCGGCATCGCCGGCGATCTCCCCGCACATCGCCACCGGAATGTCGTGTTCGGCACCGGTGCGGATCACGTGCCGCAGCAGCCTCAGCACGCCGGGATGCAGGGGCGAATACAGTTCGCCCAGGGCGTCGTTGTTGCGGTCGGCCGCCAGCAGGTACTGCACCAGGTCGTTGGTGCCGATGGAGACGAAGTCGACCACGTCGACGAAGCCGTGCAGCGCGATCGCCGCGGCGGGCACCTCGATCATCGCGCCGAGTTCGAGCTGTACCGCGATCTCGTGGCCCTGCTTGCGCAATTGCAGCGCGGCGCGCTGCAGCCGGCGGCGCACTTCCAGCATCTCTTCGCGGCCGCTGACCATCGGTACCAGTACGCGCACCGGCCCGTAGTTCGAGGCGCGCAGGATGGCGCGCAGCTGGGTGTCGAACACGCCGGGATGGGCCAGCGACAGGCGCACGCCGCGCACGCCGAGGGCGGGATTCTCCTCGTCGCCGACCACCAGGCCGGCACGGTCCGCCTTGTCGGCACCGAGGTCGAGGGTGCGGATGGTCACCGGCCGTCCGCCCATGCCGAGCACGAGGTCGCGGTAGACCTGGAACTGCTGCTCCTCGCTCGGCAACTCGCGCTGCTGCAGGAACAGGAACTCGGTGCGGTACAGGCCCACGCCGGCTGCGCCGAGGGTGTGGGCGTTCGCCACGTCCTCCAGCGATTCCGCGTTGGCCCATAACGCGATGTCGACGCCGTCGCGCGTGCGGCTGGGCTTGGAGCGCAGGCGTCCGAGCTCGCGCGCTTCGCGCGCGGCGTCGCGCAGGCGCTCGCGGTAACGGCGCAGGTCGTCGGGATCGGGATTGACCACGACTTCGCCGGTGGCGCCGTCGACCAGCAGCACGTCGCCGTCATTGATCTTCTGCAGCGCCTGCGCGTTGCCCACCACCAGCGGCAGGTGCAGGCTGCGCGCCAGGATGGCGCTGTGCGACAAGGGGCTGCCGGCGGCGGTGACCACGCCGACCACGCCCTGCTGTTGCAGTTCGGCCAGTTCCGACGGCGCCACGTTGTTGCTGACCAGGATTTCGCCCGCCATGCCCGGCGCATCGGGTGCGCGCTGGTGCAAGTGCGCGTGGATGCGGCCGATCACATGGTCGAGGTCGTCCATGCGGCTCTTGAGGTAAGCGTCGTCCATGCCGTCGAAGACGGCAGCGAGCCGGTCGCGCTGCAGGCGCAGCGCGTAGTCCGCCGTGTAACGGCCGGTGCGGATCAATTCGTCCAGGCCCTGCAGCAGTTCGGGATCGTCCAGCAGCAGGGCATGCAGGTCGAGGAACTCGCCGACCTCCTTCGCCAGAGCGCCGTGCAGGCGGTCGCGCAGGCTGCGCATCTCGCCGCGGGTGGCCTCGACGGCCGCGTGCAGGCGGCCTACTTCGTCGTCGATCCGGTCCGGGCGGACGTGCTGCTCGGCGACCTCCAGCACATGCGGCAGCCGGACCCGGGCGCGTCCCAGCGCGCTGCCGCGCGAAGCCCCGTGGCCCGGCAGCAGCGCCCTCACGTCAGGACTCCTCGTCGAATCGTCGCTCGAACAACGAGACGATTTCCTGCATGGCGGCGGCTTCGTCCTCGCCCTCGATGCGGACGATGACCGGGGTGCCCTGGCCGGCGGCGAGCAGCATGACGCCCATGATGCTCTTGGCGTTCACCTCGCGCCCCTTGGCCGCCAGCGTGGCGTTGCAGCGGAAGCCGGACAGCGTCTGCACCAGCTTGGCGGTGGCGCGCGCATGCAGTCCGAGGCGGTTGGAAATGATGAGTTCGCGTTCAAGCATCGTCGTGAATGACTCCATTGCGTGCGCCGGCCGCCGCGGTGGCAGGCAGGTCGTCCAGTCCCTGTTCCGGATAGTTCATCACCCTCAGCAGCATGGGCAGGCTGAGCGCGGACACGCGGCGCACGGGGGTACCCAACCGGGCCAGTCTGCCGGCCAGGTTGCTGGGGCTTGCCCCGTACAGATCGGTCAGCACCAGCACACCGTCGCCACCGTCCACGCGCCGCAACGCGGCCGATGCCTGCGGTAGCAGGGCATCGAGATCGGCGTCGAACGGCACCTCGAAGGCTTCCGCCTTCAAGGGCAGCTGCCGCAGCAGCGCCGTGGCGACCGCCAGGGTCGCCGCGCCCACGCCAGGATGAGTTACAAGAAGAATGCCACAGGCCATGCCGGAACGTTAACAGACGCGCATGACGGGCTGGAAGCGGCGCGGATGGAACGGTCAGGGTGACATGACGTCCCGCCTCACCCCGGTAGAGCGGAGCTTGCTCCGCTGCCTTGGCGTGGGCGGGGTATTGGCAGGTGTCAGCCGAGCGGGCTCGGCTCTACAGGACCGGTCAATCCAGTTCGCGGTGGAAGGTCGCGACCTCTTCCCAGCCCTGTTCCCGGGCGTGTCTGGCCAGGGTTTCCGCCAGGTACACCGAACGGTGCTTGCCGCCGGTGCAGCCGAAGGCGATGGTCACGTAGCTGCGGGTCTCACCGCGCAGACGGGGCAGCCAGGTATCCAGAAAGCCGCTGACCTGGCCGACGTATTCGGCCACTTCCGGCTGGGCGTCGAGGAACGCACGGACTTTCGGATCTCGACCGGCGTAGGGGCGCAGCTCCGGATTCCAGTGCGGATTGGGCAGCACACGCGCATCGAACACGAAGTCCGCGTCCGCCGGCACACCGCGCTTGTAGGCGAAGGATTCGAACAGCAACGAGAGCTGCGTGCCGCGGTTGAGCGCGAACTCGGCGATGATCCTGCGGCGCAGCTGGTGCACGTTGAGCTGGCTGGTGTCGATGATGACGTCCGCCTCGTCGCGCAGCGGCTGGACGATCTCTCGCTCCTGGCGGATCGCTTCCTGCAGCGACAGCCCGCCATGGCCGAGCGGATGGCGGCGGCGCGTGTCCGAGTAGCGGCGCAGCAGCACGTCGTCCGCGGCGTCGAAGAACACCAGCCGTCCTTCGAGGCCCAACTGCGCCAGCGCTGCCCGCCATTGCGCCAACTTCGACAGGTCGCTGTGGCGGCTGCGCACGTCGATGCCCACAGCGATCTTGGGCGGCAGCTCGTCCTCGCGGACCAGGCTGCGCACGAACGAGGGCAGCAGGTCCACCGGCAGGTTGTCGACGCAGTAGTAATCCAAGTCTTCGAAGGTCTTCAGCGCCACCGACTTGCCGGAGCCCGACAGGCCGCTGACGATCACCACCGTGGGTGGCGCGAGCGCGGTGGTCTCCTCGCGCGGCGCCAACGCGGATTCGTCGCCCGCCTGGGTCATGGCGCGCTACGCTCGAGCAGGTTGCTGTGGCGGGCGATGAACATCGCCGCGGGATCGATGCCCTTGGTGCGCAGGATGTGCAGGCGCGTGGCGGCTTCGGTCAGCACGGCCAGGTTGCGGCCGGGCATGACGGGCAGGGTGATCAGCGGCACGTCCAGGTCCAGCACGTGGCGCGTGCCGGAATCGCCGGTCAGTCGCTCGTAGCCATGGGGATTGGGCTCGGTCATCGGGCGCGTCAGGTGCACGATCAGGCGCAGGTACTTGTTCTTCTTCACCGCGGTGTCGCCGAACATCTCGCGCACGTTCAACACGCCCAGCCCGCGGACCTCCAGCAGGTCCTGCAGCAGCTCGGGGCAGGTGCCGTCCAGCACGTCCGGTGCGATCTGGGTGAACTCCGGCGCATCGTCGGCGACCAGACGGTGGCCACGGCTCAGCAGTTCCAGCGCCAGTTCGCTCTTGCCGGACCCGGCCTCACCGGTGATCAGCACGCCGATCGAGTAGATTTCCATGAAGACGCCATGCAGCGTCACCCGCGGCGCCAGCGTGCGCGCCAGGTGGTAGGAGAGGTGGTTCAGCAGTTCGTGGCCGCGCTTGGGCGAGACCCACAGCGGGGTGTCGTTCTCGTTGGCGGCTTCACGCAGGTCTTCGGGGCAGGACTGGCTCTTGCTGATCACCAGCGCCAGCGGCTTGGCCTGCACGATCTTCTCGATCGTTTCCCAGCGCTGGCGCGAGTCGAGGGAATCCAGCCAGGTCAGCTCCTCCGTGCCGAGGATCTGCACCTTGTTGGGGTAGACCGCATTGAGATAGCCGGCCAGCGATGGGCGACGGGAGACGGTGTCGCCGGATTCCAGCACGCGCTTCTCGCCCTTCTGTCCCGCCAGCCAGCGCAGCGCCAGCTTGTCCTTCTGCTGGTCGAACAGTTCACGGGCGGTGATGCTGGTATTCATCATGCGGTGGCAGCCGGCGGAAAGGGAATGCGGCACCGGGCGAGATGCGCGATCGGCATCGCGCGTCCCGGGCGTGGCGGCTGCCAGTGTAATGGCCGGAACGGAAGCGTGCGACCGAGGGTGGCGTGAGACGTCCCACCGGGTGCGTCATCGGGACGTGGGCCGCTCCGCCAGGGAGCGGCCCGTAATCGTGCTGCTGCCGTCAGCCGATCAGTTCGCCGCGCATGCTGTGGCGTTGCACATCGGTACGCTTTTCCTTGTGCTTGACCAGCAAGCGGTCGAGCTTGTCGGCCAGGATATCGATGGCGGCATACATGGTCTGCGCGCCGGCATCGGCATGCAGGGTGCGGCCGGCGACGTTGACGGTCGCTTCGGCGAGATAATCGGGCTTGCGGGTACCCAGTTGCGTTCGGACTTCGCAGGGTTGCTCGAAGTGGCGCTCCAACCTTTTCAGCTTGGTTTCGACGTATTCGCGCAGGGCGGGAGTGACTTCGATTTCATGGCCGTAAGTCTCGATACGCATGTGTGCCTCCTTCTGGTCGGTAGAGCCGCGCGCGTAGCGCGGATGGCGTGTCAGGGAATGACAACGCGGCAGGGTCTGGGTTCCGTCGATCTCCTCTGCGGTGGGCGATGGCAAGCGGTGCCTGCAAGACAAAGATGGACCCCTCCGCGGCAACTATCAACCGTCGCGGGCGTCTTTTTTCCATGATGTGAAAAGGTGTTAGGAAAACGTTTCGCGCGGGCGGAACGCGATCACGGATCCGGTGACGGATCGCGTCGTTCAGGCGATGCGCACGCGCTCGTGCGAGGACAGGATGTTGAGTGCCTCGCGGTACTTGGCCACGGTACGGCGCGCGACCGGAATGCCGGAGGCCTTCAGCAGGTCCGCCAGCTTGGCGTCGGACAGCGGCTTGCGCGGGTTCTCGCCATCGACTAGCCGCCGGATCATGGCCTGGATCGCCGTGCTGGACGCTTCGCCACCGCCTTCGGTGTCGATGCCGGAAGCGAAGAAGGCACGCATCGGCAGCGTACCGCGCGGGGTGCGCACGTACTTGCGGGCGATCGCACGCGACACGGTCGATTCGTGCAGGCCCACTTCTTCGGCGACGTCGCGCAGCGTCAGCGGACGCAGCGCCTGCTCACCGAATTCCAGGAAGCCGGCCTGCTGGTGCAGCAGGCAGCGCATGACCTTCAGCAACGTGTCGCCGCGGGCCTCGACGCTCTTGAGCAGCCAGCGCGCCTCCTGCAGCTGCGCCTTGAGATAGCCGGCGTCGCTGTCGCCGCATTGCCGGATCATCTGCTCGTAGCCGCGATGGATGGTGATGCGCGGCAGCGTGTTGCCCGACAGCGCGGCACGCCAGACACCGCGGTGGCGCCAGACCACGCAGTCCGGTACCACGTAGGTGTCGTGCGAAAGATCGCCCACCTGCGCGCCGGGCTTCGGGTCCAGCGTGCGCAACAGCTGCACCGCTTCCTCGACCTCGGCGACGGGGCGTTTCAGCTCCTGTGCGATCCCCGCCACACCGCTGCGCGGCAGCCGCTCCAGTGCGGTGTCGGCGATCTGCAGCGCCAGCGTCTTGCCAGGCGTCTCGTCGCTCATCACCGCCAGTTGCAGGTGCAGGCATTCGCCGAGCGTGCGCGCCGCGACACCGACCGGGTCGAAGCGCTGCACCTGGTGCAGCACGACCAGCACTTCGTCTTCGCGCGCTTCGATGTCCGGGCGCAGCGCCTGCACGATGCCGGACAGCGGCTCGCGCAGGTAGCCGTCATCTTCCAGTGCGTCGATCAGCGTGGCGCCGATGCGGCGATCACGCGAGGAGAGATGCGACAGATGAAGCTGCCACAGCAGGTGGCCATGCAGGGTATCGGCTTCGGCCACGCGTTCGGCGGGGCTGCCGCCGTCGTCGTCGTCGAAGGAGCCGCCGCTGCCGGACGTCGTCCAGGGGCCTTCATCGGGCGACCAGTCGTCGCGGTCGGCATCGGCCTCCCGCGCGACGTCCTGCGCGGGCTCGGCGGGAGGCTGGTCGTCGTCGCTGCCGCGGGCCTGCGCCGGCTCTTCCTCCGGTTCGCTCCAGTCGAGCAGGGGATTGGTTTCGACCGCCTCGGTCAGCTCGATCTCGAGCTCGGCGGTGGACATCTGCAGCAGCCGGATGGCCTGACGCAACTGCGGCGTCATGACCAGCTGTTGTCCCAGCGATGTCTGCAGGCGTGGCTTCATTCCCGACCTTGGAAACCCGTGTGGCGGCCAAGGGCCGCCGACGGGATCACAGGCGGAAGGTTTCGCCCAGATAGACCCGGCGTACGTCCGGATTGGCCAGCAACGCGTCCGGGGCCCCCTGCGCCAGAACGCTACCGGCATTGAGGATATACGCCCGGTCGCAGATTCCCAAGGTTTCGCGCACATTGTGGTCGGTGATGAGTACGCCGATGCCGCGATCCTTGAGGTGCTTCACGATCCGCTGGATCTCGCCGACGGAAATCGGATCGACGCCGGCGAACGGTTCGTCCAGCAGCATCAGACGCGGGCGGGCGGCGAGGGCACGGGCGATCTCCACGCGCCGGCGCTCGCCGCCGGAGAGGCTGGCGCCAAGCTGATCGGCCACGTGGGTGACCTGCAGTTCGTCCAGCAGCGAAGCCAGTTCGCGCTCGATGCCCGCACTGTCCAGGTCCTCGCGCAGCTCCAGCACCAGGCGGATGTTGTCGGCCACGCTGAGCTTGCGGAAGACCGACGGCTCCTGCGGCAGGTAGCCCACGCCGAGCTTGGCGCGCTGGTACATGGGCTGGGCGGTGATGTCCTGGCCGTCCAGTTCGATGCTGCCGGCATCGGCGGCGACCAGGCCGACGATCATGTAGAAGCACGTGGTCTTACCGGCGCCGTTCGGACCCAGCAGGCCGACCACTTCGCCCGGTTGCAGGGTCAGGCCGAAGTCGGCGACGACTTCGCGCTGCTTGTAGCGCTTGCGCAGTCCCTTCGCGGTCAGCATCAGTTCTTGCCCTGTGCCGGTGCGGCTGACTTGGGCTGGATGACCGTGCGCACGCGGGTGCCATCGCCGCCGCTCTGCATGTTGCCGCTCTTGGTGTTGTAGACCATGCGCTGGCCGCTGTTGGAGCCGCGGTCCGACTTCACGGTGTAATTGCCGATGAAGGTGATGGTCTCGGTCTTCATGTCGTACTCGACGCGGTCGGCCTGCGCATCCATCCAGCTGCCGTCGTCCATCTGCTGCCTCATCTTCACCTGCTTGCCGGTAAAGATCGAACGCGAGATCTCACCGTCGGCCATGTAGATCTCGGCCGCGGCCGACTTGATCTCCAGCGACCCCTGCGAGACCACCACACCCCCGCCCAGCAGTGTCTTGCCATTGCCTTCCATGTTGCCGTTCTGGCTACCGGAATCGATGGTCATCGGCTGGTTGCGGTCGGTGGACTTCGCGATGGCGCCTGCCGCGGGCAGCAGGAGCAGCAGCGCGATGCTAACGGGCAGAACGCGGTTCATAGATGGATCTCACCTGGGATTTGAATGTGTATTCCTTGGTCTTGAGGTTGGTCTCAAAACCACGCCCGGTCAGTCTAGAGCCGGGTTGCGTCACCGTCACCACGTCGTCGGTCTGGGCGAGGTCGCGGTCGGGGAACACGTTGAGCGTCTCGGTGCGGAACTCCGCCTTGCGGGCGCTGCCCGCGGGCGATATGCCGTGCACATCGCCCTTGAGGCGCAATTCCTCGCCCTTGGCGCTGAGCCAGCCGGTCTTCGAGCGCAGTTCCCACGAGCGGCCCTGCTCTTCCGGCAGCAGGAACAGCGGCGTGGCGATGGTGTAGGTCTCGTCATGCGGATTGCGCGCCATCTCCGGCGAGCGCACCGCCACGGCCTCCTGGCCTTCGCCGTTCAACGCGATCATCTCGAAGTCGCGCATCACATAGTCCGAGCGGTCCGCGACCACCTGATTGGGAGCGGGGATGTCACGGTTCTTCCAGGCCGACCAGCCACTGACGATGGCGGCCAGCAACAGCACTACGCCCAGCGTGGTACGCCAGCTCATGCCGTGCCTCCTTCGAACGAGGGCGCATGTCCCTGCGTTCCCAGCAGCAGGTCGCAGGCCTCGCGCGCGGCCCCCTGGCCGCCTGCGCGGCGCGTGCGCCAATGCGCATGCTGTGCGGTCCACGGGTGCGCGTCGGCCGGCGCGATCGCCAGCCCCACGGCGCGGAAGGGCGGCACATCCGGCAGGTCGTCGCCCATGAAAGCGACCTCGTCCAGTCCGATGCCCAGGCCGGCGCCCAGATCCCGCACGGCCGCCAGCTTGTCCTTGACGCCCGTGAAGACCTGGACGCCTAACTCGCGGCCGCGCGCCACGGCGACGGTGCCGCCACGCGCGGTGATGAAAGCCACTTCGATGCCGGCGCGCTTGAGCAGCATCAGGCCCTGTCCGTCCTGCACGTGGAACGCCTTCTGCTCGCGGCCTTCGCTGTCCAGGAACAGGCGGCCGTCGGTCAGCGTGCCGTCCACGTCGAAGCACGCCAGACGGACGCGCGCGGCGCGGGCCAGCACGTCTTCGGTCAGGTCATGGAGATGGCGCAGCGGCATGGGCGGTGAGGATGTCCAGGAAGAGGTGGGAGGGAAAGCAAGCGTACGGGTTACACCACGCGGGCACGCAACAGGTCGTGAATGTTGAGCGCGCCGACCGGCCGCTGCCCGTCGTCCACCACGACCAGGCCGCTGATCTTGTGGGTTTCCATCAAGCGCGCGGCCTCCACCGCCAACTGGTCGGCGCCGATGGTCTTGGGGGCGCGCGTCATCACGTCGGCGATGCGCGCGGTGCGGACGTCCAGCGCCGGATTGTCGAGCGTGCGACGCAGATCGCCATCGGTGAACAGTCCGACCAGTCGGCCCTCGGCATCGACGACGGCAGTCATGCCCAGGCGCTTGCGGCTCATCTCCATCAGCGCTTCGCTCAGCGTCGCATCCACGTCCACACGGGGCACGTCGTCGCCCGCATGCATCACGTCGGTGATGTGCAGCAGCAGGCGCCGGCCTAGGCTGCCGGCGGGATGGGAGCGGGCGAAGTCGTCGGCAGTGAAACCCCGGGCATCCAGCAGGGCGACGGCCAGCGCATCGCCCATCGCCAGCGACGCGGTAGTACTGCTGGTCGGCGCCAGGTCGAGCGGGCAGGCCTCGGCCGGGACGCTGACGTCGAGGTGGAAGTCGCTCTCGCGCGCCAGCGTGGACTGCGGCCGACCGGTCATGCCGATGACGGTGTTGCCCTGGCGCTTGAGCACCGGCAGCAGCATCAGCACTTCATCCGACTCGCCCGAGTAAGACAGCGCCAGCACCACGTCGGCGTCGGTGATCATGCCCAGGTCGCCGTGCCCGGCTTCGCCCGGGTGCACGTAGAACGCCGGCGTGCCGGTGGACGCCAGGGTCGCGGCGATCTTGCGGGCCACGTGCCCCGACTTGCCCATGCCGGTGCAGACCACCCGGCCATGGCCCGCAAGGATCGCCTGGCAGGCGGCGGCGAAGGCGTGGTCGATGCGGGCGGCCAGCGCATCCAGCGCGCGCGCTTCGATCTCGATCACCCGACGGCCGCTGGCCGCCAGGCTGGCGGTCGAGACGGACGGGGTGAGGGGCAGCGGCTGGGACATGCGGACGGGGCGCCGGCGGGTAGAATGGCCGGGTATTTTATTAGGAAAGCCCGTTGGACGCCGAAACCATCCGTAAACTGATCGAATCCGGCCTGCCGGGCGCCCGCGCCGACGTACAGGGCGACGATGGCGTCCATTTCGAGGCGACCGTCGTGTCCGAGGCCTTCCGCGGCAAGCTGCCGCTGGCCCGCCACCGCATGGTCTACGCGACGCTGGGCGACCTGATGGGTGGCGCGATCCACGCGTTGCAGCTCAAGACCATCACGCCCGACGAGGCCGGCGCCGCACGCTGAGGCGCCCCATCGCGTCCCGCCTTCCCACCGTACCTTCCATTCCGGAACTCCATGCAGAAGATCATCGTCACCGGTGGCAACACGCTCAACGGCGAAGTCACCATCTCGGGCGCCAAGAACGCCGTGCTTCCCATCCTGTGCGCGACGCTGCTGGCGGATGCGCCGGTGGAGATCACCAACGTGCCGCACCTGCACGACGTGGTGACCACCATCAAGCTGCTGGGCGAACTCGGTGCCGGCATCACCATCGACGAGGGCACGCTGGCGAAGGGGCGCGGCATCACCGTCGATCCCACCACCGTCAGCCGGTTCGTCGCGCCGTACGAGCTGGTCAAGACCATGCGCGCGTCGATCCTCGTGCTCGGCCCGCTGGTGGCGCGTCATGGCGCCGCCGTGGTGTCGCTGCCCGGCGGCTGCGCGATCGGTTCGCGCCCGGTCGACCAGCACATCAAGGGCCTGCAGGCGCTCGGTGCCGAGATCACCGTCGAGAACGGCTACATCAAGGCGCGCGCGGCACGCCTGAAGGGCGCGCGCTTCGTGTTCGACATGGTCACCGTGACCGGTACGGAGAACGTCATGGCCGCCGCCACGCTCGCCGAAGGCACCACGGTGCTGGAGAACGCGGCGATGGAACCGGAGGTCACCGATCTGGCGGAATGCCTCAACGCGCTGGGCGCGAAGATCGAAGGCGCCGGCACCTCGCGCATCGTCATCCACGGCGTCGAGCGCCTGGGAGGCGGTCGCCATTCGGTGGTGCCGGACCGCATCGAGACCGGCACCTTCCTGGTCGCCGCCGCGATGACCGGCGGCAAGGTCACCACGCGCAATGCGCGCCCCGACACGCTGGAAGCGGTGCTCGACAAGCTGACCGAAGCGGGCGCGAAGATCGAGACGACCGCCGACAGCATCACCCTGGACATGCAGGGCAAGCGGCCGAAGGCGGTCAGCCTGACCACCGCACCCTATCCGGCGTTCCCCACCGACATGCAGGCGCAGTTCATGGCCTTGAACTGCGTGGCCGACGGCGTGGGCGTGATCAACGAGACGATCTTCGAAAACCGCTTCATGCACGTCAACGAACTGCTGCGCCTGGGCGCGGACATCCGCGTTGAGGGCCATACCGCCATCGTGCGGGGCGTGGAGCAGCTGGGGGGCGCGCCGGTGATGGCGACCGACTTGCGCGCGTCGGCCTCGCTGATCCTCGCCGGGCTGGTGGCCAACGAGGACACGACCATCGACCGCATCTACCACCTCGATCGCGGCTACGAGAACATCGAGGAGAAGCTGGGCGGGCTGGGCGCGAAGATCAGGCGCGTGTCGTGAGCCGGCACGATCCGAAGCTCTCCGGTATCCGTCCGCGTTTCCCGCTGCGTCGCAAGATCCTGCTGGGTGTCGTAGTGGCGTTGCTCGCGCTGGTCGCGTGGCTGCACTACACCGGCTCGGCGGCGACGCATGGCATCACCACCCGTGACATGGACTGGAACGGCGATGGCACGGTGACGCAGGGTGAGATCGCGCAGGCGGTGTTCACCGTAGTGGTCGAGCAGAAGCAGGAAGGCAACCGGCACTGCGACACGTTCGTCTGGCGCAGTGGTGCGGGAACCATCCGGATGGATTGCAAGACCGTTTTCCAGGCCGACGCGGCACAGGCCAAGGAATGAAAAAGCCCGGCATCGCCGGGCTTTTTCTTGCGGCATCAGGACGCGTCAGCGCCAGGACTTGAGGGTCAGGTCGATGGTGTCCTGGCCTTTCTCGCGCTGCAGGATGCGCGCCGGCACCGGTGCATCGGCGACCACCCAGACGATGGTCTGCTTGTCGCCGTCGGTACGGACGACCTTGGTGGCTTCCTGCGGCTTGCCGCCGATGGTGATGCGCTCCTTGCCGGCGATCTGGTAGTTCATCGGCTTGGCGCGCCCGTTCTCCACCATGCGGTAGGTCAGCGGCTTGCCGGCGGCGACGTCGCGCACGATGGCCAGGTTGACGAGCAGCGCGTCCATGTCGCCCGCCGCCAGCTTCACCGGACCGGCGCGGTCGGGCTTCACGTCGCCCGTCCAGGTCGCCTGCGCGCTGGACCAGTCGTAGACCGTGTTGACGGTCTTCTTCTTGATCAGCAGGCGCGAGCTGTCGCTGCTGCTCAACGGCCGCATGCGCCCATCCTGCACGTCGAAGACGGTCTTCTGGCTCAGGTCCACGGCCTGGTTGCGCACGGTCAGCGAATACTGCCAGCGATTGCCGGGCTGCGCCGCGACCGACATCTGGCCTTCGCCGACCATGCCCAGTGCGCTGGCGCTGTACTGCGCAGTGAAGGCTTCGACGGCGAGGGCAGGAGCGCTGGCCGCCAGAAGCGCGGCGACCATCAGCAGGCGCGGGGAAGGAAGGGCGGTCTTGCTCATGTCTACGGTGCTCCTTGGTATTCGACCAGGCGGAGGTCCACGCCATCCTGACCGTTTTCCCGCTGCAGGATGCGCACGGGAGTGGGTACGCCATCGGCGACCCAGAAAATGGTTTCGTCGTTGCCGCCGTTGGCCCGGCTCACGCGCAGCGCGCTGTAGCTGAGGTCTTCGACGGCGACGGTTTCCGGTTCGGGCGACACCGTGTACTGGTACTCGCGGATGCGCCCGTTGTCCACCACGCGGTAGTCCAGCTGCCTGCCGGGCGCGGCGTCGCGGATCACCGCCAGGTTCATCAGCAGCGCGCTCATGTCGCCGGGCTGCAGCGGCAGCGGCGCGCGCCGGTTCTTCTTGATGTCGCCCTGCCATTGCGCCGTGCGTGCGGCCCAGTCGTACGTGCCGACCATCTTCTTGCCCATGAACACCGCGCGCCGGACGGTGGCCTGGCTCAACGGGCGGAATTGTCCATCCACATTGTCGAAGACGGTGCTCTGTTCGATGTTCAGCCCGGCCAGTCGCGCGATGCCGCGCGTGCCCTTCACGTCCAGGTCGATCTGCCACTGGCTGCCGGTCCTTGGGACGACCCTCATGCTGGCGCTGCCCGCCAGCTTTCCCTCGTTGTAGGCCTGATAGCTGGCCACGAACGGCTCCAGCGCCCAGGCGGGCGCAGCGGATCCGGCCAGCAGCAGGCCCAGCATCAGGGAGCGGAACGGGAGCGTCATCGGGGGAGGCGCGTCAGGAAACCAAACGGTCGGCAGAATCTAGTGACAGCGGATTTAATAACGGCTGACCGTGACAGAGCGTGATGTCGCCCTGTTCAGCTAGCTGGCCGCTACTCGCCAGTCGAAGCACCGCCAGCAGCAGGGCGTGCTCGCGCGGGAGCAGCCGTGCGGCCAGTGCCTCCGGCGTGTCGCCGGGCAGGACCGGCACCCTTACTTGGGCAATTACGGTGCCGGCGTCCAGTTCAGGAATGACGAAATGGACGCTGGCGCCGTGTTCGGCATCGCCGGCTTCGAGCGCGCGCGCATGGGTGTGCAGGCCGCGGTACTTGGGCAGGAGCGAGGGGTGGATGTTCAGCAGCCGGCCGCGGAAGCGGGCGATGAAGGCATCGCCCAGGATGCGCATGTAGCCCGCGCAGACCACCCAGTCGGGCCGGACGGCGGCGACCGCCTCCGACAGGGCCGCTTCGTAGGCGGCGCGGTCGGGAAACGCACTCGGGCGCGCGCTCCAGCGCCTGGCCGCCGGGACCTGCTGCAGCGCGGGTGCGCCCGGCTTGTCCGAGAACACGCCCACGACCTCGGCATCCAGCGTGCCGGCCCCGATGGCGTGCAGGATGGCCAGCAGGTTGCTGCCACGGCCCGAGGCCAGGACGGCGATCCGTGCGCTCATGCCGCGGCTCCACGACGTTCCGTGCGCGCCAACGGCCAGGCCAGCAGAGCGCCGAGCGTGGCCAGCAGCATGTCCGCGTGGGCATCCCACACGTCGCCCTGCTGCCCGTTGTAGGACTCGGCCGCCTCGGGCGACATCGTCAACGCGATGCCCCACTCCAGCCATTCGTAGACCAGGCTGGTGCACATGATCAGCATCACCGCCAGCGCGAAGGCGTGTCCCACCGGCAGGTGCGGCCAGCGCTGGCGCAGCCAGTGCCAGACGGCGGGCGTGAAACACACGCCGTACATCAGGTGGATGAAGCGGTCGAAGTGGTTGCGCTGCCAGCCGAACGCCTCCCCAGGCGACCAGCCGGTCGCCGCCTGCAGCCAGGCATCGTACGGGACGTAGGAATACAGCCAGCGCGCGCCGATGCAGTGCGCCACGATGAAGCCGCAGATCAGCGCGAAGTGCGCCGGCCGCAGCGGCCAACGGCGGTCGTGCCACCACAGCCAGGCCAGCCCGAGCACGGTCAGACTGCTGTGCATGGCCTGTTCGACCGGCCAGCGCGGTGCGATCCAGCTGGCGGCGAACACCGCCAGTGTCAGCCCGAAGGCGATCGCCTTGCTGCGCGGCATGCCGCGCTCAGCCGATGCGGACGCGTTCGCCGCCGGTGGCGGTGACGACTTCGCCGATCTGCCAGTGGGTCAGCTGCAAGCGGGCCAGGTCGGCCTGCACGGCGGCCAGCTGGTCCGGCGCCACCAACAGCACGAAGCCGATGCCGCAGTTGAAGGTGCGCCACATTTCGCTGTCCTCGACCGCGCCCTCGCGTTGCAGCCAGTCGAACACCGGGGGCAGCGTCCACGCACTGGCGTCGATCTGCAGGCCCAGGCCGTCGGGGATCACGCGGATGATGTTCTCGGTCAGGCCGCCGCCGGTGATGTGCGCCATGCCGTGCAGGTCGTGCGCCTGCAGCAGTTCCAGGATCGGCTTCACGTACAGCGTGGTCGGCGCCATCAGCGCATCGGCCAGCTTCACGCCGCCGACATCGATGTCGGCCGGGCGGCCGGCACGGTCGTAGATGCGGCGGACCAGCGAATAGCCGTTGGAATGCGGACCGCTGGAGGCGATGCCGACCAGTACGTCGCCGGCGCGGACCTTGGCGCCGTCCAGCAGGCGCGACTTCTCGACCGCAGCCACGCAGAAGCCGGCCAGGTCGTACTCGCCCGGACCGTACATGTCGGGCATTTCGGCGGTCTCGCCGCCGATCAGCGCGCAGCCGGAGAGCTCGCAGCCCTTGGCGATGCCGCCGACCACGGCGACCGTGGTGTCGACGTCGAGCTTGCCGGTGGCGAAGTAGTCGAGGAAGAACAGCGGTTCGGCGCCCTGCACCAGCACGTCGTTGACGCACATCGCGACCAGGTCGATGCCGATGGTGTCGTGGCGGCCCAACTGCTGGGCCAGCTTCAGCTTGGTGCCGACGCCGTCGGTGCCGGACACCAGCACGGGTTCGCGGTACTTGCCCGAAAGGTCGAACAGCGCGCCGAAGCCGCCCAGCCCGCCCATCACTTCCGGCCGGAAGCTGCGCTTGACCAGCGGCTTGATGCGCTCGACCAGTTCGTTGCCGGCGTCGATGTCGACACCCGCGTCGCGATAGGTCATCGGGGTGGGGCTGGAAGGCGTTGGCTGGGTCACGGGCGGTCGTCGGTGGGCAAGAGGCGTGATTTTAAAGGAATCGACGGTCCGAGCGGCCGTCCTGAACGGGTGCCGTTGGCGGTATCGGGCCATTCGGGCAACAATTCGCCGGGTCTGTAGAGCTCAAGGACGCTCGATGCGCCGGATCCCAGGTATCGCACTCGCCACCGCACTGCTGGTGGCGGCACTGACCACGACACTCGCCGTGCAGGCGCAGTCCGGCCTGCGCACGGAAGGCGATGCGGTCGCCGCGCGCGGGCTGTACGAGGCGGAGGTGCCGGTCAACGGACAGGGCGAAGCGGAGCGGCAGGGCGGCTTCGCACGCGCGCTGGGAACGGTGCTGGGCAAGCTGTCGGGCGATCGTGCGGCGATGTCGCGTCCGGGCGTCGGTGCCGAGCTGCGCAACGCGAAGGACTACGTGGACGGCTACGACTACCGGCAGGACCAGGGCACGTCGGCCACGGGTGCGCCGAGCTTCCGCACCACGCTGGTGGTGCGCTTCGATGAAGACCAGGTCAACGGCCTGGCCGGTGCGCTCGGTCTGCCGGTGTGGCCGCAACCGCGTCCGAAGCCGGTCGTCTGGCTGGCGATCAACGACGGCAGCGGTCCGCGCCTGGTCGGCCTGCCGCAGTCCAATGCCGCGCGCCCGCTGCTCAATCGCGCCATCGAGCGCGGCTATGGCCTCGGCCTGCCGGCCGGCGGTGCGGCGGAACAGGCGTTGGTCGGCGCGATCTGGCGCCAGGACACGGCCGCGGTCGCGCGCGCGTCCGCGCGCTACAGCCCGCCGATGCAGCTGATCGGCAAGCTCTACCGTAACGCCAAGGGTGGCTGGACGGCGGACTGGGTGTTCGTCGATGCCGGCAAGGTGCTGGCGAACTGGTCGGTGACCGACGCCGACGCACGGCGTGCGATGGCTTCCGGTGCCGATGGCACCGCCGACGCGCTGGTGAAGCGCTACGGCAAGCGCGGCAGTGCGGGACCCGCCGGCACCTATCGCGTGCTGTTCACCGGTGTCCGCACCACCGACGACTACCTGCGCCTGACCGGCCACCTGCAGAAGATGGCCGTGGTCCGCCGCATCACACCGGTGCGTGCCAGTGGCGACGTGCTGGAACTCGACCTGGAACTGGTCTCGGGCCTGGCCGGCTTCCGCCGCACCATGGGCGCCGACGCTCCCTTCACCGGTGGCGAAGGCGAGCCGCCGGCCTACCAGATGCGCTGACACAAGGACGCTGCATGGATCTTTCCTCGACGCCGGCCGGTACGCTGGCCCGCCGCTGGCAATGGCTGCTGATTGCCCTGATCGTCGGCTGGCTGATCTGGTTGCTGGCGCCGGTGCTCACACCGTTCGTCTGCGCCGCGTTGCTCGGCTGGCTGGGCGACCCCTGGGTCGACCGGCTGGAGCGCAGTGGCCGCTCCCGTACCACGGCCGTGGTGCTGGTGTTCACGCTGATGGTGCTGTTGCTGACGCTGGCGCTGCTGATCCTGGTGCCGATGATCGAACGCCAGGTGGTGACGGTCATCGAGTCGGTGCCTGCGTATCGCGACTGGTTCGTGCAGAAGGCCTTGCCGTGGGTGGAACAGCGCACCGGACTGGAACTGGTGGCATGGCTCGATCCCGACCGCCTGACCGAATGGATCCGCGGCCACTGGCAGCAGGCCGGTGGCGTCGCCGCCACGCTGTTCGGCTATTTCTCGCGCTCCGGCTTCGCGGTGATGGCGTGGGTCGCCAACCTGGTGCTGCTGCCGATCCTGACGTTCTACTTCCTGCGCGACTGGGACACGCTGGTCGAGCGCATCGCCGCGCTGGTGCCGCGCGACCACATCGCGACGGTGACGCGGCTGGCGCTGGAATCCAACGAAGTGCTGGGGGCGTTCCTGCGCGGGCAGTTCCTGGTGATGCTGGCGCTGGGGGCGATCTACGCCATCGGCCTGTCGGTCGTCGGCCTGAAGGTCGGCCTGCTGGTGGGCATCATCGCCGGCCTGATCAGTTTCGTGCCGTATCTCGGCACCGCGACCGGCATCGTGCTGGGCGTGATCGCGGCACTGGTGCAGTCCAGCGGCGACTGGTCGCTGGTGGCGCTGGTGATGGGCGTGTTCGTGGTCGGCCAGATGCTGGAAGGCTACGTGCTGACGCCGCGCATCGTCGGCGACCGCATCGGCCTGCACCCGGTGGCGGTGATCTTCGCAATCATGGCCGGTGGGCAGCTGTTCGGCTTCCTCGGCATGCTGCTGGCGCTGCCGATCGCCGCGATCGCCAACGTGCTGTTGCGGTTCGCGCATGAGCGTTATACGCAGAGTCGCCTCTACGCGGGCGACCGGCCGTCGATCGTGCTGGACTCTTACATCGACAAGGGCAGTGTGGAGCAGGCGGCGCCGCGCGCGGACTCCGACACGCCGTGAGCCGCGACGGGCAGGACGCGGGCCTGGGGCCACAATTGCCGCTGGCGCTGCGGTATCCGCCGGACCAGCGCTTCGAGAGTTTCATCGCGCCGCCCGAGGGCGCCTTGCCGGCGTTGTCCGCGCTGGCCACGACGGCCGGCGCGGACTGGGTCTATCTGTCCGGCGCATCGAGGACCGGGAAGACTCACCTGGCGCTGGCGGTCTGCGCTGCGGCCGAGCAACAGGGTCGGCGCGCGGCTTATCTGCCGCTGGCGGCGGCGGCGGGACGCCTGCGCGACGCGCTTGATGCGCTGGAGGGGCATGACGTGGTGGCGCTGGATGGCCTCGACGCGATCGCCGGTACGCGCGAGGACGAAGTCGCGCTGTTCGATTTCCACAATCGCGCCCGCTCCTCGGGATTGAACGTGCTGTACACGGCGCGCGGCATTCCCGACGACATCGGCCTGGGGCTGCCCGACCTGCGCTCGCGCCTGCAGCAGTGCCTGCGTCTCGTACTGGATGCGCTCGACGACGAAGGCCGCCGCGAGGTACTGCGCGACCGCGCGCAGCGGCGCGGACTGGTGCTGGAAGACGCCGCGCTGGAGTGGCTGCTCACACGCACCGATCGCGACCTCGGTGCACTGGTTGTGTTGCTGGACCGGCTGGACCGCGCATCGCTCGCCGCACAGCGCCGGATCACCGTGCCGTTCCTGCGGCAGGTGCTCTGAACGGCTAACGCGGCGGGTTCACGAGCGTTCTTTCCAGTTCCGCCAGGCGCTCCGGCGTGCCGACGTCGGTCCAGCGCCCGGCGTGGCGTTCACCGCGGATGCCGTCCGTGTCCATGTGCGCACTCAGGATTGGTGCCAGGCGGAAGCGCGGCTTTCCATTGCTGGTGACGCCAGCTTGCTCGTCCACGTGACGTTGCCAATCGTCCAGTAAGGCGGGGCGATAGACGCCGATGCCCGAGTAGGTCAATCGCTGCGTGCCGTCGCGGCGTACCAGGCCTGCTTCATCTAGCGCGAAATCGCCATGGGTGGCATAGCCGGGTGGATCGATCATCACCAGATGGGCCAGCCCAGCCGGCTCGGACGGCAGGCGGGCGAAGTCGAAGTCGGTCCAGATGTCGCCGTTCACCAGCAGGAATGGTGAATCGCCGAGCACGGCCAGCGCGTTGAGCATGCCGCCACCGGTTTCCAGCGGAGTATCGCCTTCGTAGAGGTAGTGGAGCCGAAGATCCCATTGAGCGCCATCGCCAAGCGTCGCCGGAAACTGGTCGGCCAGCCAACTGGTGTTGACCACCACGTCCCGCACGCCCATTGCCGCCAGCTTCTCCAGATGCCAGACGATCAGCGGCTTGCCACCGGCTTCGATCAGCGGCTTGGGCGTGTGGTCGGTCAACGGTCGCATGCGCTCGCCGAGGCCTGCCGCGAACACCAGCGCCTTCATGCGATCTCACCGCGGGCGAGCAGCACCGGCTTGATGCGAGTGTCCAGCAGCACGCGTAGTCCGGCAAGTTCCGGATAACGCGGCAGCACATCGTCGAGGTAGCGGATGAAGCGCGGCACGTCCGGCAGGTAGCGGGTCTTGCCGTCGCGGTAATGCAGGCGCGAGAAGATGCCGAGGATCTTCAGGTGACGCTGGATGCCCATCCAGTCGGCGTCGCGCAGGAACACCTTCAATTCGGGTACCGGCACGCCGGCGCGCGTGGCGCGGGCGTGGTATCGCGCCAGCCAGCCGTCGACGCGTTCGATCGGCCAGCTCAGGAACGCATCCTTGAACAGGCTCATCGCATCGTAGGCCACGGGCCCGCGTACGCAGTCCTGGAAATCCAGTACCGCCGGGCCGGGGGTGATCGGCATGAGATTGCGCGGCATGAAGTCGCGATGGGTCAGCACGCGCGCTTGCGACAGTGCGTTGTCCATCAGGCGGCGCTGGGCGAGTTCCAGCCCTTCGGCCTCGCCGCAGTCCAGCGTCAGCCCCAGGTGGCGGCGCAGGAACCACTCGTCGAACAAGCCGGCGTCGCGCTGCAACAGGGCCTCGCCGAATTCGCCCATGCCGTCCGGCGGCGCGATCGCCTGCAGGCGCAGCAGTTGTTCGATGGCCGCATCGAACCAGGTATCGGCATTGTCTTCGCTGATCACGTGCGCCAGCGTCGGGCCGCCGAGATCTTCGAGCAGCAGAAAGCCGAGCTCGGTGTCGATGGCCAGCACGTCCGGCACGCGCACGTCGCCGCTGAGCAGCAGGTCGCGCATCGCCAGCCACGGCCGCACGTCTTCGAGCCCCGGCGGGGAGTCCATCACGATCCGTCCGGGACCATCGCCCAGGCTGCGCCAGTAACTGCGGTAACCAGCATCCATCGAGGCGCGTTCCAGCTGCGCATACGGGTCGCCGAGCGCGCCACGCGCCCATTCCAGGCGCTGGGCACCCCGCCCGGAAGGGTCCTGAATCGTCGGGTTCATGCAGTTGCGGCCACGCGGAGGCGATAAGGGCTACAGGGTAAACTGGCGCCCTACCGACTTGCGAGGCTTGCATGGCCAGACTCCAACCCGTGCTGCTGTCCGGCGGCTCCGGCACGCGACTGTGGCCGTTGTCGCGCGAGGCCTATCCCAAGCAGTTCCTGCCGCTCGCCGGCGACGACACGATGGTGCAGGCGACGTGGCGCCGTGTGGAGGCCATCGCCGAACTCGCGCCCATCGTGGTCGCGAACGAAGAGCACCGTTTCCTGGTCGCCGAACAATTGCGGCAGATCGGTGCGCCGGTGCCCGCCATGCTGCTGGAGCCCGTCGGCCGCAACACCGCGCCGGCGATCGCGGCGGCGGCGTTGCAGGCGATGTCCGACGGTGACGATCCGCTGCTGCTCGTGCTGCCGTCGGATCATGTGGTCCGCGACGTGGCCGGTTTCCAGCGCGCTGTACGGGACGCGTCCGCGGCGGCGGAGGCCGGCGCGCTGGTGACGTTCGGCATCGTGCCCGATGCGCCGGAGACGGGCTTCGGCTACATCCAGGCCGAGGCCGGCGACGGGCTGCGCAAGGTATCGCGCTTCGTCGAGAAGCCGGATGCCGCCACAGCCCAGTCGTATCTCGATGCGGGCGGTTACTACTGGAACAGCGGCATGTTCCTGTTCCGCGCCAGCCGCTACCTCGAAGAACTCGCGCGCTTCCGGCCGGACATCGTCGACGCCGTGCGCGCAGCGCACGCGGACGCACGGCACGATGGCGATTTCGTACGCTTGGACAAGGCTGCCTTCGCAGCCTGTCCGTCGGACTCGATCGACTACGCGGTGTTCGAGAAGACCGACCATGCCATGGTGCTGCCGGTCGACATCGGCTGGAACGATGTCGGCAGCTGGTCGGCGCTGTGGGATGTCGCCGATCGCGACGCCGACGGCAATGCGCACCATGGCGACGTCATCGCCGTGGACAGCCGCAACAGCTATGCCTACGCGCAGCGGTTGGTCGCGCTGGTGGGCGTGGACGATATCGTGGTAGTCGAGACCGACGACGCCGTACTGGTCGCGCGCAAGGACCGCGTGCAGGAGGTCAAGCAGGTGGTCGCGCGACTGAAGAAGGAACAGCGCAGCCAGGCGGTCCTGCATCGCGAAGTGCACCGTCCGTGGGGCAGCTACGACTCGGTCGACAATGGCGGCCGCCATCAGGTGAAGCGCATCAAGGTCAAGCCGGGCGCGTCGCTCAGCCTGCAGATGCACCACCACCGTGCCGAACACTGGATCGTCGTCAGCGGCACCGCCAGGGTGACGCGCGGCGACGAGACGCTGCTGCTGTCGGAGAACGAAAGCACCTACATACCGCTGGGCGTGAAGCATCGCCTCGAGAACCCGGGCAAGGTGCCGCTCGAGCTGATCGAAGTGCAGTCCGGCAGCTATCTGGGCGAGGACGACATCGTGCGCTTCGAGGATGTCTACGGCCGCAGCCAGTAAGCCGGCCTGCGGGTCAGGGCGTGGACGTCACGCGCCGCCAGACTTCGCGCTCGACGCGTCTGTCGCCCTCATGGCGTTCCAGCGTCCAGGTGTCGCCTTCGAGCGTGTAGCGGAAGCGTTAGCTGCCGCCATCAACCACCGGGTAGGACGCCATGCGTGGCGTCTCCACATAGGTGCCGGCATCGGCCGTGAAGGTCCCCGAGCCAGCCGCCCAGAAGCGCCCCTCCTGCGTGGTGGTGAAGGAAAAGTGGCCATCCGCCAGCAGCTTGGTGCCCTGCAGTTTCAGGCTGCCGTAGTCCTTTTCCTGGCCTTGTTCGTCGACGAAGCTGCCGGACGCAAGGCGCCATGCGCCATCCAGCGGCGATGCTGCCCCCGCCGATCCGGCCAAGAGGCAGGACATCGCAACGAGCAGGCGGAAGATCGACACGGACATGGACGCTCCTGGGCCGCGGCCTGGAGAAAAAAGAATGCCCCGCGAGGGGGCATCCAGTCGCGTTGTCGCACGGAGGCGTCAGCGCTTCTTCCTGACCACCGCATAGATGACCAGCAGCACGATGGCGCCGACGACGGCGGCGATGAAGCCGGCCGGTTCGCCGGGACCGTACCAGCCGAGCTGGACGCCGACGAAGCGCGCCAGCAGCGCGCCCAGGATGCCCAGTACGATGGTCATGAAGAAGCCGAGCTTGTCGTTGCCGGGCTTGATCGCCCGTGCGAGCAGGCCGGCAAGGAAGCCGATCAGCAAGGTCCAGAGAATACCGCCACCAAAGATCTGTTCCATCGAAGCACTCCGGTTGGGAAAATGGGGGCCTGCGCAGCGTAACCCAGCCATCGGCCGAACGGGCATCGGCGGTGGCCGGGACGAAGCAGCCGGCGGTCGACGGAAAGTATCGTGGAGCGCCCTGTCGAGGCGACGTGAGCTGCGACGGATTCTCCATGGAGCTCTTGTGCCCGTCGTCCTTGCTGCCCGTCCTGCAACGACGAAGGCCGGGTTGCCCCGGCCTTCCGCGTGCGGCAACACCCCTGTGCGGATCAGCAGCAGCCGTGGTCGCCGTGCTGTTCGCCGCCCGCCACGGCAGCCACCCCCGTGGTCTCGCCACGTACGCTGGCCGCGTGGTGTTCGGCGATCACCCGCGCCACGCACGCGGTGACCTTCTTGCCCATCGGGATGTGCAGGAATTCATTCGGGCCATGCGCATTGGAGTGCGGGCCCAGCACGCCGGTTATCATGAACTGCGCACCGGGGAACTTCTCGCCCAGCATGCCCATGAAGGGAATCGTGCCGCCTTCGCCCATGTACATCGCGGGCTTGCCGAAGAACTCGCGGCTGGACGCGTCGATGGCATTCTCCAGCCACGGCGACATCGCCGGCGCATTCCAGCCGGTGCTCGCTTTTTCCAGCTCCAGAGTGACCTGCGCCCCATTGGGCGGATCCTTTTCCAGCAGGTCTTTCAGCAACTGGCCGGCCTGCTTGCCGTCCAGCGTCGGCGGCAGGCGCAGCGACAGCTTCACCGAGGTATAGGGGCGCAGCACGTTGCCAGCCGACGACAGCGGCGGCATGCCGTCCACGCCGGTCACTGACAGCGCCGGACGCCAGGTGCGGTTGAGCACCAGTTCGGCCAGGTCTTCCGCCATCGGCGTCATGCCCGGCAGGAAGGGGAACTTGTCGAACACCGCCGTATCCAGCACGCGCGCCGCTTCCTTCGCCTGCGCCAGACGGGCGTCGGGAATCCCGACCTGCAGGCCATCCGGCAGGATGCGGCCGGTCTGTTCGTCCTCCAGCCGCGACAGCAGCTGGCGCAGCAGGCGGAAGCTCGAAGGCACGACGCCCGACGCGTCGCCCGAATGCACGCCTTCCTCCAGCACCTTGACCGTGAAGTTGCCGCCGGCCAGGCCGCGCAGCGAGGTAGTGCACCACAGCTGCTCGTAGTTGCCGCAACCCGAATCCAGGCAGACGACCAGCGACGGCTTGCCGATGCGGTCGGCCAGATGGTCGACGTAGGCGGGCAGGTCGTAGCTGCCGGATTCCTCGCAGGCCTCGATCAGCACCACGCAACGCGCATGCGGTACGCCCTGCTGCTGCAGGGCCTGGATGGCGGCCAGCGAACCGAAGATCGCATAGCCGTCGTCGGCGCCACCGCGGCCATACAGTTTGTCGCCCTTGATCACCGGCACCCAGGGGCCGAGGTCGTCGTCCCAGCCGGTCATCTCCGGTTGTTTGTCCAGATGACCGTACAGCAGCACGGTGTCGGCGCCGGTTTCCGGTCCGCTGGCGGGAATCTCGATGAGGATCAGCGGCGTACGGCCTTCCAGGCGCACCACCTCGACCTGCATGCCCGGGACGGACTGCGCCTTCGCCCAGCGCTCCATCAGCTGTACGGCCTGCTCCATGTAGCCATTCGCCACCCAGTCCTTGTCGAACATCGGCGACTTGTTCGGGATGCGGATGTACTCGACCAGCTGAGGGACGATGTCGTCATCCCATTTCTCGGCAACGTAGCGGTCGACTTTGGCGGTATCCATGGCAACTCCGGGTACTGAAAGGCAGGCCGCCATTCTACGCCCTGGTCAGGCGTAGGACTTTTCCTACATCCAATCGGGGTGTTTACGGGCAGATTCGCCCGCGCATGGGCGATACCTTGGCCTCCGTCGGAATTGGACACTTTCCCTACCGTCGCAGCCCATCCGGCGCCGACGGAAACATGACGGATGCCAGGACGTATCCGCCATGCATGGAGAGTCCAATGCCACAAGGAGAGTCGTCATGAAGTCGTTCATCCACATCGTGTTTGCTGCCGCCCTGTCTCTGCTGTTCGCCGTGCAGGCGCTGGCTGCGGAGAAGGTCAACATCAACACCGCCGATGCCGCCGCGCTGGACCGCGTGCTGATCGGCGTGGGGCCTGCGAAAGCCGCCGCCATCATCGAGTACCGGAAGGCCAACGGACCGTTCAAGAGCGCCGAGGAACTGGCCATGGTGAAGGGCATCGGCCTGAGCACCATCGAGCAGAACCGCGATCGCATCGAACTGCGCACCGGCACGGCACCGGCAGGCAAGCCGGCGGCCGCCGCGTCGACACCCGCGAAGCCGGTGGCGCGACGCTGATCGAATCCCGTGCAGGGCGCTCCCACAGGAGGTGGGGCGCCAGGCACAGGGGCAGGAAGCCAGGGGAAACAGGCGGGAAGCCGACAAGGACGTATCCATACTGCGCCAAGTGCGCAAAGGTCGGGAACAGGCAGGAGCCTGTACTGGCAGGATGCCGACACGGATGTGGACATCGCCCGGGAGTGCAGGACGCACGCCCGGGCGACGTCGTTTGCGTTCCGCGCGTTTCGCGTCGCCGAAGGAGGGAGCGGCTAGAATCGTGCCGCGCCTTGACACGGAGATACCATGCCGCCACCGTCACGCCTCATTCCCGCGAACGAGTACCGGCGGGAGCGCTGGAAGAACGGCCTGGGCTGGACGCGCGAGATCGTGAGGGTGCCGGACAACGATGCCTGGGACTGGCGGCTGTCGATCGCCGAGATCGAACGTGATGCAGCGTTCTCGTCGTTTCCCGGCGTGGATCGCGAGCTGGTGCTGCTCCGTGGCAACGGATTGCGACTGACGTTCGACGATGGACGCGCTTTCGATCTGATGCCACCGCACGACCGCCTGCGTTTCGCCGGCGAAGACGTGGTGACCGGCGAACTGATCGATGGCACGACGCACGACTTCAACCTGATGTGGCGTCGCGGCCGTGTCCGCACCGAGCTGTTGCATCGCCCGCTGGTCGGTCCGATGCTGTTCTTCACCGAGCCGGGCGTGCACTGGGTCATCCATCTGATCGCCGGGCAGGCGACGTTCGATGCCGGCAGTGGTCTCGGCGCGCTATGGAGTGGTGACACCGCCATTCTCGTGCCGGGCGAGGCGCGCGCGCGCTATGCCCTGCAGGGGGGTGGAGAGCTGCTGGCCATCCGGATCGAGGCGGAAGCCGGCTGACGGTTTCGCCTCAGTAGACGTCCCGGCGGTAGCGGCCGTTGCCGCGCAGCGTCTCTACCCGTTCCTCACCCAGGATGCCACGCAGCGCGGTGTCCACTTCGGGTGCCATGCCGGCAAGGCTGCCGCACACGTACACGGCAGCACCCTCGTCGACCCAACGACGCAACCGGCCCGCCTGTGCCAGCAGCGCATGCTGGACGTAGCGGTGTTCGCCGCCGTCGCGCGAGAAGGCCAGGTCGAGGTGTTCGAGCAGTCCCTGCGACTGCCATGCGAGTACGTCGTCGGCGTGGAAGAAATCACGCGCTCGCTGCCGCTCGCCGAACAGCAACCAGTTGCGCGTGGCGCCGACCTGCATGCGTGCCTTGAGGTGGGCGCGCAGGCCGGCGAGGCCGGTGCCGTTGCCGATCAGGATCATCGGTGTGTCGGCCGCCGGCGGGTGGAAGTTGGGATTGCGCCGTATACGCAATGCGATGGCGTCGCCGGGTTGCGCATGGGTGCAGAGCCAACCGCTGCCCAACCCGGGGGTGCCGTCTGCGCGCCGCATCAATCGCACCAGCAGGTGCAGCGCACCGTCGGCAGGCGTGGAGGCGATCGAGTACTCGCGGTGCGGAAGCGGCGTACAGGCGTCCGCCACTGCCTGCGCCTCCGCCGGCTTTGCCACCGACGCGAGGTCGGGCCAATGGCTGCGCGCGAGCACGTCCGCCAGGGTCCGTGTTTCCTGTTGCCACCGGACCGTCGCATCGCCCTGCGCTCCGGTGCGATGCAGGAAGTCCTCCACGTCGCCGGCGGCATGCTGTGGTCCGATTTCAGCGATGTCGCCGGCTGTCCAGGCCGGAAGACGGCCATCCTCCGGCTCCAGCGCGAGATGGAAAGCGGGTCCGCCCACGCTGCCGGGATTCAGCTCCCTGCGTTGGCGCAGGCGCCACGATTCGTAGCGGGGCGCCGACCAGTCCGCAGCCTCGCTCCCGTCGCCGAGTTGGCCGATGTGGTGCTGCCAGTGGCGCAGCGCGCTGTCGTCCGCATTGTCGACTTCCACCAGATCGAACAACGGTTTCGCGCCCTGGTGCCTCAGCCAGTCGTCGAGCTGGTGGCCGAACGCGCAGAACCGCGCATACTCGCTATCGCCCAGCGCCAGCACCGCGTACTGCAAGTTCTCCAGTGCGAGCGTCTGCGCCATCACCTGACGCACGAAACCCATCGCAAGATCGGGCGGATCGCCTTCGCCGGTGGTGCTGACCACGAACACCGCGCGCTCGATGCCTTGCAGTCGTGCCGCGTCCAGATGCTCGAGGCCCGCGCGGTGCACGCTCACGCCGCCCTGGCGAAGCGAGGCGGCGGTCATGTCGGCAAGTTCCATCGCGAAGCCGGTCTGGCTGGCGTGCACGACCCATACCGCATTCTGCGCGGCCACCGTCGCCGGGTGGTTCACCCGATCGCGCACGTGCGCGCGGTACAGGAACGCGGCCACAAGCCCGGCATAAGCGAACATCGCTGCAACGGCGGCCCGGATCCGCATCGTCGAAGGCGTGGCCTGCCACCAGTCGCCCTCGTGCAGGCCGGCGAGCAGCCCGGCGCCTATGGCCAGCATCAGCATTACCGCGAGGTTGCCTGCCAGCGGGAGGCGTCCGCGTGATGCGGCGGGAGCCGACGTGCTCATGCGGCGAGATACGGCTCGAAGGCAGGCGTCATCGTTTCCCTCAGGCCGTCCGCCGTGCGTTGCAGAAAGCGCGCGGCCAGTCCATGTCGCGTCGCGAATGCATGTCCACGGACGGCCCCCATCACGGTCAGAGCGGTGGCCCAGGCATCGGCATGCATGGCATTTGCGGCGACCACGGTGACAGCGGCGGCCACTTCGGTCACGGGCTCGCCGTTGCGCGGGTCGATCGTGTGCGAATAGCGCCTGCCATCCTGCGCGTAGGCGTGCCAGCGATCGCCCGACGTGGCGACGGCGATGCCGTCCAGCGCCAGGACGCGTGGCTCGAGGCCGTCGCTGTCGGCCTCCTCGTCGGGCGAGGATTCCACCAGAACCCGCCACGACTGTCCGTCAGGCTTCTGGCCGTAGCCATAGAGCTCGCCGCCGACCTCCACGAGGGCGGCATCGATGCCGCGAAGCCGAAGCAGGGCGGCCACCACATCCACGCCATAGCCCTTGGCGATGGCAGAAAAATCCAGCATCACGCCACCGGGCTGCAGGAGGCGGCGATGGTCGGGATCGACGCGCAGTTGCCGCCAGCCCACGCGGGAGCGCGCTGCGACCAGATCCACATCGGCCGGCCGGCCGCGTCGGCCGGCGTGCGCTCCGAAACCCCAGGCCGCGACGAGCGGCGATACGGTGGGGTCGAACGCACCTTCACTGGATGCCGCGATGTCGAGCGCCGTCGTGAGGACCTGCAGGAAGTCATCCTGCAGCGTGAACCATGTGTCCGCCTCACTGCGGTTGAAACGCAGGATGTCCGCATCCGCATCCCACGTGCTCATCTGCGCGACCACCTGGTCCAGGCGCGCCTGCACGGCACCGTGCAACGCGTGCGCATCGATGCGGGTCGCAGTCGCATACCGGACGGACCAGGTGGTTCCCATGGTCTGCCCATGCAACGCATGCACGGCATCCGCTGACGCGGAGGTTGGAGGAGGGAAGGTATTCATTCCGTTGCGCGCCGCGGGCGTGCACCCCGCGGCGCGGCGCAATCCTACTGCGGCAGCACTTCCAGCGTGGCCACGTAGCTCAGGCGGCGCTGCTTGGCCTGCGGCACGGTGGTCTTCTCGTCCTGTGTGCCCGTTTCCAGCCAGTACATGCCGGCCTCGGGCCACGTCACGCTGAACTCGCCATTGGCGTCGGTGGTGACCTTGATCTCTTCCTGCGCGTTGCGATAGCGCGTGCCACCGCGGGTGATCTCGAACTCCAGGCCAGCGGCCGGCTTGCCGTCGACCAGCATCCTGAACTTCGCCGGCTCACCAGCGAACAGATCGTTGGGATGCGTCACCGGCAGCAGCTCGATGCCTTCGCCCGTCGCCTTCAGAGCGGTGTCGTTCGGCGAGCCGTTGGTCACGAAGGTTTCGACGCGACCGATGGACTGCGATACCTGCAGGTTCTTCACGTCCTTCGGCACCTTGGTCGCCAGGTCTTCCGGCTTGGCGCCGCGCAGGCCGCCGGGCTTGCCGTCCGCGCCTTCCCAGCGAACCATCAGGTTCTTGCTGACGGTGGCGATGCGGTAGGTGCCCTGCTGCTTCAGCTCGATGTCGAACACCGTGCGGTACTTGCCTGTCGCCAGGTTCTGCGCATCGACGGTGCTGCCGTCCGGCGCAGTGATCACCAGGCCTTCGGTGCGCAGCGGCACGTGGTTGAAATAGAACAGGTCGTTCGACACCGCGGCGTCCACCGTGATCCACGGATTGGTACCGGCGATGACGGTCTGCGACGGCTGCAGCCAGGCCTTGTGGGCGAGCGCGGTGACGGGGACGACGGAGGCCAGGGCGATGGCCACGGCAAGGGAACGCTTCATCGGGATCTCCAGCTTCGTAAGGGGATGGAAAGGGATATCAGGGCTTGACGGTGAGCGTGACGGCACCGAGTTCGGTACTGCCCTGGGCCTTGCCCGACTGAGGCGCGCCCTTGGCGGGCCAGGTGAAGGGGATCTTCAGCAGCTCGCGGCCACCGACTTCGCGCGCGGCCTCCACGACGAGCGTGTACTCGCCCGGTGCGAGCTTCGCCAGGTGTTGCTTGTCGGTGAAGCTCAGTGCGTGCTTGCCGGCCGGCTTGGTCGGACCGGTAACGCCGTCGACCGGCACCTGCAGCGAACGGCCGGACTTGCGCCACCACTGGCGCATGTCGGGCAGCCACTTCGTACCATGGCCTTCCGAATTGCTGGTCTGCTGGTACCAGACGGACAGGTTGGCGGCGACCTTCTGGTCGGCGCCTTCGATCCACACCGCGACGTAGGGACGGTGGTATTCGGCGACGTTGAGCTTGGGAATCTCGACGTTGACCTCCAGCGTGGCGGCGTACGCCGGTGTGGCCAGCAGGCCGCTGAGCGCGATGGTCAACGTGGTGTGGACGGCGATCTTGGACATGCGGTCACTCGCGTTCGTGAAGGGGAATCAATGGATGAAGAGCAGGGCGATCAGCAGGGGAACCAGCAGGCCCAGGCCGACCATCGGCCAGGTCATGCTGCGCTGCCGCCCGTGCAGGTAGAGCAGGAACAGGCCGGTGATGCAGAACACCAGGCAGGCCAGCGCGAAGATGTCGAGGAACCATCCCCATGCAGGGCCCGCATTGCGGCCCTTGTGCAGGTCGTTGAAGTAGGAAATCCAGCCGCGGTTCGTGCGCTCGTACTCGACCGCTCCGGTCTCGCGGTCGATGCTCAGCCACGCGTCGGTACCGGGGCCCGGCATCGACAGGTAGAGCTCCACGTCGGACCATTCGGCCTCACGACGGCCGATGGCGACAGACAGCTCCTGTTCCAGCCACTCCGCGACCGGGCCGGGCAGCGGCGCCTTGCCTTCCTGCCGCTCCCCCAGCGTTGCCAGGATCGACGCGGGGACCGTGGCGGTGACGTTGGCGACGTCGGGCGTTGCCTCGATCTTCGAGGCGTGGTTCAGCGTGATCCCGGTGATCGCGAACAACAGCATGCCGATCAGGCAGACCGCCGAACTGATCCAGTGCCACTGATGCAACGTGCGCAGCCAGAAGCCGCGGCGTTGTTGCTGGAGGGCAGGGGAAGCGGAAGAGGACAACGGCGGTCTCGACGCAGGCTGGAGCGGTTCGCCATTACATCACAAATGAGAATGGCTCTCAATTGACAGGCGTTCCCACCCCGTCGCGAGGTGGGAACGCCTGTCGGGCTCAGAAGTTGACGTTGAAGCTCACCCAGAGGCTGCGCGCCTTGTCCTTGTTGTTGTAGTGGTCGAAGAACAGGGCCTCGTTGCGTCCGCTGCCACCGACGTTGACGTCGAGATAGTCGCCGTCTCCGTTGAGGTCGCGGAACTCGGCATCGTAGGTGGTGAAGTCGCGGTCGAGCAGGTTGTTGATGCGCGCGTTGATGGTCAGCCATTCGGTCGCCTTGAATGACGCGCCGAGGTGAAGGACTTCGTAATCCTTGTAGTACAGCTCTTCGCGCGTGATGGCATGCAGGCCGCGGTACCGCTTGGAGCGCGCTTCGACCGACAGGAAGACGTTGAACCGTTCCGATGTCTGCCAGTCCAGCGTGGCATTGGCCATGTGGCGCGCGCTGTTGCCCAGCGGCAGGCCCGCCTCCACGCCGCTCTTCTGTTCGCTGTCGGTGTAGGTGTAGTTGGCACGGAAGCCCACGGACGAGGCGATCTTCCAGCGGCCCGCCAGTTCGGCGCCCTGGATCACCACCTCGTCGATGTTGACGGTCTTGCTGTTCGTCGCGTAGCCCAGCTCGGCATAGTCGCCGGTACTCGAACACGCCAGCGTGGTGCCCGGGCCGCAGGGTTGGCTGGCGATCTTGTCGTCGAAGGTGTTGTGGAAGAGGGTGGCGTTGAAGCCATGGCCGTCGGGATGCTGCCAGTACACCGCCAGCTCGTTGCTGGTACTGGTTTCCGGTCGCAGATCCGGATTGCCGAACATCGGTGACACGCCCTGGCCGCCGAATCCGGTGACGCCGTCGTACAGCTGGGTGGTCTTCGGAGTCTTGAAGCCCGTGCTCACGCCGCCCTTGACCGTCCACCGCTCGTTGATCGTGTAGACGCCATACAGGCGTGGGCTGACTTCGCTACCGAACACCTTGTGGTCGTCGTAGCGCAGGCCGGCGGTGATCGCCAGCGGTGCGACGACATACCACGTGTCCTCGGCGAACAGCGAGTACATGTCGTGCTTCTGCACGGCGCTGGGCGTGCCGTTTTCCATGCCGAACACGCCATCGGTCAGCTCGCCGCGGATGACTTGCGCGCCGATCACGGCGGTGTGGTCGCCTGCCAGCTGGTACGGAATATCGAGCTTCGCATCCAGCGTGTACTGCGCGCTTTCCAGTGTGCGCTTGGGGCGTGGCAGGAAGGTCTGCGCGGCGATCTCGCGGCGCTGCGCGGTGGTCAGGCCGGCGTAGGGGCCGGTGCCATCCCACATCTGCTGGAGATGGTTGCGCTCGGCGACGGTAAAGGGCAGTGTGCGGCCGTCATTGTTGGTGGCCACGTGCGACAGCGAGACGAAGCTGTTGCCGAATCCCCATTTGCCTTCATGCGTCAGCGACCACGCGTCGCGGGTGAACGCCTGCGTCGGGCTGTAGCCCACTTGCGGCGCCACGCGGGTGACACCATTGACGTTGGCCGCGCGCCAGATCGAATTGATGTTGTCGACCGTGCCGACCGGGTATTCCTGCGCGCCCGAATCGTTGGTCTTGATCGCGTTGTCGTATTCCTGACGCGATGTGTCGTAATCCAAGGTTACCGTCTGTGCGTCGGTCGGCGTCCACGTCAGGCTGACACCGCCGGCCTTGTTGGTGTTGTCGACGGTCTTGCCGCCACCGCCGAAGCCCAGCGGGCGCGGGTGCTCCCTGCCGCTCGGGTCGGTCAACGTTTGGTAGGTCGGATTGGAGGCTTTGCGGTCGTACCAGCTGCCGCGCGCGCTGAGGTCGAGCTTGCCCGCGACCAGCGGGCCGGTGACGAAAAAGTCGAACGTGGAGTCGTCACCGAACTCGCTGGCTTCGAACGTGCGGCCCACGCTGGCCGATCCATGCCAGCTGTCGAGCGAACGCTTGGTGATGATGTTGATCACGCCCCCCATGGCGTCGGCGCCATAAAGCGTGGAAGCCGGGCCGCGGATGACCTCGATGCGCTCGATCGCATCCAGCGGCGGGATATGGTTGAACTGGTTGCCGCCGAAGTTGTTTGGATAGATGTCGCCGTGGTTGTTCTGGCGCTTGCCGTTGACCAGGATCAGCGTGTAATCGGACCCCATGCCGCGCATGGAGATGGTGCCCTGGCCCGTCTTGTCGCGTGTTTCGCCCACGTCGACGCCTTCGATGTCGCGCACGGCATCCAGCAGCGTCATGTAGGGGCGCTGGCTGAGGTCCTCGCGCGTGATCACGCTGATGCTGGCGGGAGCGTCGGTGATCTTCTGTTCGAAGCCGGCGGCGGTCACGACTACCGTATCGAAGTCGGTGGCGCCTGCGCCATTGGGGGCTACTTGCGAGAATGCCGGTGCTGATGTCAGGGCGAACACGGCGAGGGCGAGGCGATGGCGGCGCAGGCCGCCGCGCCCGGAGGTGCGGGTGTGGGTCATGGAGCTCACGAAGGCAAGAAGAAGGAGATGACGTAACGCAACCGGCAGCGGCCGGCGCGACGGGAGAAGTCAAAGAAGGTGAGCCAGCTCAAGGCTGGCTGCACGCATCAGGCAGCGTCGGGAGGCGCCTGACCCGGATGCAGGCGAAGCGCAGGGTCATCGCGATGCAAGCCCCAGACCGAATCGATGTGGGGGATGAAGATGCGCGGAGCACGCGTGGCATCCGCTGCATACAGAAGGAGCGACACTGACGATGCGGAATCTTTGGTCGGCTCCGTCTGGATCAGCAAGGCCTTCAAGCGGGGCTTCTTCGCCGGTGACTCCCGGAATGCGGGATCCGGCGGGGGATCGCCATCGCTCAGGTCATGCTCGACTGCACTCGGCCCCGCGACGGCGGCTGGCGTTGCCTGACCGTCGGTCCGCCGCGTCGCAGCCATCGAAAGCAGCATGGCAAGCATCAGCAGGGCCAAGCCCCCGATGATCGCCGCACGCCAAGCCTTGGATGCGCGAAGCCGAGAGGCGCGCGCAGGAAGGCTGGAGCTGGGCGATGGATGAATCAAGCAGGTCCCCTGGCCGGCCATGGTGGCGGGCTGACGGGACATATTTTAAATGAGAATACTTATCAAGTGCAAACAAGGACGAATCGTATTTGAGGCGACTCAGACGTCACTCCACTGTCTCAGTAGATTGTGATACACGCCAGTGAGTTGAACCAAGGCCGGGTGCTCCGGCACGTCCTGGGTCAGGCGCCGGATCGAGACGTCCAAATCGAACATCAGCCGGCGGTGTCCGTCATCACGCACCATGCTCTGTAGCCAGAAGAACGACGCCACACGTGCGCCGCGGGTCACCGGGGTGACCTTGTGCAGGCTGGTGCCGGGATACAGCACCATGTGGCCGGCGGGCAGCTTCACGGTCTGCGTACCGAAGGTATCCTCGATGATCAACTCGCCGCCGTCGTACTCGTCGGGCGCACTGAGGAAGAGGGTCGCCGACAAGTCGGTGCGCACGGGATCCACGCCTCCCCGGCTGCGGTCGTAGCGGATGGCATTGTCGACGTGGTAGCCGAACGACTGGCCACCGGCGTACCGGTTGAAGAGCGGCGGGTAAATACGTTTGGGCAGCGCGGCAGAGAAGAACGTGCTGTTGCGGGACAGGGCATCCAGTATCACCGCCCCGATTTCGCGTGCCTCGGGAGCATCTTCCGGTAATTGCGCGTTGTCTTTGGCCTTCGCCGATTGGTAGCCAGCGGTGATGCGGCCATCGGCCCAGTCGGCGGCGTCGAGTCTGGCTCGCGCATGCGCCACCTGGACGGGGGTGAGGACATCGGGAATCGCCAACAACATATCGGTCGACCTCGTAATCGAAACGCCCCGCCCATTGTGCACGGGCGGGGCGGAGAGGAGCTACGGCATCGTTCGGATCAGAACTTGAATGTCGCCGTCAGTACCGCAGAGCGCGCATCGCCGGGCGTCGCCCAGCCATTGTTGCGGATGCGTGTGTAGTACTCCTTGTCGAACAGGTTGTTGACGTTCAACTGCAGTCCGATCTGGCTGCTGATCTGGTAGCCCACCATGGCGCGATGGGTGACGTAGTCGGGTGACTTGTACAGCACGGCCGGCGTGGTGTTGCTGATCGGGTTGGTGGCCGGCAGGACATTGTTGTTGAGGTAGATCTCGCCGAGGTAAGTGACGCCATAGCCGAATGTCCAACTCCCCAGTTGATAGGTCGTCCAAAGATTGGCGGAGTGCTCGGGCGTGGCCGTCAACGGATTGCCCTTCAACGGATCGGGGAAATGCGTGCTGTTGCTGCAGTTCACGTTATCCGCATTGACAGGGCCGCCGTTGAGGAGGTGATTGTTGGGATTGGCGGCGCAGTAATCGGACACGCCATTCAGGACTTCGCTGTCCAAGTACGTGTAGTTGGCGAAGATCGACCACTCACGCGTGATGTTGCCGGCGACGCCAAGCGCGACACCCTGCACGCGCGCCTTGCCATCCAGCTGTTGTTCGCCGGAAGGATTCAACGGATTCGCCGGGTCGGCGACCTTGTAGTTCTGACGCTCATTGCGGAACAGCGCTGCCGTCAGCGCCAGACGGTTGTCCAACAGGTCCCATTTGGTACCCAGTTCGATGTTGACGGCGGTTTCCGGATCCACTTCACAGGTCTGCGCTGTGCAGGCGCCGTTGACTGAGGCCTTCGACGGCGTCTTGGCGTTGGCGTACGACAGATAGATCGAACTGTTGGCGGTAGGCTTGAACACCAGTCCGGCACGGTAGGAGAACAGATCGTCTTCGTTCCTGAAGGTCGTACCCTTGCTCAATACGTTGCCGATGCCCGTGTTGTCAGGGTTGGGGTTTGCTGTCGTGGGGGCCGTGTACTGTTTGATGTTCCACGAGGCCGTGTCGCCTTCATTGCGCTCATAACGGGCGCCCAGATTGAGCAGAAAGCGCTCGCCGAATTTCAGGGTGTCGAATACGTAGACCGCCTGATTGCTCAACGTGCCTTCCGTGCGACCGGTCAGGGTGTAGTTGACCGGCCCGGTCCAGGTCGAGTCGGGGTTGTAGAGATCCATCCTCGGCAGGGTCGCGGGAACGCCAGCTGACGTGCGCAGCAGGCTGCCGACATCGAGATCGAACGTTTCGCGCGAGAACGAAACGCCCGCCACCAGGGCATGTTCGACCGCGCCCGTGTTGAAACGGGTGGTGAGGTCGGTCTGGCTGATGGCGATGGCGTTGCGGGTGTCGCGCGAGTAGCCGCGCGGGCCGCTCGGCTGGTACGTACCTGTCGGCGTGCACGTGGCGCCAGTGGCGGGATTGATGCCGTTCGCTAGGCACCAGGTGCCTTGGGTGGCGTCCACCACCGAGAGTTGATCGACCTTCTGGAAGCGGGCGAGGCTACGCAAGGTGGTCGCGCTGCCGAAATCGCGCTCGAACACGCCGGTCACCATGTCCACATCGATCTCCTGCTCATCGATGTTGTGGTAGCCGTAGTAGTTGCGGGTATCCAGCCGGGGCAGCGGACCCTTGTTGAATGCGTTCATGTAGTACGGCACGCCGTACTGGGGCAGATTCTCATCGTGCTGGTGGAAATAGCTCAGCATCAGCCGGGTGTCCGAGCCGATGCCGAAGGCCACGGACGGCGCGAAGCCCCAGCGCTTGAACTCTTCGTAGTCGCGGCCCGGCGCGTCGTTCTGGTGCGCCATCGCATTGAGGCGCACGGCAACGCCATTGTCGAGGGAGAAGTTGCTGTCGGCGGTTGCTCGCCCGTAACCATCGGTGCCGGCGCCGAGCGTATAGGTCTGGAAGTCGCCTTCGCGCGCAACCTTGCTGGCAAGATTGATGTTGCCGCCCACCGAGCCCGCACCGGACATGGCCGAGTTGGCGCCATTGATCAATTCGATGGCGTCCAGATTGAAATTGTCCGTACGGGTGTACTGCGCGCTGTCGCGCACGCCATCGGTCGTGATGTCGCTGCTGGCGGTGAAGCCGCGCAAGTTGATGCTGTCTCCGTAACCGCCACCGCCCTCACCGGCGCCGAACGTGATGCCCGGCAGGGTGCTGAGCACGTCGCGCAGCCCCAGCAGGTTTTGCTGTGCCATCACTTCGCTGGTGACCATGGTGATGGTCTGTGGGGTGTCGACCAGTTCTTCGGTGTACTTGGGGGAACTGGCCTTGCGCACGCGTTCGCCGTGGACTTCAACGGTGTCGAGCTGCTTGGCCTGGCCCGAAGCATCGGCGGGCGTGTCGCCGGCGGGAGCGGCAAAGGCAGGGGCGGCGATGGCCAGCATCAGCGCGGTGGCAAGCGGGGAATGACGAAGGTTCATGAGCATCCTCAAGGTGATGGAAACACCCGTTGGCGAAGGCTGGCGGGAGAAGGGGGAATCGCTGGCACGGCCGCGATCGAACGACGACCGAGGGGAAAGACGGATCAGGAGGCAACGCGAGCGCGCACGTCGGCGACGTGCGTGGACTTCAGATCACGCGCGGGGGGCCACGACCCAGGGGCGTGTCGCGGCGTGCAGCACAGGTGGCATCTTGGAGGCTCGCTGGCATGCAGGGTGCCAGTGCGCTTCGCACGAGCCTCGGGCTGTCGAGCGAGAGCTCGGGCTCCGCTTCGGCTTTTGCAATCTCGGAGTCGGGGATCTGCTGGATCGCCGGCGTCTTCGAGCAGGACGCATCATCGCGATAGGCGTGACCTGGTTCCTCGAACGCCATCGCTGACGTGGACGACAGGACGGCTGGCGTCCCTGTGGCACCGGTGCTGCCAGCGGCCGTCACTACCCCGGCCACGACCAGCAGCACCCAGCCAAGCAGCAGGCGGGTGGCAATCCGGGCAGCGAAGGCGGGGAGAGGGGTCAAGCGGATCCAGGCACGGGGCTGCGACGGTCGGTCGCAGGCGGGGCGCCAGAATAATGAGAATTATTCGCGATTGCAACGGAACTTTTACAAGCCGTCCGGGCGGGTCCCCAGCCGTGGGCGGCTCAATCGCGGTCGTCGCGCGTCCAGATCCCGCCGTGTTCGTGCTTGGTGGGGAATTTCGCCACCGGCGAGTAGGCCGGCGCACACAGGGCCCGCCCGTCCCGGACATCGAAGCGCGCGCCATGCAGCACGCATTCGATGCTGGCCTCCGTCGGGTCGTAGCTGCCGGAGGAGAGCTCGAAGTCCTCGTGGCTGCACTTGTCCTCGAGTGCGTACAACTGGCCATCGTGGTTGACGACGAGAATGGGCGTCCCGGTGACCTCGTCGAAGACGGTCTTCATTTCACCCGGCAGCAGTTCCGCGACGGCGCAGACGAAGGTCCAGGTACCGCTCATGCCACGCCTCCCGCCAGGGTCTTTTCCAGTACTTCGAAGCGAAGATCGTCGCGCTTGGGGATGCCGTAACGATCGTCGCCGTACGGGAACGGCTTCTTGATGCCGGTTCGCACGTAGCCGCGGCGCTCGTAGAACGCGATCAGTTCGTTGCGGATGTCGATCACGGTCATCCGCATGGCAGGCAGTTCCCACTCCTGGCTGGCGACGCGCTCGGCTTCCGCCAGCAGCGCCTTGCCTGCGCCGCCGCCCTGCAGGTCGGGACGGACGGAGAACATCCCGAAGTACCCCGCGCCGTCCTCTTCCGCCACGTGCGCACAGGCCAGCAGCACGCCGTCGCGTTCGGCGATGATGATCCGGCTACGGGGGCGCTCGATGTCGTGGCGAAGCACGTCGGGATCGATACGCTGGCCGTCGAGCATGTCGGCCTCGGTGGTCCAGCCCTGCTTGCTGACGTCGCCACGGTAGGCGGACGTGACCAGGGCGACAAGGGCCGGAATATCGCCGTGGACGGCGGGGCGGAAGGTCAAGGGTTCCATGCCGCCCATTGTAGGGCGGCAGGGCGTTCCGCCGCAGCGTCAGGCCAGCAGGCTGCGCGCCTTCTTCAGCGCGGCGATGAAACGTTCCACTTCCTCGTGCGTGTTGTAGAACGCGAACGAGGCCCGCAGCGTGGCGGCAACGCCATAGAACTGCAGCAGCGGATGGGCGCAGTGCTGGCCGGACCGGACGGCGACACCCTCCAGGTCGAGCAGAGTGGCCAGGTCGTGCGCGTGGGCGCCTTCGATCAGGAAGGAAATCACCGCCGCCTTTTCGGGCGCCCGCCCGAAGATGCGCACGCCGTCGATCCGGTCCAGTTCCTCGGTGGCATGCGCCAGCAGGTCGGCTTCGCGGGCCTCGACGTTCGCCATGCCCAGCGCGTCCAGGTAGTCGACGGCCGCGCCCAGGCCGATGAAGCCGGCGATGTTCGGCGTGCCGGCCTCGAACTTGTGCGGCGCGTCGTTGAACACGGTGCCGTCGAAGCTGACCTCCTTGATCATCTCGCCACCGCCGATGAAGGGCGGCATGGCCTGCAGGTGCTCCTTGCGTGCCCACAGCGCACCGGTACCGGTCGGCCCGCACATCTTGTGGCCGGTCAGTGCGTAGAAGTCGCAGCCGATCGCGGCGATGTCGACGGCGCGGTGCGGTACGGCCTGTGAGCCGTCCACCACGGTGACGACGCCGCACTTGCGTGCCTCGCGGCAGATATCGCGGACGGGATTCACGGTCCCGAGGACGTTCGAGGTGTGGGTGATCGCCAGCAGCTTCACGTCGCCGGTCATCGCGGCGACCAGCGCGTCCAGGTCGAGCGTGCCGTCCTGGTGGATCTCGGCGACCCGGACCGTGGCGCCAGTGCGTTGCGCCACCAGTTGCCACGGCACGATGTTGGCGTGGTGCTCCATGCGCGAGACGAGGATCGTGTCTCCGGCCTTCAGGCGCGGCAGCGCCCACGAATACGCGACCAGATTGATCGCGAATGTCGTACCGCTGCACAGCACCAGTTCGTCCGGCCGAACATTGAGGAAGCGCGCCAGCGTCCTGCGAGCGCCTTCGTAGGCCTCTGTGGCTTCCGTGCCCAGCGTATGCACGGCGCGGCTGACATTGGCGTTGTGCTGGCGATAGAAATCGTCGACGGTCTGGATGACCGACGCCGGCTTTTGTCCTGTGTTGGCGCTGTCAAGATAGACCAGCGGCTTGCCATTGACCTGGCGCGCCAGCAGCGGGAAATCCGCGCGCACACGCGCCCAGTCGATGGTGCTTTCCGACACCGGTGCGTGGACGGCATCGTGGTTCATGCGGCGCCCAGTGCCGCCAGCGCGGCGTCCACGCGGGATACCAGCAGCTCGCGCAGGCCGGGCTCCTCGATCGCGGACAACGGCTCGCGGCAGAACGCGGCGGTCAGCAGTTGCTGTGCTTCGGCCTGCGGCAGACCGCGCGAGCGCAGGTAGAACATCGCTGTCGCGTCGAGCTGGCCGACGGTGGCGCCGTGCGCCGCTTTCACCTCGTCGGCGTGGATCTCGAGCACCGGCTGGGTGTCGATTTCCGCGTTGGCCGACAACAGCAGGTTCTTGTTCGACAGTGCCGCGTCGGTGCCGTCCGCGCCTTCGCGGATCAGGATGCCGCCATGGAACACGGCGCGGCCACGGTCCGCCCCCAGTCCGCGCCACGTCAGCTCGCAGGCCGTGTCGCGGCCGATGTGGTCGATGCCCAGACGGGTGTCGACATGGCGACGGCCATGCGCCAGCAGCACGCCGTTGGCGACCAGGCGGGCGTTGTCGCCTTCCAGACGGACATTCAGTTCGTGCCGCGACAGGGCGCCGCCGAGCTCCAGGTCGACGCGACGGTATTCGGCATCACGGGCGAGCACCGCATCGGTACGCAGCAGCGTGGTGGCGCGCTCGCTGTCAGCCTCAACGCGCGCGTGCGTCAGTCGTGCATCCTTGGCCAGGTGCACGTGGCTCAGGGCATTGATGAAATGGGCGTGCCTGTCGAGCGCCAAGTGATGCTCGACGACCGTCAGCGCGGCGCCGGCGCGCAGTTCGATCAGATTGCGCAGGTGCCACGCACGGTCCGCGCCGTCGGCGATGCCGATGAAGACCAGATGCAACGGCTGTCGGCTACGGGCCTCCGGTTCGGCGCGCAGCAGCACGCCTTCGGTGGCCAGCGCGGCATTGAGGCGCGCGAATACCTCGTCGCTACGCTCGAAGCGGCGTTGCAGGAAGCGCGCCGCATCACCGCCGTCGGCCAGCGCCTCGGAAAGCAACTGCAGGCTGACGCCGTCCGGCAGGTCGGTGGTCAGCGACAGTGCCACCGAGTAGCGGCCATTGACGAACACCGCGCGTGGCGCCGGGATGTCGGCCAGCAGCATCGGGTCCAGCGCCGGCAGCGCGTCGACCGGCTGGAAGCTGCGACGCTCCAGCTGGCGCAGCGAGGTGTACTTCCAGGCTTCGGTCCGTGGGCCGGGCAGGCCGTCGCGCAATGCCTCGTCCAGCACCGCACGGCGCGCAGCGTCGCCGTTGAAGCCCGTCGACAGGGAATCCAGCAGCGCGCTCATCACGCTGCCTGCTCCGGCGCCACGCGGTCCTTGATCCACGCATAGCCGTGCTGTTCCAGTTCGAGCGCCAGTTCGGGACCGCCGGTCTCGACGATGCGGCCGCCAGCCAGCACGTGCACCACGTCCGGCTTGATGTAGTCGAGCAGGCGCTGGTAGTGGGTGATGACCAGGAAGGCGCGGTCCGGCGAACGCAGCGCGTTGACGCCGTCGGCGACATTCTTCAGCGCGTCGATGTCCAGGCCGCTGTCGGTCTCGTCCAGGATCGCCAGCTTCGGTTCCAGCACGGCCAGCTGGAAGATCTCGTTGCGCTTCTTCTCGCCGCCGCTGAAGCCTTCGTTGACGCCGCGGTGCAGCAGCTCGTCCTTCAGGTGCAGCACGGCGAGCTTGTCGCGCACCAGCTTCAGGAACTGCATCGAGTCCAGCTCCGCCTCGCCACGTGCCTTGCGCTGCGCATTGAGCGCCGCGCGCAGGAAGTAGGTGTTGTTCACGCCGGGGATCTCGACCGGGTACTGGAACGCCAGGAACACGCCCGCGGCGGCCCGCTCTTCCGGCGCCAGTTCCAGCAGCGGCCTGCCGTCGAACTCGACGCTGCCGGCGGTGACCTCGTAGCCCTCGCGGCCGGCCAGGATGTTGCCCAGCGTGGACTTGCCGGCGCCGTTGGGTCCCATGATGGCGTGCACTTCGCCGGGCTTCACTTCCAGCGTGAGGCCCTTGAGGATGTCCTTGCCGGCGACGCTGGCGTGGAGATTGTCGATCTTGAGCATGTTCGTTTCCGTTTGATTCTTTTGTGCCCCTCTCCCATCGGGAGAGGGGGTGGGGTGAGGGTTGGACGGAATCATCGGCGGTGAATCCTCACGATGTCCGTCGCACCCTCATCCGGCGCGTCGCGCCCCCTTCTCCCGGAGGGGGGAGCAGCGATTATCCGACGCTGCCTTCCAGCGACACTTCCAGCAGCTTCTTCGCTTCCACCGCGAACTCCATCGGCAGCTCGCGGAAGACCTGCTTGCAGAAGCCGTCCACGATCATGCTGACGGCGTCTTCCTGGCCGATGCCGCGGGCGCGGCAATAGAACATCTGGTCGTCGCTGATCTTGGAGGTGGTGGCCTCGTGCTCCAGTGTCGCCGTCGGGTTCTTCACCTCGATGTAGGGGAAGGTGTGCGCGCCGCACTTCTTGCCGATCAGCAGACTGTCGCACTGCGTGTGGTTGCGCGCGCCATCGGCGTTGCGGTCCACCTTCACCAGGCCGCGGTAGGTGTTCTGGCCACGGCCGGCACTGATGCCCTTGCTGACGATCTTGCTCTTGGTACGCTTGCCGACGTGGATCATCTTGGTGCCGGTGTCGGCCTGCTGCCGATGGTGGGTCAGCGCGACCGAATGGAACTCGCCCACCGAGTCGTCGCCCAGCAGTACGCAGGACGGGTACTTCCAGGTGATCGCCGAACCGGTTTCGACCTGCGTCCACGTCACCTTGCTGCGCGCACCACGACATTCGGCGCGCTTGGTCACGAAGTTGTAGATGCCGCCGCGACCTTCCTCGTCGCCGGGGTACCAGTTCTGCACCGTGCTGTACTTGATCTCGGCGTCTTCCAGCGCGACGAGCTCGACGACGGCCGCGTGCAGCTGGTTCTCGTCGCGCATCGGCGCGGTGCAGCCTTCCAGGTACGAGACGTAGGCCTTGTCCTCGCAGATGATCAGCGTGCGCTCGAACTGGCCGGTGTGGCCGGCATTGATGCGGAAGTAGGTGCTCAATTCCATCGGGCAACGCACGCCCTTGGGGATGAACACGAAGCTGCCGTCGGAGAACACGGCCGAGTTCAGCGCGGCGAAGTAGTTGTCGCCGACCGGCACCACGCTGCCCAGATACTGTTTCACCAGTTCCGGATGTTCCTTGATGGCCTCGCTCATCGAGCAGAAGATCACGCCCTTCTCTGCCAGCTCCTTGCGGAACGTGGTACCGACGGACACCGAGTCGAACACCGCATCCACCGCCACGCCGGCCAGCTTGGCGCGCTCGTGCAACGGCACGCCCAGCTTGTCGTAGGTGTCCAGCAGTTCCTGCGGCACTTCGTCCAGCGAGGCGTACTTGGCCTTCGGCGCGGAGTAATAGCTGACGGCCTGGAAATCGATCGGCGCGATCTTCAGCTTGGCCCAGTGCGGCACCGGCATGGTCAGCCAGTGGCGATAGGCCGCCAGGCGCCATTCGGTCATCCACTCGGGTTCGTCCTTCTTGGCCGACAGCGCGCGCACCACCTCCTCGTCGAGGCCGGGTGGCAGCGAATCGGATTCGATGTCGGTGATGAAGCCGGCGTCGTAGCGACGTCCCAGCTGTTCCAGGATTTCAGCGTTTTCGGTGGCCATCGGGCTGCCTAAGGTTCAACGGGTCGCGACCTGCACGGCGATGGGGCGCCTGCGCACGTCGTCGGAAGAGGAGGGGGGCGGGGCGAGCATCTGGGCGAGGGTGAAACCGCGCAGGGCGTCGGCTACCACGTCGTTGATCAAGCGCCAGTTGGCGCGGGCGCCGCACTGGTGGGCGATGCCGCACTGGCTCTCGCTCTGGCTGCACTCGGTCATCGCCAGCGGACCTTCCATCGCCTCGACGATCTCCACCAGATTGATGTCGGAGGCGTCACGGCTGAGGCGGTAGCCGCCATGCGCACCACGCAGGCCTTCGACCAGTCCGGCCTGGGCGAGCGGTTTCAGCACCTTGCTGACGGTGGGCGTCTCCAGGCCGGAGTGATCGGCCAGGTCGGACGCGCTGAGCACCTCGCCCGGACGTGCGGCGAGCACGGTCAGGACCACGGTGGCGTAGTCGGTGAGCTTGGTGACACGAAGCATGGGGAGGGAGGTCCGTAAAACGTACCGAAATTGTACGCTTTCGCGCCGTCCGGCTCAAACCCCGGGGTTTTCCCTGTTCAGGGGGCGGCTCCGGGCTGACGAATGTCACCCGCGATGGCTGATGGCTGCGACTGATGCGGGACGGGGCGGATCGGGAACATGGGCCCCGTCCACTCCGGACGCCCTTTTCGAGGATCGCCACCATGAGCACCACCCACTCCGCTTCCGCCCCGACCGACCGCGGCCCGATGGACCAGCGCTTCCTGTGGCGCGTGCTGCTGGCCATCGGTGGCGTCTACCTGGCGGTGAAGCTGTTCCGCGGTCTGGGTCAGGTGTTCTGGACGGTGTTCGGCCTGGCGTTGGGCCTGGTATGGATGTTCAACGGTCGCCTGCTTTCTTGGGGCTGAGGCGGTGCCGGCCGCTCACTTCGCGGCCGGTGCCTCTGGGGTGGCCGGCAGCACCATGCCCAGGTAAGGCGCCGGGGGTGTCGTTCCCGGCGGCAGTGCCTCAGGCGCCGGCTGGCCCGCCGCACCCAGCGCATGCACGAAGCGGTAGATCGCGCGGCGGTCGTCTTCGCTCATCGCGCGGACAGCGAAGTCCGGCATCATCGGGCGCGTGCGCAGGGTGGCGCTGTATTCCATCCATTGCGCTTCAGTCAGCTGCTGCATACGCAGGCGCAGGTTGCTGGGGTAGGTGGTTCCCCAGGGTCCGTTGAAGCCCATCGGCGAGCCGACCAGCCAGGTGTCCTTGCTGGCTGTGCCGCCGGATTCCGCGTAGCCCGGCGTATGGCAGTCGTTGCAGCCCGTGATGCGTACCAGGTACTCGCCGCGCGCCAGCAGATCGGCGTCCGACGGTTTTGCGGCAGGCAGCGCTGTCTGCGCATGCGGTGATTCCGGCTGGCAGGCGGCCAAGGCCAACGCCAGGACGGGGATGAACAGGGAACGGATAGGGTGCATGGCGAGGGCTCTGCGAGGGGAATCCGCCATCGAACGGGCCGCCTCACGCAGACCGGCCATGTCGCGATCGGCACCCCCAGGTCGCGGATTTGGGAATCCTGCAGGCTTGGGCGAGAATCCCCCTTTCGCTCCCCCTGCTCCCATTGGATACCGCATGCCCCGCAAGATCGAAGCCCGCCAATCCGACATCCACGGCAACGGCGTGTTCGCCATCGCCCCGATCGAGAAGGGCGAGCGCGTGGTGGAATACAAGGGCAAGCGCCGCACCCACGAGGAAGTGGACGAGGACGATACCGGCGACGTCGATTCCGGTCACACCTTCCTGTTCACGCTCAACGACGACTACGTCATCGACGCCAACCACAAGGGCAACAAGGCGCGCTGGATCAACCACAGCTGCGATCCGAACTGCGAAGCCGTCATCGAAGAGCACGATGGCAAGAACCGCAAGAAGGACAAGGTCTTCATCGAGGCCATCCGCGCGATCAAGCCCGGCGAGGAACTGACCTACAACTACGGCATCGTCCTGGCCGAACCGCACACGGCCCGGTTGAAGAAGATCTGGGCCTGCCGGTGCGGCAGCAAGAAATGCACGGGCACGATGCTGCAACCCAAGAAGGGCCGCTGATCCCGGCCAACCCCCTTCGCAGGCACGGATGCCGCAGCAAGCACGAAGGTTGAAATGACCGAAGGCAGGTGTGGTCCGTCCCGCACGTCGCTACCTTGCGCGCACCGGACCACCCCCTCGCTTGCCATGACCCTCTTCCGCTTCGCCTGTGCGCTCGCCCTGGTCGCCCCCTGCAGCCTCGCCCACGCCGTCGAGATCGACGGCCGCATCGACCCCGCCGAATGGCAGGGCGCGCGCCACGTCACCGATTTCCGCAAGACCCAGCCGCTGACCGGCGAGCCCGGCTCGCTGCCGACCGAGGCCTGGATCCTTGCCACGCCCGACGGCCTGGCGATCGCCTTCCGTGCGACGCAGCCGGCCAGCGTGCCGCGCACCCGGCAGAAAGTGCAGCGCGACTTCGATGCGCAGGTCGACCGCGTCAACGCCTTCATCGACTTCGATGGCGACGGTCGCACCGGCTACGCCTTTACGGTCAGCTCCACGGGAGGCATCGCCGACGAGATCATCACCAACGAGAACCAGTTCAGCAACGACTGGGATGGCCAGTGGCGACACGCCGTCAGCGAGGACGATCAGGGGTGGTCGGTCGAACTGCTGATCCCGTGGCACACCGCGCCGATGCGGGATGGCACCGACGGCCAACGCACGTTGAAGGTGTTCCTGGCGCGCGTCATCGGGGCTACCGGCGAGCGCATGGCGTGGCCGCAGGCCAGCTTCGAGCGTCCCCGCTTCCTGTCGGACTTCGCGGCGGTCACGGTCCCCCGGTACGACCAGTCGTTGCTTGCGATCACGCCTTACGTATCCGGGCTGTACGACAACGGCGGCGGGCGCAGCGACTTCAATACCGGTGCGGACCTGTTCTGGAAGCCGAACGGCCGCTTCCAGTTGACCGCCACGCTGAAGCCGGACTTCGGCCAGGTGGAGGCCGACGACCTGGTCGTCAACTTCAGTGCTACCGAGACCTTCATCAGCGACAAGCGTCCGTTCTTCACCGAGAACCAGGGCATCTTCGAACTGACGACGCCCTCGGACGACAGCCAGCAGCTGTATACGCGCCGCGTGGGCAGCACCGGCGACATCACCGCGGCGGTGAAGTTGAACGGCAGCCTCGGCCAAGTGAACTACGGCCTGTTCTCCGCCGATGAGGACGGCACCACCGGGCGCAGCTACCATGCGCTGCGGCTGGTGCGCGACTTCGAGACGCAGAACCTCGGTGCCATGCTCACCCGCGTGGATGATCCCTGGCGCGACCGCGAGGCGACCGTGCTGGGCGTGGACCACAACTGGCGGCCGACCGCGCGATGGAACATCCGTACCCGCTTGCTCGGCAGCCGCATCGACCAGGCCGGGACCGAGACCGACGATGTCGGTGCGACCGTGTGGGCCGACTACGAAATGGATCGCGGTTGGCGCCAGCAGTGGATCGCCATGCATTTCGGCAACGACCTGCAGCTCAACGACTTCGGCTACCTGTCGCGCAACAGCACCAACTACCTGCACTGGGAAGTACGCAAGCGCTTCACCGACCTGCCGGAAGACTCGCGCTACTCCTCCAAGGACTGGCGCTGGCGTGTCAGCAGCAGCCACAACAACCACGGCGACAAGCTCAACGACCAGTTCCGCGTCAGCCGGCAGGGCCAGTTGCGCAACGGCAGCTACGAGTACGGCCAGATCAACGTCAACAGCGCCGGCCTGAGCGACATGCTCCTGCGGGGCAATGGCGTGGTGCGGGTGCCGGCGAACTTCAACACGTATTTCGAGTACGAGCGGCCTCGCAAGGGCGACTGGGCGCACGAGACGGAAATGGAGGTCGTCAGTGGCGGGCTGGCGGGCAACCGCAAGCTCGGCGGCGGTGCCGGCTACACCGGCACTTACTTCATCAACGATGCGTTCAGCGTCTACGGCGGCTTCTACGCGCTCTACACCCCCGACTGGCTGGTCTGGCAACGCGAAAACCTGGTGGGCGGCTTCAAGCGGCGCCAGGTGAGCCTGGATGCCGGCGTGGACTGGGTGATCGATCCGCGCCACGAGTTGCGGGTGAAGATGCAGGCCATCGGTCTGGACGCGCGCGTGCAGGATGCCTGGCGCTTCGATGCGCAGGGCCATGCCCTCGCTGCGAGCGATACGGTGGACGACTTCAGCGTGCGCAACCTCGGCTTCCAGATCCGCTACCGCTACGAGCTGGCGCCGCTGTCCTACCTGTACGTGGTGTATGCCCGCGGCGGCTATGAGCAGCGCAGCGGCACCGAAGGCGTCGACGGGCTGCTGCAGGACAGCCTGCGCCTGCGCGACGACGAACAGCTGGTGGTCAAGCTGAGCTACCGCTTCGAGATCTGACTGCCCCGCCGTCGCGAGGCGGCGAGGCGTGCTTGCGTTCCCTGGCTCAGGGCGTGGCGGCCGCGCCCAGCGTGAGTTCCACCTGACCATCGCGGATGCGCAGCGACTCGGCTGTCAGTGTGCCGGGAACCTGCGCCAGGTCCTCGTCCGTCAGCCGGTAGAGTGGCCGGCTGTTGGCGTATTCGCGGATCAGGTCCTGCAGCACCTCGCGCGAACCGCCCGGCAGGCCGCGTCCGGCCGCACCGGTGCCGATGTGTTCCAGCACCGGATCCACCAGGTGCAGACCCCGGGTGGCCGGGTCGTACCGCAAGCCGCTGCTGACCACCACGTTGCCGTTCTCCAGCCGCTCACCGTTGGCCAGCTGGATGCCGTAGTTCAAGCGCAGGTTCAATCGTTCGCCGGGCGCGGGGATGCGTACGTCCGGATCGCTCAGCGTGAGCGAGGCGAAGCCCTCCAGCAATGCGTGCTGCATCGGGAAGCCGGTGCGCGCCGCGCTCTGCAGCTGCGCCGCGTTGAAGCGCAGTGTGTTGGACGCATCGGCCATGGCCAGGACGGGCAGGGCGCAGAGGGCCAGCAGCGTCAGGCGGGGGAACAGGGGATTCTTCATCGTCGTCCTCACTGCAGGTGGATGACCACGCGGCCGTTGTCGATCTGCGTGCTGCCGATGCGCTTGCTGGCGGGCAGGCGCTTCAGCACGTCGCTGTCGATGCGGTAGACCGGCTCGCTGCGCGCGTATTCGGTGAGCACGGTATTGACCAGCTGGCGCGTGCCGCCGGACATCAGCGAGCCGGAACCGGGCACGTCCACCGACAGGATCTCCGGATTGTCCAGGTGCAGGCCCTGGGTGGCAGGGTCGTAACGCAGCCGGCTGGCGAGCGCGAAGTGCCCGCGGCTCACGTCCCGCGCGCCGAGCGCGCTGACGCCGATATCGAAGTCCAGCCGCAGGCGGTCGTCCCCCGACGGAATGCTCAGGCGAGGATTGGTCAGCGTGGCGGAGACGAGTCCGCCGAGCTTGTCGAACTCGCGCGGGAAGCTCTGGTTCAGATAGCGCTGCAACTGCGGCTGGGTGAAATTGATCTGGTTGCCCAGCAGGCCGGACACGGCATTGAGTGTGCTGCAGCCGGCCAATGCCAAGGTGGCGCCGGCGGCGAGGGTGGCGACCAGGAAACGGCGGCGTGTACGCATGGACGGCTCCGGAAGGAATGCCGCACCTTAGCCGGCGCCGCCTGTCCGAAACCTAACCGGCCACTGCTGAAGGGATGTCGCTTCCGCTCTTCTTCGTAGTGCTACCACGGCCCCGGATCGCCGCCTTCCATCAAGCGCGCGGTCGCGATGAAGGCATCGCACACGCAAGGATCGTGGCGCTGGCCGGTGTTAGCGTCGAGACGTGCATTCAACGCGTCGGGATCCTGGCCCAGCAGGTCGCGCGGGGATGCGATGCGGGGGCCGCGCAGGTCGTGGGCGATGGACAGGCCGATGTCGGGAATCTGCTCCAGCGACTGCGCGTCGGTGGCGCCTCCGGACTGTCAGCCGGCGTCGCGGGTGCGCTCCTTGAGCGCGGCGATGAACGTGCCCATGTGCGGGCGCAGCGGGGCGAACAGATCATCGGCGTCCTTGCGATGGTCCAGCATCAGTCCACTGAGCAACTTGGTACCGACCACCAGCGCGGCACGCTCGTCGCCGCTCAGGCCGCGCTGGCGCTGGATGGCTTCGAGGATGCGCATCCAGTCGTCGTGGCAGGTGTGCTCGAATTCGATGGTGCAGCGGCCGTTGCACTGCAAGCCGTCGTCCTCGATCGGCGTGACGGTAATGCGGTAGCGGTGGGCGTCGTTGGGCATGGCGGCGGGGAGGCGCGGTGGGGACCGGGTCAAGATAGGCCTGCGCACCCGGGTGAACGAGGGCCTTCGCCGCGATGGACTGTTCCGTCCGATGCCGCTGCGGTTCAGTCAGTCGTTCACCGTCGAAGCCGTGTCCGCCCTGAACAGCGGCAACGGATCGTAGGCGCCTTCTGCACGATAGATGCCGTAGTGCAGGTGCGGTGGCGTGCCCTGTGCGTTGCCGGTGGTGCCGACGAACCCCAGGACGTCGCCCGGCTGCACGACCTGTCCGGTGGACAGGTCCGCCGCCCAGTCGTCGAGATGGGCGTAGTAATGCCGTTCGCGGCCCGGGCCGAGCACCCACACCTGGCGGCCGCCGAGGCCGCCGTCGCGAACCGACACCACGACACCGCGTGTGGCGCTGATGATCGGCGTGCCGCGCTTGGCGAAGATGTCCACGCCCTGGTGCGTGCGATCGCGTCCGCGAGGTGCGCCGAAGGTGTCGGCGATCTGGCGCGCACGCACGCCCTGCACGGGCACCGGCAGCGAGGTCGGGGGCGGCGCGCGCGAGATGTCCCACATCATGCGTGCGGAGGCCATGAACGGCTGTCCCCACGCCCATGCCAACAGCGCGCCCAATGCCACCAGCCACAGCAGCGTCCAGGCTATCCGGCGCAGGCGGCGTGCGGCCCGACGCATCGGTCAGGACTGCGGCGAGGACGGCATCTGCGCCAGCTGGCGTTCCAGTTGTGCCTTCAGTGAAGGGTCCAGCTTCAACTGCTTCGCCAGTTCGTCCAGGTAGGCGCGTTCCATGAAGCTCTGATCGTCGGCCACCATCAGGCTGGCGAGATACATCTCGGAGGCGATCTCGGGCGTGCTGCCGGCGCGCGCGACCTCGGCCGGGTCCAGCGGCTTCTCCAGTTCGGCATGCAGCCACTGCTGCAGGTCGCTGTCGGTATTGATGCGGGCGAACTCGCCTTCGATGACCTGGCGCTCGCGTGCGTCGATATGGCCATCGGCCTTCGCCGCCGCGACCAGCGCGGTGAGGATGGCCTGGCTGTGCAGTTCCACCTGCGGCGGCGGCAGGCGGTCGACGGTCTGCGGCGTGGCGCCGGCAGCGAAGCCGCCCTGCTGTTGCTTGTATTCGCCGTAGGCGCGGTAGGCCATCACGCCGATCGCCGCCAGGCCGCCGTACGTGGCCAGCTTGCGCGTGGTCTTGTTCTTGCCGAGCAGCAGGCCCAGTGCGCCACCGGAAATCGCCCCCTTGCCGAAATCGGCATTGAGTACGCTGCCGGTGCCGCTGGAGGATTTCAGCAGATGGTCGAGGAAGCCCTGGATCTTCATGCGGTCGATGCCTTGCGTGGGAGGACGTCCCATCGATCTGAGGGCAACCCGCCGTCAGGACAAGGGTGACGGATGGCAGGGGCGGCGTAGAGTCGAGCTTGCCCGACGGCCTTTGCCGGCTTCCGCGTACCGGCCCGAAAAGCAGCAGAGCAAGCTCTGCTCTACCAAGGCAAAAAAGAAGGGACGGCCAGGCCGTCCCTTCTCGCAATCATGGAAAGCGCAGCGATCAGGCCGCGGCGTCCTTCAGCTTCTTCAGCGGGCGCACCTTGACCTTCACCGAGGCGGGCTTGGCGGCGAACCACTGCTCTTCCTTGGTGAACGGATTGATGCCCTTGCGCTTCGGCTTGGCCGGCACGTTGACGGCGCTGATCTTCAGCAGGCCCGGCAGGGTGAAGGAACCGGCGCCCTTCTTGTTGACGGAGGCGTGCACGGCGCTTTCCAGCGAGGCCAGCACAGCGCGGACGTCCTTGGCGGCGACGGCGGTGGCTTCGGCGATGTGGGCGACGAGGCCCGACTTGCTCAGCGCTTCCTTGATCGGCTTCGGCGCGGCCGGCTTGGCGGCGGCCTTCGGTGCAGCTTTCTTGGCGGCCTTCTTCGGCGCGGCCTTCTTGGTGCTCTTTGCCATGTGTCCTGTCTCTACTGTCGAGTGGTTGGGTAATCGGGCCGATCGCATCGGCAAGCGAAATGTAGGGCAAAGAACTGGCCGCGCCAAGGGCAGATGGACCCCGAAACGCCTTTTTTTTCGCTTTTTTCGTGTTTTTCGATCACCGCGCGTCGGAAATCGCCCGGCGGCATGACGAAATCACCTCTCGCATATGCACCGGAAGCAGCGTCCGGCACGCGTCGCGCGACCGGATGCCGCACCCCCGTGATGCTCAATCCTCGTCGTGCCGCGGCCGGTATGCGTCCACCAGCTTCTGCTGCACACCGGGCGGTACCGGTTCGTAGTGGCTGTAATCCAGGCTGTAGCGGCCCTGGCCGGCGGTCATGGATTTCAGTTCGGCTGCGTAGCCTTCCAGTTCCGCCAGCGGCACCTGCGCCTTCACCACGATCTCGCCGCGCACCGCGTCGGTGCCGTTGATGCGGGCGCGCTTGCCGGCCAGATTGCCGGTGATGTCGCCAACCTGCGCTTCCGGTACCGCCACCTCCAGGTCGACCACCGGCTCCAGCACCTGCGGCCGTGCCTTGGCGATGGCGTCGAGGAAGGCCTTCCTGCCCGCCGCGACGAAGGCGACTTCCTTGCTGTCCACCGCATGATGCTTGCCGTCGTGGACGACGACGCGGATGTCCTGCAGCGGATAGCCCGCCACCGCGCCGCTGCCGAGTACCTGGCGCACGCCTTTCTCCACCGCCGGGAGGAATTGCCCGGGAATGGTGCCGCCCTTCACTTCGTCGACGAATTCGAATCCCGCGCCGCGCGGCAGCGGCTCGATGCGCAGGGCGACCTCGCCGAACTGCCCGGCGCCTCCGGTCTGCTTCTTGTGCCGATGATGGCCCTCGGCCTTCGCCCCGATCGTCTCACGGTAGGCGATCCGCGGCGGTCGCGTCTTCACCTCCACCGCATGCCGGTCCTTCAGTCGTTCCAGCATCACCCGCAGGTGCAGGTCGGACAGGCCGCGGATGACGGTCTCGTTCAGTTCGGGCTGGTGTTCGACGACGAAGGCAGGGTCTTCCTCAGCCAGCTTCTGCAGCGCGATCGACAGTTTCTGTTCCTGGCCCTTGCTCGCGGCTTCTATCGCCAGGCCGAACATCGGCTTGGGAAACGCCACCGGCGCCAGGTGGATGTGGTCCTCGTCGTGGCTGTCGTGCAGCACCGCATCGAAATGCAGGTCGTCGACCTTGGCCACTGCGGCGATGTCGCCCGGAATCGCTTGGTCGACTTCCACGTGGTCCTTGCCCTTGAGCTTGAACAGGTGGCCGACCCTGAACGGCTTCTTGCCGTCGTCGACGAACAGCTGCGTGTCCTTCCTCAGCGTGCCCTGGTAGACGCGGAAGATGCCCAGCTTGCCGACGAAGGGATCGTTGACGATCTTGAAGACGTCGGCGATGACGTGCGCGCGCGGATCCGGGACGGCTTCGATCGGTTGCGGGCCGCTGCCATTGGACTTCACGAACGGCGGCGGATTGGCTTCGGCCGGGTTCGGGAACAGACGCTCCGCCACGTCCAGCAGTTCCTTCACGCCCGTCCCGGTGCGCGCGGACACGAAACACACCGGTACCAGGTGGCCTTCGCGCAGGCACTGCTCGAAGGCGTCGTGGAGTTCCTCGCCGGACAGGCCGCCTTCGCCCAGGTCCAGGTAGTGCTCCATCACCGTTTCGTTGATCTCGACGACCTGGTCGATGATCTTCTGGTGCCAGTCGGCGACCGGTCCGAGATCGGAGTCGCCGGCGGCCTGGCCGAAGCAGTCGATCACCGCCTTGCCGCCGTCCGCGGGCAGGTTGAGCGGCAGGACTTCCGGCCCGAACGCCTCGCGCAGTGCGGCCAGCACGCCGGCACAGTCCGCGCCTTCATGGTCGATCTTGTTGACGACGATGGCGCGGCACAGGTTGCGTTCGCGCGCACGCTCCATCAGCCGGCGAGTGCCGTGCGCGACGCCGGCATCGGCATCGACGACGATCAGCGCGGTTTCCACCGCGGACAGCGCCGACAGCGCCGGGCCGCGGAATTCCGGATAGCCGGGCGTGTCGATCAGGTTGACGTGCATGCCGCCGTGGTCGGTGCTGGCGATGGCGGTGTCGATGGAGTGGCCGCGGGCCTTCTCGATCGGATCGTGGTCCGAGACGGTGGTGCCGCGTTCGATGGTGCCTGCCACCTGGAGGGTGCCGCCGGCATGCAGCAGGGCTTCGAACAAGGTTGTTTTGCCGGCGCCGGGGTGGCCCGCCAGGGCCACGTTGCGGATCTGTTGCGTGCTGTACGACATGAGGCCGTTCCTCCCGAGGGTGGGGGTCGAAGGGCCGTCATGGCTGTCCGGGCCGAGCGCATCCCGTGAGCGTGGCGCTCGGCGGGCGGTCATGGCGGACGGCCAGCATCGGCACGCGGGTGGGCGGGGTCAAGCCGCACTGCGGTACATGCCGTGAACATCCCCGGGTGTACCCTGCGTTCCCCTGACCCGATGGAGCACGACCATGGCTTTGAAGCGTTATGCGGATGCGGTGTGGAGCGGCGACCTGCAGTCCGGCAAGGGCACGTTGAGCACGCCGCAGAGCGGACTGTTCGAAGGACAGAACTATTCCTTCAAGACCCGTTTCGGCGACGAGAAGGGCACCAACCCGGAAGAACTGCTGGCGGCAGCGCATGCCGGCTGCTTCACCATGGCGCTGTCGGCGGTGCTGGGCAAGGCCGGGTTCACCCCGGACAAGCTGCAGACGCGAGCCGAAGCCACGATGGAGCCGGGCATGGATCCGGGCCCGACGGTCACCGGCATCAAGCTGACGGTGTCGGCGAGCGTGCCGGGCATCAGCGCGGCACAGTTCGAGGAGATCGCACAGCAGGCGAAGGCGGGCTGCGTGATCTCGCGCGCGCTGTCGGTGCCGGTGTCGCTGGAGGCGACGCTGCTTTGACGGCGCTACGGGCCGCGCTGCTGGTGCATGGCGCCGGCGGTGGCGGCTGGGAATGGAACATGTGGCGTGGCGTGTTCGAGGCGGCGGGCATTGCCGTGGCCACGCCCGATCTGCAACCGGTGGCCGCAGGACTCGCGGCCACCGGGTTCGACGACTACCTCCAGCAGGCGCGCGATGCGCTGCAGGCGTTGCCGCGTCCGCGCGCCGTGGTCGGCGCCAGCCTGGGTGGCCTGCTCGCGCTGGGCATCGCCGATGCCGCCGACGCGGTGGTGTTGGTGAATCCGCTGCCGCCGGCGCCGTGGCATGCGTCGCTGCCGGCGCGGACATGGCCCGACGTCGTGCCGTGGCGTCGCGATGCACGGCTGGACGGCACGCGTCGCGCCCTGCCCGATGCGGATGAGGCGACGACGCTGCTCGCGTTCCGTCACTGGCGCGACGAATCGGGGTCGGTGCTGCGTGCCGCTTACAGCGGTGTACCCGTGGTGCGTCCATCGTGCCCGCTGCTGCTGATCGCTTCGCGCGAAGACAAGGATGTGCCGCCCGCGACCGTGCAGGCGATGGCCGCCGCATGGCAGGCCGAGGTGCTGCAAACGCTTTCACCTTCGCACGTCGGTCCTTTGCTGGGACGCGACGCCGCCGGCATCGCCGGACAAGCTGTCGAATGGCTAAACCGCACGGTTCAGTCCGGTTGAGTTCAGCCCGATTTCACCCGACGGGGCCGAGCATGCGCTCACGCCAATCCGGCGTGGGGGAGTACCCGACATGAAGCGTCTTTCCGCTGCCGTGCTGGCCGTGAGCCTGTTTGCCACCGGCGTGGTCTCCGCGCAGTCCACCCGGCACTACGGCACGTCCGACCGTTACGGCGACGAGCCCTATTACGACTACGCGCGTGTCGTCCGTGTCGATCCCGTCATCGAGGGCGGCTATCGTGAGCCGGGCCGCACCACGCAGCAGCAGTGCTACTACCGCGACGCAGACGACGTGTACGCACGTGACGGGTATCGCGACGATGTGTATTCGAATCGCGGCTACGACGACGTGTACGACAACGGCGACTATCGTGATGTCTATGGCCAAGACGGCTACGGCCAGCGTCGCACGTCCACGGGTGGCGCCGAGGCCGGACGTACCGTGGCCACGGTGATCGGTGGCATCGCGGGTGCGGTGTTGGGCAGCAAGGTCGGCGACGGTAGCGGCCGTTATGTCGGCACCGCAGTCGGTTCGATGGTCGGCGGCATGGCCGGCCGTTCCATCTATGACAACAACCAGCGCAACCGTCAGGTGCAGCGCGGCCAGGTGCGTGTCTGCGATCCCGTGCCGGTGAGCGACGGCCGCTATGGCGATGATTACTACGGCGACGGGCGTGTATCCGGTTACGACGTCACCTATGAATACGGCGGACGCACCTACCGCACCCGTACCGGTTATCACCCCGGCGAGCGCATGCGCGTCCGCGTGGATGTGCGGCCCGAGTGACCACCGCGTTGCGCGGAAACCCGGGGCGGTAAGCAACGAATGCCGCGAAAGAGGCCGCTAGGCCCCTTTTTTGCGCCCGTTGCCGTCGCGCGCGCCACCGCGCATAGTCCGCCGCTGGATCAGCGCGGGAGCGAGGCATGCGGTATCTGGCATGGGGAATGGGTGGGCTGTTGTTGTGTGCGGGTGCCGTGCAAGCACAGGTCCAAGTGGTGACGGCGGCGCGCGTGCACACCTCCGATCCTGCGCAACCTGTGGCAGAGGCAGTGGCCTGGGACGCGCAGGGCCGTATCCTGGCGGTCGGTGGCACCCGCGAACTGTTGGAGCGCTATCCCGGTGCGACGCGCATCGACGCCGCCGGCAAGACAGTGATTCCCGGGCTGATCGATGCGCATGGTCATGTCATGGGACTGGGTTACGCGCTGATGCGCGCGGACCTGGTCGACGCACGGGACAAGGCGGACGTGGTTGCGCGCCTGCGTGCATTCGAAAAGCAGCTGCCGCCGAATGCCTGGTTGCTGGGTGGCGGCTGGGACCAGAACGACTGGCCGGAGAAGGTCTTTCCGACCGCCGCAGATCTGGATGCCGCCTTCCCGGATCGCCCGGTCTGGCTGGAGCGCGTGGACGGCCATGCCGGCTGGGCCAACAGCGCCGCCCTGCGCGTGGTCGCGTCCCATGCCACGCGTTCGATGGATGGCGACTGGCAGCCGGAGGGTGGACGTATCGAGCGTGTCGATGGCAAGCCCAGCGGCGTATTCGTCGATGCGGCGATGTCGCTGGTCAACAGGGTGGTGCCGGCGCCCGACGCGTCCTATCGGCGGCAGGCGTTGGAAAAGGCGACGCAGGCCGCCGTGCGGAACGGCCTGACCGGCGTGCACGACATGGGCGTGTCGCGCGAGGACCTTGCGCTGATGAAGCAGTTCGCCGACGAAGGTCGCCTGCCGCTGCGCATCGACGCCTACGCCGACGGCGATGGCGCCGCGCTGGCCGATCTGTGCGCGCAGGGGCCCTACCGCCATGCCGGCGGGCGCCTGCAGATGTCGGGCGTGAAGCTGTACGCCGATGGCGCACTGGGCAGCCGTGGCGCGGCACTGCTGGAAGACTACAGCGACGATCCCGGCAATCGCGGCCTGCTGGTGACCGAGCCCGCAGCGCTGGAATCGGCGATGCGCAAGGCGCGCGGCTGCCAGGTGCAGGTGGCGACGCATGCGATCGGCGATCGCGGCAACCGCCTGGTACTTGATGCCTATGAACGTGTGCTCGGCGACGGGTCCAAGACCGACCACCGCTGGCGCATCGAGCATGCGCAGGTGGTGGCGCCGGAGGAGTTTCCACGCTTCGCCGCGCTCGGCGTGATCGCGTCGATGCAACCGACGCACGCCACGTCCGACATGCCGTGGGCGCAGGACAGGCTGGGGCCTGTGCGCATCACCGGTGCCTACGCCTGGCAGCGCCTGCAGGGGAGTGGCGTGAAGCTGGCCCTGGGTTCGGATTTTCCGGTGGAGTCGGTCGACCCGCGGCGCGGCCTGCATGCCGCGGTGACGCGGCAGGACGGAAAGGATCATCCCGACGGTGGGTGGATGCCGGACCAGCGCCTGAGTGCCGTCGAAGCGCTGCGAGGATTCACCGCGGACGCCGCATGGGCGGGCCACGACGAGGCTGACGTGGGTCGGCTCGCTCCGGGGCTGCGCGCGGATTTCGTGATCCTCGACGAAGATCCGCTGGCGATCCCGGGCGAGCAACTCGATGACCTGCACGTCCGTTCGACGTGGGTGGATGGAAAGCCGGTTTACGAGGCCGAGTAGCCGTTGCTTCGTGTAGGAGCGACGTCAGTCGCGATCACGGATATCGAGGACTCTTATCCATGATGTGTGCATTGCCTACACACATCAGGCTGTAAGGGAGCGGAAGTCTCCGGGTCGCGACTGACGTCGCTCCTACAGTGAAAGCGAGCGTCACCAGTCGATCCGGCCGGTGACGATCGTGCGCACATGCCCGCCTGACCATACATCGCCGGCGTTATCGACGCGCAGTTGCAGACGCGCGTCGTAGCCGACTTCGCGCCCCTGGCTGACGACGTAGCGGCCGTCGCGGCCGGGCAGCGCGTCGCGCGATGCCAGCCAGGCGGCCAGCGTCGCGTTGGCGGCGCCGGAGGCCGCGTCTTCGAACGCCGCCGGCGCGCCGACGAAGGCGCGCACGGCGAGGTCGTAGGACTGTCCCGGTGTGCGGGCATAGGCGCACACGCCCATGCTCTCGGTGGCACGGGCAAGGGCACCGATGGCATCCCAGTCCGGTGTGGCACCACGCAGCGTGGCTTCGTCGCGCACTTCGGCCAACCACCACCGGCGGCCGCCATCGACCAGGGCAGGCGGCAGGGCGCCGGCGGGCAGGGCCGCGAGCGCCGCGCGCAGGCCGTCATCGTTCACGGGATCGCCCACTTTCACCACCTGCGCGCGCGGCGTGCGCACGGCGATCGTGCGCATGGTGTCTTCATCATCCACCCGCAATGGCAGCACGCCGACGGCGCCTTCCTGCATCAACAGGCCGTCGACAGGTGCGGCAAGCCCCGCATCGAGCACGACGTGCGCGGTGCCGACGCTGGGATGGCCGGCGAACGGCACTTCGCGGCGCGGGCTGAACATGCGTACGGCATAGCTCGCGCCCGGCTGCGTGGGGGCGAACACGAACGTGGTTTCCGGCAATCGCGTCCAGCGGGCGATGGCCTGCATGGCGGCGTCATCGAGACCGGCAGCGTCGAGCACGACGGCCAGCGGATTGCCGGCGCCAGGGCGGTCGGCGAATACGTCCAGCTGGACGTAGCGGCGGAGGGTCATGGGGGGCGTTGTCGCGTGGGGGTCGGGCAGCTTACCAAGTCGCGGGCCGGGCGACGGCGGGCTCGCCCCGGCCTTCGCGCTCCACAGGGTGCGCGGAACCGATTCGTTGCATGCGGTACGGTCCGGTCGCGCGTGGGGGCTTCGGCTAGAATCGGCGGTTCACGCCCGAAGGGTTCGGGCATTCCACTTCATTACTCTCCATGCCCTCTGCCACCCCCGCGTCTGATCGTTGGATCGTCCTCAAGTTCGGCGGCACCTCGGTGTCCCGCCGCCATCGCTGGAACACGATCGGCACGCTGGCGAAAAAACGGGCGGAAGAGAACGAGGCCCGTGTTCTGGTGGTGGTGTCGGCCCTGTCCGGCGTGACCAACGAACTGACGGCCATCGCGGACGGCGCCGCTGACAGCGGCGAGCGCGTGGCCAGGCTGGAGCGGCGGCACCGCGAGTTCCTCGCCGAACTGGAACTCGACGCCGACGCCGTGCTGGGCGATCGCCTGGCCGCGCTGCGCAACCTGCTCACCGATCCGCGGGCCGCGAGCCGTGCGCTGGACTGGCAGGCCGAGGTGCTGGGGCAGGGCGAACTGCTCTCTTCGACGATCGGCGTCGCCTACCTGCGCGCGCAGGGACTGGACTTCGGATGGGTCGATGCGCGCCACTGGCTGCAGGCGAACTTCCTGCCTAACCAGAGCCCATGGGCGCAGCGGCTGTCGGTCTCGTGCAACACCGCGCCCGACCAGGACTGGCGCCGCGCCTTTGCCGGCCAGCCGGCGGCGATGCTGCTGACGCAGGGCTTCATCTCACGTCATGCCGATGGCGGCACCGCCATCCTCGGTCGCGGTGGCTCGGACACCTCGGCCGCGTACTTCGGCGCCCTGCTGGGTGCGCAGCGCGTGGAAATCTGGACTGATGTCCCCGGCATGTTCAGCGCGAACCCGCGCGAGGTGCCGGATGCGCGCCTGCTGACGCGCCTGGACTATTACGAGGCGCAGGAAATCGCGACCACCGGCGCCAAGGTGCTGCATCCGCGTTCGATCAAGCCCTGCCGCGATGCCGGTGTGGCGATGGCGATCCTGGACACCGAGCGCCCCGAACTGCCGGGCACCACCATCGACGGCACCGCGCTGACGGTGCCCGGGGTCAAGGCGGTCAGCCGCCGCAACGGCATCGTGCTGGTGTCGATGGAAGGCATCGGCATGTGGCAGCAGGTCGGCTTCCTGGCCGACGTGTTCGCGCGCTTCAAGAAGCACGGCCTGTCGGTGGACCTGATCGGTTCGTCGGAGACCAACGTCACCGTGTCGCTGGATCCCAGCGAGAACCTGGTCAACACCGACGTGCTGGCCGCGCTGTCGGCCGACCTGGCGGAGATCTGCCGGGTCAAGGTGATCGCGCCGTGCACGGCGATCACCCTGGTCGGCCGTGGCATGCGCTCGCTGCTGCACAAGCTGTCGGACGTCTGGGCGATGTTCGGCCGCGAGCGCGTGCACCTGATCTCGCAGTCGTCGAACGACCTCAACCTGACCTTCGTCATCGACGAGGCCGATGCCGACGGCATGTTGCCGCTGCTGCACGAGGCGCTGATCGAAAGCGGTGCGATGCCGGCGGATGAGGCCAGCGTCTTCGGCCCGAGCTGGCGCGAGATCAACGGCGCGGTCCGCCAGCGTGGCGTGCGCTGGTGGAGTGCGCCCGCGGCGCGGGAACGCCTGTTGTCGCTCGCGCAGGGCGAGACGCCGCGGTACGTCTACAACCTGGACGTGGTGCGCGCACGGGCGCGCGCGCTGACGGGTATCGGTGCGGTGGACCGCCGCTTCTTCGCCATCAAGGCCAATTCGCATCCCGACATCCTGCGTACGCTGGTGGAAGAGGGATTCGGCCTGGAGTGTGTCTCCCGCGGCGAACTCGAGCGCGTGTTCGAGGTGGCGCCGTCGCTGCCGATGGAGCGCGTGCTGTTTACGCCGAGCTTCGCGCCGCGCGCGGAGTACGCCTTCGCGCTGGAGCGCGGCATCAACGTCACGCTCGACAACGTCGAGGCGCTGCAGCAGTGGCCCGAGGTGTTCCGTGGCCGCCGCCTGTGGCTGCGCGTGGACCTCGGGCGCGGCGACGGCCACCACGACAAGGTCAAGACGGGCGGAAAGAGTTCGAAGTTCGGCCTGCCGCTGGCCAAGCTGGACGAATTCCTCGCCGCCGCGCGTGCGATCGACGTGCGCATCACCGGCCTGCACGCGCACTTGGGCAGCGGGGTGGAGAGCGCGCAACACTGGAACCAGATCGCCGATGAACTGGGTGGACTGGCCGACCAGATCGGCACCATCGAGACCATCGATATCGGCGGCGGCCTGCCGATTCCGTACGCGGAAGGCGACGAACCGTTCGACCTCGCCGCGTGGGGCGAGGGGCTCGCTGCGATCAAGGCCGCTTACCCGGCCTACCAGCTGGTGATCGAGCCTGGCCGCTACCTTGTCGCCGAATCGGGCGTACTGCTGGCACACGTCACCCAGGTCGTCGAAAAGCTCGGCATCCGGCGTGTCGGCAGCGATGCCGGCATGCACACGCTGATCCGCCCCGCGCTGTACGACGCCTGGCACGACGTGGCCAACCTGTCGCGACTGGACGACACGGCACAGGAGCCGTTCGATGTGGTCGGCCCGATCTGCGAGTCGAGCGATATCTTCGGCAAGCGCCGCAGGCTGCCGTCGGCGACGGCGGAAGGCGATGTGCTGCTGTTCTCCGACGCGGGGGCCTACGGGTTCGTGATGGCCAGCCACTACAACCTGCGCGGGCTGCCAGGGGAAGATGTAATGGAAGGGGTAACGGGCGATGTCGCCGCGGGCTGAGTTCATCGGATCCAGCCTGCTGGTGGCGGTAGTGCTGACCGTGGGCGTAGCCCTCGTGCTTGGCGCCGGGCCTTACGTCGGGGGGCGGGGCATACTGTCCGCGCTGCGGATGGCGCCTGCGGTGCTGCTGGCGTCGGGCATGGCCGCATGGTGCGTCGTCCGCTGGCATGCGCGTGCCGCGGCGAACGGCCGGCACTGGCGTGCAGGAGGCATGACGCTACGCACCTTGCGGGTGGCGTTCCTGTTGTTTCCGCTGATGCTGGCTGTATGGGCGGGGATCGCACTGACCCTCGATCAGGTGGCCGCCACTGCGCCCGGCGGCTTGCGCGATGCCCTAGCCTGGTTGCCCCTCGCTGTTTTCTATGGCTCGCTGGCCGTGATCGTGTTCGGCGCTGTGCCCGCTTTCCTCCTTGAATACTTCGCCTGCCGGCGCTACCTGCGACGCGAGGCCGTTCCTTCCCTGGATCACGCATGACGAATTTCGACAAATCCACCATCCGCACCTTCCGCTTCGTCCGCTGTTCCTTCGAGGCGGAGACGGGTGTCGCGCGGTTGGTGTACGCCTTCGATGAAGGCCCGGAGCTGACGGAAACCGTCACGGTTCCCGGTGCCCCCTTCACCCTCGACGCCGCCCGGGCGCAGGCCGTCGAACAGGCGGTGCGGTTGCTGCACCTCATCACCGGCGTCAGCTACTACAAGGCGGCGGTGCCGAACGAGATCCGTATCGAAGGCTATGCCATCGATGCGGCGACGGCGGTGCTGCTGGAGCAGGTCTACGTGCACGGGCTGGGCGAGTTCGCCTACCGCAACGGCCTGAGCCTGCATGGCCGCGTGCGCTTCCCGGTCGGCGCACCGGCGCGGGCCGTCGCACCTGCTGCGGGACTGCACCCGCACGCGCTGGTCGCCATCGGCGGCGGCAAGGATTCGCTGGTCAGCATCGAGGCGCTGCGTGGCGCCGGTGTCGAACAGACGGTCACCTGGATCGGCGGCTCGCAGCTGATCGCGGCCTGTGCCGCGCGCACCGGCCTGCCCACGCTCAACATCGGCCGGGCACTGGCCCCGGAGCTGTTCGATTACAACCGCCAGGGCGCGTGGAACGGCCACATCCCGGTCACTGCGATCAATTCGGCGATCATGGTGCTGGCCTCCCTGCTGCACGGCGTGGACCAGGTGGTGTTCTCCAACGAGCGCTCGGCCAGCTACGGCAGCATGATCGCCGGCACCGGCGAGGTGAACCACCAGTGGTCGAAAGGCTGGGCGTTCGAGCAGGCATTCGGCGACTTCGTACAGTCGCATGTCGCCGCCGACCTGCACTATTACTCGCTGCTGCGTCCACTGTCGGAACTGGCGGTGGCGCGGCAGTTCGCGCGTACCGACCACTACGACGCGCATTTCTCCAGCTGCAACCGCAACTTCCACCTGCTCGGCGAACGCCCGACCAACCGCTGGTGCGGTGTCTGCCCGAAATGCCATTTCGTGTTCCTTGCGCTGGCGCCGTTCATGCCCAAACCGCGGCTGGTCGGCATCTTCGGTCGCAACCTGCTGGATGATGTGAACCAGACGGCCGGCTTCGATGCGCTGCTGGAGTACCAGGATCACAAGCCGTTCGAATGCGTCGGCGAAGGCCAGGAGTCGCGTGCGGCGATGGCCACGCTGGGCGACCGGCCGGAGTGGCGCGAGGATGCGATCGTCGCGCGCTTCAACCAGGAGATCCGCCCGCAGCTCGATGCCGCCGAACTGGCGGTGGCATCGCTGCTGGAAATCGGCGGCGAACACCGCGTTCCCGCCGCGCTGTGGGAGCGCCTGCGTGCGAATTTCGCAGCTTGAGGGAAGGCGGGTCGCGCTGTGGGGCTGGGGCCGCGAAGGTCGTGCCGCCCATCAGGCGATCCGTGAGCGACTGCCGGTGCTGCCGCTGACGCTGTTCTGCAACGACACGGAGGCGGTCGATGCCGCCGCGTTGGGCGATGGGGGCCTTTCCATCGAAACGCAGGTGACGGCCGAGCGGCTGTCGGCGTTCGAGATCGTCATCAAGTCGCCGGGCATCAGTCCCAACGGCCCCGCGGCATTGTCGGCTGCAGCCTCCGGGGCGCGTTTCGTCGGTGGCACCAGCCTGTGGTTCGCCGAGCATGCAGGCGACGACGGGATCGTGCCTCATAGCTTCTGTGTTACCGGCACCAAGGGGAAAAGCACGACGACCTCGCTGCTGGCGCACATCCTGCGCGCATCCCGTCGTCGCACCGTGCTGGCCGGCAACATCGGCCTGCCGCTGCTGGAGGTGCTGCACCCGCGACCGGCGCCCGATGCGTGGGCCATCGAGCTGTCCAGTTACCAGACCGGTGATGTTGCGGCGAGCGGTGCGCATCCCGATGTCGCGGTGGTGCTGAACCTGTTCCCCGAGCATCTGGACTGGCATGGCAGCGAGGCGCGCTACATCGAGGACAAGCTGAAGCTGGTCACCGACGCGCATCCGCGCGTCGCGGTGCTCAATGCCGCAGATCCGCGACTCGCCGCACTGGAGTTGCCGCGCAGCGATGTGCGCTGGTTCAATCGTGCGGACGGCTGGCATCTGCGCGAGGACGATCTTTACCGTGGCGACACGTTCGTCATGGATACACGGCCGTTGCCGCTGCCCGGCCGCCACAACCGCGGCAATCTGTGTGCCGTGCTGACCGCCCTGGAAGCGGCGGGAATCGATGCCTTGCCGCTGGCGCCGCATGCGCAGTCGTTCCGCCCGCTGCCGAATCGCCTGCAGACGATGGGGGCGCGCGACGGGCTCACCTGGGTCAACGACTCGATCAGCACCACGCCGCACGCGACGCTGGCTGCACTGGACTGCTTCGCGGGCCGGCGCATCGCGCTGCTGGTCGGCGGACATGACCGCGGCGTGGACTGGTCGGATTTCGCCGCGCACATGCGCATCGATGCACCCGCCACGATCATCACGATGGGGGCCAACGGTCCGCGCATCCACGCCTTGCTCGCGCCCCTGGCGCAGGAGGCCGGCTTCACGCTGATCGCCGCCGAGACCTTGCCGCAGGCTGTCGCCGCTGCGCGCACCGCGCTGGGAGACGAAGGCGTCGTGCTGCTGTCGCCGGGTGCGCCCAGCTTCGGCCAGTACAAGGACTACGTGGCGCGTGGCCGCCATTTTGCTGAACTGGCGGGCTTCGACCCGGATGCCATCACCGCGATCCCCGGTCTCGGAGTCGCCTGACACGCAGTCTCTCGACACCGGCTTGCACGCCCCGCCGTACACTCGGCCAGTCCCCTACGAGGAGATCCGCCATGCGCCGTCGCCTGTTGCTGTCCTGCCTGCTGTCCCTGTTGTGGTCGCCCGTCCTGCTGGCGGCTCCTGTCGCCAAGCCGATCGAATGGAAGATCGGTGGCGACACGTTCTCGGGATATCTCGTCTACGACGACAGCGTGACGACGCCGCGCCCGGGATTGGTGATGGTGCCCAACTGGAAGGGCGTCAACGAGTCCGCCATCGAGAAGGCGCATCTCGTCGCGGGTGACGACTACGTGGTGCTGGTCGCCGATGTCTATGGCAAAGGTATCCGCCCGAAGACCGACGCCGAGGCAGGCCCGGTCGCGACCGCGATGCGTGCCGATCGCCCGAAGCTGCGCGCCCGGGTGCAGAAGGCAGTGGAAGTGCTGAAGCAGCAACCGGGCACGCTGGTCGATCGCGCGCGCATCGGCGCGTTCGGCTACTGCTTCGGCGGCAGCACGGTGTTGGAACTGGTGCGTGCAGGCGACACGCTCGCCGGCGTGGTCAGCCTGCATGGTGGCCTGGCGACCGACCTGCCGGCGGCGGGCGCGGTGAACTCGCCGGTGCTCGTGCTCAATGGCGCCGACGACACTTATGTGTCGGCCGCGGAAATCACCGCGTTCCAGGACGAGATGCGCAAGGCCGGGGCCGACTGGCAGTTCGTGAACTTCAGCGGCGCGGTGCACTGTTTCGCCGAATCCGATGCGCAGAACCCGCCCGGCTGCGTCTACCACGAGCGCTCGGCCAAGCGCGCCTATCGGATGATGGCGGACTTCTTCAGCGAGGTCTTCGCGAAATGACGTGCGGCGCGGGTCAGTGCCCGCGCTCCACCGCATAGCGTGCCAGGCCGCGCAGGGCGGCCAGCGCATCGGATTCGGGCAGGCCATCGAGGGCCTGTTCCGCCAGCGCAGCATAGTGATGCGCGCGCTCGCGGCTGTATTCCAGTCCGCCGGTCGCACGGATGGCGGTGAGCACTTCGGGCATCGCGGCGGCATCGCCTTCCTGCACGATGGTGCGCAAGCGGTCCGCAACGATCGCGTCGGAATGGCGGATGGCATGGATCAACGGCAGCGTGGCCTTGCCCTCGGCCAGGTCGTCGCCCAGATTCTTGCCGAGCGCATCGGCGTCCGCCGTGTAGTCGAGCACGTCGTCGGCGATCTGGAAGGCGTAACCCAGTGCCATGCCGTAGTCGTAAAGCTTCTGCTGGGTCTGCGCATCGGAACCCGAGGCCATCGCGCCAAGCTGCGTGCCGGCAGCGAACAGGACGGCCGTCTTGCGTTCGATCACGCGCAGGTAGGCGGCCTCGTCCGTGTCCGGGTTGTGGACGTGAAGCAATTGCAGCACTTCGCCTTCGGCGATGCGGTTGGTGGTGTCAGCCAGCAGGCGCATCACGTCCATGCGGTCCAGTTCGACCATCAGCTGGAAACTGCGCGAATACAGGAAGTCGCCGACCAGCACGCTGGGCGCGTTGCCCCACAGCGCATTGGCGGTGCTGCGGCCACGGCGCAGGTCGGATTCGTCCACCACGTCGTCGTGCAGCAGGGTGGAGGTGTGGATGAACTCGACGATCGCCGCCAACTGGTGGTGGTCCGGCGCGGTAGGGCCGCAGGCTTGTCCGGCCAGCACCACCAGCATCGGGCGCAGGCGCTTGCCGCCGGCGGAGATGATGTGATCGGCGATCTGGTTGATGAGTGCCACGTCCGACGCCAGCCGCGCCCGGATCAGGGCGTCGATGGCGGCCATGTCGGCCTGGGCGAGCGACTGGATGGCGGGCAGGGTCAGGGCGGTGCGGGGGGAGTCGACGACGGACATGAGGCAAGAGGCCGGAAAGTCACGGAATTATAGGGGCTGGCGTGCGGCAATGCCCTACATGTGAGCCGGCTGGAGGCCGATGGCGGGGGTCCGGCGGGTATACTCCACTGGTCTTTGCCCGCGCTCGGCGGGCATCCCTGAACGGATATCGATATGGCCCGCGGCATCAACAAAGTCATCCTGGTCGGCAACCTCGGCAACGACCCCGAAACCCGCTACACGCAGGGCGGCATGGCGATCACCCGGATCAGCCTCGCCACCACCAGCGTGCGCAAGGACAAGGACGGCAACCAGCAGGAACGCACCGAATGGCACCGTGTGGTGTTCTTCGGCAAGCTCGGCGAGATCGCTGGCGAGTACCTGCGCAAGGGCAGCTCGGTGTACGTGGAGGGCTCCATCCGCTACGACAAGTACACCGGCCAGGACGGGCAGGAGAAGTACTCCACCGACATCATCGCCGACGAGATGCAGATGCTCGGCGGTCGCGAAGGCGGTGGCGGTGGCGGTGGCGGTGGTGCGGGCGGTGGTGATCGTCCGGCCCGTGCCCCGCGGCAGGACTACGGCAACCAGGGTGGTGGCCAGCGTCGCCAGGCACCGGCACCTGCCTCGCAGCCGCCGGCGATGGACGACTTCGCGGACGACGATATTCCGTTCTAGGACCTACCTCAGAATCTTATGTTGCATTTCATCAGAGGCCCGCTTTTTAGCGGGCCTTCTGATTTTAAGGCGTGACTTTTTCTATTATACGGTCTAGGTTATAGCTACCGTGACGCAAATGTTGCGAATAGAGGTCGTCCATGAGCGTGCGTGACTTCTCGATCCCATTTGTCGTTTTTCCCGATGGCGAGCGATTTCCAATGCTGGTCGATGCCACGGGATCACCAAATTGGTACTCGACGCTGTTCGCGACAACGCAACTTCGAAATTCCAGTCAAGCCGCCAATACGATTCACGCCGCGCTTTCTTCGGTTAGACATCTCTTTACGTGGGCGGAGCAGAACGCAATTGATATCGAGGAGCGCTTCGCATCACGTGAGTATCTGACTTTCGGTGAAATTGAGGCGCTCTCGGCACATGCGCAGAAGCGGGTCTCTGAGACCGAACAGGGTGCTGGTGTAGTCATTCAAATGCATGTCAGCCCAAATCGAGTTGGGGCGCGATTCAATTCGCCAGTTAAGAGAGTGTCGTCTAAAACACAGTACAACCGCCTCTCATACATGGCGGAATACCTGGAATGGTTTGCTATATACGTTCTCGAACGTGAATCCCGGAATGTTGATGCAGATACTCTAAAAGCAATCAAGCTGATGAGTAGCAGAATTCATTCAAAGCGGACAAGAAGAAAAAAATCAATAGTCAATGCAAAAAAAGGGCTGAGCAAAGAGGGTCAATTTGAACTACGTAATGCAACGCGCGTTGGCTCTGGCAAGAATCCTTTCACTGGTGCAGTCCAATCAAGAAACGAACTGATCGTCAATTTATTCGCTTTGGGTTTGCGCTCTGGAGAGCTGCTTGCGCTGCAGGTCCCAGATTTTGATTTTCAGAAGAACGAAGTTCTGGTGGCGCGAAGACACGATGACAAGAGTGATCCAAGGGCAAGGCAACCGGTCGCGAAGACTCGTGACCGAGTGCTTCCGATGACTGAAGCGCTCTCTCGTAAAGTCTACGAATATGTCATGGCAGTCCGCAGGAGTTTTCCGGCGGCGAAACGACATAAGTTTCTGCTGGTGACCCATCAAGCAGGGCCATATCAGGGCGCTCCGTTGTCCGCGAAAGGGTTGGGAAAAATATTCCGGGTTATCAAGAGTGTTAGTTCTGATGCTCTGAAGGATCTGTCTCCACATGTGTTGCGTCATACTGCAAATGATGAGCTATCAGAGCTAATGGATGAGGCTCATGTTAAGCCGGCCGATGAAGAAAAGATGCGTTCATACATGATGGGCTGGCGCGAAGGATCGGGTACTGCAGCGACATATATCAGGAGGCACACGCAGAAGAAGGCTCGCGAAGCATCCCTCAAGCTGCAGCAGAGAATCGGAGGTAACAATGATTCCGAAAAATGATGAGAGGGACAAGGGCTCGATTTTATCTCGCGAGGGTTACGAGATCAGCATAGTTAGCTCAAGATGGAGGCTCTCTCGCGACGTAATCGTTGGGCTTGAGTGGGTAGCGGATCTCTTGGATGAGAGGCTGCAAGAGAGCTATATTTCCTTGATGGCACATTACGCTGCCAAATTTGCGCCAGGGACTACCGAAGCAGCTAACTCGTCCTTCAAGGCGTTCGCGAGACACGTGGTTTCAAGTCGTGGTGCTATCGGCGTGATAACGCCTTATGACCTTATCAATTACCGTAGCGCAATCGGTGCGACTGCTGAGCCGCGTCTGGGAGTTCTCGGGACACTACTCAAAATTTGGTCGAATCTCGATCTGCCGGGAGTGGATGGCGAGGTGCTGGAATTGCTGGAAGGCTGGCGAATAAAAGGTTGGCGCAAGGGTGTGGCTGTGCAGACCATGTGTCCGCTAACAGGACCACTAAGTGAGCTCGAGTACGAGGCACTCTGCTTTAGTTTGGTCGACGCCTTTGAAGCAGATAAAATTAGTCTTGAAGAATTCGTTCTAGTCGACTTATTCATCGCTACTGGGCGAAGGCCGGTTCAGTTGGGTGATCTGAAGGTGCGGGACATCATATGCGCGGACAATGATGTCGAGGTGAAAGAAGTAATCCTGAATGTGCCAAGGCGAAAGCAAGGAGATCCGTGGCGCACTGAGTTCAAGCCTATTTATTTGACTCCCGAGAAGGGGGTGGCAGTCCAATTGCTTGTAGAAGAAAGCATTACAAAATTTCGACATAAATATCCGTTCATTATTAATGAAGATGTCGGGGATATTCCATTATTTCCCAGTTGGAGAAAGGTCGCGGCTGTGGCCGAAGAATCATCCGATCTTGTTGTGAGATTGCTGCCAACTGAGATGTTTCATCTAAATACCTCTACGATCAGTTATCGTCTTGAAACCATCATTGAAAGCCTCGATGTCTCATCAGAGAGGACAGGAGAGCGCCTTCGCGTTTTCCCTCTTCGCTTACGTCGGAACGTCGCAACTAGAGCGGCGAGACAGGGATACGGGACGGTAGTTATTGCCGAGTTGCTCGACCATACGGATGACCAGAATGCCAGGGTGTACACAGAGAATGTTCCCGAGCATGTAGATGCGATCAACGAGGCAGTGGCTAGGCAGTTGGCGCCAATCGCCCAGGCGTTCTGTGGAATTCTCGTGGATCACGAATCTCATGCCATTAGAGGTCAGGATCCAGCCAGCCGAATTAGAGCTGACAATGGCACTGGAGTGGGTACATGCGGAATGCATGGTTTCTGTGGCGCGCTAGCTCCGATAGCTTGCTATACATGCAAAGCTTTTCAGCCTTGGCTAGATGGGCCCCACCAAGAAGTAATGGATGGACTCCTGTATGAGCGCGAGAGAATTTGTGAGCTGACGAGGGATGAATCGATGGCCGCAATCAACGATCGTACGGTTGTTGCCGTGGCAGAAGTGATTCGCCGTTGCGAGGAGAGGCGGAGGGAGTTGGACGCTGAGGTGGTGAATGGCTGAAATATTTCACTTCAGTTCTCGCGCGGATCTCGACGCCGCGGATACTTTAGATCTCTTCATCCAACGCTGCCGAGAAGATCTCAAGGTCTTCGGCCGTGATCTCGACTGGGAAGCTAATTACTGGACTCGGGCAGGCGTTGCGTTCGGAAACATCGACCATAAGGCGAGGGTACTTAAGGATGAGCATGTCCTGCGGAAACCCTTCTTGGATTTCGCCAAAGCGTACTTCCGCTACCAACAAGGACATAAGCCAACCGGTGCAAAGAATGAGATGCGTGCGCTGAAGGCCCTTGAGCGAGCATTGATAGAGCGTACCGGGGGGGCATGTGTGTCTGAAGTCGACCATGGCACATTTGATCTTGCTGCTGTTCTGGCTCGTGATGCGTACTCTCCTGGGATGAGCTATCACGCAGGTCGGGAACTAGAGCGTCTAGCAAGATTTCTCGTTAAGTTTCGTTTAATTTCGCGTCAACTTCAGTGGGTAAGCCCCATCCGGCGCCCCGTGGATACGGTCAGAACTGGAAAGACTGCGCGTGCAGAACGAGAACGGAAGCTGCCTTCCGATGAGGCTCTGGATGCACTCGCAGAGATATTTTCACGAAATCCTGATTGCAATCGCGACATTTTCACAACGAGTACAACGGCGTTACTGCTTAGCGCGCCATCTCGCGTTTCAGAGGTGCTGGCTTTGAGTGTCAACTGTGAGGTTGATGAGCCCAAGGCTGATGGAACGCGTGCTTATGGGTGGAGGTTCCTTCCGGGGAAAGGTGCTGCACCCATGATCAAGTGGATTCCTGATGCCATGGTCTCTGTGGCAAAAGAGGCGATACGTAGAGTCCGCATCCTAACAGCGGATGCGCGCTGGCTGGCCCGCTGGCTGGAAGATAGGCCAACAGAGTTTCCTCGGCATACTCTTTGCCCTGACGTCTCTGAGGATGCGCCGCTAACTCGTGTTGAAGCGGCGCGAGCAATAGGCATTGATACCGAAGATGACAAGTACCGCTCCAGTGAATTGACTCGCCTTGGCCTTTCACGTGTCGATGGTGGAAATACACTGAGATCGTTGAATGTATGGGTGCGATCACAGCTTCCTGAAGACTTCCCTTGGTATGACCGAAGTCGAGGAATTCGGTTCGCGGATGCCCTGTACTGCATGACGGCTAGGCGGCTTGACACCATTCGAAGGACATCTCCAGTTATCCTCTGGAAGGTTACGGCCAACATTCTAAACAGTGATCTGTGTTCTCGCGAAGTCGGACGAGCACAGCTTGCTCCATCAATTTTCGACAGGCACGGCTTTAACACAGGTCTGCGTTCCCGGCTGAAGATAACGTCTCATCAGTTTCGCCATTTGCTTAACACGCTGGCGCAGCGAGGAGGGCTTGGTCAGGCGGAAATTGCAAGGTGGTCGGGTCGCGTTGATGTAGGTCAGAATCGCGATTACGATCATATGTCAGAGTTTGAGATCGTTGACATGCTTAGGGCGCATGATCCTTCGCTTCGACTGGATCAATCACTGCGAGAGCTTGTTGATGAGATTTCCAAGAAGCTTCCAATAACTCGGGAAGAATTCGAGCTGCTCGTAATCCCGACGGCGCATATTACGGAATACGGGTACTGCGTCCACGATTACGTGATGTCACCATGTCAGCGTTATCGTGATTGCTTGAACTGCAGCGAGCAAGTGTGCATTAAAGGCGATCACAGGATTTCCAGGCTGAAGCAGCGCTTAGAACTGATCCGTCAGCTCATCGCTCGCGCGGAAGCGGAGATCGCTGATGGTGTCGCCGGTGCGGATCGATGGTATGAGATTCACAAGCTGACGGAGTCTAGGCTCAGTGAGCTGATCGCGATTATGGAGGATCCGTCTGTCCGAGATGGAACGATTATTCGTTTGCGTAACGAAGCTGAGTTCAGTCCACTGCGGCGGGCTCTTAACATCAAGCTTTTGGGTGGGGCTCAGGCGCTTGGGCCGGCGTGCTCTAGTCTTAAGCTGGCGGGGAAGTATTGATGGGTAAGCACTTGTCTGATCGCGACATCGATAAGGTAGTCGGAGTGCTAGACGGGTGGCGCGATGAGCTCACATGGGAGTTGCTGTGCTCTGCCTGCCATAGTGTGATTGGAACGACGCCTGTGCGCCAGACTCTTTACCGAATCGAGCGTATTAGACACGCATACCTAGCCGCAAAGGAGCGCGTTAGGAATAGCGCTGGGAATTTGCCAATCCCTGCCTCTTTACGGATAGCGGCTGAGCGTATTGCGCGGCTTGAAAGCGAGAACCAAAGACTGAAGCGAGAGCAGGCCGCCCTGCTGCATCAGTTTGTTGTGTGGCAGTACAACGCCCATGTTAAGGGCCTTACAAACGTTGACTTGAATAGAGCGTTGCCAACCATTGATCGAGGTAAAACCGAAGTAGATTAGGCCTTAAGGCCCGAAGTTTTGGGGATTCATGGCTGGTTTCCGACTCGAATCTACCTCACGCGCAACAGGTCGCTCCACTTCGTCGTATACGCAGGCGACAATGCCCGCAGCGTGGGGCGCCAAAGCACTTCCTTCGTACCACGCCGGCTCTCTTGTGGACTGACGCCACCTACGCGCCAGCCGACGGTGCCGACACCCATGGTCCCGCGGCCCCATTTGGCGTTGATCTTATCCAACACCGCCATGGCGCGTTCGGCTTTTTCATCGGGCCCGAAGAAGAGGTCCGCTTGTCGAGCGTCGGCGCACACAAGATCGGTCAGGCCAACGCCGCCGCGCTTGAAGGCTTGCGCATTGCGACGCTTGCCCGCCTGATCCATGATCGACTTGGCCAAGAACCGGACAGCCCGCAGCACTTCTGCCGTGTCCTGAGTAGGGAAGGGGAAGGGCACAGCACGGCTGGCGTGGAAGGTGTCGCCCTTGAATGGATTGCCATCCAGCCACACCCACAGGGCGCCCGCTGCAAGGCCACGCTTGCGCAGCTTTTCGCACGCCACGGTGGTGAAGGTCGACAGCGCCTCCATCGGGTCTACAACGACCCGTCCGAACGTGCGGCTCACTACCAGTTGCTTGCGTTCGGGCTCTTCCAATTCCAGATCGCCGCACGGTACGCCACTTAACTCCGTGGCGGTGCGCGCCAGCACCACGCCATAGCGGGCGCGCACATGGTCAATCGGTAGGGCGGCCAGGTCGGCCGCCGTCTGTACCCCTTCGGCATTCAGTCGGGTCGCGTAGCGCCGCCCGACACCCCACACGTCCTCGATTGTAAGCGCGTCGATGTTCTGTGGGGTGGCATGAAACACGGCCAGGCGCCCCGCGTTCGTGGCGCGTTTGGAGCGGTCTTTGGCCATTTTGTTGCCAGCCTTTGCGAGTGTGCGAGTGACGCCTAAACCGGCGCAGCAGGGAATGCCCACCCACTTCAAGATACGTTCGCGCGCTTCCAGACACGTGGCGAATGGATCTTTTAGGCCTTCCACGTCCACGAAGTTTTCATCGATTGAGTAGACCTCCACGCGTGGAAACAGGTCCGTCAGTATCCGCGCGATCCGAGCCGACAGGTCACCATACAAAGCGAAGTTGGCGGACCTGACTTGGACCTGCGCGCGAATGTCTTTGGGCACCTGAAAGATAGGCGTGCCGATCTTCAAGCCCAACCGTTTGGCCTCCGATGACAGGGCAATGCAGCACCCGTCGCCATTGCCCAACACCACCGTGGGTTTGCCGCGCAATGAGGGGTCGAACACCCGTTCGCACGACACATAAAACGTGTTGCCATCGATCAAGGCGAAGCGTGGAGGTTCGGGTTCAATCGGCGCGATCATGTAAGCGCATGATCAGAGGTGGAAGTGGACGTTGGAGCGCACCACGCCCCAGACATCGAGTTCGATGTCTTCCGGCACGATGATGGGCGGGTAGCCCGCGCCACTGGCCAGCACGATCCGGTTGCCCCGCACGTACAGCTTCTTGCACACGAACCCACCTTCCCACAGCGCGATCACTGTGTGGCCTGGGCGAGGATTGATGGCGCGGTCGACGATGAGCAGATCCCCGTCCTGGATCCCGTAGTCGACCATTGAGCCACCGCAGTCCGCCTTCATGAGGAAAGTGGCGGGCGGGTTGGCGATCAGGCGCTCGTTGAGGTCCAGTCGATCGTCTTCCCGAAAGAAGTCTTCAGCCGGGCTGGGAAAGCCACAGGCGGCGCGCGTGCCCAGCAAGGGCAGGGTGCGGGCGGTCAGCGTGGCGACGGGGCCCAGGAACGTAGGGGGATGGGGAATGAACTTGGCGAGCATGGCGGCACTTTCGGGTTGGTCTGACTCACCCGGTGAGAACGCACCAGAACAGTCTGGTCGCCGTCGCCGGGGTGGAAGGATAGCCCCGGAAGTAGTAAAAATACTAACAACTTGATTTGACTGGCCTTGGGCCAGTCTGAATAGGCTACCGGCCCAAACGAGGTCCCAGTTCGTGGATTTGCCGATACAACGGACCCGTACGCTCAGGGTCATAGATCAGCCCAATCCAGGCGATCCCCATGGCGGCCACGCCACTCATGCGCTGCACGTTGTCCAGCAGCAGCAAGATCTTGCCGGCGTCGTAGTCCGGCACCAGGTGGGGCCGGTTGGCGTACGCGTCCAAGGCACGCAGGCCCCCGTGGGTGAACGAGTGGTACGCATTCCACTCGGCCTGATCCAGCCCGCCGAAAAATCCAATGCCGTCGAAGGGGGGCGCCGCGTCGACGGCTCGACCCACCTCCGCTACCTGGCGGATGGGAAACTGGTCGTTGGCAATGAACGCCGCCACCTGTTCGTCGGAGGCGCAGGTGGCAAACCACCAGCCCCGCTGCAGGGTTTCCAGCATGGGGCGGGCCAGGGCGTAGGCGCTGGCGGCGAAGTCCGGCCCATGGCGCTCCAGGTGGGACGCAATCGAGCAGGCATGGTGAAACGACAAGCCCATCTCCTGGTAGCCCAGCAGGTGCTTGTCGGCCGCCGTTTCGGGCGGGGGCGGGACCTGCATGGCCAGCTGCCCCAGCTGGGCTTGAAGCAGGAGGACTTCGCGGGCGCGTTCTGTAATGGCCATGGCAGGCGTTATAGCACCGCCCCCACACATGTCGTGGAACGACTCCGTGGAACCTGTCGCGTTCCACGCCCTCACAACAGGCTTGATATAGGCTCTTCCCATGAATGCTGACATCGATCAAACCGTCGAACGCCTGCAAGCCCTGGTGGAATTTGTCGACCGGTATCCGCTGCCACCCGAGGTGCGCGAGCGCATGACGTACCGGGAGTTCCATGCGTTGGTATCGGCCAAGCGCGAAGAGTTGGGGCTGGACTTCGAGGCGTGGGATGACGACTTCCGGGACCAGGAAGACATCCGCTACTGGATGGAGCAGTTCGGCATGTCCATGGACGAGCGCGAGCTGGTCACCGAAGAACATCACATGGACTTGCCGCTCAACTTCTACTGGATGGACGAGTACGACGCGATGTTGAAGGCCGAAGACGCGTTCTGGGAAAAGCAGAACGTCGGGCCTGTGGACTCAGCGCCACTGTTTGCCATCGTGCGCGAGTTCGCGCCCAAGCCCACGCATTGAGGACGAATGCATGTGCTATTCCGCTGAAGCCTGGGAACTTTTCAACGGCTATACCCGCGAGTTCGGCGCCGACATCGACATCGAAGAGTTCTGGAAGTTGTACCTGGGCCGCGACGAGAAGTACCGGATCCGGAAAAAGTTGTCGGACGGCACGAAGATCCCCAAGGGCATGGATCTGAATTTCCTGCGACCTCGATCCGAGTTGGAACGTGAAATCCAGAACCTCATTGCCGAGTGGAACGGGCGCAAGCTCGCAGAAAGCGAAGACGAGCTGGAAAAGCAGCGCACCCGCCTGGCGGTTGCCGAAGAAAAGCTGGCCAAGAAGGAAACCAAGACCGCGCTCAATGAGCAGCGGATCGCCACCAACAAGATCAAGCAAATGGAGCGCTGGATTGCCGACGCCAAGCGCACCAGCCATCAGCCCGAGAAGGACGACCGGATCTTCCCGTTCTGGTATGCCCCCGTCCTGCTGATCGAGGACGGCAAACCGATCGTGCGCCCCATGCGCTACCTGTGCAGACCGCAAGGCATGGACCCGTCGACCGACTACCGTAAGGACGGTAAGGCGTCAGGGAAGTACAACGCCCGCCGAGACAACCTCACCCAGTTCTGGCGTCCGCAGTTTGGTTCAACGCATTGCCTCATGCTCGCCGAGACGTTCTACGAGCAGGTGGACGATGGGAAGGGTGGGAGCAAGGAGATCCACTTCCAGCCCCGCACGGGCGAGACCATGTACATCGCGTGCCTGTATTCGCACTGGACCGACCCCAAGGGCATAGAACCAGACCTGTGGTCGTTTGCCGCCATCACCGATGAGCCCGAGCCGGAAGTTGCCGCGCAAGGCCATGATCGCACCATCATTAATATCAAGCCCGAGCATGCGCAGGCCTGGCTGACGCCTCAGGATAGAACCGACGAAGAGTTGTTCGCGATCTTCGACGACAAGCGTCACCCGTACTACGAGTTGGTCAAGGAAGCTGCCTAACGGGGCAGTCCACAAGGAACCCGCAGGGGGCGGGCATGATCCGAACGATAACGATCCATCGTCACAAGAGTTTCCACCCGACCACCCCGTATCCCATTCGGCTGGATCCTACGAAGACCGCGACCTACGTCTATGGTCTCAATGGCGCGGGTAAATCTGCCATTGGCGAAGTGGTCGATGGCTTGGCGCGAAATGCTGCCGAGTTTGCCCATTGTTCGATCGAAACCACCGACAACGCGCGATACCGGTACGTGGTCTACAACCACCACTACGTGGAGCGCCTGATTGGTCAGCCCATCCAAGGCATTTTCACCGTGGGTGAAATGGATACCGTCCGTCAGCAGCGGATCCAGGACATCGAGGCCAGAACGGGGGATTTGGAAGGTCTCATCACGACAGCGGGAACAAGCGTCAGTACCGCAGAAGGCAGCATCACCAAAGAGTTCGCCCGCGCCAAGGACGATATCTGGAAGGCGCACGACTGGGGCAGGAAAACCACGCTTGGCCCGCTACTGGAGGGCTATGGCAAGAACAAGGAAAAATTTTTCCAGGACTTGCGCACCCACGTGCTGCCCGACGATGGGCAACTGGACACCGTCGAACGGCTGGAGAAACGCTGGGCAGACGTATCAGGCACCGAGAGCGAACGTGCGACCGTATCGTTGGATATCAGCTCACTGGAGCGCATAGAGCGCGACCCTATATGGGCAGAAGTCGTGGAGGTCTCCACCACCAGCCGTTTGGCACCACTGGTGGCCGAGCTGGGCAATGCGGACTGGGTGGCACGTGGCCAAGGCTATATGCACACCGACCAATGTCCATTCTGCCAACAAGGCTTGCCGCATGACTTCCGCGACGAGCTAGCGCGGCTTCTGGAAGGCGAGCGCAAGGCCAAGGTCGACAAGATAACTTCACTGGTCCAGGCCTACGCCGCCCAGCTTGAAGCGCTGGAGTTGCGCGCCCAAGCCATCCTGGCCGACCCGGACGCCAAGGAAGCCGGGCTGGACCTGGCGTGGTCCGAATCGCGAACGGCACTTCATGACACGTTGACCACGTTGCGCCAGAAAGAGGCCCAACCCAGTGCGGTAGTCGCCGTCCAGGCGGTCAATGTGGAAGCATTGAACGGTGCGCTGGCCAGGCTCAATGCGTTAATTGCGGATTTCAACAACCGGATCCGTGACCGCAAAGGAGAGCGTGACAGGATCAAGGCGATGTTCTTCCAGGTCATGCATGCTGACCGCATGGAGGCCTACGCGCACCACGACGCGTTGCTGGGACCTATGCGCGAGACCGAAACGGCAGCGAAAGCGGACCTGAGGACGAAGCGGGACGAGCGGGAAACGCTCAATACGGAGTTGCGGGAGTTGCGCCGGCTGCAGAAGGGCGTGGACGCGTCGATTGACGCGATCAACGATCGGCTGCGCAGTATCGGGATCACCGCTTTCAGTATCGAACGCAAAACGGGCGAGGATCGTGTGTACTGCCTCAGCCGGCCGGGGGTGGCGGACTGCGAGCCCAGGTCATTGAGCGAGGGTGAGAAGACGCTGATCGCGTTCCTGTACTTCATGGAGTCGCTGAAAGGCTCACATAACGAAGACGAGAATGTAGATCCCCGCAGGACCATCGCCGTCATCGACGACCCCATCTCCAGCTTGTCGCAGAACTACGTCTACGACATTGCCACCATGATCCATCGCGAACTGGCAAAACCCGAGACCCGTCCGCAGCTGGTCAAGCAGGTGATTGTGCTGACCCACAACCTGTTCTTCTTCCACGAACTTATCCGCCAGCACACCAAGAACCTTGCAGCCGCGCACAATAGGTGTGGTCTGTTGCGCGTGGTCAAGAACGTCTATTCGGAAGTCGAAGTCCTGGATCCGTCCAAGCTCTTGAATGATTACGACGTGTGGTGGCACATCCTAAAAGACGCCAGAGACGGGAACGTTCCCACCCAGGTGGTGCCCAACGCCATGCGTAATATTCTGGAACAGTTCTTCACCTTTACGACGGGGTCCTCCGATTTCCCGGAGGCGGTCCAGCAGCTGGCTGACACCGACACGTCAAGCAAGTACGCGGCGCTGGATCGCTTCGTTGACAGAGGGTCGCACCGAGACGCTATCAATGGCCCGCCCATCGACTGGACCGAATACGACGTGCCCTATCTGCTGGGCAAGTTCCGTGCAATGTTCCATGCGATCGGCCAGGAACAGCATTACCTCATGAAGATGGGCGAAGAGATCCCGGAGGCCGCAAATGCCTGACCACCACCTCATCCAATTTTCCACCTGCGAGGTGACAGCAGCAGGGCAATACCGCGCCGTCATGAATATCGAGACGCCGCATGCTCAAGCTGGCGTGGAGGGGGCGATGTGAGTGACGACGATGGAATTTATGTTGCCAACAAGGTGCCCGGCCGAATTTACGGCTCGTCCGCTTTCCCGGTAAAGCGTCTAGTCAAAGACGGCGAGAACTTCACGGAAGTCATCCGCAAGCTTCGGTATCTCGATCGAGTTTTCCCCGACATCGAGGGAGACGCGCTGGGCCTGGTCAAGCACGAGGTAGTGCTTCGGACAACGCCAACAGGCAAAAGGCAGATCAAGCTGTTGTTAGTGGAGGACCCGAGGCGGATCCAGTCGATCCACATCCAGTCGTTCGATATGAGCGATGGAAAGGATAGTCCGAGTCGAAATTCACACTTCGTTTTGACCGGGAAGGAAATCGACGACCTGGTTGAACTTGCCATGCTCGCGGTCAACGCCGAGTTCCGTGCGGAGGATAAGTTCAGGATCGGGATCGACCAACTCAATCGCTTCACGCTATCCAAGGACGCAGCCAAGCAGCTGATCGGCAAGAATGCTAAACGCCAACCAGTTGGGCAGTGATCGCCAAACAAACTGGGCACTCCCGCCAAACAAACTGGGCAGCGGCGCCAAATGAACTGGGCACCCCCACCAGCCTGTTGGGCACCTTAAAGCTACTTGGCAGAAGCTGCCTTGCGCTTACGCATCGAGTCGCCTTTAAGCTCCAGCTTGTGACTGCTGTGGATCAAGCGATCAAGGATGGCATCGGCTAGCGCCGGATCGTTGATGAAGGCGTGCCAGTCCTTGACAGGCATCTGGCCCAGCATGATCGTGGAGCCGGTGCCGACGCGGTCATCCAGGATTTCAAGCAGATCGCTGCGGCCTCGGGCGTTAAGACCTGTCAGGCCAAAATCGTCCAGGATCAACAGTTTCATCTTGACCAATTGCCCTCGTAGCTTGGCCAGCGAGCCATCCTTGTGGGCGACGTCCATTTCTTCCAGCAGGCGACCGGTGCGCTTGTAGAGCACGCTGTGCCCCTGACGGGCGGCCTGCGTACCCAAGGCGCACGCTAGCCACGTCTTGCCGGTGCCGGTAGGACCTGTAATCAGCGAGTTCTGCTGACGTTCGATCCAGCCACAAGTGAGCAGGTCTGCGACCAGACCGCGATCAAGACCACGGGAGTGGCGATAGTCGATCGCTTCCGGACTGGCGCTGTATTTGAGCTTGGCGCTCTTGAGCAAGCGCTGAAGCCGCTGCGTATCGCGATGACTTTGTTCTGCGTCGACAAGATGGGCCAAGCGCTGCTCAAAGCCCAGGCTGCTGTAGGAAGCCTGCGATTGCTGATGCGAGAGGGCTTCGAGCATGCCGTGAAGGCGAAGCTCGCGCATGCGTTCCTGGGTGGATTGAAGGGTCATGCTATTTCTCCTTAGGTGTTCTGGTAGTAGTCCGCACCACGCACGTTCTCGTGGGCGATGGGGTCATCGTTTGCCGCGTCACCACCCTGGATCGGGGTGGCTTCGATACCGCGCTGGAGCATGGATTTCACGGAACTGATGCTGCGGGCATGCATGGCCAGAGCGCGGGCACAGGCCGCCTGCAGGCGTTCCGTGCCGTAGTCTCTGGCCAGCGTGCGAAGTCCACGTCCGGCCTGCAGGGACTGGGCGGCATTGGCGTGGTGCTTGAGGTGCTGCTCGAAGAAGGCGGCGATCGCGCCACCTTGCTGCTGCGTCCAGGTCTTCACCGTGTCGTAGCTGTCCAGGCCGTGCGCGCGGTGGGCCGGGGGCATGTGCTCAGGCAGCGTGCTGAGCCCGCCTGGCGCGTCGTTGCGCGGATGGATCGCAACGCGCTTGCCGTGCAGAAAGACCGACACATGATCTGCCGAGGCTCGCAGGTTGACCTTCTTGCCTACGATCCCGTGGTGGACCGAGTAGTAGTGCTCGTTCCACACCACGTGGTAGTCCTGCCCAACGGTGATGCCTACCTTCCACTCAGCAAACTCGTATGGCGTCTCCGGCAACGGTTTCAGGGCCGGTGCATCCAGTTCCGCGAAGAGGGTGTTGCGGCTCTTGTTGCCGACACCCCGCATCGGCTTGTCATTAAGCCGCTCCAGCAACGGCGCCATGGCTTGGTTCAGCTCTTCGATGCTGTAGAACACCCGATTGCGCAGCCTGGCCAGAATCCAGCGCTGGGCGAGCTTGACCCCGATCTCCACAGCCGCTTTGTGCTTGGGCTTGCGTGGCCCGGCCGGCATGATGTCGGTGTCGTAGTGCGCCGCGAACTCGGCATAGGTGGCATTGATCAGTGCCCCGTCTTCGCGCGTGCGCCGGATGACGGCGGCCTTGAGATTGTCGGGTACCTGGTAGCGGGTGACGCCACCGAAGAAGGCCATGGCCCGGATGTTGCACTCGATCCAGTCCGGGATCTTCTGGCTCTCTACCGCATAAGCGAAGGTCTTGCGGCTGGCACCCAGGACGGCCACGAAAAGCTCCACCTGCCGTCTGGCCCCGTTCTTGGGATCCGTGATCCAGGGACGCATGCCCGAGAAGTCCAGGAACAGCTCCTGCCCGGGATGGTGGATTTGGCGCATGACCAGCCCGCGTGTGCGGGCGTAGCGCTGATAACGTCGGCGGAACTCCGTCTCCGACATACCGGCCTCACCGACCTCCAGCGCATACTCCTCGTGGAGCAGGGTCAGCGTGACGCCGGGGCGCTCGTACTCGGCATGCACGTGCGACCAGTCGGGTTCGGCAAAAGGCTTTTTGGCGGCGTGCCGGCCCGGGTTGAGCCGACGATCCAGTTCCAACTCATCCAGTGGCTCGACAGCATCCCAGTGCAGCCCCTGTTCGGCGGCAATCTTTCGATAGCGGCTAACGGTGCTGTACGAGATGCCCAGCGACCGGCCTATGGCGCGGTCTGATTTGTCTGTTCGCAGGATCCAGCGACAGATGTCTTTCAGTCTCTGCATGAAGGCACTCGCGGTCCTGCCCGATCCCCTCAGAGGGACTCGGGCAAACGCCACCCGTTCGGCCGGGCTCAAGGCCGGCCGGGAGGCTTGACGATGGGGAGGCGGTTACGCAGAATGCAGCGCAAGAGCTTGCTTCTCTGCATTCCAAGCCCTCGAACGTTGGCGCGTTCGGGGGCTTTTGCATTTCCGCACCACGGTAGTGGGTGGGGAAGGGCCTAGCTCATGGCAAGCCCTCCTCCGAAGCAGTCTCGTCGTAGCGGGCTGGCCATAGGGATTGAGGGGTGCAGCCAAGCTTGCGGGCGATGGCCTGTTCGATCCGGCGCGAGCGGCGCTTGCCCTGCGAGGTCGCCGTGACGGTCGTAGGCTGGATGCCCAGCTCGCGGGCGATACACGCCAACGACGAACCTGCCAATCGCAGGCGCATCTTGATGAACTCGTGTTGTTCCCTTGTGCCCGTCATCACGGTAGTCTTGGCGCATTATTGCGCCAATATAGTGCACGAATGGGATCATCTACCAGCCCCCTCGACAAGGACATGATCGCTCGCCGATTGGCGGCGGTGCGTGCCGAACTGGGCCTGAGCCAAGCCGCGCTGGCCGAACAGGTTGGCCTGTCCAAGCGGGCCTACATCCACTACGAGCGTGGCGAACGGGAGATGCCTACCGGGCTGGTCAAGGCGCTGTACGACCTTTATGGCATCGATCCGGTGTGGCTGATGTCCGGAACCGACGAAGCACCGCAGAAGGCTCGCCAGGCGGGCATCGACTTCCAGTTGGTGGACAAGGTCGTGGCGGCCCTGGATCGTGAACTGGCCAAGGTCGGACGCAAAATGCGTCCCGAGCACCGCGCTCGCGTCATGAAGGCGCTCTATCAATTGGGCGTGGAACAGGGCCGGATCAGCCCCGATATCGTGGCCGACGTGGTGGCCGTGGCGGTGGCCCGTGGACGATAGGTCGTCACGTTCGTCCGGCGCAAAGGTTGTCGCGTTTCCCGCTGGCGCGAGAGCCGATCGCGCCGAGGTGCATTCGGACCATATCGATGCCATGCAGGAAGTGCTGGTCGCGATTGACACCGCCATCAAGGAGGCGGAGTGGTCGCCCGATCATCAGGACCAACTGGCGATATGCGATGAGCAGGCGTTTCGCAGGCGCTTTGGTTTCGCGGTCAATCGACTGCAGCGCGAGCAGATCATCACGCTCAAGCACGACGCCGACCTGACGGATAAGGAGATCAAAGTCCTCAGGAGCAGCGGTAGCTTGGTCTTCCAGAATGGCAAGCTCCGTGTCATGGCGCCCACCTTGATTGCAGTCTGGGGCTACGTTCAGATCGTGATGCTTCTGCTGATGATGGGGCTTAGTGTCCAGGCGGCTGTGTTAGCCCAGAAAATGAGTTGGACGGGCGTAGCAGGCATCGTGGCGCTAAACGTAGTCCTGCTGTTCGGCATTAACGTAAGCAATGACGTCTTCATTTGGCCGCAGCGTATTCGCAAGCGGGTGCAGAGAGATCAGAACTCCGGGCTGACCTAGCCTGGAGTGACATGCGCGTCACTTGAAGCGCACCTTTACCTGGCCATAAGGACCGTAAGGCACGGGAATCGTCTCGTAGCCCGTATGTACATCCAAACTACCTTCGAGGCTGTCTGGATGCACGTAGACGATAACGCTTCGCGCCGCTGACAAATCCGTCGTCAAAACAGTGACGCCCCGCAAGCCAAATCCACCGAGATTGTCGAAAGCCGACAGCTGAGGCTCCGCCACGTTCTTGATCAAAGACTGCTTCTCATCGAGAAACTGAAGCGAGGGATGCACGACGATCATTTCGTGGAACGTCATTCCCCCTTTTCCGAGTGCCTGAAGCTCCAACGCTCGCGCCCCGGCGGGTATCTGGATGCAGAACGAAGCGGCCGTCTGCCCGCTGGGCAGCTTCGTCACTGGCGTTGTCGGGGCAAACTGAAGCGTTGTCCATGTGGTGCCGATGGTGGCAGCAGTGCATTGCGGGGCAGCAGCCAGCGAGGCTTCCGGTCCAACCGCGCTGCGGTACTGCTGCACGAGCTCTGCATGCTTAAGGTCACGGTCCACCTGCAGACTGGCGCACCCGGCCAGCGGCAACACGAGCAGGCACACGGCCAGCCGCCACATGATCTTCATTCAATGTCCCCTGTTCAGTCGTGGCGAGTTCGATCGCCGAGCAGAACGTACCTGCTCGTCCCAAGCGTAGCTTGGCCGCACCGCGACAACAATGCATCGGCACGCTTCATGTAAACGCGTTTACAACGCCTGACCCATTGCAGGAGAAACTGTCGACTCGGATACTGCCGCCGTGTGAGGTCAGGGGTGTGATCGACTTCGCAGTCTGCAATCCCGGTGGGGGCCGGTCGCAGTAGGGCTTCAACGGGGATTGTCGTTGCCACCGTGACGTACCGCGCGGGCACTGACCGCTGCGGAAACGGAGTTCCGCCATGCCCGATCAAGCTTCCTCGCGCATTTCCGTTGGCGCTGCCGCGCTGCTGCTGTTGGTCTCCAGCCTCATCCTGACGCCCTTGGGCTTCTTTGTGTTCGAGGTGGTTGCGCGGGTGACCGGCGGCAACCTGCCGCCTCAGGTCCTGGTAAGCCCGGATCCGCTGTCTGACAGCGTGTCGGCCACTGCGGGCGAGTTCCGGGTAGACGAGTCCGGCGCAGCGACTTACAGCGTGCCGATCTACGCCGTGCCAGGCACGACGGGGGTGGCGCCCCAGCTTGCTCTCACCTATTCCAGCCAAGGCGCCTACGGCGCATTGGGCAAAGGCTGGGCCCTGTCAGGGCTGTCCTCGATCACAAGGTGCCGCGCGACCCGGGAGGCGGGCGACTTCCTGGGTGGCACCACACCGGATGGCAACCCCCGGCCGATTAGCTTTGGCGAGGCTGATCGCTTCTGCTTGGACGGACAGCGGCTCATTGCCTCCAGTGCTTCGTGCCCCTCGGCCGGCGGCATGAGTGGCGCAGCGCTGGCTACTGAGCTTGAGAGCTTCACGCGCGTGTGCGCCTACACGCCTGCTGGCGGTACGACGGGCCCGGCTTTCTTCACCGTCGAGCGCAAGGATGGCTCGATCAGCTGGTACGGCGACCGGGACAGCAACAGCGGTGGAGCCACCCGTCCGGATGGATACGTGGAGACCACGTCTCCGCTCAACCCCGGCGCTGCTATCAGCTGGGCGCAGACCCGCTTCCAGGATTCGACGGGCAACTACATCGACTATCTCTACAACGAGAACCCCTCCGGCGCCGGCACGGGGGAGCACCATATCCGGGAGATCCGCTACACCGGCAAGGTAGCCCTGGCCGGACAGTCGGTCTCCAGTGCGCCCTACGCCAAGGTGCAGTTCAACTACAGCACGCTGCCCAGCGCGCAGTGGAGTCGCGGCTACTTCGCCGGCGGGATGGTCACGGCCACGCAACGGCTGGAGAGCATCACCAGCTGTGCCAGTGCCGGTACCGGCTGTCCCACCGACCAGCAGGCACGGCATTACGTGCTCACCTATGCCCCTTCGCCCTCGGGCAGTGGCCAGGACACGCTCGTCGGACTGCAGGAATGCCGGGACAACACGGCCGCTGTCTGCTCGGCGGCGACCATGTTCGGCTGGAGTACGGCCACCCACGCATTCGCCACGTACGAGGCGCCGCCCAACCTTACGTTGGCCACCGATCACTTCAAGAACTTCAAGCTTGGCGATATCAACGGTGATGGCCGGCAGGACCTGGCAGTGTTGTACCTGGCAGGGACGGGGTGCTCGGGTGGCAGTTGGGTGATCTCGATGCTGGGCACGCTCAATGCCAGCGGACAGCCGGCTTACGCCAACGCCACCTGGAACTGTGTGCCGGCCAACATCACTGACCGTGGTGAAGGCGCCTGGCATCTGTTCGACTACAACGGCGACGGGCTGGATGACCTGTTCGTCTCTAGCTTCACCGGCCAAGCCTGGCGCGTGCACCCCTCAAACGGCGTGCATTTCGATATGGCCACCAATCTGATCGCTGGCCTGTCTCCGATTGTGCCCTCGGCGACGGCCGAGTCTTCCCAAGTGCACTTGGCCGACCTCAATGGCGATGGCCTGACCGACATCGTGTATCCCACCACCGGCACCTTGCGCGCACGATTGATGGAGCGTCAGGCCGGCGGGTTTTCGTGGGGCGCCGAGCGGTCTGTGGTCGTGGATGAGTCGACATTGCCGCCGCCGGCACTGGGTTGTGACGATCCGTTCGACAACATGACGCGCAACTGCGAGCGCACCATCTCCGGCACACTGACCACCAAGACCGGCTTCATGCAGATGGTGGATTTCAACGGCGATGCGGCATCGGACCTGCTGATTCGCATCACTACACGTGCCGATGTTTTCACAGGCTTTCCAGGATGCGAGATCGGGCCACTCGAACGTCGTGTAAATGACGATGGTACGCCCGGCTTCATTTCGCGCTTCCACAATGATGAGGAGGATGCAGGCACCGCCGTCGCGTTCTCCGTACCGAATGATCCTTGCTGGGAACGGGTCACCTCCGACTCGCTATACGCGCTGACCGTGCAGGCTCAGACCGCCAGTACAGTGTCATTGGCAGGTTTTGATGTCGTCTCGGTCGGCAATCCGCACGCCGTGGTGTTTGCCGATTTCAACGGCGATGGGCTCAGCGATCGCGCGGTACGCAGCACATCCAACTCGGAGTGGACATATGCACTGAACAACGGCCTGTACTTTGTCGGAGGCGGTGCGCTGACGTTGACCGACTACCGCGACCAGGCGCGCTTTCTGGATGTGACCGGCGATGGTCGAGCCGATCTGCTCTACCTGGTCAACTACGGCACTCACAAGGGCTACGCAGTCCGACGTGCCTTGCCCGAAGGCGGGTTCGCGAGCGGCGCGACGCTGCCCGGTGGCAATGCTCGCCTGTGCCAAGGCAGTGGCTGTGACCAGAACAAGCACGTTCCCATTTTCGGGGACGTGGATGGCGACGGAAATATGGATTTCCAAGCGCTGAACTTCTCCGGTAGCACGGTCGGCACGGCGTTCTCTCGTAGCGCCCAAGCATTCCAGCCGCGAGACCTGATCACCAGCATCACCAATGGCCTGGGCGCCACCACGCAACTGCAGTACGCACCCCTCACCAACATCGCGATCTACCGCCGCAGTACCGGCTCGCGCAACGGGCTCAATTGGGGTCGAGGCTCACCCGTCGTGGATCTGCTGGCGCCGACCTATGTGGTGGCCAAGGCCAGCAGCAGTGCGCCACATGCAGGCAATCCGGGCGCCATGGCCAGCCTGTACTACCGCTATGCCAATGCTCGCGTACAGGCCGGCGGCCGTGGCTTCCTGGGCTTTGGCAGCATCGAGACGATCGATCCCAACCAGACCGGTGGGCATGTGGTGACAATGAGCACCTACGCCCAGAACTTCCCCTTCACCGGCATGCCGATGCAGACCGTCAAGAAGGCGGTGACCAGTCCGTATGCCGTGCCCGCTTGTTTGACCGCCACACCCGGCAATGGCTGCTTTGGTGGGCCTGGCGCGACGCACCCCGACCTTGGCGGGCAGTGGTTCTCCAACAGCGTGCAGAGCTGGGAAATGGCGCCCACCTCGCTGGCCACTCAGACCCCGATTCACGTCCGCACGCAGGGCAGCGAAGAGTCGCTGCGCGATCCCTTTACCGGTGAGGTCACCAGCAAGGTTGCCACCGCCTTCAGCTATGGCAGTCATGGCAACGTAACCCAGACGGTCGTAGATACCTACACTGGCGCGTCGAGCCTCACGGCCACGCAGATCACCCAGAACCTGTACAGCGATGACGTCGGCGCATGGCGACTCGGACGCCTGACGGCCAGCACCATCACCCATCGCCGGCCCGGCTATCCGGATGTGGTGCGTACAGCCGGCTTCGGCTACGCGATGGGTGGTGCCAAGACGGGTTTGTTGACGCTGGAGCAGACCCAGCCCGGCGGGGCTGCGAACCTGGCCTCTGCCAAAGGCTATGCGCTCGACGAGTTCGGCAATCGCCTGCAATCGGTCACCTGTGCCGCGCCCGCGACGGATTGCTCGTTGTCGGGTTTCGTGTTCCAGCCTTCCAGCTTGGATGCCATCCGCCGTTACTCCCGCGTGGAATACGACGCCCAAGGCCGCTTCCCGGTGGCTACCTACGAGCCCTTCTCGGACGTAATGGGGAGCCAAGAGCGTCGGACCACCTACGTTGTGTCTCGCAACATCTTCGGCGAAGCCACCGACGTGCTGGATATCAATGGGGTGCGATCGCTGGCCATCAAGGGAGCATTGGGCCGAGATTACTTCAGCTGGACCCAGACCATGCCGGGGGCGTCGCCTGGCAATGGCGGCATCACCGGCACCACGACGTACCGCTGGTGTAGCGGCACGGGTGCCGTGCCATGCCCGGTCGGGGCGGTCTTCAGGCAGCAGATCGCCGCCACTGCAGCCGCCCGTCAATGGACCTGGTTCGACGTGCTGGGCCGCCCGATCATGAAGGCCAGCGAGACCTTCAATGTCGGCGTGATCGACCAGGACGTGTCGGCTACCTGCACGGAGTACGACGGTGCCGGACGTGTGGCGAAAACGTCCGTGCCGTTCTTCCTGTCCGGTACCGCCGGCACCACCGGTCCGGCCGATGTGGGCAATGTCTGCAGTGCGCCTTCCCGATCGTGGGCGACCACTGCTTACGACCTGCTGGGACGCCCGACGCTTATCCAGTCACCGGATGGATCCCAGCAGAGTACCCAGTACGCGGGACGGACCACCACGGCGTGGGATCAGCGCAGCAACCCGACCGTGCAGGTGGTCAACGGCAAGGGCGAAGTGCTGTCCATGCAGGATGCCAGCGGTTTCACTACGCAGTTCACTTATCAGGCCGATGGCAACGTGGCGAGCGTGGCCCGCAACGCAGGCGCCGGCACGATCACCAATACCTTCGCCTACGATGTGTTGGGCCGCAAAGTTCAGCAGGTCGATCCTGACACGGGCACCACCACGCTGGAGTACAACGCGCTGGGCGAAGTGATTGCCCAGACCGACAATGGCGGCTATCGCACCGAGCGCGAGATCGATGCGCGGGGACGTGCCTGGAGGATCACCGCCAAATTGCCCGGCGGTGCAATCGAAAGCCAGACCACGACCCAATACGACAATCAGGCCAATGCAAGTGGTCAGCCCGTGATGGAAACGACCACGGGCCAGTACGCCGCGTGGGCGGGTCAGGCGGGTACAGCGACCCAGTACGACCGACAGTTCCATTATGACCCCATGGGGCGGCCCGCCGGCATGAGCGTCATTCTCGAGGAGGGCATGTTCGGCACTGAGGTGCAGTACGACACGCTGGGCCGCCCGTGGAAGGCGCGGGATGCCAGTGGTGCGTGGAGCAAAACCGAGTTCGGGGCACGCGGTGCCCGGGCTACGTGCACCAGTGATGCGCTCGATCCGGATCCTTCCTGCAGTAGTGCAGTCGATACCTACAACCGCACGCTGGCCACCGATGCTTGGGGCAACGTCAGCCGCGAGATCCGTGCAGGCCAAGCGAACATGGAGGTCCGCAGGCAGTATCACGCCCTTACCGGCCGCTTGACCCAGATCTGTGCCGGCAACACCGCCTGCAATCTGGTGCAGGAAGGCTATGTGTGGGATGCGGCCGGCAACCTGGCCTCGCACCAGAAGGAAGGTCGCTACCTGGAGCAGTTCACCTACGACAGCCTGAACCGGGTGACCGAGGGACGGCTGACCATGGCCAACGGCATCACCGTCAACCAGGTGTTGCTGGCCAATGCTTACGACCAACTCGGCAACATCTGCAGCAAGGATGGATTGGGCTATGGCTATCCCGGCGCCGACGGGTGCGTTGGCGTACTGCCGATGGTGCAGGCAGCGGCCATCCCTGCGCTGGCCAGTCAATCAACAGCGACGCCCTCCCTGTTCCCGCATGCATCGGCACGCGCTGTCGCACCGGCACTCAATCGCGGTCAAATGCTTGCGCCGGAAGCCCACTACCGCCGCTACAGCGCGGATGCTGATCGGCCAAGTTGGGACGACGAAGCCGACAGTTGGTCACTTGGCTTCAAGCAGCCGCAGGGCGGCGGCTGGCAGCACAGAACCAAACCAGCGCGAGCGGCTCCACAGCAGATCGCGCTTCCCACGGCAGGCGCCCAGTTGGCGACGCTGACACGCACGGCGACGACCGCAGCTGCAGTCACGTCCGTGGCCAACAGTCCTCACGCGGTCAACAGGACCGGTGACGGTGCTGCCGCCACGTTCTACTACTACGACGATCGCGGCAATCAGACGCTACGCGACGCGCCGGGCAGCAGCAACGATCGGACCATCCGATACACCGCCGATGGCAAGGCCCACGAGATCCAGATGGGCAATGGTCAGACCACGCGGTTCTGGTACGGCCCGGACGGGCAGCGCTACAAGCGTCAGGACGGCACCACCACCACGCTGTACATCGGCGGGGTGGAGATCCTGATCCAGAACGGCGTGCAGACCGCGCGGCGCTACGTGGCCGGCGTGGCGCTGCAAACCGTGGTCGGGGGCATCGTCCAGGCGACCAAGTTCCTGTTCCACGATCACCTGGGCAGTCTGATCCGCATCGCCAATAGCGATGGCAGCGTGGCCGAGGCGCTGGACTACGCCACCTTCGGTGCGCGACGCGCCTTCGGAAACCCGGCCGGAAGCGGTTCCGCCTCATCCAACACCCCGCGCGGCTTTACCGGGCACGAGTACGTGGATGGCACGGACGTCATCCACATGAACGGCCGCATCTACGATGCCAAGCTAGGACGTTTCCTGCAGGCCGATCCGTTGATCCAGGCGCCGACCAACGGCCAGAGCTGGAATGCGTACACCTACGTGTTCAACAACCCGCTTGTCTATACGGATCCGACCGGCAATTTCAGCTTGCGGCAAGCGCTAGGACTGATCATCGCCATCGTGGGCACGATCTTCATGCCGTACCTAGCGCCGGTGTTCACGAAGCTGGGCGCAGCCATGCTAGTCGGCTTTGTCAGCGGCTATGTCAGTACCGGCACGCTCCAGGGAGGTCTGTTTGGCGCGTTCTCGGCTGCGGTCTTCTATGGGATAGGGACCAAGTTCCAGCAGATACAGGCAGCCAATGGAGCTGACTTCAAGGGCGTGTTCGGTACCGGACTGACGGGCGACCAGTTCGCCAACAAGGTGCTCAGTCACGGCGTGGCTGGGGGCGTGATGTCCCGCCTGCAGGGCGGAAAATTCGGGCATGGATTCCTGAGTGCGGGCGTGGCAGAGTTGAGCGCGCCGATGATCGCAGGCATCGGAAACGGTGCCCAAAGCGCCGCACCCGCTCGAGTCGCGGTGGCGGCGCTTGTTGGCGGCACCGTGTCGGAGGTGACGGGCGGAAAGTTCGGCAATGGGGCACTACAGGCGGCCTTCAGTGCAGCGTTCAATGATGCTTTGCATGGGTACACGGAGGACGCAGAGATTGGGAGATTGGTCCACGATCGAATCTATGAGAACGAACTGGCGACCAATCCTTTACCCGTGACCAGAGGTAAAGTGGGGAACATGGGCTATCTTGATGGTTACACGGATCTAGCAATTGATCAGTACATCATCGAGATCAAGCCAGAGAGCTACATGTTGAGCGGGTACAAGTACGCAATGGCACTCGATCAGGTGCAGGGTTATGTTTCGGCTGCAGGCGCAAACAGATGGTTCAAAGGCGGCGAACACATCATGACTGGCGCAAGGTCTTTTGAAATTAGAACGAGCTCTTTGTTTATGAACAGAACCTACGAGATCACCATCCTGGCCGACCCCCACAACTTGAACTCTGGCCTTGTCTTCTACTCGAAGCGACTCATCAGCCAAAGGGTAAGAAGCCTGTGGCGATTGCCAGCCAATTCTAACGAGATGGCTCCGGGCGTTCTTCCAGGGCAGCCGCAGAGGATTCCAGTTTGCGTGCGACCGGGTTTCTGCCGATGAATGGTCCTGTGACTTTTCAAAAACTTGACTTTGCACGTGCTGGCCTGCAGATAAAGACCATTGAGGATGAGCTTGTTGCGCTAGGATTTTGTGCTTTCAGGATCCTCCAGGAACGGAGGCTTTTGTTTGCTACGGACGACGATGCCCAGCTGCTATCAAGGTATGACGAGGAGCGCGCTGCGGAGATACTGTCTGCAGTAAGAGACTCAGGAAGTTCGATGGGCGCCGGAGATGGCTATGCCTCTCCGTACTTGAATGGTTTGAGGGTCGCAGCAGGTCAAGGAAAGGGCGTACTTCCTACGGAACGCCTCCTCCACGTGTTTAAAGCGAACGGAACTTTTGCACAAGAGCGAGCAAGCTTGATCGCTGAGCGTGCACGAGCGGCTTTCAAGTCTGAAGCTCTTGGTCGATTTTCGGGCCAATTTTTCTCTAGCCAAGCTGACGTTGTGGAGTATTTGTCAGGCTACGTCGCAGCTAACACTGGAAGCTTCGTTAAGAGCAGAAAATTAGTGGACGGAAAATTTATCGCTTCGTTCGCGCTTACAGAGTCAACTTGTATGGCTTTAGGGCTCAGCGCGAAGCCGTCTGTCCGAGAAGGACATGCAATCTTGTTGTGGGTGCCCTGGGTGCTAGAACTTCCTGCGGCGAAGGTCCTTGGAAAGCGATTTCATGAGCTTGAGTCGGTAGGGAAACCTGTCGACGTAAGATCCGCCATTGATGGCTTCAGGATCTACGATGTTTCCGAATCTTCTGCAGAGCTAACTCACGCCTTTAGCGCCTATGTGACAGCAACCCGCATTGTGGTTGAACACGCAACGCAGGGCTGAGTCCCTCGGCCTCGCAAACTCGCTATGTGCCATGCCAAACGAAGCACTGGCTGCCCAATCGCTTGGCGGAGGTGCCCAGTTCATTTGGTGACACTGCCCATTTCATTTGGCGGCCGTGCCCAACTGGCTGGCTGTATGTAGCAAGAACGAACAACTGCTGGAAGACATCCTCGCCAGCGAGGTCACTGAACGTGATCTGGTTACCGTTGCCTACCGGCGCCAGCAACTCGAACTGTTTGAGCGACTTCTGACAGACGATGTGTTCTTCGACGAGGAAGCTTCTCACGTACGAGGGCCCGAGGATGTCTGGCAGCAATTCTTTGAAGCAAACCACTGGATATTTGGTGGTTCGTTGTTCTTCAACGCGGCCGCCGCGATCGATGACGGAAAGCTTGAGCGCGCCGTTGCTGGGGCAAGCGTGGCGGGGCCAGGAAAACGCGCGGACGGACTGCTAAGTACACGAGGGCGGGTGGGGGCGTTGTGCTTCGCGGAAATCAAGACCCATCGAACGAGGCTGCTACAAAAAAGCCAGTATCGGAGCGGGACTTGGGGGCCTAGCAGCGACCTGACAGACGCGATTGCCCAGTCGCAAAGGACAGTTCACTTGGCGGAAGCCAACATCCGCGATGTGCTGCGGGTGGTTGACGACGAAGGCGAGCCCCTAGGCAAAGACGCATACCTCATTCGTCCACGATCCGTTCTGGTGTGCGGTGACCTTCAGGAGTTCGTAACCGAGCACGGAGTGAACCGCGAAAAGTTCGCTTGCTTTGAGCTGTTCAGGCGACATATTCACGGCCCGGAGGTGGTCACGTTCGATGAATTGCTTGAACGTGCGCGCCTATTGGTTGAACAGAGTAGGTAGATGAATAGAGCAATTTCTGGTCCGTTGTCAGATGGAAGCTTCAATGCCTGATCCACGACATTCCGAGTTGGCCGACTACCTGGCCAAGACCGATCACGCGACCAACCACGCCGACTTCTGGACAGGTTGGGACGCCATTGCCTGCGACCTGGTCGATGAAGTCTGGTCAGACAACGCCGACCCAGACATGCGCGAAGCGTTCACTGATCTACTAGCCAGCGCCGATGACGCAAGCTGGGCTGTCCCCGACAGACAGACGCAACCGTGAGAAACAACAATTTCAACCCTCCTGAGAAAAAACTGGCTATTTGCAAAATGTGGTTGGAACAGAGCCAGAGGTCAGCCCAGCTCTCCTGAGTCGGACAGCTCCACCAAGGTTGGAATGTGCGGCCCGTACTCGACCTGATTCTGGACGCCGCTGGTTGGAACCTCTGCCGCCGGAGGCTGCCTTAGTAGGCTGCCGACCTTGCGGGCATGCTTCGCGTACAGCGTCTTGGCTCGGATGATTTCATAGCTGTACCCGCGACCCATCCGATTGGCCACCTTGACCAAGCCGTTCAGACCTTCGGTATACGCGTTGGTCAACCGAACTGGTGCATCCCAGTACGCGAAGATGTCTTCGTAGTTGTTGTGGACGGTCCGCGCCAATGCGTGGAACTTTGGAAAGCGCCCCTCGGGCAGCGAGTTCTCCCATGCTTCGAATGCACGCATTGCATTCGCCTTGTCGGGCTCGTCGTAGATTCCGTAGAAGGCTTCCTTGAAGTCGTAGGCCTCCGCCAGCAGCGGTATGCCGGATCGGACGAGCTTCAGCGCCTCCTCCTCCTGCGGCGACAAGGAGCTCGGTCGTTTCAGTGTCAGCCAGCGAATCGACTTCTTGACCTTCAACCGCTCGTTTCGCTCGAGTGCGGACTGATGCTTCTTGCGTTCGTCTTCCAGGGCGTCCGACGCCATGCGCACCACATGGAACTTGTCGATCACGAGTCGGGCATTCGGGAGGTAGGGGCCATACGACTCCTTGAACGGGCGCCACATATCGGTGCAAACCCATTCCACACGGTCTCGATCCGGGAGATCCCTGAAGAAGGGCTTCATGTGCGCCTTCGTTCGCTCCTCCAGCATGTCGAACACGCTGTTGGTGGCGAGATTGGTGATGATGCAGCGATAGCCGCCCGCGAGGTTGAGCTCGTCGATCCCCATGATCACCGGGGTCTCGTAGCGGACGGTCGCTTCAAGCTCCTCAATCAGATCTTGGGCGATGTTCTTGATCGTATTGACCGCAAGACCCGTCTGTTCAGCCAATCCTCGGAACGTCATGCCGAGACAGCGCTCCCGGATGGCTCCGACCAGTCGCTGGGTCGCCCGTCGTCGTTCATCGAGGAAGGGCAAATCCAAGGTCATGGTCTTACCACAGGACTCGCAGCGGTAACGCGGCCGATTAATCACCAGCCGCACCGGCTGCATTTGCTGAGGGGTATCGGCGAACTCGATTCGGCGATGCCCATGCCGGTAGAGCGGCTTGCTGCACTCCGGGCACGCTGGCGGAGTGGCCTCGATGACCTCGGCGGTGATGGTGATGACCCCCTGCGAACTCTGAAGGTCCACCGGCTTCACGCCCGGCAGGTTCAGAAGATCAAGCATTCAGGTCGTCCAGATCGATGGACCGACGATCCCTGATCAGCTCATAGATGATGTCGGTCAGCGCTGCCATCGCCTGACGGTCAGCCTTGAGGACCTGAGTGGCCAGTTTCTGGTGTGAGGTCAACGCACGCACCACGCCCTGCTGGACCGCGCCCGGCAGGTTGCCCTTGAGAGCCTGTTCGCGGGAATTGTTTTCTACCTGTGCCATCACCACGTCGCTTTCCTTCGCGATGGCGGCGATGTGATTGACGAAGATCGCCTGGTCGCGGAGTGGTGTGGCATCACCAAACAAACGGTTTAGCCGGTCGATGATCTCCTTCAGGTAGTTCGGCTCATCGGCCCTTCCGCCGCCGCCGGCACCGATGGGCTTGAGCGTCGGCTTCTTGGGCTCCTCACCCGCGCCCTCCGCACGCGTCTTGATGTCGAATCCCGACAGCACCAACCCCTTCAGATCGACCCGGTCAGCTGGTACGCCGTCCAATCGCTTGCCCAGCAGCTTGGCGAACGCGGCGAAGTTCTCCAGTTCGGGGTCGCCGAAATCGATCAGCTGTGCGATGTAGGCGTAGGCGCGGCAGAAGCGCGCCAGACCACTCTTGAAGCCCATCAGGGCGGCCAACTGCTCGGCCGCATCCTTGCGCTGATGGTCCGCCGACTTCATGCCGGCCTCATCCTTGTTCGCACGGGCCTTGCCGTACGCGAACTCCCAGGTGGCGATGGCATCGCGGAGCATCTTCAGCTTCTGGTTATAGAGCCGCGACGGTCGCTCGGTGGCGGCGTACAGCGCCTTGTGCTGAGGCTCCTGAGCCTGCGTGATGTCCCGCAGGCTCTTGAAGCGGGCCTGCTTGAACGCCTCCAAGTCCTCAGATTCATACAGGCCGTGGGCATCCAGCTGCTTCTTGATGTCGTAGACAACGTTCAGATCCTGCGCTTCTTCGATCAGCGCGCCGTCGTCGTACTTCGAGAACGCCAGCTTGACGTTTTCCGGGCTGTTCACGAAGTCGATGATGAAGGTCTCGTCCTTGCCCGGCGCGGTGCGGTTCAAGCGCGAGAAGGTCTGCACGATCTCCACATCGTTCGCGATCTTCTTGTCGATATACATCGCCACCAGCTTCGGCTGGTCGAAGCCGGTCTGGAACTTATCCGCCACCAGCATCACCCTGTATTCGGGGCGCTCGAAGGCGATACGCAGGTCCTGACCGGAGGCTCCGGGATTCATGCTCAGCTCGGAGAACTCCTCCTTCTCGTCCACCACGAACACGTCGCCGTTCAGGCGCTCGTCGTCGCTGTGCATGACTTGCTTCCCAGTCAACTTGCCGGAGAAGGCCACCAGCGAGCGGATCCCCGCATGCTCGGTGTGCTTGGCGATGTAAGCATCGAACCCCTTCTTGTAGCGCACCGCGGCGGCACGCGAGCTGGTCACCACCATCGCCTTGGCCTTGCCGTCCAGTAGCGCAGCCACGTTCTTGCTGAAGTGCTCAACGATGAACTGCACCTTCTGCGTAACATTGGTGGGGTGAAGGCTCATCCACTGCGCCAAAGCCCGCTTCGCGGCCTTGCCGCTGACGCGCTGGGTATCATCGAGCTGTTTGGCGAGATTGAAGGCCGTCTGGTACGGCGTGTAACCCTTGAGCACGTCAAGGATGAATCCCTCCTCGATGGCCTGCCGCATCGGGTACTTATGGAATGCCGCCGGCAGATTCGTTTTGCTGGGCTTACCGCCATCCTGGGTGCGCCCGAACAGCATGAATGTCGAATGCTTGGGCGTAGCGGTGAAAGCGAAGTGACTCAGGTTCTTCGGGCGCGCACGTGACTTCTGGAGCTGCTCCAGCAGTTCCTCGACGCTCATGCCCGCCATATCGCCCTTGCTACCCAGCGACAGGGCCGCCTGCAGCTTGGTGGCGTTCGTGCCGGTCTGCGAGGCATGGGCCTCGTCCATGATGACGGCGAAGCTTCGATCCTTCAGGCCCTTCTCGGTAACGATGGCCTCCATGGCGTAAGGGAAAGTCTGGATGGTCACCACGATGATCGGAGTGCCATTGAGCAGCGCCTCGGCCAGCTGCTTGCTCTTCGACTTGCTGGACTTCTGCCGGTCGATAGCCGCAATCACGCCGAACTGGTGATCGATCTGCTTCACCGCATCCTGCAACTGGCTGTCCAGCACCGTGCGGTCGGTGACGATGATCACGCTGTGGAAGATCGGCTCGCCGTTGTCACGGCGCAGGCGGATCAGGTCGTGCGCGGTCCAGGCGATAGTGCTGGTCTTGCCGGATCCGGCGCTGTGCTCGCAGAGGTACTGCATGCCCGGGCCATTGGCCTTGGCATCAGCGATCATGGCGTTGACCGCATCCCACTGGTGGTAACGCGGGAAGATCAGGGTTTCCTTCTTCGACCAATTGCCCTTCAGGTCGACCACATCCTTCTTCTCGACGTAGACGAAGCTGTGGAAGATGCGTAGCCAGGTATCGCGCTGACACACCTTCTCCCAGAAGTAGGCCACCGGATACTCGCCGTCCTTACGTGCCGGATTGCCGGCATGGCCTTCGTTGCCCTGGTTGAATGGAAGGAAGAAGGTATTCTCGCCGTCCAGCTTGGTTGCCATCTGGATATCGGAATCCGACAGCGCGAAATGCACCACCGCACCGCGCTTGAAGGTCAGTAGCGGCTCCCGGCGCTTGGTCTTGGGGTCTTGCGGCAGGCGGTCGGTCTTGTACTGCTCCACCGCCGCGGCGGCCGACTGGGTGAAGTCGGTTTTCACCTCCACCGTGGCGACCGGCACGCCGTTGATGAAGAACACGAGGTCAATCGCCAGCTCGCGGGCCGGGTGGTACTTGAGCTGCGGCACCACGCGCAGAATGTTGGCCCGGTAGCGTTTGGTCACCTCGGCGTTGCGCGCATCCTCGGGCGCAGCTTCCGAGAGATCGATGTGCCCACAGCCGGCGATGGCGAAGCCCCGGCGCAGCGCCTGCACCGTGCCATCGGCCTCCAGTGTCTTGGCCAGCCGGTCCATCAGCGCGCCGCGCGGGTCGGCCGGGTGGTCTTTGCAAAGCTTGGCCCACTTCTCCGGCTGCGTGGCGTCAAGCCAGGCCACGAGGTCATCTGGGTAAAGGGCGCGCTCGGTGTCGTAGTGGCGGGTGTCGCCCACTAGCCAGCCGCGCTTTTCGAGCTGAGCGACGATGTAGGCCTCGAAGTGCGTTTCGCGGTGTGCGGTATCGCCGTTCATGCGGCCTCCCGAATGTCGATCTGGCCGGTGACGGCGGCGGTAATGAGGGCAGAGCGGCGTTCTTTGAGGAGGGCGATGCTGCAATCCACTTTCGCCATCAGCTCGTCGAGGCGCGTGGCGGAACGGTGAACCGCAGCGACGATCTCTCGCTGCTCTTCGATCGGTGGTACAGGAATCTGCCGAGCGCTCGCCAGCGTTAAGTTCAACCGATCACGGGTAGCCCCTGTCGCCAGAAACCCACACTCCGCGCGTGACGTTGCCGACAAGGTGAGGGCAACGTACTCGGGCAAGACTCGCGGACCAACGCGGAATCGGTAGCAGTCCGCCTTCACTATCGCGTTGCCGATATCGTCTGGAACGACACAGGCACGTCCAAGCAAGTTGTTTTCATCGCCCAATCCGGCGATCAGAACATCGCCCGGAATGGCGTCATGACCACCACCCAACTCACTTTGCCAGTAGTCAAATGCGATGTAGGCAGCATCTCCGGCCTTGAACCGCGCCCATCCAATGTTCTGCAGCCGAACTACTCTGACGCCAGAGTCAGTGTAGTGCTCTGACTTCAATCCGCTGCCGAAAGGCCCATCACAGCGTGAGACCGATAGCTTCCCGAGCTGCGCCAACTCCCAATGCTCCGGCACCTCCCCAATCCACGCCACGCCGGAATCCTTCATCCTGACGTTCTGGTCAAGGCCCTTGGTAACGGCATGGGTGATGAGCGCCTGGCGCTTTTCCTTCAGCAGCTCGATGAAGCGGGTCTTCTTCGCGATCAGCGCGTCGATGCGGGCGGTTTCGCGGTCGAGGGCGGCGGCGATGGCGGACTGCTCGGCTGGGGGTGGAAGCGGCATGGGTACGGAGCCAACGTGATCCCAATCCGCACGCGGCATCTTTGCGCCGTCACATCCAGCCTCAATTTGCTGCGTTACTTCTGTTGTGAGCAGCCACCGATGCAACCATGGTGCGGATGAGCGTCCTGGCCGCAGAACGAGAAACTCGGTGGAACACAGCCCGTCGTCACCAGTTACGATTGCCTTCCGCAAGTACGGTCGCAGCTTTCCGTACAGCACATCACCGGCACGGAACACACCAACCATCGAGTCTTCAGACTGCCGCGATGCAGTTCCCGTCGGCGCATACCTTCCTGATTCGGCCTCGACGTCCTCGAGACCGACGTAGTCCCAACCTTCAGGCGAATCGGTGCGACGTTCATTTCGCAGGCCGGCACCACGTTTAATGGGCAGTGTTTCCCAATGCGCAGGCACCTGCCCAATCCACTCGACCCCCGAATCCTTGTACGTCGGGTAAGGCTTGTATTGGCTCATTAGCGCCTCAGCTCAGTTGCGCGATGCGCCAGATGGCGGTCGCCTGTGAGGCCATCCAGTTCTGGTGCGCGGCAATGCGCTCAGGCGTCCACTCGGCGTTCTCTTCCCCGATTTTCCGGGTGATCGCGAATCCACTGGCCCGGTAGGCATCTCTTTTCTGGGCGTACTCGGCGTTGCCCGCATCCCGGTTCGCGCCGGCCTGCATCAAGGTCATGTTGCCCAACCGATACACCAGCGCCTCTGCATCGTCGTTGCCGATGCCACCCCAGTTGTCCGGCGCGTTCTGCGACAGAACATGCTCGATGTTGAACGCATCACTGGCGAAATCATGGGCATGACCAGACAGGTGCTTCTCGATAGCGCAGAGGATCAGGCGTACGACTCGGTTGTTTCGGGAGTCCGTGGTGCGGATGGTCTTCTCGGAGAACGCCGTCCGGAACGCCGCATCGTCAGGGTAGATGCTCCGCAGCAAGGGAAGCGACGCGCCGAGCCGATCCAGTTCGCGCTTCGCGACACGCTCAGCAACTTCGTTGTACTTGCGTTCCTGCTCGGCCGTACTTTGCGAACCGATCACGTTGAAGCGCATCGAGATCACCATTGTCGCCCGCAGCAGGCCAGTAAAGTCGGGGGCGTCAAAAATTCGCTTTCCTGCCAGCAGCAGGGGATAGGGCTGACGAACCCGGAAGGTCTTGAGTACGCCGGCCAGCTGTTTGTCCTCTGGCGACCAGTCCGAAACTTCGGGCGACGACAAAGCGAGATAGGTATCAAGATCCTCTTCCATGTCGCGCAGAAGCTGGAACACCGCTTCCGGCGTTCCCACCTGCGCACGAATGGTCTTGAACAGGTCGGCCTGCCGCGCAAAGCTGCGGCGGCTATTCCAGTGGACGCGAAGGAAATCGGGGAAATTCTCCGACTGTAGCCGCCCGACGATGGATTCCCAGCGATCTTCGAGGGCGCGAAGCTCGTGATCAGCCTCGCCGCCCCGATCGAGCACCGAGAACAGGTAGTTCTTCAACAGATCGGTAGCCGAGAGGCGGACACCACGCGCATTCAGGGTTTCAAACACCTTGTACGCGTTGAGCTCGTCCGTGACGGTAATGACCGTGAAGAAAAGACGGTCGCTGATGTCCTCCACGAGCTTGGCAAGGCGCATCCCCTCCTCGCCGGTGCTCGCCCGCAGGAACTCCGCCACCCGCCGATCAAACCATTCGAAAGCCTTGCGAAGCGCGTGCTCGGACGCGCGGAATCCACGCTGGGGAAGATGCCCCAACGGTGCGAGATAGGTCTGGAAGTAGTGGTTGTTGTTGCGGTTGAGCGTCAGCTTTGGCCGGGCGACAAGCGTGACGGGATCCAAGTAGCCGACATAGGTCTGGCGGATCTGGTCGCGTCGGCGGGTGTTCGCCTCGGGCTCATTGCCAGCATCGATCAAACGCTGGAGGTTCTTGAGGATAGCGAGGACGATCAGACTGATGGTCGTCAGTCGCTGCTGGCCGTCAATCACGTCGAACGACTTGTCGTCAGCAGACTGCAGCACGAGGTAGCCCATGTAGTGGGCGGTCTCGCCGTCAGCCCTGAGCGTTCCCTGGATGTCAGCCCAGAGATCCTCCCACTCCTCTTGCGTCCAGCTGTAGTCGCGCTGAAATCGCGGGATGCGGTAGGTCAACCCGTTGCCGATGAGCTTCCGGAACGTGTTGTTCTCGGTCTTGAAGTTGGTTGCGGCCATGGTTCGCTCCAATCCTCACTCGGTCACTTCGCCCAACAGGGCTGCAATCTCAGCTTCGACCTGCTTCAGTTCGGAGTCGATGTCGGCCAGTTTGCGCGGCGGCTGGTATTTGTAGAAGTAGCGGTTGAAGTTGATCTCGTAGCCGACCCGGCCAATCTCGCCGTCCTTGTCGTCGCGGAACGTTTCATCCAGCCAGGCGTCCGGCACATGCGGCAGCACCTCACGGGCTAGGTAGTCGCGGACGTCCTCGGTCAGCGGCACGTTCTCGTAGTCGGTCAGCTCGCTGTCGGCCACGGGATTGCCGTCGGCGTCGGTCACCTCGTCACCCTCCGGGTCGCGAACACCCAGTGCGTTGACCAAGGCCTTGAGGAAGGGCTTGCCCACCTTGCCAAGCGTGGCATCCTCTCGGACGGCCTGCGCAATGAAGGTTTCCGCCCAAGCCACCGGCTGCTCCTCGTCCAGATGCGCGGACAAGGCCATCTGCCAGCCGGACTGCTGCTCAGGCGTCAGCTTGGCCCAAGCTTTTTCGTTCCACAGCTTAGCCAGGTTGTCGCGCGTGATGTGGAGGCGCATGCGCAGCGGGCGCAGGACACGAATGCGGCGGTAACCGAAGGTCCGGTACTCGAGCATGCGGCTGAACTCGCCGCTCTCTGCGGCAGCGTAGAGGTCGGCGATCTGGCGCTGTTGGTCGTCGCTGATCTTGCGGCGCTTGTTGCCTTCGTTCTTGATCGAAGTCCACAGGCCGGTGGCATTGATCAGCTGAACCCGGTTCCGGCGGTGCGCGGGTTTCTTGTTGGACAGAATCCAGAGGTATGTGCCGATGCCAGTGCGGAAGAAGATCTCCGTGGGCAGGGCGATGATCGCCTCGACCCGGTCGTTCTCCAGCAGCCAGCGCCGGATCTCCGACTCGCCAGAACCGGCGCCGCCATTGAACAGCGGCGAGCCTGACAGAATGATCGCGGCACGTCCGCCGCCCTTCTCAGGCAGCTCGAGCTTGCTGGCCAGGTGCAGCAGGAACAGCATCGAACCGTCGTTGATGCGCGGCAGACCCGGGCCGAAGCGGCCGGCGTAGCCCAGCTCCTTGTGCTCGTCTTCGACGGCTTTCTGGTCCTTCTCCCATTTCTTGCCGAACGGCGGATTGGCCAAGCAATAGTGGAAACGCTCACCGGCGAACGCGTCCCGCGACAGGGTGCTGTACGGCCCTTTGATGTTCCGGGACAAATCCCGGCCAGGATCGGACGCCAAGGTTCGAAGCAGCATGCCAGCCAGACAGACCGCGTGGGTTTCGGGCTCCAGTTCTTGCCCGTGGGGCACGAGGACCGGCGGCACCTTGAAGCGGCTGCCGTAGTCGGCCACGTGGCTCATGGCGTCCGAGAGGAAGCCGCCCGTGCCGCAGGAGGGGTCATACAGCGTGCGAATCAGGCCCGGATTGGCCTCGAACAGCTCATCGTCCGGATCCAGCAGTAGCGTGGTTGCCAAATGCACCACGTCGCGAGGCGTCATGAAGTCTTCGGCACCCTCGTTAACCTCCGCGCCGAAGCGCCGGATCAGGTGCTCGTAGAGGTTGCTCATCTCCCGGTCGGGAACCTGATCGGGGTGCAGGTCAATGCCAGCGAAGTTGTTGCAGATCTTGTAGAGCAAACCCGCCTTGTCTAGGCGGATGATGGTGTTTGTGAAGTCGAACTGCTCGAAGATGACGCGAGCGTTGTCCGAGAACCGCGCTACGTAGTCCTGAAGGTTCTGCCGCGTTTTGGTGCTACCCAGCGTCGCGAGGGCGTAACTCGACGTGTTGTAGAAGGGGTAGCCGGCGACCTGTCGCAGGATCAGGTCGAGATCGATCCCGCTGTCCTTGTGCTCCGCATGTGCCGCTGCGACGGCCTCGCGGGACTTCTCCAAAACACACTCAAGGCGGCGCAGCAGCGTGAACGGCAGGATGATCTTGCCAAAGTCCGTGTGCTTGAAGTCGCCCCAAAGGTCTTCGGCGTTCTTCCAGCACTCCGCCGCCAGTGACAAGCCAGATCCATTGCCCTCAGCCATGCTCTTCTCCAACCGCTTTTTGCACGATAGAGAATAGCACCACGGAGCTGGGCGTCAACCAGATATTGCACAGAACAAGACGGCGGCAGGGTCGGGCTCCTGGCTCGGCCATCAACCACTTTTTGCTCTTAACCAAAAAACTCCCGCCCTTGGTCAAAGTGAAGCTGGCCGCTGTGGCCTTGGCCACAGTGCTGTCCGATCGCATGACCGACAAGGAAGCTGGTCGCTTCCTGCGCGAAGCCACGGGCACGCAATGGTCACTGTTGACCTGCATGCAGTATCTGTCCGGCAAGGAAGCGCTGTCAGTGATTGCCGCATTGCCCGAGGACTGGTCCGACGACGGCATAGGCAAGCAGGCCTTGGAGCAGGCCACGAAGGTGGCGGCGTTCGCCATGGCCAATGCGCACCCGAAAGGCACACCGCTGTGCGCCAGCGACCTGGCAAAACAGTACCGGGGCAACGAAGCGATCGAAAAATGACGGTACTGCAAGACTATGAGAAGGCGCTGTACGAGCGCATGGTGGCAGACGCCATGGCCAAGTTCGGTTATGGACGCGCAAAGGCCGAGAAGCTAATCAAGGGTGTGATCCCGAGGATCCGACAACAGAAACAGATCCAGAAGCAGCGGCAGGGGAAGGCGGCTTGCAAGAAGAGGGTCAATGGGAGCCAGAAACAAAAAGGACCCATGAAGCGCGAGGACATTGCCAAGCTGCCTCCAGTCGTTCCACCTCGTCCTGCGCCACGCACAGCCAAGGAACGCATGGAGCGGGCCCTGGGCCCAGATGACGGAGCCAGCCGTAGGGGTGGCAACCCGGTGGTCCAGGGCGGCAGTCCAGGGCTAGGAAAGCGCCGTTGAAAGCCTGTAACACATGAAAAATGAGGTAAGCAAACTCCCATGAAATTCGTAATTGATCATTACTCCCTTGTCGAACTCACGCAGCTCATCAAGTCAGCAGAGCGTCGCTTGAAGGAACTCACGAGGCGCCGACCCATCGCGGAGGTGCGCCGTGAACTGACTTACTACGTGGCCACGGAAGGGTATTCGGTCGATGAATTGATGGGCATTTCGACACAGGAGCCTGCACCCAAGAAGCGACGGAAGCGAAAGCTTCCCAAGGTGGAACCTAAATACCGCGATCCGGACAACGCACGAAACACCTGGTCGGGGCGGGGAAGCCAACCGCTGTGGCTCGCCGAGAAGGTCAAACGCGGGCGTCACCCGACCGACTTTCTCATTCCCGGCCTCGCGCGTCCGACGGCGAAGAAAGTAAGCCCAGTTGGCAAGCGCACGGTCTACAAGGCCTGACCCAACTTCTCCTGTGCCAAGCCCGCATGGTGTGCCAGGTGTGCAGGGTTGGAGTGGCGTTCTGCCCGCTCCGGCAAGCGCAACGGCCGTCCGTCCCGCCGTCTGTTGGGCTATCCCCTTGACGCGGCTCGATCTTAGGGTGGCTTAGCCCGGCTAACAACCCGATGTGTAGCCGGATCCAGCAGGGTGCGGGGCGTGCGCATCGGCGAATGTCGGCGTCGGGTCGAGAGCGCGCTTCACTTCGCGCTGTTCGCTTGGCACAACAGGGACCGCGCCCACGCCCTCATCTCCTCATGAGAAATCGTCCGGCCAGCATCCACATCCGCAAGTCCAGCCAATGTCCGATGATGCTTCTCTTCATCCGTTAGCACTGGCAAGCATGCCAATAAGTCGTTATCGGGCAAGTCCATACCTAAGTCCGGCTTAAGGTACGGATCACTATATCGCATGGCAAAAAGATGAGAGGTGGCCTCAAGATTGCAGACTGGCATGGGATAACGACCGCTATCGGCCTTGGATTCAACCGATCGACGCAACAGTTTGTCGATATCGCTCTGCCGGTGTTTCGTAGCCAAGCGTCTTGCGTGGCCGTTCGTTGAGCTGGCGCGCCACGGCATCCAGCTTGGCCTGCGAGATGTCCGCCAGGTTGATGCCCTTCGGGAAGTACTGCCGCAGTAGTCCGTTGGTGTTCTCGTTGGTACCGCGTTGCCAAGGATGGTGCGGGTCGCAGAAGTAGACCTGGATGTCAGTGGCCAGGGTGAAGCGACGGTGTCCTGCCATTTCCTTGCCCCGGTCCCAGGTCAGCGATCGGTAGAGCTGCTTCGGCAGGCGGCGTGCGTTCTTGATCAACGCGTTGACCACGGTCTCGGTGTCCTTGCCTGCCACCTTCACCAGCATCAGATAGCGGGTCTGCCGCTCCACCAGCGTGGCGATCTGACTGTTCCGGTCACCGAACAGCAGGTCGCCTTCCCAGTGTCCCGGCACGGCCCGATCTTCGGCGCTGGCCGGCCGCTCGCTGATCGAGACGGTGTTGGTGATCCGGCCATGGTTCTCTGTCTTCTGGGTGTGGTGTCGTGAACGACGCATCGCCCGCGTGCGCCTCAGGTGCGCGAGCAGCTCCTGTTTCAAGGCTCCGCGGGACTGGATGTAGAGCGTGCGATAGATCGTCTCGTGGGACACCTGACGGCTCGCATCATCGGGATAGGTGCGTTTGAGCCAGCCGGCCACCTGCTCAGGCGACCACTGCCGCTGGATCTTCTCTGCCACGCGAGCGGCCAAGGCTCGATGCAGCGCCAGCTTACAGGGCTTGGGGCGCCGCGCCCGGTCCCAGGCGGCATGGTCGGCCTGGCTGGCGCGGTAGCCTTCAGGGCCGTCGTTGCGACCGATCTCGCGACTGATCGTGGATGGCGCCCGCCCCAGCGACGCGGCGATCGTGCGGATCGATCGTCCCGCCGCCAGGCCGCGGGAAATCTCCTCGCGCTCGGCCAGGCTCAGCACCCTTGGAGATCTTCGCCTCATCGGCGGACGAATGCCGCCGTGCTCGGCCAGGATGTTCCGAACTGAGCTGTGGTGCCGGTCAAACAGGGACGCAATCTGGTGCAGGGACTCGCCCTGCTGCCAACGGTCCCACATCAGCGCCTTCTGGGTGTCGGTGTAGTAGATCCTCTTCCTGCGCTTCATCCGCAACACTCCCGCTGCCTATGCAGCTATCCGTGTGTTGCATCGATCATATGAATCCGCGGCCAAAAGCGGGCGTCTGCCGATGCATGATGCGATCCACCGTCACAGAGCGCTTACCGTCATCGAGGCGGTAGCTAGGAACTGCTCTGAGACGGCGTCAAAAAAAAGCCGTGCGGCAGTACTCATGAGTATTCTAGTGGCTCAGATTTGAAGACGCTGGCCCATCAAATCCTCTCAGGATGCGCCAAGTTATGATTGATCCCAGCGCAAGCATTCCCGCTACTACCAACACCACCAGTACATAAGCACGATCAAAGGCTAGATTGGCTGCATGAAGAAGTTGATCTCCATCCACCGCGGTGCGCGCGAGATCAATCGCATTCATCAGGCTTTGCCGTGCTTCCTCAGGCGCCCCGGCAGGTAGCTGCAGGAAGGCTGCATAGAGGTTGGGAAGCAGACTGCCCAGTAGGGCCACCGCAGTGAGGCTGCCGAACTCGTAGGAGACCTCCTCCACGGAAGATGCCATGCCAGCACGATGCACCGGGGCCGTTCCAATAATGGCGGAGGATGCCACGCTCATCACGGCGCCCAGGCCGGCGCCGGTGACCAAGCAGCCAGCAACCACCCAACCCACGCCTGCCGGCAACAGCAGTGCGATGCTTGCTGAGCCCAACGCGGCGACGATTAGCCCGCCCCCGATCAAGATGCGCAGACCAATACGGTGCAGGTAGGCGCCGCCGATCATTGCAGTGGGAAGGCAGCCCACGGCTACCGCTGCCACCAACATGCCAGCTTCCAATGGCGTGTAGTTGGCCACCAGTTGGAAACGTTGTGTGGTGACCAGCTGTAGGCCGCCAATGGTGAATGTTGCAAATCCTGCAGCCAATACACCAGACATGAAAGCGGGATGACGGAACAGACCGAAGTCGAGCAAAGGGTATGGCAGTGCTGCCTGTCTGCGGACAAACAAAACCGCGCAAATCAATGCGGCGACAGCAGCACCAATGACCAATTCCAAATGATTGGTGCCGGTTGCGACCTCCTTGATGCAGACGACAAGACCCGAGAGCACCACCAGAGCCAGAACCGAGGACCACAGGTCCCAGGGACGGGATGCGTCAGTGCGATTGCTCGGGGCGTAGAGCGCAGAACCGATCAGGGCCAGAACCACAACGGGCACGTTGATAAGGAACACCGAGCCCCACCAGAACTTGGCCAGCAGCAGACCACCGACAATCGGTCCCAGCGCAGCACCGACGACCGATAGACTGCCCCAGATCGCAATGGCGAGGTTTCGTTCGCGCTCTTCGGTAAAGGTGACCCGGATAAGGGCAAGCGTAGCGGGCATCATCGCCGCCGCACCCACCGCCAAGCATGCGCGCGCGCCGATCAGGATGGGGGCGCTAGGCGAATAGGCGGCCAAGATTGAGGACAAGCCAAACAAGACCAGGCCGATATTGAACATGCGGCTATGGCCGATGCGATCACCCAGCGTACCGGCACCCAACAGCAAGCCAGCCATTACCAGCGGGTAAGCATTGATGATCCACAGCCCCTGCTTTCCGGTGGCGCCCAACTCATGGGTCAGCGTAGGCAAGGCGGTGTAGAGAATCGAGTTGTCCAGCGTGATGAGCAGCAGGCCGGCACTCACCGTTAGCAGGACCATCCAGCGCTTGGGATCAGGATGCATGAGCGTTACTCCTCAGAGAGGTCAATTGCGACGATGGCGTTAGTTCCGAACGCTTCCAGCGTGGGGTGCAAAGATCTTTATTGAACGTGGCCACTGGATCAATAAGGTCCAGTAACTTCCCCCGACATTTAGGTTCGGCCAAGGGCAGAAATGAGAATTCTCGCCGGGAACGCGTCATGACTACGCATCCCCGGCGACGGGCTGTCATCACGACAGTCAGTGCCTGCTCCAGGCCAGGTGTAAGCCTGCAGTACCGGGGGGACCGGAACGGCAGGCGACCGTGGTCGCTCCAAGACGTTGTGCGAGGGGTCGATGCAGCCTCGACCCCAACCTGGGGCAAGCGGTACCGTGGGCTCACTGGGATGACGTCCACGGAAGCCTCAGCTGTAGGGGACAGCGGAGGAGTCAAACGGAGTCGCAGGGTGATCGGAGCACCATTGGAGAGAGTGGTGACGATCACCCGCGACCCCAAACAGTCTGCGGGCGTCGGGGTAGAGCGCATCGCAGTAGATGTAGAGATTGAGCGCAGCACTACCGCTCTCCTACCCACCCGCCGCCCATCGCCTTGAACAGGGCTGGGCGTGAGTTATGCCGCTGGATGTGGGCCTCAAGCAACGCCAGTTGAGCGGACAGCCTCTGACGCTCAGCGTCCAGATAACGAAGGTGACTGTCGGCACCGGCGCGATAGCGCGCGCGGGACAACTCCGCAGCTCGACTGTTGGCGACTACGGAGCGCTGTTGCGCAGAAGCCTCCTGCTCGTAGGTGCTCGCATCTACTAGGGCATCGGATACCTCGCGGAAGCCGGTCTGGATCGCTCCTTCATAAGCCGCCACCGCACTGTCCCGCCGGACCTCAGACAGGTCCAAGCCCGCTTTCAATCGACCTCCCGCGAACAGCGGGATCGTGATGCGCGGAACAAAAGACCAACTACGAGTACCTGCAGAGAACAGATCGTCCACCTCGGCGCTGACACTGCCACCGGTCCCCGTCAACGTGATGTTGGGCAGGAATGCGGCACGCGCCGCGCCGACGTCTGCGTTACGGGCGCGCAACCTCTGTTCGGCGCTCAACACCTCAGGCCGCCTAGTGATCAGATCGGACGGCAGTCCGGGGCTAATAGCGGCGAACAGTTCGCGTTGATCGAGCGTTGGCGTCTGTCCAGCATGCTCTACCAAGGGTGTGTCACCGTGTCCGAGCAGCAAGGTCAGCGCATGCTTGGCGCGGGCGCGAGCACGCAGTGCCTGCTCCTTCTGTGCCTGTACATCTGCCAATGCGGCCCGCGCTTCTTGCACATCCAGATCGCCGACCGCACCAAGCTGGTGTGACATCTCGGTCAGTCCCAGTGACTTCTCTCTGCCTTCAAGCGTGCTTTGGACAAGGGCCACACGCTCCTGCGCGCCCTGCCACTCCACGTACGCGTTGCAAACCTGTGAGATTAGAGCAAGGCGTACTGCGCGAGCATCCTCGGCGGTTGCGTGATACTCGAAGCCGGCCGCATTGGCCAGGCTACGCAGTCGTCCAAACAGGTCCAGCTCAAAAGCCCCCAAAGTCACCCCGGATTGTGCCGATTCCTGGATAAGGCTTTGTCCACTCGGGCTTACGGCGGCAGGAATGCGTTCGCGCGTGTGTGAACCACCGGCCTCCACGTTGGGCAGCTGGGCACCGCGGGCAAGGCGAAGTTGGGCACGTGCTGCGTCAATGGCCAGTACCGATTGCCGCAGGTCACGATTGTTCTCCAGTGCGACCTGGACTAGCTCACGCAGCTGCGGCTCGAGGACAAAATCCTGCCACTGCACGTCGTCGGACCAGGTCACTTCTGAACGGTTAGTGGGTTGATCAGAAGCGTGCGCACCCCATTGTTCGTCGACGGGGAGGTTCGGACGGGTGTAGCGCGGCGCCAAGCTGCAACCGGTGGCTACCAAGCTGATCAACGTAATTGCCAGAATGAATCCCGCAGGATGACGGCTCACAGGCTGACCTCCGGGGCGGTTGCTTCTGCCTTGGATTTGCGGCGCAAATGCGTCATCACCCAGGTGAAGAAGATCGGGGTAAAGATCACACCCAAGGTGCTGGCCGCGATCATGCCGCCGATAACACCCGTACCCAGCGCGTTCTGACTGGCTGCACCAGCGCCGGAAGCCAGTACAAGAGGCACTACGCCCAGGATGAAGGCCAAGGACGTCATGATGATGGGGCGGAAACGCAAACGCGCCGCCTCCAAAGCAGAGTCGATCACGCCCTTGCCCGAGGCGTGTAGATCTTTGGCGAACTCGACGATCAGGATCGCGTTCTTGGCTGCCAAACCGATGATGGTGATCAGGCCCACCTTGAAATACACGTCGTTGGACATTCCCGCTACCAGTACCGCAGCCACGGCACCAATTGCACCGATCGGTACGATCAGCATCACCGAGAACGGAATGGCCCAGCTCTCATACAGCGCGACCAGCAGCAGGAACACCACCAACAGTGCCAGACCGAGCAGCATCGGCGCCTGCGTACCCGCCTCCTTTTCCTGATAGGACAAACCGGTCCACGAATGGCCAATGCCTTTGGGCAGCTCGCCCGCCAGACGCTCCATTTCAGCCAACGCCTCGCCCGAACTAACGCCTGGCGCCGCTTCACCACTGACACGAACGCTCTGATAGCCGTTGTAACGCGAGATCTGGACCGGGCCTTGCTCCCACAGCGTGGTCGTGAAGGCCGATAGTGGCACCTGTTGGCCAGTACGACCGGTCACATACAAGCTATCCAGGCTGTCGGGCGTGGCGCGATAGCGCGCATCGCTTTGCACCACGACCTTCTGGCTACGTCCGTCGTTGATGAACTCGTTGATCATGGCCGAGCCGTAAGCACTGGACAGCACGTCGGCTACCGCGTCAAAGCTCACGCCCAAGGCCTGGGCCTTGTCCCGATCAATATCCAAGCGCATACGCGGCGCATCGGCCAGGCCTTCGATCGTGGCGTACATCAACTTGGGCGACTGGTTTGCTTTGCCCAGGAGTTCACCTACAGCGCCCATCAAGGCATCGCGACCCACGTTGCCGCGGTCCTGGATGCGCATCGAGAAGCCTCCGGAGTTGCCCAGGCCATCTACCGGCGGCGGCGGCACAGCCATGATCGTGGCGTCCTTGATCTCAGAGAAACGCGCGTTTGCTGCAGCGATCTCGGTGATGGCCGATTCTTCCTTGCTACGCTCATCCCACGGCTTGAGAACTGGGAACATGAGGCCAGCATTGGCGCCCAGGCCAGAGAAGCTATAGCCATAGATGATCGTGACGTCTTCCATTGCATTGCGGCTGGCCAAGTATTCCGAAGCCTCCTGCGTGGCCGCCTTGGTTCGCTCAAAGCTCGCGCCCGGCGGCAATTGCACGTCCACGACCATGTAGCCTTCGTCTTCAAGTGGCACGAATGCCTCAGGAATCTGCACCCAGGCGTAGCTGAGCGCACCTAGCAGCACGGCGTAGACGAGCATGCCCCGGCCGGCACGGCGCACCAGTCGTTGGTTCAGAGAACCGAAGCGATCGGTGAAGTGGTTGAACTTTCGATTGAACCAGCCGAAGAACCCGCGCTTTTCGTGATGACCGTGCTGAACCGGCTTAAGCAGAGTGGCACATAGCGCCGGCGTCATCGTCAACGCCAGGAAACCAGAGAAAAGGATCGAGATGGCCAGTACTGCCGAGAACTGGCGATAGATGATGCCCACCGATCCAGACATGAAGGCCAGCGGCAAGAAGACGGCCGATAGAACCAGCGTGATGCCCACGATGGCCCCACCCACCTGTTGCATTGCTTTGATGGTGGCATCACGGGGCGAAAGCCCCTCTTCGGCCATCAACCTCTCTACATTTTCGACCACCACTATCGCGTCATCGACCAGGATGCCAATGGCCAGGACCATGGCGAACATGCTCATCATGTTCACCGAGAAGCCAAGCAGGTGCATGGCCCCGAAGGTGCCCAGCAAGCAGACCGGCACCACGATGGCGGGTATTAGCGTGTAGCGAAGATTCTGTAGGAACAGGAACATCACAAGGAACACGAGCACCATCGCTTCGATCAGCGTGGTGATGACCTTCGAGATAGCCACGCCAACGAAGGTGGAGCTGTCGTACGGCACGGTGTAGGTGATTTCATCGGGGAAGGAAACGGCCAGTTCCGCCAGACGCTCACGCACTGCTTTGACCGTTTCCACAGCGTTTCCGCCGGGCGCCAGCTGCACGGCTGCCGTGCCAGAGGGCTTGCCATTGGCCTGGGTATCAAAGCGATAGTCCTCGAGGCCAAGCTCCATCCGGGCCACATCCGCCAAGCGCACGGTCGATCCATCGGGCTTGGCCTTCAGCACGATCTGACCGAATTGTTCCGGCGTTTGGAGGGAGCCATTGACGATCAGCGTGGTGGCCAGCTCTTGACCTGCATCGACCGGACGTTCACCGATGCTGCCTGCAGCTACCTGCAGGTTCTGCGCGGCTATGGCTGCGTTGACATCAGCAATGGACAATCCCACCCCGTTGAGGGCCTGCGGATCGACCCAAACGCGCATAGCGGCGTCAGCACCAAAGAACTGGACGCGGCCAACACCGGGTACTCGCCGAATCTCGTTGTTGACCACGCGAGCGGCGTAGTCGTTTAGGCGGACAACATCGGTGGAGTCCACGCCGTCCTTGTAGGTCAGCGTGTAGATCATCAAGAAGCCTGCGGTGGTTTGCTCTACCTGAAGGCCGAGTCTGGTCACCAACGGCGGCAGTCGCGCCTCAGCACGCTTGATACGATTTTGAACGTCGACCTGTGCCAGATCCGGATCAGTGCCGGGCTGGAAGGTGACCGTGATTTCCGACAGTCCGTTGGAGCTGTTGGAATCGAAGTACAGCAAGTTCTTCGCACCGTTGAGCTCCTGCTCGATGATGCTTGTCACCGTCTCATTGACCACAGTAGCCGAGGCACCGGGGTAGTTGGCCATGATCGAGATCTGCGGCGGGGCTACCTGCGGATACTTCTCCACGGGCATTCCGGGCAACACCAGTAGTCCGACCAAAGAGATCAGAATGGCAACGACCCAAGCAAAGTTCGGACGGTAGATGAAAAATCGAGACATGACGATTCCTGCCGAGGGCTCATTGAGCCCTTCCGCTTAGAGGTAGAGGTGTAAGCCGCTGACTAGCTCTTGCTTGCTTCCGGCGACGGCAGCGGTGTGCCAGGTGCGACCTTGGTTGCTCCGTTGGCGACGTAGCGCTCGCCGGCCTTCAGGCCATCGAGGATTTCCCATTGAGCGCCTTCCATCTGACCCGTACGGACCTCGCGGGCCTGCGCCGTGCCGTCTTTACCCACAACCATGACGATTGCTTTGCCTTCAGGCGTCCGCTGGATGGCACGCTGTGGTACGAACACATGCGGTTTGGTTGCGGCCAGCTTGGACGTGACCCGAACAAACATGCCCGGCAGCAGTAGGCGATCCCCATTCGGGAACTCAGCGCGTAGCGCCACCATGCCGGTATCGGGGTCGACACTGATATCTGAGAACAGCAGCTTGCCTTGGCGTACGACGCCAACCTCAGGGACTTCAATGGTGATCTCGATCGGCTGGTCGCCATTCATGGCATTGGCCTCCTGGCGCAGGCGCAGCACTTCCGGAAGCGCACGGTTGAAGTCTGCATACACCGTGTCCAACTGCTGGATAAGCGCCATCGCAGTGGCCTCGCCCTGTCCCACCAGCGCTCCCTCGGTGACCAGCGCACGGCCGATACGGCCGGCAATGGGAGCCCGAACTGTGGCGTGGTTGACGTCCAGCTGTGCCGTTTGAACGGCTGCTTTGGCCGAGGCAAGCATCGCCTGCGACGACTTCAACCGCGCCGTCGCCGCATCGTGGTCCTGACGACTGATTGCATCGACCTTCACCAGTTCATCAGCACGAACGCTTTGGGCACGTGAGTCAGCCAGTTCGGCTTCTGCACGGGCCATTTCGCCTTTGGCGCGCGCTAGCGCGGCGAGAAATGGCGCGGGATCTATCTGAAACAGGACCTGGCCCGCTGCGACCTCGCTGCCTTCCTGAAACTTTCGCTCCAGCACGATGCCTGCCACGCGGGCACGCACTTCTGCGACCCGAACCGATGAGATGCGGCCAGGCAGTTGGCTGGACTTGTCGAATGCCCGAGCTTGCGCAGTCGCGATCTCAACAGCAGGTGCGGCAGGTGGAGGAGGAGCGTCCTGGCTGCATCCTGCGACCAGAAGGGCAATCAAGGCCGCGGCAGCGGCCCATCGGAAGGGAGAAGAAGGCATGGTTGGTCTCGTGGCGCAGGGCTTGGCGAACGGTGCCAGCACACAATACCAACTTATCTCATTTGAATCAAGTTTGCTTCATTTAGTTCGTAATTGACTTTTCGTGCTAATGTGTACACACATCCTCAAAGCAGCCCGCCCGTCCTTGAATCATCCCGACCCCACGCTAATTCGTGCTCTGGCTGCGAGCCTGGTTCAACGCCCTGGCGCCAGCCTGACGGAACTCGCCAAAGGCGCGGGTATTAGTCGCGCAACGCTGTACCGGTTGGCCCCCACGCGCTCGGCGATCCTTGCAATGCTGATGAGCCACGCGTTCACGCAGGTAGATGGCGCCCTGAGTCTGGCCGAAGGCCGCAAGGACGACCCCAAGGCTGGATTGGAGGCCGCCACCGCAGCCATGCTCGATGCCCGGGATTTGATCGTGCTGCTGTTCTATCAGTTTGGCGAAGAGGGAAAGAACAAGAACGATCTTCACTACTCACCGCCGGAATGGGCCCCCCTGGATGCACGTCTGGATGCCTTCTTCCTCAGTGGTCAGAAGGCTGGTGCATTCACCATCGAGATGCCAGCGCCGTGGCTGTCGGACTTCTACTGGACTTGCTTGTACGGAGCAGCTTGGTCTATCGCCCGAGGTCGCATGGCACCAGCCAGTGCCCTTTCGACAGTTATGCGCAGCTTTTTGCGCGGCATCACCTAGAAAAGGTCCGCTTTGGGTCTTGGATTCAACCGATCGACGCAACAGTTTGTCGATATCGCTCTGCCGGTGTTTCGTAGCCAAGCGTCTTGCGTGGCCGTTCGTTGAGCTGGCGCGCCACGGCATCCAGCTTGGCCTGCGAGATGTCCGCCAGGTTGATGCCCTTCGGGAAGTACTGCCGCAGTAGTCCGTTGGTGTTCTCGTTGGTACCGCGTTGCCAAGGATGGTGCGGGTCGCAGAAGTAGACCTGGATGTCAGTGGCCAGGGTGAAGCGACGGTGTCCTGCCATTTCCTTGCCCCGGTCCCAGGTCAGCGATCGGTAGAGCTGCTTCGGCAGGCGGCGTGCGTTCTTGATCAACGCGTTGACCACGGTCTCGGTGTCCTTGCCTGCCACCTTCACCAGCATCAGATAGCGGGTCTGCCGCTCCACCAGCGTGGCGATCTGACTGTTCCGGTCACCGAACAGCAGGTCGCCTTCCCAGTGTCCCGGCACGGCCCGATCTTCGGCGCTGGCCGGCCGCTCGCTGATCGAGACGGTGTTGGTGATCCGGCCATGGTTCTCTGTCTTCTGGGTGTGGTGTCGTGAACGACGCATCGCCCGCGTGCGCCTCAGGTGCGCGAGCAGCTCCTGTTTCAAGGCTCCGCGGGACTGGATGTAGAGCGTGCGATAGATCGTCTCGTGGGACACCTGACGGCTCGCATCATCGGGATAGGTGCGTTTGAGCCAGCCGGCCACCTGCTCAGGCGACCACTGCCGCTGGATCTTCTCTGCCACGCGAGCGGCCAAGGCTCGATGCAGCGCCAGCTTACAGGGCTTGGGGCGCCGCGCCCGGTCCCAGGCGGCATGGTCGGCCTGGCTGGCGCGGTAGCCTTCAGGGCCGTCGTTGCGACCGATCTCGCGACTGATCGTGGATGGCGCCCGCCCCAGCGACGCGGCGATCGTGCGGATCGATCGTCCCGCCGCCAGGCCGCGGGAAATCTCCTCGCGCTCGGCCAGGCTCAGCACCCTTGGAGATCTTCGCCTCATCGGCGGACGAATGCCGCCGTGCTCGGCCAGGATGTTCCGAACTGAGCTGTGGTGCCGGTCAAACAGGGACGCAATCTGGTGCAGGGACTCGCCCTGCTGCCAACGGTCCCACATCAGCGCCTTCTGGGTGTCGGTGTAGTAGATCCTCTTCCTGCGCTTCATCCGCAACACTCCCGCTGCCTATGCAGCTATCCGTGTGTTGCATCGATCATATGAATCCGCGGTCGGCAGCAGACATGCTCCATCCGTTGTATAACTGTGGTTGAAGCGCAAGAGTGGGCAAAGCCGACTAGCCGAATACGGGCACTGCGCCTAGCTCATTCAAGAATTCTGGGCGTCCACACGCGCCGTCGTACACCGCGACATCAATGACGGCATTTAATCGTGGATGAAGGCTCTGCAGAACCTGGACCATGTGCCGGGCCGCCCGTTCAAGGTGCCCAGATTCAGTGCCAATGTAGACAAGCAATACGAGCTCCTCCGACTTCCTCTCTCGTTTCTCCATCAGAAAGATCTGCTTAATGAACGAGGCCGATGCAGCACCCTCACGGACCGCTTTCACCACGTGGATAGGAGGGTTCTGCGCCGGTCTTACGTCCCACGTGCCGTCGGCTGGCTCCAACTTCTCGAAAGGCTCTAAGGATCCCTTCTCCAGAAGCGCAGTGATCTCTTCGGGATAGAGCACTGGCCCACCATCGTTAGGATTGATCATTATCGTGGCACCACGCGTTGCTCCGAACAGCTCGATGCAGGGCACTTGAACTGACCTCACGGCCGCGGAGCCCGCCCGATTACAGCGTCGAGCCGAGGTGAAGACGGGTATCGCATCGAACCCGTCCGGATGCCGGAACTGGATCAGTCGAACCTTTTTGTCGTCATCGGACACCGGAACATGCACAAACACCATGGCCATAAGAAGGTGCGTGTAGAACGCGGCCTCGTTGAAATGACTGGTGTGAGCCATTTCGAACAGATGCTCCAACTGTGACTGACTCATTGTGTCCACTATCTAGCCTCCTATGTGAGGTCCGAGCGGGTAGCCTCGAACCCAGTCGGGATCGAACTCTGTAACCAAGTAGGTCCTTAACAGTGGAGACTTGGCAACCTGTATCAGATGCGCCTCATTGACCGCTATCGCCTCAACGTCAGACACCGAGGGAAAGTGACGCAAGAGTCTGTACGCCTCAGTGCGTATTGCCACAGGCAATGCTGGGTTGGCCGAGAGCTCTCTGAGAAACGCCCCGGCTTGAATGAGGTTGCGAGTTCGCTCTGCAGGCGTCGTCACCGTTTCACCTCCTCTGGGACAGGTCGCTGCTAACCTTGGCGGATCTCGGGCCTACGACTCGGGGCGTGCTGCACGTCGGCTCCTGGATCACGGTGATGTCCGTACTTCGGTCGAAGCGGCCTCTCGCTTTAGTCGCGGCACATCGGACCAGTAAGACGTACCGTACGGTAGCAACATGCTCAGAAAGACATCCAGCAGGACCGGCCGCTTCCAGCTCGGATCCGGCACAAAGCGGTATTCATCGCGCGCAAGTGCGCGGCTCGCCGATCGGGAGGTGAGCCAGCGAGACCTACGGCGCATCTCATCCAACATCGCATTGCGTGCCGCTACTTGGTCCATGCCTGTCCGCAGGAATGCAGCAGCCGCACCTCGAGCCCCGTACCAAGCCAGATAGCGCTTGCGGGCCAAGCTGTGGCCGGCCCACTCATCAGCCATCGCATGCATGATCACAGCCGCGCCGGCTGGCTCGAGCGTGTGGCGGCGTAAGAGATGGGTAAGGTAGGTCTCGATCTCGGCCTGAGCTAAGGCCTCCCACACCTCCACCTTGGCCGCCGACGCATCGGGACGGCCTGCTAGGTCCATCAGGGTGGAGTGCAGTCCGTTCTGGAGGTCACGGGATCCGCCCCAGTCAATGGGATAGCACCAAGCTAGAGGCTCGTACAGCGAGCGCCGAATACCGGGCTCTGGACCTTGCGATACCCGTATCGCCCCCGCGTCCTCCAGGCGCCGCAATAGCGCGTGGCTTAGCGACGCCCCCGTGGTGAATGGCGCTTCGGTCGAAGTGGAGAGTTCAAGGGCATACCACGCGGCAAGGCGCACCAGTCCAAGCGACTGGGCATAGGTCCTCAGGTCGCGGTCGGCGGGCGGCAGAGTCGGTTGGGTGCAGGCACATACCATCGCACCTCTCGCGAGTAAGCCGGGGATGCTACCAGCGCCTCTCCATGCTGGCTACATGTTTTTCATGTAACCGGTGGGTGGGTCATAGATTTCTCAGTCGTCCAAGCCTGGTGACGACAATGGCCTTCAAGACCATCTACCGCGATGACTATCGAAAACTGGTGGAGCGGCTAAGGAACCGCCGAGAGGAGTTGGGGCTGACTCAGAGCGATGTGGCGCGTAGGTTAGGTTGGCCACAACAGCGGCTGTCTGCGGTCGAGGCCGGGGCCCGCCGGCTAGATGTGATCGAATTCTTCCAGCTGACCTCGGCCCTTGGTCTAACCGCCTCGCGCGCGGTCAAGCTCGTCCTGCCGAGCAACTAGATGTGTGAATTCCATTGTCGTGAAGGCCACACTTCTACTTTGGGAGATCAGCCCGAGGCGGCATCAGCTATGCTTGTCACCTTGGCTCGATAGGTGGCTTGAGTTGTTGCAAATTTGCCCGCATAGGCCAGCTGAGCAATCAAAAAGTAACAAAAGGAAGGTCATGGTGTCTTATTTTAATCGCCATCATGTTGATTTTAATGATAATATTTCTGTGCGCCTTGGCTTGTGGTGGCTAGAGCCGTTCTGAGCAATACGCTCTCCGCGCAATCGTTTTACATGGAATTTAAGGAGCAATACATGCCGACGTGGCTTGTGACCGGCGGAGCCGGTTTCATCGGTGGGAATTTCGTGCTGCGCGCGGTTGCGAGTGGCGTCAAGGTGATCAATCTCGACGCGCTGACGTATGCCGGCAATCTGGATACCTTGGCATCCATTCAGGACAATGCGTCGCATGTCTTCGTACAAGGGGACATAGGTGATCGCGAACTCGTGGCGCGACTTCTCTCTGAGCATCAGCCCGATGCGGTGGTGAACTTCGCCGCGGAAAGCCATGTCGACCGCTCGATTGACGGCCCCGGCGCGTTCATCCAGACCAATGTGGTCGGCACGCTCGGCCTGCTGGAGGCGACGCGCGACTACTGGAAGGCACTGGAAGGCGGGCGTCGTGAGGGGTTCCGCTTCCTTCATGTATCCACCGACGAGGTCTACGGCTCCCTGGGCGATACCGGCAAGTTCACCGAAACGACGCCTTACGCGCCCAATTCTCCATACTCGGCATCCAAGGCCGCTTCCGATCACCTCGTGCGCGCGTTCCACCATACGTACGGGTTGCCGGTACTCACGACCAACTGCTCAAACAACTATGGTCCGTATCATTTCCCGGAGAAGCTGATCCCGCTCATCATCGCGCGGGCCCTCGCGGGTGAGCCCCTCCCGGTCTATGGCGACGGGAAGAACGTGCGCGACTGGCTGTTCGTGGGCGATCACTGCAGCGCCATTTGCACGGTCCTGGAAAAGGGCCGCGTCGGCGAGACCTACAACGTCGGTGGCAACGCCGAGAAGCAGAACATCGACGTCGTCCATACCATCTGCGCCCTGCTCGACGAGCGCGTCCCGCGCGACGATGGGCAGCCGCGCAGCAGCCAGATCACGTTCGTCGCCGACCGCCCCGGACACGACCGTCGTTACGCGATCGACGCGTCCAAGCTTCGGGACGAACTGGGCTGGGAGCCGGCGTACACGTTCGAGCAGGGCATCGGCGAGACCGTCGACTGGTATCTGTCCAACCAGGAATGGGTGAAGCGTGTCCTGGACGGCAGTTATCGTCTGGAACGCATCGGTACGGCCGCGTAAGGAACAGCAAGACCATGACGACACGCAAGGGCATCATTCTCGCCGGGGGGTCCGGCACCCGCCTGTACCCGCTGACACAGGCCATCAGCAAGCAACTGCTGCCGATCTACGACAAGCCGATGATCTACTACCCGCTCAGCGTGCTGATGCTGGCGGGCATCCGCGAGGTGCTGGTGATCAACACGCCGCACGAGCAGGCCTTGTTCAAGGCACTGCTGGGCGACGGTACGCAGTGGGGAATGGATATCCAGTACGCCGTGCAACCGAGCCCGGATGGGTTGGCCCAGGCTTACCTGATCGGGCGCGATTTCGTGGCAGGCAAGCCCAGCTGTCTGGTGCTCGGCGACAATATCTTCTACGGGCATGGGTTCACCGAACAGCTTCGTCGCGCCGACGCCCGCGCCGACGGAGCCACCGTGTTCGGCTACTGGGTCAACGATCCGGAGCGCTATGGCGTCGCCGAGTTCGATCCGAACGGACGGGTCGTCGGCATCGAGGAGAAACCCGCCAAACCGCGTTCCAACTATGCGGTCACGGGACTTTACTTCTACGACGGCCACGCAAGCGACTACGCAGCCGCGCTCAAGCCCTCGCCACGCGGCGAACTCGAGATTACCGATTTGAATCGTTGCTATCTCGACGCGGGCAACCTGCACCTCGAGCAACTCGGACGCGGGCACGCGTGGCTCGACACCGGTACCCACCAGTCCCTCCTCGAGGCATCGAATTTCATCGAAACCATCGAGGCGAGGCAGGGCCTGAGGGTCTGCTGCCCCGAGGAGATCGCTTTCGGCAACGGTTGGATAGACGCCACCCAGGTGGAGAAGCTGGCGGCACCGCTCGCCAAGAACGGCTATGGCCAATATCTGTTGTCGCTCGCTGCGCGAGGGGTTGTTCGATGAAGGTCATTGAAACCAAGTTGCCCGGCTGTGTCATCATCGAGCCGGCCGTGTTCGGTGACGAGCGGGGCTTCTTTTTCGAGACATGGAATGCCGCCCGCTTCGGTGAGCACGGATTGCCGACCAGCTTCGTCCAGAGCAACGTGTCCTCGTCTTCGCGGGGCGTGCTGCGCGGCCTGCATTATCAGTGGCCGAATCCGCAGGGCAAGCTGGTCAGCGTGCTCGAAGGCGAGGTCTACGACGTGGCGGTCGACATCCGTCGCGGTTCACCGACATTCGGGCGTTGGGAAGCCGTGATATTGAGTGCCGAAAACAAGCGCCAGTTCTGGATCCCGGAAGGCTTCGCCCACGGTTTCGCCGTGGTGTCCGAACGCGCGGTCTTCAGCTATCTGTGCACGGCCGTGTACGACAAGGCGGCGGATGCGGGCGTTCGCTGGGACGACCCCGCGATCGGCATCGACTGGCCTGTCGGCGAGCCCCAGTTGTCGGCCAAGGACGAAGTGGCGCCCTTGCTGGCCGACATCGCGCCGGAGCGACTGCCGACCTTCGCACCATGACCATCCTGCTGCTCGGTGCGAATGGACAGGTGGGCCATGAACTGAGGCGCAGCCTGGCGCCGCTGGGAGAGGTCGTGGCGACCACGCGTTCCGGCGAACTGTCGGATGGCGGGCGTTGCGAGATCGCCGATTTCGACCAGCCCGAAACACTTGCCGCACTGGTGGCACGCGTCGCGCCCGCGCTGGTCGTCAACGCTGCTGCCTACACGGCCGTCGACAAGGCTGAAGACGATGAGGCTGCCGCGTTCCGCGCGAACGCGGAAGCCCCTGGCGTGCTGGCCAGAGCCTGCGCATCCCTCGGCATTCCGTTCGTCCATTACTCCACCGACTACGTGTTCGATGGGCGGGGGACGCACCCTTATCGCGAAGACGATGCCACCGCGCCATTGGGGGTATACGGGGCCAGCAAGCTGGCAGGCGAGGAGGCGGTGCGCGCGGCGGGTGAAAATAACCTTATCCTCAGGACCGCATGGGTATATGGTGCGCGGGGACACAACTTCCTGCGCACCATGGTGCGCTTGGGTGCAGAGAGGACTGAACTGCGTGTTGTTGCCGACCAGGTCGGCACACCGACGCCTGCCTACCTGATCGCCGATACCACCGCGCGCCTGCTAAACATCGGTAAACAGGCACGGGGTACCCTGCATCTGACCGCCTCCGGCGCTACTTCCTGGTACGGGTTCGCCGAGGCCATTGTCACCGGTGCTGCCGTGCGCGGACTGCTGTCGCAGGCGCCTCGTGTCACGCCGATCGCGAGCGCCGACTTCCCGACGCGCGCTTGCCGCCCCGGCTATTCACGCATGGATGTGGCAGCGCTCGAGTCCGTCCTGGGGCAGTCGATGCCCGACTGGCGGGTGGGACTGGAACACGTGCTGGACCAGATGGCCGCCCGCTGACCCAGTCACGGCTTGCGCGTGTCGCGACACGCCTGATTGCGCAGCCCCCCGGCTCTCGTTATCGTCTGCCCAGGGGATGGTTTCGACGGGAAGGAAGATGATCAGGGGAATCCTGGCTGCGTTCGCGGCCTGCCTCGCATTGGCGTCGTTCGGCGCATTTGCGCAGGTCGATGTAGACGCATTTGTCCGCAAGGACAAGTTCGATGACATCAAGCTCTCGCCAAACGGCAATTACTACGCCGCGACAGTAAGGCTGGAGGACCGTACTGGGCTGGCGGTCATGCTGCGTAGCGGCAACAAGCTGACCGCGCATTTCGTGCTGGGAAAGAATACGCACGTCTCCGGTTTCTGGTGGGTCAATCCGGAGCGGGTGCTGATCGCGATCTCGGAGAAGTACGGCGCCCTGGACGAGCCGCAACCGACCGGCGAGCTGTACGGCATCAATGCCGACGGTACCAAGGTGGAAATGCTGGTCGGCTACCGGGTCGAGAGCCGCGGCGCGGGAACCCGCATCCAGCCCAAGAAGGTCGAGGATGTCGCCGCATTCCTTGTCGACACGCTGCCGGGCGACGACAAGAACGTCATCATCGCGGTGTGGCCCTTCAGCGAAGATCCGTACACGCGCGCGGAGCGCATGGACGTCTATAGCGGACGGCGCACGCAGGTCGCGCGCGCGCCGGTGCGGCGTGCCGATTTCGTCACCGACAACACCGGTACCGTGCGCTTCGCCGCCGGCGCGGGCTCGGACAACGTGCGCAAGCTGTATTACCGCAGCGGCGACGGCGCGGAGTGGACGCTGCTCAACGACGAATCAGTAACCGGCGAGAGCGAGTATCCGATCGGCTTCTCGGAGGACAACCGCACGGCCTATCTGCTCGCGGAGCAGCGCAAGGGGCCGGACGCCGTGGTGGCCTACGACGTCGCCTCGGGGACCCGCAAGACGGTATTGCGCGATGAAAGCGTGGATCCTGCCGCCATCATCTACCGTGATGGCGCGATCGGTGTCGATGCCGATACGTCCGCAGGACGCGTGCCGGTGGGCGTGCTGCTGATGGATGGTAAGCCGCGTACCGCGTTCTTCGACCCGGCCAGCAAGGAAGCCCGCCTGCAGAAAGAGCTCGAACAGGCGTTCGCCGGCCACACGGTGGGCATCACCTCCATCACGGCCGACGGCAACACGGCGCTGGTCGAGATGTCCAGCGACCGCAATCCGGGCGATTTCTACTTGTTCCGTATCAACGAGCGCAAGGCGGACTACCTGCTGAGCCGGCGCGACTGGTTCGATCCCGAGAAGATGGCCGAGTCGAAGCCCGTGCAGTGGACTTCGCGGGACGGCCTCGCCATGCATGGCTACCTGACGCTGCCGCCCGGCGGCCAGGGCAAGAACCTGCCGATGGTCGTCCTGCCGCATGGTGGCCCGTTCGGGATCCGTGATGTGTGGGCGTTCGACGACGAGGCCCAGATGTTGGCAAGTGCGGGCTATGCCGTCCTGCAGCCCAACTTCCGTGGCTCGGGCGGCTACGGTCGTTCGTTCCACGAGGCCGGTGCGCGCGAATGGGGGCTGGCGATGCAGGACGACGTCACCGACGCGACCAAGTGGGCCATCGGCCAGGGCGTTGCCGATCCACGTCGCATCTGTATTTATGGTGCCAGCTACGGCGCTTACGCGGCGCTCACAGGCGCGGCGAAGGAACCGGCGCTGTACCGGTGTGCCGCAGGCTACGTGGGTATCTACGACCTGCCCATGATGCATACGCGGGGCGACATCCAGCAGCGCGGCTCCGGTGAGACCTACCTGAATCAGTGGATCGGGCCGCGCAATGAGCTGGCCGCGGTCTCGCCGGTCAACATGGCCGACAGGATCAAGGTGCCTGTGTTCCTCGCGGCAGGCGGTGAAGACGAGCGCGCACCGGTCCAGCACACCGAGATCATGGAGCGCCGTCTGAAAGCGGCGGGCGTCCCCGTCGAGTCGCTGTACTACAAGACCGAGGGACATGGCTTCTACGTCGAGGCCAACCAGCGGGAGTACTACACCAAGCTGCTGGATTTCTTCCATCGCCACTTGGGTGGTGCCAAGGCCAAGTAAGCAACTGGTTCGAGCAGGAAACGACGGCGCCCGATGGCGCCGTCGTGCTTTTCACGCCCGGCGCATCATCCGCTTCAGCAAGGGAGATGCCGCCAGCGCCACCGCGCCGCAGCCCAGCCCGATCCACATCATCAGCCAGAACAGGTCGGCATAACCGGCGGCGGCCTGTGCGAGATCCCAGGCCTCGCCCTCCGGTACGTCGAGCGCGGCCAGCTTGCCGAACTGCGCGGCCAGCGTTTCCGAGAACGCGGTGGCGAGCAGCCACATGCCCATCATCAGGCCCACCACGCGGGGTACCGACAGTTCGGTGACCGCGGCCAGGCTGACCGGCGCCAGGCACATCTCGCCGACTTCCAGCAGCAGATAGGCCAGCACCAGCCACCACACACTGGCCATCACGCCCGTCTCGCCGACCTGCTGCGCGGCGAGCGCGAGCGGGACGAAGGATAGGCCGCCGAACACGAGACCCATCGCGCCCTTCAGCGGCTTGGAAGGATCGCGTCCACGTTTGGCGAGCGCGGCCCACAGCCACGCGAAGACGGGCGCCAGCACCACTAGGAACAATGCGCCGAGATAGGTCAGCGATCCGGCCGTCTGCGGCAGCACGACCGAATCGCGCAGGACGAGCAGCACCATGACGGTGGCGGTCGCCAGGAAAATGGTTCGAGGAAGCGGTGAGCCCGCATGGCGCTCGCTGGCCCGCACGGCGATGACGAAGGCGACCGGCATCGCCAGCAGGCTCCAGGTCGACCATGGCGCGGTGCGGACGAACAGGCCTGCGTTCTCCAGAAGGCCGTCCGACCACACCAGCACGCCTGGCGCATGCACCAGCGACGGGAACAGGTCCTTCGTCAGCAGGCGGTCGGTGAACATCACCCACGAGCCGTAGGTCTGCTCGTACAGGGTGAAGAACACCAGGCACATGAAGATCATGGCCATCAGCGCGAGCATCTGCCGACGCTGCGGCGTGGTGCATTGCGTGGTGATGAACCAGGCGAACCAGCCGAGTACCAGCATCAGCACGACGAGCATCAGTACCAGCGCCAGCGACAGCTCGCCGCCCAGCGCGAACGCCCCGTTCGCTGCCGCCCACATCAGCCAGGCCACCGGCAGCACGCCCAGCAACGCGCCCAGGTAGATCGCCCACTCGCGCGGCACGCCGAGCCATGGCGCACGCAATACCGCCGGCGATGGCGGTTCCGCGTGGCCCTGCAGGTAGCGCTGCCCCCACAGGAACATCGCCAGCCCCAGCAGCATGCCGATGCCGGCCGCGCCGAACCCGTACCTCCAGCCCAGCGTTTCGCCCAGGTAACCGCACACCAGCGAGGCCAGCAGGGCGCCGAGGTTGATGCCGGCATAGAACAGGCTGAAACCGCCATCGCGGCGAGGATCGTCGGGCGGATAGAGGCGACCGACGATGCCGGTGATGTTCGGTTTCAGGAAGCCCACGCCCATCACGATCAGCGCCAGCGACAGGTACATGGTGCGCAGCGCCCCTTCGTCGCGCGTCACCACACCGCCGTCCGAGACGGCGGCGACACCCTCCAGTGCCATGCCCGCATGGCCGGCCACCAGCAGCAGGCCGCCGAACACGACCGCCTTGCGCATCCCCAGCCAGCGGTCGGCCAGCAGGCCGCCGATCACCGGGATGCAATAGACCAGGCCGCCGTAGGCGCCGATCAGGTCGTAGCCGGCGCCGTCGGCGAACAGGTGGTACTTGGTCAGGTAGAGCAGCAGCAGCGCCTTCATGCCGTAGAAGGAGAAGCGCTCCCACATCTCGGTGAAGAAGCAGACGTAGACGCCCTTGGGATGGCCCAGGAAGTCGTCGCGGCCGGGGGCGGCGGGGGCAGGGTGGCTCAAGGGCCGCTCCAGCTTCGGAAAACCGGGCGAGTATAGGCGCCGCAACGGTCCCTGCGGCTGGACTTGCCGGACGGCGAACGCTAGCGTGTCCGCCTTCTGCCATTCGGGAACGCGCCATGAGCTCGCCGGGGACCCCGCAACTTACTTTCCGCGCCGTCGTGCTGGCCATCGTGCTCGCCGTGGTGCTGTCCGCCGCCAACGCTTACCTGGGCCTGTTCGCCGGCCTGACCGTAGCCACCGCCATTCCGGCGGCCGTCGTCTCGATGGGCGTGCTGCGCCTGCTGGGCGGCGGCACGATCCTGGAGAACAACATCGTGCAGACCGGCGCCTCGGCCGGGTCGTCGATCGCGGCGGGTGTGATCTTCACCATCCCCGCGCTGATCATCCTGGGCTACTGGCAGGACTTCCAGTATTCGTGGGTGCTGGCCATCGCAGGTCTCGGCGGCCTGCTGGGCGTGCTGTTCTCGGTGCCGCTGCGCCGCTCGATGATCGTCGAAGAGCCGCTGCCGTTCCCCGAAGGCAAGGCTGCGGCCGAAGTGCTGAAGGCCGGCGAGAATCCCGGTCCCGGCCTGAAGATCCTCGCGTTCTCCGCCGCCATCGGCGGCGTGCTGAAGGTCGCCGCGCACAGTGGCATGCGCCTGATCCCGGACACTGCGGCCGGCGCGGGCTTCTTCGGCAAGTATCTCGGCTACCTCGGTACCAACCTGTCGCCGGCGCTGCTGGGCGTGGGCTACATCGTCGGCCTGAACATCGGCATCGTGGTGCTGTCCGGCAGCATCCTGTCATGGCATATCGCCATTCCGCTCTACCACATGTTCTTCATGGGGACGGATCCGGCACTGGCGCAAAGCATCGCGGGTGCGGGAGCGGAAGATATCGCCGGCGCCATCTGGTCCGCGAAGATCCGCTACCTCGGCGTCGGCGCCATGCTGATCGGCGGCGTGTGGACGCTGTTCTCGCTGCGCAAGTCGCTGCTGTCCGGCGTCAAGAGCGGCATCGCCGCCGCGCGTGCGGGCTCGGGTGGCGCCGATGTCGCCGAGACCGACCGCGACCTGCCGATGAAGTGGATGCTGGTGGCGCTGGTGGTGTTCGTGCTGCCGCTGCTGCTGCTGTACCAGGCCATCGTTGGCATGTGGCACGTCAGCATTCCGATGGCGATCATCATGATCGTTGCGGGTTTCCTGTTCGTCTCGGTGTCCGCGTATCTCGCGGGCCTGGTGGGTTCGTCCAACAATCCGGTATCGGGCATCACCATCGCCACCATCCTGTTCGCCTCCGTCGTGCTGCTGTTGCTGTTGGGTGAAAGCGGGCGCATGGCGGTCGGCGCCGGCGGTGCGCCGTTGGGTGCGGTGGCCGCGATCATGATCGGTGCGGTGGTGTGCTGCGCGGCGGCGGTCGGCGGCGACAACCTGCAGGACCTGAAGGCCGGCTACATCGTCGGTGCCACGCCATGGAAGCAGCAGCTGATGCTGGGCATCGGTGCGTTCTCGTGCGCGCTGATCATGGCGCCGGTGCTGAACATCCTGTCCGAGGCCTACGGCATCGGTGCGCCGACGGCCGAGCATCCGAATCCGCTTTCCGCCCCGCAGGCCACGCTGATGGCGTCGGTCGCCAAGGGCCTGTTCGGCGGTGAGCTGCCGTGGGGCATCATCGGCATCGGCGCGGTGATCGGCGCGATCATTATCGCGATCGACGAGGCGCTGAAGGCCAAGGGCAGCAGCTTCCGCGTGCCGGTGCTGGCCGCGGCCATCGGCATCTACCTGCCGCTGGAACTGATGGTGCCGATCTTCCTGGGCGGCCTGCTGGCCTATCTGGTCGAGAAGCGCCACGGCATGGTCGGCACCAAGGACGAGGAGGCGCGGGATCGCATCCATCGTCCCGGTACCCTGTTCGCCGCCGGCCTGATCACTGGCGAGGCGCTGATGGGCATCGCGGTCGGCGTGGCCATCTACGCGACCAAGGACCGCGACGTGTTGGTGCTGCCGGAAGCGTTCCAGCAGGGCGAGATCGTCGGCCTGGCGGTATTGGCGATCGTCGGCTGGCTGCTCTACCGCACCGGCGCCAAGTCGAAGGCATTGGGCGAAGCCGGATCCGGCCCAAAGTGAACTGACACACGGTGCAAAGGCGTGACCTGACGCCTTTGCGCCCCGGCGCGCTTAGCGCCTACCATCGGGGTTTCCCTGTTGCCGGAGCCCCGGATGAAGCTGAAATCCGCCCTGTTGCCCTTCTGCCTGCTGGCCGCGCTGCCGTCGCTGGCCGCCGCCCGTGGCCTCGATGTCCGTGACTTGCAGAAGCTGGACCGCGTGTCCTCGCCGACGCTGTCGCCGGATGGCAGCACTGTCGTGTTCGCCAAGCGCATCGTCGATGCCGACGTGGTGAAAGCCAGCAGCAGCCTGTGGATCCGCAATCTGCTGACCCGCGACATGGCGCCGCCGAAGCGTCTGACCCCGGAAGGCTGGAGCGTCAACTCGCCGTCGTTCTCGCCGGACGGCAAGACCGTCTACTTCCTCAGTGCCAAGTCCGGCACCCAGCAGTTGTATGCGCAGCCGGTCGCGGGCGGCACGCCGCGCCAGCTGACCGACTTCGCGCTGGAGGTGGCCAGCTACAAGCTTTCGCCCGATGGCGCCCGTGTGCTGTTCAGCACCGACACCTTCGCCGACTGCAAGGCCGACTTCGCCTGTACGAAGAAGAGGCTCGACGACACCGCCGCGAAGAAGAGCACCGGCGTGGTCTATGACGGCCTGTTCGTGCGCCACTGGGACACCTGGGCCGATGGTCGCCGCAGCCGCCTGTTCGTCGCCGCGCTGCCGGAAGGCAAGGCCAAGCCGGTCGCCACCGCGACGTCGCTGACCGACCGCCTGGATGGCGATGCGCCGTCCAAGCCGTTCGGCGGCGCCGACGAATACACCTGGTCGCCGGACGGCGCGTCGGTCGTTGCGGCGATCCGCGTGGCCGGTAAAGGGGAAGCGTGGTCGACCAACTTCGACCTGTACAGGATCGCCGCCGACGGCAGCAGCGCGCCGGTCAACCTGACGGCGGCCAATCCCGCCTGGGACACCGGTCCGGTGTTCAGTGCCGACGGCAAGACGCTGTTCTACCGCGCGATGAAGCGCCCGGGTTTCGAAGCCGACCGCTATGGCCTGATGGCGATGGATCTGGACAACGGAAAAGTCCGCGAGATCGCGCCGGACTGGGATCGCAGCGCTGACAGCATCGTGCTCTCGGACGACGGCGAACGGATCTACACCACGGCACAGGACATGGGCGAACACCCCTTGTTCTCGGTGGACATCCAGAGCGGCCAGACCCGCAAGATCGTTGGCGACGGTAGCGTCTCGGCGTTCGACATGGCTGGCAAGACGCTGGTGTTGTCGCGCAACACGTTGCAATCCGGTGACGTCATCTACGCCACCAGCGACGACGTCGGCGCCACCTTGCGCGCCATCACGCCGACGGCCGGCGAGGTGCTGAAGGACGTATCGTTCGGCGACTTCGAACAGTTCACCTTCAAGGGCTGGAACAACGAGACCGTGCACGGCTACGTCGTCAAGCCGCACGACTACGTGGAAGGCCAGACGTATCCGGTCGCCTTCCTGATCCACGGCGGTCCGCAGGGCAGCTTCGGCAATGGCTGGAGCTACCGTTGGAATCCGCAGACCTACGCGGGCCAAGGCTATGCGGTGGTGATGATCGACTTCCACGGCTCCACCGGTTACGGCCAGGCCTTCACCGACGCGATCAGCCAGCACTGGGGCGACCGCCCGCTGGAAGACCTGCAGAAGGGCTGGGCGGCGGTGCAGAAGCAGTACGCCTTCCTCGACGGCAGCAAGGCGTGCGCGCTCGGCGCCAGCTATGGCGGCTACATGATCAACTGGATCGCCGGCAACTGGAACGAGCCGTGGAAGTGCCTCGTCAACCACGACGGCGTGTTCGATACGCGTTCGATGGGCCACGTGACCGAAGAGCTGTGGTTCACCGAGTGGGAGAATGGCGGTACACCGTTCGACGCACCGAAGAACTACGAGAAGTTCAATCCGGTCAACCATGTCGCCAAGTGGCGCGTGCCGATGCTGGTGGTGCAAGGCGAAAAGGACTACCGCGTGCCGGTGGACCAGGGCCTGTCCACGTTCACCGCGCTGCAGCGCAAGGGCATCGAGTCGAAGCTGCTGTACTTCCCCGACGAGAACCACTGGGTGCTGAAGCCGCAGAACAGCATCCTGTGGCACGACACCGTCAACGCCTGGCTGAAGCAGCACATCGGCCGCTGAGGCCTGCACTGAAGGGTCGGTCACGCCGGCCCTTCTTCTTTGATTGAAGGAGTACGCCGCCGATGGCGATTGAAGCCACCGAACCCTCCGCCGCGCTGATCCAGAACGACATCGTCCTGTTCGGCCTCATTGCCGGCACGCTCGGCCTGATCTTCTGGCTGTCCAGTGGTCCTACGCCGTTCTGGAAGAAATTCTTCGCGTGGGTGCCGGCCTTGCTGCTGTGCTACTTCATCCCCGCGTTCTACAACACCGTTGGCCTGATCGACGGTGGCAACAACAGCCTCTACAACCCCGTCGCCAGCCGTGTGCTGCTGCCCGCGGCGCTGGTGCTGCTCACGCTGTCGGTCGATCTGAAAGGCATCCTGAAACTCGGCCCCAAGCTGTTGTTCGTATTCTGCGCCGGTACCGTCGGCGTCGTGCTGGGCGCCATCGTGTCGTTCCAGCTGATGCAGTGGATACACCCCCCGGCGGTAGCCGGCGACACCTGGAAGGGCATGGCCGCCTTGTCCGGCAGCTGGATTGGCGGTGGCGCGAACATGGTCGCCATCCGCGAGGTGTACGCCGTCGACGCGACGCTGTTCGGCCAGTTCGCTGTGGTTGATGTGGCCGTCGCCAGCCTGTGGATGGCGACGCTGCTGTTCCTGTCCGGTCGCTCCGCGCGGCTGGACGCGCGCAGCGGCGCCGACACGCGCGCCCTCGATGAGATGAAGGAACGGATCGCGGCCTACGAGGCCGCCAACGCGCGCATCCCCAGCCTCAGCGACATGATGGTGATCGTCGGCCTGGCATTCGGCGCCGTAGGACTTGCGCACGCCGTGGCCTCGCCGCTGGCGGCGTGGTGCGCGGCCAACGTGGCCAACGCCTCGCGCTACAGCCTGGATTCGTCCTTTGTCTGGGTGGTGGTGCTGTCCACGGTGATCGGCCTGGGCCTGAGTTTCACCCGCGTACGCCGGCTGGAAAGCGCCGGCGCTTCGCGGGTCGGCACGATGTTCCTGTACTTCCTGATCGCCTGTATCGGCATGCAGATGGACTTCCTGCAATTGGCGGCTCGCCCCGAGTTGCTGGCCATCGGCGTCATCTGGATGCTGGTCCACATCCTGGTCATCTGGGTGGCGGCGAAGCTGGTGAAAGCGCCGTTGTTCTACTTCGCGGTCGGTTCGCAGGGCAACATCGGCGCCGCCGCGTCGGCACCGGTCGTGGCCGCAGCGTTCCATCCGAGCCTGGCGCCGGTGGGTGTGCTGCTGGGGACGGTCGGCTACGCCACGGGCACCGTGATCGCCTATGGCCTGGGCCAGGTACTGCGGTCGATGGCCGGGCAGTAGCTCGGCGGCCTCCGGTCCGGCGGTGCGCCGCGCATCGCCTGACCTCCTTTCCCGCGGCGAACCTGTGGGAATGCTTTCGTGGCCGACTCCGTTGCCCCTTCCACCGCACTGATCCAGAACGACATCGTCCTGTTTGGCCTCATCGCCGCCACATTGGGCGTCGTGTTCTGGACATCGTCGCGCGAGACCGGTGCCTGGAAAAAGTTCTATACCTACGTGCCGGCCTTGCTGCTGTGCTACTTCATTCCGGGCATCTACAACAGCATTGGCCTGATCGACGGCAACGCCAGCAAGCTGTACAACCCGGTCGCCAGCCGCGTGCTGTTGCCGGCCGCACTGGTGTTGCTGACGCTGACCATCGACCTGAAGGGCGTATTGAAACTGGGGCCGAAGCTGCTGGCGATGTATGCCGGGGCCTCGATCAGCATCATGGTCGGTGCATGGGTAGCCTTCTGGCTGATGGGATTCATCCATCCGGAAACCGTGGCCGGCGACACGTGGGGCGGCATGGCGGCACTGGCGGGCAGCTGGATCGGCGGCGGCGCCAACATGCTGGCGATGAAGGAGGTGTTCGCGGTCGACGAAACCACGTTCGGGCAGTTCGTCGTCGTCGATGTCAGTGTGGGTTACGTATGGATGGCCGTGCTGATCTTCCTGGCCAACCGCGCGCAGGCGATCGATGCGCGCAGCGGCGCGGATACGCGTGCGATCGAGGAGCTGAAGGAGCGCCTCGCCAGTTACCAGAAGCAGCACGAGCGGGTAACGACGCTACCCGACCTGATGGTCATCCTCGGCATCGCGTTCGGCTCGGTCGGCCTGTCGCATGCCATTGCCGGGCCCGCGTCGTCGTGGTTCGCACAGAACGTGTCGTGGGCGAAGCAAGTCAGCCTGCACGAACCCTTCGTCTGGGTCGTCGTGCTGTCGACGTTCGTCGGCCTCGGCCTGAGCCTGACCCGCGCGCGCACGCTGGATGGCGCCGGTGCGTCGAAGATCGGCGCCCTGTTCCTGTACATCCTGATCGCCTGCATCGGCATGCAGATGGACATCGGTTCGCTGGCCGACAAGCCCTGGCTGCTGGCGCTGGGCCTGATCTGGATCCTCGTCCACATCGTGCTGCTGGCCTTGCTGGCGAAACTGCTCAAGGTGCCGTTCTTCTATTTCGCGATGGGCTCGCAGAGCAACATCGGTGGCCCGGCCTCGGCGCCGGTGGTGGCCACGGTGTTCCACCCCTCGTTGGCACCGGTGGGCGCACTGCTCGGGGCGCTGGGATACGCGACGGGCACCGTCGCCGCCTACGTGGTCGGCGTGGTGCTGCGAGGGATGGCAGGGCAGGGCTGACGAAGGAAACCCTGTAGGAGCGACGTAAGTCGCGACCGGAAACATCAACGTCGCGACTCACGTCGCTCCTGCAGGAAAGCCGGAACGAAAAAGGGCGAAGCCACCGGCTTCGCCCTTCTTGTTTCTCCCGGGGCCCGCGGCCTCAGCAGCAGCGGAACCCGCTCTTGCCGCCGAACCGGGCCTCCTGCCGCTCGCGGAAGAAGGTCTTGTAGTCCATCGGTTCGCGGTCGGGATGCTTCTCCAGCACGTGCCGGACGTAGTTGTCGTAGTCCGGCACGCCGCAGCACAGCCGCGCCGTCTGCACCAGCCTCCGCCACACACGCTTGTGCGTGGCGAAGTGCGAGAGCGGAACGAGTTCGGTGCCCATGGCTTACAGCCACACCTTCTGCTGCTCTTCCGTCAGCGCGACATACGGCGACTCCCGATCGGTGCGCTCGCTGCTGGCGCGGGCCTTCAGGATCGCCTTGACCGCGTACAGCAGCACGCTGAACACCACGAACAGGAACAGCACGGTCAGTGCGGTGTTGACGTAGCTGTTGATCACCACCTGGTGCATCTGGCTCATGCTCTTGGCGGCACCGAGCAACTGGCCGTCGGCGATGGAGGCCTGGTACTTCTTGGCCTGGGCGACGAAACCGACCGCCGGGTTGCTGTCGAAGATCTTGATCAGGCCTGCGTACGTCGTGCAGATCAGCAGCCACACCGCCGGCACGATGGTCACCCAGGCGTAGCGGTCGCGCTTCATCTTGAACAGCACCACAGTGCACAGCATCAACGCGATGCCGGCGAGCATCTGGTTGGCGATGCCGAACAGCGGCCACAGGGTGTTGATGCCACCCAGCGGATCCACCACGCCCTGATACAAGAAGTAACCCCACAGGGCGACGCAGCCGGCGGTGCCGATGACGTTCGCGCCCCAGGAATCCGTCCTGCGCAGCGGCGGGATGAAGTTGCCGAGCAGGTCCTGCAGCATGAAGCGGCCGGCACGCGTGCCCGCGTCCACGGCGGTCAGGATGAACAGCGCCTCGAACAGGATGGCGAAGTGGTACCAGAACGCCATCATCGCGTCGCCGCCAGGCAGCGCGTCGTGCAGGATCACCGCGATGCCGACGGCCAGCGTCGGAGCGCCACCGGCGCGCGAGATGATGGTGCTCTCGCCGATGTTGTGCGCCGTCTGCTCCAGCATTTCCGGCGTCACCACGAAACCCCAGCTGCTGACCTTGGCGGCCACGTCGACCGCGGTGGTGCCGATCGCGGCGGCGGGGCTGTTCATGGCGAAGTACACGCCCGGCTCGATGATCGAGGCCGCGACCAGCGCCATGATGGCGACGAAGGATTCCATCAGCATGCCGCCGTAGCCGATGTAGCGGGTGTGGGTCTCGTTGGCCAGCAGCTTGGGCGAGGTGCCCGAGCTGATCAGCGCGTGGAAGCCCGACACCGCGCCGCAGGCGATGGTGATGAACAGGAACGGGAACAGGCCACCCTTCCAGACCGGGCCGTCGCCGGTGCTGGCGAACTGCGTCAGCGCCGGCATCTTCAGCGAGGTCACTTCCGGGCTGGCGATGACGATGCCGATGGCCAGCGCGACGATCACGCCGATCTTCAGGAAGGTCGACAGGTAGTCGCGCGGGGCCAGCAGCAGCCACACCGGCAGCACGGCGGCGACGAAACCGTAGCCGATCAGCATCCAGGTGATCTGGGTGCCGGTGAAGGTGAACGCCGGACCCCAGGTGGGATGCGCGCCGACCTTGCCGCCGAACCAGATGGCCAGCAACAGCAGGATGATGCCGACCACCGAGATCTCGCCGATCTTGCCGGGGCGGATGTAGCGCATGTAGATGCCCATGAAGATCGCGATGGGCATCGTGGCGATCACCGTGAACATGCCCCACGGGCTTTCCGCCAGCGCCTTCACCACGATCATCGCCAGCACCGCCAGGATGATGATCATGATCAGGAAGGCACCGAACAGCGCGATCGTGCCGGCCACCTGGCCCATTTCCTCACGGACGAGGTCACCCAGCGAGCGGCCGTTGCGGCGGCTGGAGATGAACAGGACCATGAAGTCCTGCACCGCACCCGCCAGCACGACGCCGGCGATCAGCCACAGCATGCCGGGCAGGTAACCCATTTGCGCGGCCAGCACGGGGCCGACCAGCGGACCGGCGCCCGCGATCGCGGCGAAGTGGTGGCCGAACAGCACGTGCTTGTTGGTGGGCACGTAGTCCAGGCCATCGTTGTTGATGTGCGCCGGCGTGGCCCGGGTCGGGTCCAGCTGCATCACGTTCTTGGCGATGTACAGGCTGTAGTAGCGGTAGGCGACCAGGTAGATGGAGACCGCCGCCACGACGATCCACAGCGCACTGATCTGTTCGCCCTGGCGCAGCGCCACCACGCCCAGACACACCGCGCCGAGCAGCGCGAGCGCCGCCCAGCCGATCTTGGAAAAACCATTCATTCGGGAACCCTCCTGCGAGTCCGCACAAGGGTCACCCCATGCGGGAAACCGGTCAATCCGTAATGTCCGATTCAGGCTTCGACTTTGGTCGCAGTCCGCCGGCGTAGGGGCATCAGAGCCAGCGCGAGCGCTTGAACAGGCGGTACAGGCCGTAGCAGGTCAGCGCCACGCCGGCGATCAGCAGGGGGTAGGCGAAGCGGCCACCCAGTTCGGGCATGTGCTTGAAGTTCATGCCGTACCAGCTGGTGATCAGCGTGGGCGCGGCGAGCAGCGCCGCCCAGGCGCCGAGCCGCTTGACGATCTCGCCCTGCGCCAGCGTCACCAGCGACAGGTTGACGCTGAGCGCGGTGGTCAGCATCTCGCGCTGCGTGTCGGTGTACTCGTTGACCCGCAGCACGTGGTCCTGCACGTCGCGGAAGTACAGCCGCACTTCCTCGGGGATCAGCGCGCTCTGCGAGCGCGTCAGCTGCGCCAGCACGTCCTGCAGCGGCGCCACCGCCAGCCGCATCTGGGTCAGTTCGCGCTTCAGCTCGTACAGTTTCACCACCGTCACCCGGCGATAGGTGTCGGCGAAGATGTCCTTCTCCAGCGCGTCCAGTGTCCGCTTGAACTGGTCGATGATCGGCCGGTAGTTGTCGACGATGTAGTCCAGCACCGCATACAGCCCGTACGATGGACCGAGCGCGAGCAGCTCCGGTTCGCGCTGCACGCGCTCGCGCACCGGCGCGTACGACAGCGACGCGCCATGGCGCACCGTCACCAGGTAGCGCGGGCCGAGGAAGGCATGGGTCTCGCCGAACTTGATGCGGTCGTCCACCACCTGTGCGGTATGCACCGCGACGAACAGTGAATTGCCGTAGGCCTCGAGCTTCGGACGCTGGTGCGCGTTCTGCGCGTCCTCCACCGCGAGGTCGTGCAGGCAGAACTCCTCCTGCAGCTTCTCGAGGATCGTGTCGGCCGGTTCGTACAGGCCCACCCAGATGAAACTGCCGTCGTCGACGGCCAGCACGTCGCTGATCTCGTCCAGGCCGATGTCGCGCCGCTTGCCGCCCTTGTCGTAGACCACGCAGTTGATCACGCACTGGGGGAGGGCGGGTTTGGATTCGATGTGGGCGACGTCATTCATGGCGTGAATCGTGCGCCACGCCGCCGCTTCCGACAAGCCTGAGTGCCCCTGTAGGAGCGACGTGAGTCGCGACCGCGGCAATGAAGGTCCTTGGAATTGCCATGCACGGATCCAGCGGAAGGCGTGTCAATGCCTCCGCAGGATCCGTGTACCGTCCGCGTCCTCGGACGCCGCGCCTCCGCGGTCGCGACTCGCGTCACTCCTACAGAAAGCTACATCGCTACTGCGCCACGAAGCGGATCGCCTGCCCGCCACCCGGTGCGAGCTTCAGCGTCAGCGTGTCGCCACGCGTCACGCTGCGTTCCTCGATCACGATGTCCTGCGGCGCGGTCTTCCAGTTCGCCTGGTCGCCGTCGCGGTAGATCTGCGCGGTGTAACGGCGGCCGTCGTCGAGGAAGGAGAGCGGCACGGTCAGCGTGCGACCATCTTCGTCGGTCAGCGAGCCCAGGTACCAGTTGTCGCCGCCGCGCTCCTTGCGCGCGATGGTGACGTAGTCGCCCACTTCGCCGTTCAGCACGCGGGTGTCGTCCCAGTCCACCGGCACGTCCTTGATGAACTGGAACGGCGCCGGGTTCTTCTCGTAGTTCTCCAGCAGGTCGGCCGCCATCTGCAACGGGCTGTAGATCACCACGTACAGCGACAGCTGCTTGGCCCAGGTGGTCGCGATGCCATCGGTGGAGCGGGTCTTCATGCCGAAGATGCCCGGCGTGTAGTCCATCGGCCCGGCCAGCAGGCGGGTGAACACCAGGTTGGCCTCGTGTTCCGGCGGATTGCCGGGCTGGCCCCACGCGCTGAACTCCATGCCACGCGCGCCCTCGCGGGTGATCCAGTTCGGATAGGTGCGGCGCAGGCCGCTGTCCTTGATCGGTTCGTGCGGATTGACGGCGATATGGCGCTTGGCGGCTTCGGTCACGACCTTCAGGTGGTGGCGCGCCATGTCCTGCCCTTCATGCCACGCGTAGTGGCGCTTGCCGTCGGTGCCGGTGACCTTGGCCTGGCTGGCGTCGGCCACGTAGCCGGTCTTCACGGCCGGCACGCCGACACGCTGATACAGGTCGAAGGCGTCGCTCATCTGCTCTTCGTAGTGCGCGGCGTTGCCGGAGGTTTCGTGGTGGCCGATCAGCACCACGTTCTTCGAACGCGCATACGCGCTCAGCGCTTCCAGGTCGAAGTCCGGATACGACCGGGTGAAGCTGAAGTCTTCGCCGTTGCCGAACCAGTCCCCATCCCAACCCACGTTCCAGCCTTCCACCAGCACGCCGCCGAAGCCGTGCCTGGCGGCGAAGTCGATGTGCTTGCGGACGTTCTCGTTGGTAGCGCCGTGTTTCGGTCCGGACGCCCAGCTCTTCAGCTCCAGGTGCATTTCCCACCACACACCGACGTACTTCATCGGCTTCACCCACGACACGTCGCCGAGCGCGTTGGGCTCGTTGAGGTTGAGGGTCAGGCTGGACATCGCCAGGCCGGCTGCATCATCGCTCAGCAGCAGCGTGCGCCAGGGCGTGTCGAACGGTGCCGCGCGAACCACCTTGCCTTCGCCGATGCCCGGCGTCAGGTCGGCCTTCAGGCGGCGGTCTTCGACGCGGGTGAGGTTCATGCCGCTGTAGTCGACCAGCGCGGCCTCGTGGATCGACAGATGGGTACCGTCGTCGAACTTGAAGGTGATCGGCGTCTGCGCGTCGCCGACCTGCTGCACCGGCGTGCGGTGGTACAGGTACTCCTCGCGGTTCCATTCCCCGGCCGGGATCCACCACGCCGTCGCGTCGCGGGCCAGCGAGAACTCGGTCAGTTCCTCGCCGATCTTCACCTGCTCCAGTCCGGCCTGCTTCGGGAACCGGTAGCGGAAGCCGACGCCATCGTCGAACACGCGGAACACCACGTCGAAGCGGCGGAAGGGCTTCGCCTTCTCCTTCAGCGTGACCGTCAATTCGTTGTAATGGTTGCGGATGAAGCGGCGCTCGCCCCAGGGCTGTTCCCAGGTCTCGTCGAAGCTGCGCGTGCGCGGCTGCACGATCTCGATGTTGCGCTCGAACTTGGGCGCATCGAGCAACAGGAAGCCCAGGCGCGACGGCGTGATGACCGGTTGGCCCTTGCGCGAGACCGCGTACGCCGGACGGCCGTCGTTGTCGGTGGACAACTCGACGACGATGGAGCCGTCGGGCGAGGCGATGCGTGGGCCGGGTCCGGCGTGCGCGGAGGCAGCGACGGCGAACAAGACTGTCAGGGGCACGACAAGCGTGGAGAGGAAACGGGGCATGCGACCCTCGCGATAGGCAGAGGGCCGCATCGTGCGTGGCGTGGCTCAGTGCGACAAGCGTCGGGGCATGAATACGTATGCAAGCGCCAGGTGCACGGGCAGCAGCAGGGCGATCCAGGTCTGGTTGTATTGCAGCCGCAACGGCAGCCAGTGCAGGAACCACGCGACCAGCGCACCCATCGCGATGGCGGTCGCCAGCCAGCCGAACCACACCGGCGGCGTGCGGCGGCGCAACACGGCGATTGCGCCGGGCACCAGCAGCACGCACAGCGGATTCAGCAGCAGCAGATTGCGGTTGGCCCATGCCGCCCAGTGCTCGGTGAAGCCCCACAGATAGACCAGCAGGGCGCCGCCGATGAAACACAGCAGCCAGAACGGCACCGCGATGCCGGCCACGGCACGCGGCCAGCGCCGGCCGGCGACGGCGAGAACGATCGCGATCAGCACGCCCGCGCCCAGCCACGGCAGCCAGCGGCGCGGCGTTTCCGCGGGTTCGGCGGCGATGCGGTGCGGCAGCAACTGCATTTCGGACTGCACCAGCGGGCGTCCGGCCGCATTCTTCGCTTCGCGCAGGCTATCGGCCAGGCGCATCGGCACGTAGGCCTCTTCCCAGCGCGACATCGGCTTGTCGGCATTCGGGCCAAGGCCCAGGTCGAAGCCCAGCCACATCCACGTCGCCGGCGAGGCCAGGCGCACCGCCTCGCTGCGGAAGGTGTTGCCGCGCGAGCGGCCCGCCAGCTGCGACTTCAGCCTGCCGCCGAGCGCGGCATCCAGCGCGTCGCGCACCTGCGTCGAACAGTTGGAGGTGAAGTAGTCGTAGCGGTAGCGCGCGTTCTCGGGCCTGGCCCGCTCGGCCAACGCGTCCGCGAGGGCCTGTGCCTGTGCCGGCTCGATGTCCAGCCACTGCAGCGACACGCCACGCCCGCTGGCGCGGTACTGCATCAGGTCCTGTTCGAACGGCAGCGCGACCAGGTAATACATCATATGGCCACGGGCGAAGTTACCGACGAAGTCGGCTTCGCCCGGATCGAAGAAGCCGAAGTTGTACGAGATCGCATCGCCGCTGGCGGGGTCGACCACCACGATGGCGTTGTGGCCGAAGCGCTCGAAGAACACCTCGCCCGGCGCCATCGTCGCCACGCCGATCCGCGGCGCCGCCCAGGCGGCGGACGCCAGCAGCCACAGCACGCCCAGCAGCGCCAGGCGCGCGGCTGCGTTACGCATCGGCCAGCACTCCGACGTGGAAGGCATGCACGCGGCGGGCATCGGCGCGGGCCACGCGGAACATGAAGCGTCCCAGCGTCAGTTCCTCGCCGGTCTCCGGCAGGTGGCCGATGGCCGCGGTGATCAGGCCGCCGACGGTGTCGTACTCGTCGTCTAGGAAGTCGGCGCCGAAGCGCTCGTTGAAGTCGGCGATCGGTGTCAGCGCATCGACCACGAACTGGCCATCGGCCTGCGCCGCGATCAGCGCCGCGCCGTCCTCGGCTTCGTCGTGCTCGTCGTCGATCTCGCCGACGATCTGCTCCAGCACGTCCTCGATGGTGACCAGGCCGGCTACACCGCCGTACTCGTCCACGACGATCGCCATGTGGTTGCGCGACAGCCGGAATTCCTTCAGCAGCAGGTTGAGCTTCTTCGATTCCGGTATCAGCACCGCCGGCCGCAGCAGTTCGCGCACGCTGCCCGGCCCGTTGTCGGCCACGACGCCGCGCAGCAGGTCCTTGGCCAGCAAGATGCCGAGGATCTCGTCCTTGTTCTCGCCGTGCACCGGAAAGCGGGAGTGGCCGGATTCCACCACGTCCTTCATCAGGTCGAGGAAGCGCGCTTCCACCGGCAGCGAGACCATTTGCGCGCGCGGCACCATGACGTCGCCCACGGTGAGGTCGGCGACCGCGATGGCGCCTTCCATCATCTTGAGGGTGTCGCCTGCGATCAGGCCGTCGGACTGCGCGTCGCGCAGGATGGCCACCAGGTCGTCTCGTGTGCTCGGTTCGCCGGAGAACGCCGAACTGAGGCGGTCCAGCCAAGTGCGCCGTTTCTCCGACGGCTTGTCGGAGCCTTCCGGCGCGAGGGTACTGTCGTCTTCTGACATCTCGGGGGAATATGCGCCCCACGGGGCGTGGCGGCCAGTCTAACCCGGTTGGATGGCCGGCGCAGGCGGCGATGCCCCGTCCCCGCCGTCTTCTTCGGCGTCGTCCTCGGGCAGGTCCATGCTGTAGCTGCAGCCGGCCAGCGTCTTGCCCGGGTGCGAGGACACGTTGCTGACGTTCAGTACGGCGGAGTCGATCCACACCTTGCCCGTCGCCGGATCGCGGACTTCCTCGCTGCGGACCTCCTTGCCGAACATGGCCTTGGCAGGGGTGTCGATGGCGGTTTCCAGCGCCAGTTGACGGGCAAGCGGGCGCGGATCGGGCAGATCGAGCACGGCGATGATGCCGCTGCCGGAAAAGGCGACGTGGTCCGTGTCGTGCCCGAAGACGCGCACCGCGTTGAGCAGGCGATACTCGCTCATGAACATGTTCGCCTGCGGCAACGGCTCCCAACCCATCGCGACCGCCTTGAGCGGATCCTCGAGCAGGGGCGCCAGCGCGCCGAGCTGGCCCAGGTCGCCGCGGCACTCGATCAGGGCGGCGAGGTCGGGCCTCTCGGCCTGCGCGGCGGCGGACGGCGGAAGGCAGAGCGCCAGCAGCGGCGCGAGCATCAGGCGTCGCGTCATGCGCTCAGTCTTCCGCATACGGATCGGCGATGCCGAGTTCGGCCAGGATCTCGCGCTCGAGCTGTTCCATGCATTCGGCTTCCTTGTCGTCCTCGTGGTCCCAGCCCAGCAGGTGCAGGGTGCCGTGCACGGTCATGTGCGCGTAGTGGGACGCCAGTGGCTTCTTCTGTTCCTTCGCCTCGCGCGCGACCACCGGCGCGCAGATCACCAGGTCGCCGAGCAACGGCATCTTCACGCCCTTCGGTAGCTTGACGCCCTCGGCCATTTCGGCCGGGAAGCTGAGCACGTTGGTCGCGTAGTCCCGGCCCCGGTAATGCCGGTTGAGCGCGCGGCCTTCCTTGCTGTCGACGATACGGATGGCCAGGTCGGCCTCGCGGATGCGGCCCTTCAACGCGGCTGCCACCCACTTGCGGAAGCTCACGGCGGACGGGATACCCGCGCGCGGCAACGCGTAGTTGACGGAGACTTCGAGGCGGACGGGGCCTTGGGTCATGGGTATGCCTTTGTAGCGTCGAGCGTGCTCGACGGCCTTTTGCCGGATGCCGATCTCATGAGCGGTCGAGCAAGCTCGACGCTACGGGAATCAGGCGGCGGGACCCGTTTCGGAATCCTTGCCATCCCGCGCATCGTAAGCCCGCACGATCTTCGCCACCAGCGGATGCCGCACGACGTCGCGGCTGGTGAAGAAGTTGAACGAAATGCCGTCCACGCCGCGCAGTACGTCCAGGGCGTCCTTCAAACCGGATTTCTGGTGTTTGGGCAGGTCGATCTGGGTCAGGTCGCCCGTGACGACGGCGGTGCTGCCGTAGCCGATGCGCGTCAGGAACATCTTCATCTGCTCGATGGTGGTGTTCTGCGCCTCGTCGAGGATGACGAACGCGTCGTTGAGCGTGCGGCCGCGCATGTAGGCCAGCGGTGCGATCTCGATGACGTTCTTCTCCAGCAGCTTGACCACCTTCTCCACGCCGAGCATCTCGTAGAGCGCGTCGTACAGCGGTCGCAGGTAGGGATCGACCTTCTGGGTCAGGTCGCCGGGCAGGAAGCCGAGCTTCTCGCCGGCCTCGACCGCCGGACGCACCAGGATCAGCCGCTGCACGCGCGATTCGTTCAATGCCTCGACCGCACTGGCCACGGCCAGGAAGGTCTTGCCGGTACCGGCCGGGCCGATGCCGAAATTGATGTCGTGGGTGGCGATGGCGTGCAGGTACCTGGCCTGGTTGGCGCCGCGACCGCGCACGGTGCCGCGCTTGACCTTGATGGCCACGTCCTGCGGGGCGTAGTCGGCCTCGGCGACACGGTCGACATTGGCTGCATTCAGGCGCAGGTGGATGGCCTCGCTGTCGAAGGTCTCGCTGGCGGTCTCGTCGTACAGCGCGTGCAGCAGCTTCTCGGCGGCGGCGGCGGACTTCTCCGGCCCGGTGACGCGGAAGATGGCGCCGCGGTTGGCGATCTCCACACCCAGGCGCAGTTCGATCTGGCGCAGGTGCGCGTCGAACGGCCCGGCCAGGTTGGCGAGGCGCTCGACGTTCTCGGGCTGCAGGGTGAATTCGTGTTGGCTGGGAGCAGTCATGGGGCGGGAGCAGGGATCTCGTGGCGTGGAATCAGTGGCGGGTCTGGTCGTCCGCGTCGTCGACCGGCCACTGGTGGAAAACGTAGACCTCATCATCGACGAGGGCCTGGTCGAAATGGTCGCCTTCGGGTGCCTCGTGGCGCGCGATCTGCAGCGGCTCGTCCTCCACCGCGATCACTTCCCACCCCTGCGCACGGACGAATTCGATCGCGCGATGCATGGGGTCCGGGACGAAGCCGGGTCGGAGGTAGCAGGTGATGAAGGCGCCACCGGCCTCGGCGAAATCGGGGCTGTCGTGCAGCGGACGGGCTTCCAGGGTGAATACCCACAGGCGCGGGCTGTCGGGGGAAATGGCGGCGATTCCTGGCGATTGCAAGACGGGCCGGCAGGGTAACCCGCAGCCCGGGAAAGCCGCATCAACGCCGTCCGTCAGACGGGGGTTGAGATTTAATTAAATTGAAAATTAAATAAAGCCATGAAGACATCCCCACCGCCAGCCCCTCCGTGCGCATCGCGCCCCGTGCCGGATCCCGTTCCCCGCAAGCGCGCACGCGGGCGCCGTCCCACGGCCGAGTCGGCCGACCTGCGCGCGACGCTGCTCGACGCCGCGCTGGCCTGTTTCGCCAGGAAGGGCATTGCCGCCAGCTCGCTGCGCGACATCGCCAGCGAGGCCAATGTGACCCCGGCACTGGTGCACTACTACTTCGGCGACAAGGCGCAACTGCAGCAGGCCGTGGTGGCGGAGCGGCTGTTGCCGGTGGTGGCGCAGATGCGCGCTCCGGTGATGCAGGCCGGCGATGGCGATGTGGCGGCGCTGGTCGCCGGCTTCGTGCACGGCATCGCCGGTGTGGTGCAGCAGCATCCGTGGCTGCCGACGCTGTGGGTACGCGAAATCCTCTGCGAGGGCGGCGCGTTGCGCGACATGATGATCCACCAGGTCGGTCCACTGCTGCCGAAGATGATGGCGGGCCGCTTCGCCGCCGCCCAGCAGGCGGGGCAACTCAATCCCGACCTCGACCCGCGCCTGCTGATGGTGTCGCTGATCGGGCTGACCATGTTCCCGATGGCGAGCGCACCGATCTGGCGCCAGCTGTTCGGCGCCGACGACATCGACTTCGACGACCTGCGCCGGCACACGCTGGTACTGCTGGATCGCGGACTGGAGCTGGACCATGCGAAATGAACCCATCCGCGCCGCACTGGCGACCGCGCTGATCGTGCTGGCGGGCTGCAAGGCGGACGCACCCCAGGCGCTGGGCACGCTGGAATGGGACCGGGTGACGCTGCCGTCGCCGGTGGCCGAGAAGATCGTGCGCATCGATGTACGTGAAGGCCAGCAGGTCGCCGCCGGCGCGCCCTTGCTGCAACTCGAGCTCACGCGCACGCGGTCGCAACTGGCCGCCGCGCAGGCGCAGGCGGCGCAGAGCCGCGAAGCCCTGGCGGAACTGCGCGCCGGTCCGCGCCCCGAGGACATCGCGCAGGCGCGCGCCAGCCTCGCCGCCGCCCAGGCACAGGCACGCGATGCCGATGCCTACTACGCACGCCTGCAGCCGCTCGGGCGACAGCAACTGGTGGCCGCGTCCGAGGTGGACCGCGCGCGCGCGGCGTCGCAGAGCGCGCAGGCGCAGGTACGGCTGGCCCACGCGGCGTTGCTGGAACTGGAGCGCGGCACGCGCAGCGAGCAGGTCGCGCAGGGCGCGGCGGCCGTCGCGTCCGCCGAGGCGCAGGCCAGCGTGCAGGCGGTGACGCTGGACAAGCTCAACGTCGTCGCGCCGCGTGCCGGCCGCATCGACAGCCTGCCGTACAAGCTGGGCGACCAGGCACCGGTGGGCGCTCCGCTCGCGGTACTGCTGGTCGGCGAGGCGCCGCATGCGCGCGTCTACCTGCCGCAGGCGCTGCGCAACCGGCTCAAGATCGGCGATACGGTGCAGGTCCGGCTCGATGGACAGGAAAAAGCCTACCTGGGCCGGGTGCGGATGATCCGGAGCGAACCCAGCTTCACCCCGTACTTCGCGCTGACCGGCCAGGACGCGGCGCGGCTCAGCTATCTGGCCGAGATCAGCCTTGGCAAGGAGGCGGCCGACCTGCCGGTCGGCGCGCCGCTGCAGGTGGTGTCCGATGGCGGCCCGTGACGACAGCCTGGCGATCCGCGTGCGTGGGCTGACCAAGCGCTTCGGCGCGCTGGTCGCTGTCGACGACGTCGACCTCGATGTTCCCAAGCGAAACGTCTACGGCTTCCTCGGCCCGAACGGCTCCGGCAAGTCCACGACCATCCGCATGCTGTGCGGCCTGCTGACGCCGACGGCGGGCGAGATCGATGTGCTGGGTCTGCCCATACCCGAGCAGGCCGAGCAGCTGCGTGCGCGCATCGGCTACATGACGCAGAAGTTCTCGTTGTTCGAAGACCTCACCGCGCGCGAGAACCTGGAGTTCCTCGCCGCCGTACAGGACATTCCGCGCGCCAAGGCAACGCGGCGCATCGACGACCTGGTCGAGCAGTACCACTTCAAGGACCGTCAGAAGCAACTGGCCGGCACCATGAGCGGCGGCCAGAAGCAGCGGCTCGCCCTGGCCGGCGCGGTCATCCATGCACCGGAACTGCTGTTGCTCGACGAGCCGACCAGCGCGGTCGATCCGGAATCGCGCCGCGACTTCTGGGAGAAACTGTTCGAACTCGCCGATGCCGGCACTACGCTGCTGGTCTCCACGCACTACATGGACGAGGCCGAGCGCTGCCATCGCATCGCGATCCTCGACCGTGGGGTGCTGGTGGCGGACGGAACTCCCGCCGCACTGACCGGCGAGCTGGCAGGGCGCACGCTGGTCGTCGAGGCCGCACAACCGCGTCGGGCGCAGAAGGTGCTGGTGGGCCTGCCCGGCGTGCTCAGCGTGGCGCAGATCGGCAATGTGCTGCGCGTGCTGCTGGCCGAAAACGGCGATGCCGCCGCGCGCATCGCCCAGGGCCTGCGGGGCGCAGGCATCGAAGCGGGCGTGTCGGCATCGCAGGCCAATCTCGAAGATGTCTTCGTCTCCGCCACGCGCGGCCAACCGGCACGCGAGGAGGCCGCATGAACCTGCGCCGCCTGATGGCCGTGATGGTCAAGGAACTGCGGCAGATGCGCCGCGACCGCATCACGCTGGCGATGATCGTCGGTATCCCGGTGATGCAGCTGCTGCTGTTCGGCTACGCGATCAACACCAATCTGCGCGACCTGTCGGCCGGCATTGCCGATCAGGCACGCACATCGGCGTCGCGCGCGCTGGTGATGGACATCGTCGCGACCGGCGTGGTCAGGCCGGAACGGGAAGCGGCGACGCCGCAGGAGCTGGTCGAGGCAATGCGGCGGGGCGAGATCAGCATCGGGATCGTGATCCCGCCCGATTACGAACGCCGCCGCGCGGAAGGTCGCGAGGCCGTGCAGATCTTCGTCGACGGCAGCGACAACGCGGTGCAGAGCGCCGCCGCACAGCTGGCGCAGATGCCGCTGGACGGCAGCAGCAGCCCGCTGGCGACCCGGACCATCAGCGTGGTCGGCTTCTACAATCCGCAACGCCGCTCGGCGGTGAACATCGTGCCGGGCCTGATCGGCGTGATCCTGACGATGACGATGGTGCTGTTCACCGGCGTGGCCATCGTGCGCGAACGCGAGCGCGGCAACATGGAGCTGCTGATCGCCACGCCGGTCAGCAGCGCCGAACTGATGATCGGCAAGGTCCTGCCTTACGTGGCCATCGGCCTGGTGCAGACGACGGTGGTACTGGCGCTGGGCATGTGGCTGTTCCAGGTGCCGCTGGGCGGCAGCCTGCTGCATGCCTATATCGCCGCGTGCCTGCTGATCGTGGCCAACCTGACGCTGGGCCTGCTGATCTCCACGCGCGCGCAGTCCCAGTTCCAGGCCATGCAGATGACGTTCTTCATCTTCCTGCCGTCGATCCTGCTGTCCGGCTTCATGTTCCCGTTCGCCGGCATGCCCAGGGTCGTGCAGTGGATCGCCGAGGCGCTGCCGCTGACGCATTTCCTGCGCCTGATCCGGGGTGTGATGCTGCGTGGCGCCAGCCTCTGGGAACTGTGGGCCGATGTGCTGGCATTGCTGGGCTTCACCGCGGTGATGATGTCGGCGGCGATCCTGCGCTTCCGCAAGCGGCTGGACTGATAGGCTGGCGATTCATCCGGAGTGGAGTCGGCAATGGACGAGGCGGAGATCGGCACGGTGGTGGACGCGATGTACGCGATGATCTCGGGTCGGGCCGGTCCGCGCGACTGGTCCACGCAGGACGTGGTCTTCCATGCGGATTGCCGGCAGATCCGCACCGGGGTGGATGCGCAAGGCAAGCCGTGGCGCTTGTCGTTCTCACTGACGGAGTACCGCGCAAACGCGGACGAACTGCTGGCGAACGTCGACTTCTTCGAAGTCGAGACCGGGCGCGAGATCCGCGTGTTCGGCAACATCGCCCACGTCTGGAGCGCGTACGAAGCGCGCCATGCGCCGGACGATGCCGTGCCGGAGCGGCGGGGCATCAACAGCATCCAGCTCTACAAGGGCGAGGACGGCTGGAAGATCATCCACATGATCTGGGACAACGAGCGCGACGGCGTGCCTTTGCCCGCCGTCGGCTAGGGATCCTCAATCTGCCCCGACGATCCGGCCGCGCAACGAGTTAGACAGGGCTTCGGTGATCGTCACGTCGACGAACTGCCCGATCAGGCGCGGATGCGCGGGGAAGTTCACCGAGCGCATGTTCTCGGTCTTGCCGGTCAGCTCGTTCGGATTCTTCTTCGAAGGGCCTTCCACCAGCACCGACTGCACCGTGCCGACCATGCGCTGCGAGATGCCGGCCGCATGGGCGTTGATGTGCTGCTGCAGGCGCTCCAGGCGCGCATGCTTCACCGCGTCCGGCGTGTCGTCTTCGAGGTCGGCGGCCGGTGTTCCGGGGCGGCGCGAGTAGATGAAGCTGAAGCTCTGGTCGAAGCCGACGTCCTCGATCAGCTTCATCGTCTTCTCGAAATCGGCATCGGTCTCGCCGGGGAAGCCGACGATGAAGTCCGAGCTGATCGAGATGTCGGGGCGAACGGCGCGCAGCTTGCGGATCTTCTGCTTGAACTCCAGCGCCGTGTAGCCGCGCTTCATCGCCGATAGCACGCGGTCGCTGCCCGCCTGTACCGGCAGGTGCAGGAAGTTCGCGAGCTGCGGCACGTCGCGGTAGGCGTCGACCAGCGAATCGCTGAATTCCAGCGGGTGCGACGTGGTGAAGCGGATGCGGCCGACACCGTCGATCTCGGCGATGGTGCGGATCAGCAGGCCGAGGTCAGCGACTTCGCCGTCGCCGTAAGGGCCGCGATAGGCATTGACGTTCTGGCCGAGCAGGTTGATCTCGCGCACGCCCTGGGCGGCCAGCTGCGCCACTTCCACCAGCACGTCCTCGAACGGTCGGCTGACCTCGGTGCCGCGGGTGTAGGGCACCACGCAGAACGAGCAGTACTTGGAGCAGCCTTCCATGATCGACACGAACGCCGATGGGCCCTCGGCCCGCGGCTCGGGCAGGCGGTCGAACTTCTCGATCTCGGGGAAGCTGATGTCGACCTGCGGCCTGTTCTGCTCGCGGCGCGCACGGATCAGCTCCGGCAGGCGATGCAGGGTCTGCGGACCGAACACCAGGTCCACGTACGGCGCGCGCTTGACGATGGCTTCGCCTTCCTGCGAGGCCACGCAGCCGCCCACGCCGATGATGACGTCGCGGCCGCCGTTCTTCAGCGCCTTCCAGCGGCCGAGCTGACTGAACACCTTCTCCTGCGCCTTCTCGCGGATGGAGCAGGTATTGACCAGCACCACATCGGCTTCTTCCGGGTTGTCGGTCAGCTCCAGCCCATCCGAGGCGGCGAGCACGTCGGCCATCTTGGCCGAGTCGTACTCGTTCATCTGGCACCCGTGGGTCTTGATGTAGAGCTTGCCGCGCACCTGGTCGGGCACGCGGGGACGCCCGACGGGCAGGGGGACGAGGGCGGGGTCGGTCACGGCAGGGCCGGCCGTGGTCGGCAGGTCGGGGGCTTGCGTCCCGGTCATGGCGCTTAATCCAGTCGGGTGGGCGGGCGGGGTCGCGTAGTTTACGCGCCCGTCGCGGCGGCCGGTAACCGGACCGGATGGCGTTGATAGCGGGTATCAGGCCTCGACCGGGGCTGCCGTGCCACCGATGCGTCGAACTCCGACCCGCCGCACAGATTGGAGGAAACCTTTGTTGGACAAGGACTTGGCAATCACCCGGGAATTCGGGACACTGCGCGGCATGAGGGGGACTCTGACGCTTCTGGCCGTGCTGGCCGCGTTGACCGCACTGCCGGCCAGCGCGGGCACGCTGTACAAGTGCACCGGCGCGGACGGTGTGCCGGCCTATGTCAGCAAGCGCGTCAGCGGCGCCAGCTGCGAGATCGTCAGCCGTTACACCCCGGACCGTAGCCGCCCGGCCCAGGTCGCGTCCGTGTCCCGTCCCGCCGAAGCGACGCCCGCCCTCGGGGCAGCCACCACGCCCGCCCTGTCGGATTCCGCCAGCGCCATCGTTCCCGCGGCCGCCCCGGCGACTCCGCCGGCAGCCGCTGGTCCGCGCCGCGTGGTCAGCGGTCAGGTCTATTCCTATATCAAGGACGGCGTGCGGCACTACACCAGCGCTCGTCCGCAGGGCGGCACCCAGGTCGCCAGCCTGCGCACCATCAAGTACAGCTATATCGAGACCTGCTTTGCCTGCGGCAATCCGGGTGTCGACTTCGGCCGGCTGCGCCTCAACACCTCCGCCTACCAGGCCGAGATCGCGGCAGCGTCGCGCGAGTTCGGTGTCGAGGAGTCGATCCTGCGCGCGATCATGCATGCCGAGTCGTCCTACAACCCGCTGGCGCTGTCGCATGCCGGCGCGCAGGGGCTGATGCAGCTGATGCCGGCCACCGCGCGCCGCTTCGGCGTGACCGATTCCTACAACGCCGGCCAGAACATCCGAGGCGGCGCACAGTACCTAGCGTGGCTGCTGAAGCGCTTCAACGGCAACCTGACCCTGGCCGCCGCCGGTTACAACGCCGGCGAAGGCGCGGTGGATCGCCATGGTGGCGTGCCGCCCTACAAGGAAACCCAGCGCTACGTCGAACGCGTCGCCGTGCTGGCCGACCGCTACCGCCAGGCCGTCGCCGCGCGCTGAGCCGCGACGGCACCTCCGGGCGCCTGCAAGCCATTGATTCCACGGCAGCCGTTGTCGGCTCATTAAGCCATCCGTTACACTTTGCCGTCTTTTGCGGCCCGCACCGGTGACTGGGGTGTGGCCTTGGCAGCCTTTTTAGCTACCTATTGTTTTGCGGAGTGCCGGATGGCCATCGATGGGGTCAATGGGCCTGTGAATACAGGCCGACGCCGGTTCCTGACTGCGACCACCGCTGTGGTGGGTGCAGTGGGTGCCGGTATTGCAGCAGTACCTTTTATCAAGTCGTGGAATCCGAGCGCACGGGCCAAGCTGGCCGGTGCTCCGGTGACCGCCGACCTCACCGGCCTGCAGGAAGGCCAGCGCCTGATCCTGGAGTGGCGCGGCCAACCGATCTGGATCGTCAAGCGCTCCAAGGCGATTCTGGACGCACTGCCGACCCTGGACGCGAACCTGCGCGATCCGCAGTCGGCCAACAAGGACCAGCAGCCGTCCTACATCACCGGTGAAACGCGCTCGCTGAAGCCGGAGATCTCCGTGCTGGTGGGCCTGTGCACCCATCTGGGCTGCTCGCCGGAAATGGCCGCCGAAATCAAGCCGGAGCCGTACGATCCGAACTGGAAGGGCGGCTACTTCTGCCCCTGCCACAAGTCGCGCTTCGACATGGCCGGCCGCGTGTTCCAGGGCGTGCCCGCGCCGACCAACCTGGTGGTGCCGCCGCATTTCTACCAGGACGACAACACCATCGTGGTCGGCCTCGATCCGCAAGGGGGCGCGTAAACCATGGCGAACATCATTACCCGTACCGCCGATGGCGTGATGGACTGGTTCAACGCGCGCGCGCCGGGCTTCATGCCCGTGTACCGCAAGCACATGAGCGAGTACTACGCGCCCAAGAACTTCAACATCTGGTACATCTTCGGCGTGCTGTCGATCGTGGTGCTGGTCAACCAGATCCTGACCGGCATCTTCCTGACGATGCACTTCAAGCCGAGCGCGGCGGAAGCCTTCGCCTCGGTCGAATACATCATGCGCGACGTGGAGTGGGGCTGGCTGATCCGCTACATGCACAGCACCGGCGCCTCGCTGTTCTTCATCGTCGTCTACATCCACATGTTCCGCGGCCTGATGTACGGCTCGTACCAGAAGCCGCGCGAGCTGGTGTGGATCCTCGGCATGCTCATCTACCTGGTGCTGATGGCCGAAGCCTTCCTGGGCTACGTGCTGCCGTGGGGCCAGATGTCGTTCTGGGGCGCCAAGGTCATCATCTCGCTGTTCGGCGCCATCCCGGTGATCGGCAACGGCCTGACCGAGTGGATCATGGGCGACTACCTGCCCAGCGACGCCACGCTCAACCGCTTCTTCGCCCTGCACGTCATCGCGCTGCCGCTGGTGCTGCTGCTGCTGGTCGTGCTGCACATCTTCGCGCTGCATGAAGTCGGTTCGAACAACCCCGACGGCGTCGAGATCAAGAAGGGCCCGAAGGGCAACCGCTGGTCGCCGACCGCGCCGGCGGACGGCGTGCCGTTCCATCCGTACTACACCGTCAAGGATGGCTTCTACGTCGGCGGCTTCCTGATCATCGCGGCGTTCATCGTGTTCTTCGCCCCGGCGATGGGCGGCTGGTTCCTGGAACACGACAATTTCTCCGAAGCCAACCGCCTGGTCACGCCGGAGCACATCAAGCCGGTGTGGTACTACACGCCCTACTACGCGATGTTGCGCGTGGTGCCCAACAAGCTGGGCGGCGTGCTGGTGATGTTCGGCGCCATCGCGATCCTGTTCCTGGTGCCGTGGCTGGACCGCGCCAAGGTGAAGTCCTACCGCTACCGCGGCGTGCTGTCCAAGGTGCTGCTGGGCGTGTTCGCCATCTGCTTCGTCTGGCTGGGCAAGATCGGTGCCGGCCCGGGTACGGATCCGGTGGAAACCATCGTCGGCCGCTTCCTGACCGCGTTCTACTTCCTGTTCTTCCTGACCATGCCGATCTGGACCAAGATCGACAAGACCAAGCCAGTGCCCGAGCGGGTGACGACGCATGACTAAGACTTTCGCCTCTCGCCTAGCTGTCTTCGCCAGCGGGTTGCTGATCTCGTTTTCCGCGTTCGCCGCCGGCGGCGGCGCCACGCTCCAGGCCGGCAACGACCTGGGCGACCGCGCCTCGCTGCAGCGCGGCGCGCAGCTGTACATGAACTACTGTTCCGGCTGCCATTCGCTGAAGTACATGCGCTACTCGCGCATGGCCGAGGACCTGGGCCTGACCGAAGACGAGGTGATGAAGAACCTCAACTTCACCGGCGCTAAGTTCGGCGAGCAGATCCAGGTGTCGATGCCGCACGATCCCGCCGCCAAGTGGTTCGGCAAGATGCCGCCGGATCTGAGCGTGATCTCGCGCGTGCGTGGCAGCGACTGGATCTACACCTACCTCAAGTCGTTCTACCTCGACGAGTCGCGTCCGCTGGGCTGGAACAACAAGCTGTTCCCCAACGCGTCCATGCCCAACCCGCTGTGGGAGCTGCAGGGCCTGCAGCACGCCGAGTTCGGGCAGCCCGATCCGGCCACCGGCGAGCGCCACGTGGAAAGCCTGAAGGTCACGCAGGCCGGCCGTCAGGATGCGCGGGCGTTCGACCAGACCGCGCGCGACATCACCAACTTCCTGGAGTATGTCGGCGAGCCGGCGGCCCTGAAGCGTCAGAGCATCGGCGTGTGGGTGATCCTGTTCCTGTCGGCGCTGACGTTCCTGGCCTACCTGCTGAAGCAGGAGTACTGGAAGGACGTCCACTAAAAGGCGTCGCGTCCGACGCCACGGAGGCGGGCCGGAAGGCCTGTCCCGGCAAGGGAAAAGCCTGGCGGGGTTGCTTGGCTTTTTCCGGCGGGGATTGCACACTCAGGGACCGTGGCGACCGTCAGCAAGGGGCTGGCGGCGTCGGTGCGATCGGCGGATTCCGATCGTCGGAGAGCCGTGAATGGCTGCGAGTCCACGTATGCGCAATACACTGACGTTGTTTTCCTCCACCGATGACGTGCTCTGCCACCGCGTGCGGCTGGTGCTCGCCGCGAAGGGCGTGAGCTACGACCTGGTGCCGGTGGATCCGCAGAATCCGCCCGAAGACCTCATCGACCTGAATCCGTACCACTCGGTGCCCACGCTGGTGGAACGCGACCTGGTGCTGTATGCCGCCTCGGTGGTCAGCGAGTACCTCGACGAGCGCTACCCGCATCCGCCGCTGATGCCGGTCGACCCGCTCTCGCGCGCCCGCCTGCGCCTGGCCATGCTGCGCATCGAGCACGACTGGGTGCCGCAGGTGCAGGCCATCCAGCTGGGCAACAAGCAGCAGGCCGAAGCCGGCCGCAAGCGACTGAAGGAACTGCTGACCGCCTCGGTGCCGCTGTTCAAGGCCAGCAAGTTCTTCCTCAATCCCGAAATGAGCCTGGCCGACTGCGCGATGGCCCCGATCATCTGGCGCCTCCCGTCGCTGGACGTGCCGCTGCCCAAGGACGGCAAGGCGATCGAGGATTACGGCAACCGCATCTTCCGGCATCCCGGTTTCCTGCGCAGCCTCACCGACGCGGAGAAGAAGCTGCGCGAGATCCCGGTCTGACCGACCGCCGTGCATGACCCCGGCCAGGCGCGATTCCGCATCGCGTCGGACCGCCGAGAAGCGAAATGACCGACGTCTCCTCCCGCATGACCAGCCACCGTCCGTACCTGTTGCGGGCGTTGAACGAGTGGATCGCCGACAACGGCATGACCCCGCACCTGCTGGTGGACGCGACGATGGCGGGCGTGCAGGTGCCCGCCAGCGCGGTGAAGGAAGGCAAGGTGGTGCTGAACATCGCCGAGCGCGCCGTCGTGCGGCTGATGATCGACAACGAGGCGGTCAGCTTCACCGCGCGTTTCGGCGGCGTCAGCCATGCGGTGCACGTGCCGATCGGCGCGGTGCTGGCGATCTATTCGCGCGAGACGGGGCAGGGCATGGCGCTGCCGGACGACGTGCCGCACGACACCGACGCTGCGGGCGACGGCGATGCGGTGACGTCGCAGGACGCGCCGTCCGACGACGACACGCCGCCCGCCGGCGGGGGAGGCAAGCGTCCTCCATTCCTGCGTGTCGTGAAGTAGAAGCGACCCCGTTACGGCGTGTCGCCTGCCAGGTAACCGAGCCGCGTAGCGGCTCAGTGCGGATCGATCGGCGTCACCGAGGGGGCGACCGGTCCGACGAACGACACCAGCTTCCCTTTGCGCAGCACCAGGCGACCGACATGGCGGTCGACGCCGTCATGCGAGTACTCGAAGCGGAAGCTGCGCTCGAACCCCAGCCAGCCATCCTCGCCGCGGCACAGGCGCAGCCCGTTGGCGTGCACGCTCTGGTCCAGCCAGATGACGCCGGCGGCCTTGCAGGCGTTGCGGCCCAGTACGCCGGCCCGTTCTGCGGCGGCGCGCGCGGCGTTCCAGTAGGCGAACGCGGCACCACCGGCGATCAGCCACAGCAGGGCGCTCAACGGCGACATGCAGGCCTCACGGCGCGGGGCCCAGCTTCAGCGACAGGTCAATGGCCCGCATGTGCTTGGTCAGGCCGCCGATCGAAACGAAGTCCACGCCATCCTCCGCGATGCCGCGAAGCGTGGCCAGGTCGACGCTGCCGGACACTTCGAGCGGGATGCGGCCGTTGTAGGGCGCCGCCTTCGCGCGACGCACGGCCTCGCGCCGTGCATCGGCCTCGAAGTCGTCGATCAGGATGCGCTCGCAACCTTCCGCGAGCGCTTCGTCGAGCTGCACGAGGGTTTCCACTTCCACGATCAGCGGCAGCGAGGGCTGCGCGCTGCGGGCGGCACGGATGGCGCCCTTCAGTGAGCCGGCGGCGCGCACGTGGTTCTCCTTCAGCATCACCGCGTCGTACAGGCCGATGCGGTGGTTCTGCCCGCCGCCGCAGCGGACAGCGTACTTCTGCGCCAGCCGCAGGCCCGGCAAGGTCTTGCGCGTGTCCAGAATGGTGCAGCCGGTGCCGTGGACGGCATCGACGTGGTTGGCGGTCGTGGTGGCGGTACCGGAAAGCGTCTGCAGGAAGTTCAGCGACGAGCGCTCGGCGGTGACCAGCGCGCGTGCGCGGCCGGCCAGGGTGGCCAGCACAGTGCCGGCGGGAACGCGGTCGCCGTCCCGCACGCGCCAGTCGATCCGGACCTCGGGATCGAGCGCGCGATGGCAGGCATCGAACCATGCGCCGCCGGCGATGACGGCGTCTTCCTTGCACAGCAGGTAGGCGATGTCGGCCGCGTCGGGCAGCAGCGCGGCGGTGACATCGCCGCTGCCGATGTCCTCGGCCAGCGCACGGGCGACGTCCGCAGCCACGACGTCCGCGGGCGGTGGCGTCGGGCGCTGGCTCATCGCGCGGGGAAGTCGGCGAGCTGCGCGGTGGCGATCGCTTCCTCGGCGAGCAGCACGGGGATGCCGTCCTCGACGCGGTAGACGGTCTTGCGGTCGTGCGTGACCAGCGCCTCGCGCAGCGCGTCGGCCTGCGCGGTATCGTCGGCGCGCTTCACCTGCCCCTCGCCAATGGCGCGGTTCAGCACTTCCAGCCCGCGCGCATCGAGCACGGACAGCGGCTGGCGGGTAGTGGGGCAGCAGAGGAGGTCGAGCAGTTTGCGGTCCATGTGGGGACTCGATCAGCGGTTCGGTCAGGAGGGTAGAATACGTCTTTGCGACCGAGGACGGCCATGACCGCCAGCGTTTCCAGCCCCGTGGTGGGCATCGTGATGGGTTCCCGCTCCGACTGGGAGACCATGCAGCATGCCGCGCAGAAACTGGATGCGCTGGGTGTTCCGTACGAGGTGAAGGTCGTCTCCGCGCACCGCACGCCGGACGTGCTGTTCTCGTACGCGGACGAAGCCGCCTCGCGCGGACTGCGCGCGATCATCGCCGGCGCCGGCGGCGCGGCGCACCTGCCTGGCATGCTCGCCGCGAAGACGGCGGTACCGGTGCTCGGCGTGCCGGTGCAGTCGAAGGCGCTCAACGGCATGGACTCGCTGCTGTCCATCGTGCAGATGCCTGCGGGTATCCCCGTGGCGACGTTCGCCATCGGCAACGCGGGCGCGGCCAACGCGGGACTGTTCGCTGCGGCGCTGCTGGCGTCGGAATATCCGGCGATCGGTGCCGCACTGGATGCTTTCCGCACGCGCCAGACCGACGATGTGATGGCGCACGACGATCCGCGCCGGCCGCTATGACCACCGTCGGAATCCTGGGGGGCGGACAGCTCGCCCGCATGCTCGCGCTCTCCGGTGCGCCGCTCGGCCTGCGCTTCCTGGTGATGGATACCGCGTCGGATGCCTGTGCCGGCCAGTTCGCACCGTTGCTGGTGGGCGACTACCGCGATGAGACGGCATTGGCCGAGTTCGCGTCGAAGGTGGACGTCGCCACGTTCGACTTCGAGAACGTTCCCGCGGAAAGTGCGGAGTGGCTCGCCGATCGCGTGCCGGTGTTTCCCAATCCGCGTGCGCTGGCCGTGGCGCAGGATCGCCTGGTCGAGAAGACCCTGTTCCAGGAACTCTGCATCCCGGTCGGCGCATTCGCCGACGTGGACAGCCTCGATGTGCTGCGCGCCGAAGTCGAGCGGCTTGGCGGTGCGTGCATCCTCAAGACGCGTCGCCTGGGCTACGACGGCAAGGGCCAGTTCCGCATCAAGTCGCCGGCCGATGTCGATGCGGCGTGGAAGGCGTTGGGGGCACAGGCGGCGACGGTCGGGCTGATCGTCGAGGCCTTCATTCCGTTCGAGCGCGAGCTGTCGGTCGTGGCCGTGCGCGGTCGCGATGGCGAGTTCCGTACCTGGCCGCTGACCGAGAACTGGCATGTCGATGGCGTGCTGTCGGCGAGCCTCGCGCCTGCGCGCGTCGATGCAGCGCTGGCGGATACGGCATGCGCGCATGCGCGCAGGTTGGCGGAAGCGCTGGACTACGTCGGCGTGTTCGCGCTGGAGCTGTTCTATCGGGAAGGAGGATTGCTCGCCAACGAGATGGCGCCGCGCGTGCACAACTCCGGGCACTGGACGATCGAAGGCGCCGAGACGTCGCAGTTCCAGAACCATCTGCGCGCGGTGCTCGGCCTGCCGTTGGGCGATACGCGCGTGCTCGGGCATGCGTGCATGCTCAACTGGATCGGCGAGATGCCGGATGCGCGCGCCGTGCTGCAGGAAGCCGGCGGCCACTGGCACGACTACGGCAAGGAGCCGCGCACGGGTCGCAAGGTAGGCCATGCCACGCTGCGCGCGGACAATGCGTCGTCGTTGGCCCAGGCACTGGCACGCGTGGGTGCGGGGCTCGGACACAAGGCCCAGGTGGCCCCGGTCGTGGCGCGATTGTCCGTCTAGCAGTCTTCGTCTTCTGATGCAAAAGAAAACGGCCGGGATTCCCCGGCCGTTTTCATGTGGATCGGTGCTCCGCGCTCAGCGCAGGTTGCCGGCCACGAAGTCCCAGTTCACCAGCGCCCAGAACGATTCCACGTACTTCGGACGCGCATTGCGGTAGTCGATGTAATAGGCGTGTTCCCACACGTCGATGGTCAGCAGCGGCTTGTCCTCGCCGGTCAGCGGCGTGGCGGCGTTGGAGGTGCTGGCCAGCGCCAGCGAGCCGTCCGGACGCTGCACCAGCCAGCCCCAGCCGGAGCCGAAGGTGCCGATCGCGGTCTTGGTGAACTCTTCCTTGAACTTGGCGAAGTCGCCGAACGCCTTGTTGATCAGCTCGCCCAGCTTGCCGGTCGGTTCGCCGCCGCCGTTGGGTTTCAGGCAGTTCCAGTAGAAGGTGTGGTTCCAGACCTGGGCCGCGTTGTTGAACATGCCGCCCTGCGACTTGCGCACGATGTCCTCGAGCGTGGCGTCGGCGAACTCGGTTCCCTCGATCAGCTTGTTGAGGTTGTCGACGTAGGTCTTGTGATGCTTGCCGTAATGGAAGTCGATGGTCTCGCCGGAGATGTGCGGCTCCAGCGCGGTGCGGTCGTAGGGCAGGGGGGGCAGTTCGATGGCCATGGCTTGGTTCCTTACGCTAGGCAGGTCGGAGGGGCGTGCCCGCATCGGCGGGCGATGCAAAGGCTTACACTATGCAATCCGTCGGCGAGGCCGGCGGAACGGACCGAAAGTGTACCCGACGGTGGTTGCCAAACCGTCAAGGAAGGAGAAATCAGCATGCCGGTGATGGAACGCATCCAGGCCGAAGTGGATGGCCACCCGATCGTCCTTTTCATGAAGGGCACGCCGCAGTTCCCCATGTGCGGTTTCTCCAGCCGGGCCGTGCATGCGCTGCGCGAAGCGGGCGCGGAACAGCTCCACGTGATCAACGTGCTGGAAGAGCCCGAGATCCGGGCCAACCTGCCGCGCTTCTCCAACTGGCCGACGTTCCCGCAGCTCTTCATCAACGGCGAACTGATCGGTGGTTGCGACATCACCTTGGAACTGCACGAGTCGGGCGAACTGCAGCGGATCGTGACCGAGGCGTACGCGCCGTGAGTCTGGTCGGCCTGCCGACGCGCGCACCGCGCGCGCTGGACCAGCGTGTCGTGCTGGTCAGCGGCGCGCATGGCGGGCTCGGCAGCGCGGCGGCCGTCGCGTGTGCGGAGGCGGGCGCGACGGTGGTCTTGCTGGGGCGCAAGGTGCCTAAGTTGAACCGCGTCTACGACGCGGTGGCGCAGGTCGGCGCGGAGCCCTTGCTGTATCCGCTCGACCTGGAGGGCGCGACGCCCGACGACTACGCCGAACTCGCCGACCGGTTGCACGCCGGACTGGGTCGGCTGGACGGCGTGCTCCATTGCGCAGCCGAGTTCAAGGGACTGACGCCGCTCGAGCACACCGATCCGGCCGCCTTCGCGCGCGTCGTGCACGTCAACCTCACCGCCCCGTGGTGGCTGTCGCAGGCTTGCCTGCCGTTGCTCAAGCAGTCGGACGATGCGGCACTGGTCTTCAGCGTCGACGATCTGGGGCGTGTCGGACAAGCCTATTGGGGCGCTTATGGCGTGGCGCAGCACGGACTGACCTCGCTGGTCGGCATGCTGCACGCCGAACTGGCCAACAGCGCCGTGCGGGTTTCCGCGCTGCAGCCCGGCCCGATGCGGACCGGATTGCGGTCGCGCGCGTACGCCGACGATACCGACACGCAGGCGCGCGACGCCGGCGATTACGCGTCGGCCTGTGTCACCCTGCTGTCATCTGCAGGCGCCACGTACAGGGGGCAGATATGGAAGGTGCGGGCATGACTGTCCTGTCGGCGGCCCTCCTGCTGTTCCTGATCCTGGACCCGCTGGGCAACATCCCGGTGTTCCTCAGCGTGCTCAAGCCGCTGACGCCGCGCCGGCAGCGCATCGTGGTGGTGCGCGAGCTGCTGATCGCGCTGGTCGTGCTGATGCTGTTCCTGTGGGGCGGCAAGTACGCCCTGGAGCTGATGCACCTGCGTCAGGAGTCGGTTGCCATCGCGGGCGGCATCGTGCTGTTCCTGATCGGCGTGCGGATGATCTTCCCCCGGCCGGAAGGCCTGATGGGGGAACTGCCGGGCGGTGAGCCCTTCATCGTGCCCCTGGCCATTCCGCTCGTCGCCGGTCCGTCCGGCATGGCGGCCGTCATGCTGATGGGCAGCAACGATCCGTCCCGGCTGGGCGACTGGAGCCTCGCCCTGCTGCTGGCCTGGGGGGCCACGGCGGTCATCCTGTTCTCGGCGACGGTCCTCTACAAGTGGCTGGGCCGACGCGTACTGACCGCGATCGAGCGGCTAATGGGCATGCTTCTGGTCGCCATTTCCGTCCAGATGGTGCTGGATGGCATCGGCACGTACCTGAAGTTGACACCCCCCAACATCTGACGGAACAGGCCGGCCGCGGGGTGGCCGGATCGTCGGATCAAGGCACCCGCGATGGCGAGTTGCCGGCCGTGCTGCACTGCGGAAAATTTGTCATGCCGCGGTCACAAAATGGTCCTATCGTGTTAACCTGTTATTAACCTCCGCGAACGTCGCGTGGGCCATGGGAACCCCTAGCACGCCTTTCGAAACGACCTTACGGGTCGCTTCCGCGCACGTCCGTCAGCCAGCTTCGCCACATCACTCCCGTACCTGAGGTTTATCCGATGAACCAATCCCGTCGTCTTCGCCTGTCCAAGCTCAGCCTTGGCCTCGTCGTCGCGCTCGCCGCCGCGCCTGCCTTCGCGCAGAGCACCTCGTCCGGCCTGGGCGGCCTGGTTACCGACAACGGCGGCCAGCCCGTCGCCGGTGCCGAGGTGACCATCACCCACGTCGAATCCGGCACGGTCAGCCGCGCCACCACCGATGCCAGCGGCCGTTACACCGCGCGCGGCCTGCGTGTGGGCGGTCCGTACCAGGTGACGATCACCAAGTCGGGTTCGGGCACCAAGACCGAAGACAACATCTTCCTGCAGCTCAACCAGACCAGCACCGTCAACGCCGCACTGACCGGCGACCTGACCACGCTGGAGACGGTCACGGCCGTGGGCTTCTCGGGTGGCTCGGAAGTGTTCAGCGCCACCAAGATGGGTTCGGGTACCAGCGTCGACCGCGTCACCATCGAGGCGTTGCCCTCGATGAACGGCAACATCCAGGACTTCATGCGCCTCGATCCGCGCGTGACCTTCAGCGATCGCGCCTCGGGCAGCATCACCGCCGGCGGCCAGAATCCGCGCTTCAACAAGATCACCATCGACGGCGTGTCGGCCAGCGATACCTTCGGCCTGGAAGGCAACAACATGCCGACCCAGCGCCAGCCGGTGTCGATGGAAGCCATCGAAGCCATCGACGTCAACCTGTCCAACTACGACGTGACGATGGCCGGCGCCGCCGGCGCCAACGTCAACGCCGTGACCAAGTCGGGCACCAACGAATTCCACGGCTCCGTGTATGGCACCTACCGCGACGGCGACTGGTTCGGCGACTATCCGTCGCGCATCGCCGGCAGCTCGCTGAACGTCACCGGCCTGCCGTTCGACGAATACGACGACGAGACCACCTGGGGTGTCACCCTGGGCGGCCCGATCGTGAAGGACAAGCTGTTCTTCTTCGCCAACTACGAAAAGTTCAAGCAGACCAACATCGGTCCGGCGGGCAAGAGCCAGGGCACGAATCCTCTGGCCGCAGGCACCGCCGACTTCAGCGCGGCTGACCTGGCGGAAGTGCAGAACATCGCGCGCACGCTGTGGGGTTTCGAGCCGGGCGACCTGACCGGCGCCGGCGATACCGAACTGGAAGAGTACGCGCTGAAGCTGGACTGGAACATTAGCGACGCCCATCGCGCCAGCCTGCGCTACAGCAAGCTCGAGCAGAACCGCGTACGTCCGGAAGCGTCGACGGCCAGCATCCTGTCGCTCAGCTCCAACTGGTACAACCACGTCAAGACCGTGGAAAGCTACGTCGGCCAGCTGTTCAGCGACTGGTCCGACACGTTCTCGACCGAGTTCAAGGTGTCCTACCGCGACTATTCGGCCGTGCGCGTCAGCCCGACCACCGCGCCGACCATCCAGGTCTATTTCGACGACGGCGTCGCCGGCAACGGCAACGACAACCCGATCGGCACCAGCAACAACAGCTTCGCCGGCCTGGATGCGATCCGACTGGGTACCGAGCGCAGCTCGCCCGGCAACGCCCTGCTGACCGAGACCTGGAACTACTTCGGTTCGGCCACCTGGACCGTCGGCGACCACGACATCAAGTTCGGTGCCGAATACAGCGAAAACGAGATCTACAACTTCTTCCTGCAGGACTACTGGGGCAACTACAGCTTCTACGTCCCGCGTCCGCTGGTGGGTGGCGTTCGCGTCTCCGATTTCAGCAACCTGCGTAACGGTCGCTACTTCGACTACGACCTGCAGACCAACCCCACTGATCCGAGCTTGATCGCCGCGCGCTACAAGAACAAGGGCCTCGGCTTCTTCGTGCAGGACACCTGGTACGTCACGCCGAACCTGACCCTGACGCTCGGCGTGCGCGCCGACAAGCCCAGCGCCAGCCCGGCCGCACCGTTCAACGAGTGCTTCGCCGCAGCGCCCGGCACGACCAACCCGGCTTGCACCGGCGGTACGTACACCGGCGGCTTCGGCATCGCCAACAACAACACCTACAACGGCGACTACGTCATCCAGCCGCGCTTCGGCTTCAACTACACGTTCGACTGGGAACGTCCGGCCCAGCTGCGTGGCGGTATCGGCCTGTTCCAGGGCGATGCGCCGCAGGTGTGGGTGGGCAATGCCTACAGCAACACGGGCATGAACTACATCTCCTATCAGAACAACACCAATCCGGCGCTGGTTCCGTTCAGCCCGGATGGCCTGAACCAGAACGTGCCGGCCGGCGGCACCGGCGTGCGCAACGTCAACGCCATCAGCGACGACTTCGAGCTGCCGTCGGTGTGGAAGGCCAACCTGGCCATGGACGTCGAAACTCCGTGGAACGGCATCGTGGCGTCGGCCGAACTGCTGTTGACGGACGTCAAGAACGGCCTGTTCTACCGCAGCCTCAACGTCGGCCCGGGTTTCGTGGGTCCGGACGGTCGCGTGCTGTACTGGAACCCGAACAGCGCGCGTCCGTTCGGCAACACCAGCGCCGGTACCGGCGCATTGGCGCCCAACGGCGCGCGTACCGGCCGCAACGCCTACTTCGGTGACGTCTTCCTGCTGGAGAACACCAACAAGGGCAAGGGCCAGCAGCTGACGGTCTCGCTGTCCAAGCCGGCCTCGAGCGAAAGCGACTGGTCGTGGACCCTGGGCTACACGCGTACCAACGCCGAAGAAGTCTCGGCGCTGACCAGCTCCACTGCGGGCTCGGGCTACGGTTCGCAGCTGGGCGTCAACATCAACGAGCCGACCAGCAGCACCGCGCGTTACGAGATCAAGGACCGCTTCAGCGGTTCGCTGAACTGGTCGCACAAGTTCTTCGGTGACTACGCCACCCAGGTGGGCCTGTTCTACGAGGGCCGCAGCGGCCGTCCGTACAGCTACATCTTCTCGGGCGACGCCAACGGCGACAACCGCACCTTCAACGACCTGTTCTACGTGCCCAACGGCACCGGCAACGACGTCAAGTTCGGCAGCCTGAGCGCCACCGGCGTGTTCACTCCGAACGCGGCGATGGAGCAGGCGTTCTGGGCATGGCTGGAAACGCAGGAAGGCCTGAGCCGCTACAAGGGGACGTACGCGCCCGAGAACGGCTTCACCTCGGGTTGGGTCAACACCTTCGACATCCGCATCAGCCAGGAGCTGCCGGGCTTCATGAAGGGCCACAAGTCCAAGCTGTGGGTCGACATCCAGAACGTCGGCAACCTGATCAACAAGGACTGGGGCCACGTCATCGACTACGGCTTCAACGCCAACAACGCGGTGGCGACCCTGCAGGGCATCCACAACGGCCAGTACGTGTACGGCTACCGCAGCGGCACGGAGTTCGGCCAGTCGACCGCGCTGGGCATCCCGACCAACGCCGACAGCCAGACCAACGGCATTTCGCAGTGGTCGCTGCAGGTGGGCTTCAAGTACGAGTTCTGATCCGCGGCTCGCCAACGGAATGCACCACGAACGGCCGGGGCAACCCGGCCGTTTTCTTTTGGGCGGGCTCCTCTTGCCCCCATGACTGCGCTAAAGTCCCGCCTCTGACGAACGGATGACAGGAATTCCCATGAGTGAAACGGCATCGAGGGCGTTGCCGGTGCAGGACGCGCGGATCTACCCGCGCGGCGGCCTGGACGTACTTTCCCGCGCCGAAGTGGCGCGCCTGCGCGACGCGTCCAGCGGCGGCATGCACGAACTGCTTCGCCGTTGCGCGCTGGCCGTGCTGACCAGCGGCAGCGCGTCCGACGATCCGCGCGCGGCGCGCGACCTCTATCCGGATTTCGACATCCAGGTCCTGCAGCAGGACCGCGGCGTGCGCATCGACCTGATCAACGCGCCGGCGATGGCGTTCGTGGACGGCGAGATCATCCGTGGCATCGCCGAGCTGCTGTTCGCGGTGGTGCGCGACCTGGCGTACACCGCCATCGAACTCGGCCCGGAATACGCGGCCGACCTGGAATCCTCGGCCGGCATCACCAACGCGGTGTTCGGACTGCTGCGCAATGCGCGCATCCTCAAGCCGAGCGATCCCAACCTGGTCGTCTGCTGGGGCGGACACTCGATCTCGCGCGACGAATACCTGTACACCAAGCAGGTCGGCTACGAGCTGGGCCTGCGTGGCCTGGATATCTGCACCGGCTGCGGCCCGGGGGCGATGAAAGGGCCGATGAAGGGCGCGACCATCGCGCACGCCAAGCAGCGCCGCGCCAAGACGCGCTACATCGGCGTGACCGAACCCGGCATCATTGCGGCCGAATCGCCGAATCCGATCGTCAACCACCTGGTGATCATGCCGGACATCGAGAAGCGCCTGGAGGCCTTCGTCCGCATCGGCCACGGCATCCTGGTGTTCCCCGGCGGCGTCGGCACGGCGGAAGAGATCCTCTACTTGCTCGGCATCCTGCTGCACCCGGACAACGCGCATCTGCCGTTCCCGCTGATCCTCACCGGCCCGACGATCGCCGCGCCGTACTTCGAGCAGATCGATCGCTTCATCCGCCTGACGCTGGGCGACGCGGCGGCCGAGCGTTACGAGATCATCATCGGTGACCCCGTCGCCGTGGCGAAGAAGATGGTCGCCGGCATCCGCAAGGTGCGCGAGTACCGCATCGAGCACAAGGATTCGTTCTTCTTCAACTGGGCTGTGCAGATTCCCGAGGACTACCAGCAGCCCTTCATCCCGTCGCACGAGGCGATGGCGGCGTTGCAGTTGCGTCCCGGCCGTGCCGTGCACGATCTGGCTGCCGACCTGCGGCGTGCGTTCTCCGGCATCGTCGCCGGCAACGTCAAGGAAGACGGCATGCGCCGGATCGAGGAGTTCGGCCCGTTCGAGATCCATGGCGATGCCGCGATGATGCAGGCACTGGATGCGCTGCTGCGCGCCTTCGTCGAACAGCGGCGCATGAAGATCGCGGGCGAGTACAAGCCCTGCTACCGCGTGGTGACCTGACGTCCGACGCTAGCCCGGCGCGTCGAGCGGCAGCTGGACGGTGGCGGAGTAGCGGCCGTCGGCGATCCGGGTATCGACGCGACCGCGGCCCTGGGTCGCGGCGTGGATGCGGGCGCGCACCGAGCTGAGCCCGACCTGGTGGCCCGGGGAGGCCTGCGCCGATGCCGGCGGCATGGTGTTGGCGACGGTGACCTGCAGATGGCCGTCGATCAGCCCGACCCGGATGCTGACTTCGCCGCCCGCCGTCGCCGGCTCGATGCCATGGCGGATCGCGTTCTCGGCCAGCGGCTGGATCGACAGCGTCGGCACCTGCAGCGCCGGCAGCAGGTCGGGGACGTCCCAGTGCAGCTGAAGGCGTTCCCCAAGGCGCAGCTGCTCGATCTCGAGGTACCGACGCGCCAGCGAGAGATCCTCTTCCAGACTCAGGGAAGCGCGTTGCGACAGCGCCGCCCGGAACAGGTCCGACAGGTCCAGCAGCAACTGCTCCGCCAGGTCCGGCTTCGCATGCAGCAGGGAGATGCCGGTGTTGAGCGTGTTGAACAGGAAGTGCGGCTGGATGCGCGCCTGCAAGGCCTGGAGCTTGGCGTGTTCTGCCGCCACTGCCAGTTGGCGCGCGCGCCATTGGGCCTGGAAGGCGCCCAACCCGAGCAGGCCCATGATCAGTGCAATGGCGGTGATGCGTAGTGAAAGGGTCAGCCAGCCACCGTCCGGCACCGGCATGAGGTTCCGTAGCGCCAGCCAGCCGGCCAACAGCACGATCCAGGTACTCGCCAGCAGTGCGCCAAGTCCGACCTGTGCAATGAACGGTGGGCTGGTCCGGGAAAGTGGCCGGCGCAGCAGATACAGCAAGCCCAGCGCAGTCAGCACGATCCACTGTATTGCGAGCGACGCCACACCGAAATAGGTGAGGCGATCGCCTTCCCGGCCCGGCGTGATCGCCAGGATCGCAGCCAGCGACTCGCCAGCCAACAGCACCCACACGAGGGTCCTGGCCTGCCAGAGGGTGTCGAGCGGGCTCAACACGGACGGGGGAGTAGCCATGGGGCGGGCGAAGAGGGGACAGGAAAGGGGTGAGGGTGGGGTTTAGAAGGGTTTTGCCGGCCCCGATTCGCCATTGAGGCGGCGAATCGCGCCGTTCATTCGGGAAGAACTGGTCGGTGCCGGAGGTTGAGGCTAGGGTAAGCCGTCAACAAGGGGAAGAGTATGTCCGTCTCACACCCGAGCGATGCCGGACGCGGCCGCGCCTTTGGTAGTCATCGGCAGCGCCAGCGGGGCTTCACGCTCATCGAACTGATGGTGACCATCGCGGTGATCGCCATCCTCTCGGCCATCGCTGCGCCGTCGATGGTTGCGTTGATGAATTCCAACCGTCTTTCCAGTACGGCGGGCGAGTTGACCGCCGCCGCCCAGCTGGCGCGTGTGGAGGCCATCCGGCGGAATGCGCCGGTCCGTCTGTGTCGCAGCACCGATGGCACGACCTGCTCGGACGGTGCCGAGTGGGGGGGGTGGGCCGTCGTCGGAAACAACAACCTCGCTGCTGGAGAAGACGTCGTGCGCGGCGGACTGTTCCCCGGCAATGTGCAGCTCGCTGGACCGGAAGCCGGCATCACGTTCAATTCCGCAGGCCTCATTCCTGCTGCCGAGGTGTTGACCGTCTGCATTCCGACCACCCGTCCCGCCGACAACCAGCGGGTGATCACGATCAGTGTGGCCGGACACATCGTCACCGAACGGGCCAATGGTGGAGGAGCCTGCTCATGAATCATCGTCATCGCAATCGTGCAGGCGCTCTTTCGGGCTCGCCACGTGGCCCGCGCTCGGTGCGCGGCATCAGCCTGATCGAGGTGCTGGTGGCCGTGGTGGTGCTGAGCATTGGCCTCCTCGGCGTGGCCGCCATGCAATCCGTCGCCCTGCGTGGCGGGCAGAGTTCGCTGGAAACCAGCCAGGCGGTCATGCAGACCAACGCCATCCTCGAAGCCATGCGCGCCAACGGTGCCAACGCGGAGGCCTACAACACTGGCGGCATGGTGTGTACGGCGGTGGCGGGTGCCGGCGTGGCCGGGAGCGACCTGCAGACCTGGATCACCGATCTGAAGAACAACATCACCAATGACGACACTGATGCCACCACTTGCGGGCAGATCACCGGTTGCCCGGAAGCCTGCGTGATTACCGTCCAGTGGGACGACTCGCGTGCGGGAGGTGGCAACACGCGGACTGTAGTGACGAGGACGACGATATGACGTCCCGCCGTCTTGCCACCGGATTCAGCCTCATCGAACTTATGGTTGCGCTGGTGCTTGGCTTGCTGGTCACAGGTGCCGCTTTCGCGATCCTGCAGTCCAACCAGGCGACCTATCGCTCGAACGAAGGTCTGAACCGGATCCAGGAAAACGCCCGCATCGCGTTCGAGTTGATGTCCCGCGACATCCGGGCCGCCGGTGGCAGCGCCTGTTCGCGGTACTCGGAAATCGTGGGCACCAATGCAGAGGCCACCCAGTTCAGCGGTTCGCCCATCCAGGGTGATGCCACGTCGTTGCGGGTGTTCTCCGGCGACGATACCGCCTACCGCGTGGAGAGTACGACGTCCAGCTCCGTCACGCTGGATGACGAGGACCTCGACGCGGCCTCCGATGCGTTCACCGTCGGCAACCTCATCATGCTGTGCAACAGCAGCCGTACCCACGTGGTGGCCGCTACCGGGGTGACGGGAATGACGGTCAGTTTCGATGGGCTGCCGGACTATCCTGTGACTGATGCCGCACTGCTGCCGTCGGTGGTGCTGGCCCGCTTCCGTGACGTGGCGTGGTTCGTGCAGGACAACGGTCGCGGTGGCAGATCTCTTTACATGTCGCGGATGGGCGGCGATCGGGAGGAAGTGATCGACGGCGTTCAGGACATCGCATTCGGCTATCGCCAGCGTGATGAAGCCGTCTACAACAACACGCCTGGCGACGATGTGGTCGCCGTCCGGATCAACATGACCCTACAGGGCGCGGACGTCGATGGTCGCGACCTGAGGCGCCGAGTCTCCAACGTCGTCAGCCTGCGGGGACGTACGCTATGAAATCCTCTCGTATCCGCCCTGTCGCGGCGGGCGGTGATCAGCAGGGTATTGCCCTGATCGTGGTGCTGGTCCTGCTGGTGGTGACGGCTATCTTGGGTCTGGCCATCATGCGCAGCTCCGCGATGCAGGAGCGCATGGCCGCCAACCTGCGCGACCGCAGCGTCGCTTTCCAGGCCGCAGAGGGCGCGCTTCGTTTCGCGCAGGATCAGGTGCTTGGTGCGGGGAACTGGGACAGCCGGATCCCGACGGCGGGTGACTGCGCGTCCGACAGTATCTGTCCCAGCGGTTCCGCGCCCGTGTGGCGTGAAGTGCCCGATGACAGCTACGACAACGCGATGATTCCGGAGAATCCCGAATACTGGATCGAGTATGTCGGTACAGGGCCGGGCCAGCCCGGTGGTTGCGATACCACCTCCGGCTCCACCCTCAACTGCGCCAACCCCTTGTACCGCGTGACCGCACGCAGTCGTTCCGCAGGCCGCGCCGACGTGCTCGTGCAAGCCACCGTCATCAGCCGTATCCCGGATGAGCCATGAACACTCCTTCTTCTCCCCTGCATCCGACTCGTCAGCGTGCCGGCCACCGCCCTTGGTGGAGTGCACCGATGGCCTTTCTGGCGACCCTGCTGGCGCTCCCGGTCAATGCCGGCGTCACGATTCCGCCCGATCCGATGACCACCGGCGCGCGGATACCGCCGAACATCCTGATGGTGCTGGACAACTCCGGCTCGATGCAGTGGGACTACATGCCGGACGCGGTGCCGAGCGTGTCCGGTCTCAACATAGCCAGGCAGACCTACGCGCGTAACACGATCTACTACAACCCCTTCAAGGATTACCGGCCTTGGGTGAACCCCGACGGTTCGGAGATGACGGGCGGTACGTCGTACACCGCCGCCTATTCGCATGTTGCGCTGGTGCCTCCCTTCGATACGGGCACCATCAATCTGTCGGGGTCTACACAGACCTACTATGTGCCCAAGAATACCGGCGATTCCACCACGTTCGGCAATGTCGCCAACTACTGGCGTTATCAGATTCTGACCAATGGCACGGTGGAACGCTCTGAATGGTCGGGGGGGTATCCGGTGCTTGGCTATCCCAGGACCGGCCTCATCGGAGGAGTAGGCCAGACCTTGGTGACGGGCTACCCGACGTTCACGGTTCCGGCCAATACGGTAAATGTCACGATCACGGTGACAGGCTCGGACGCCGAGCTTTATTACCGTTATGGAGCTCAGCCCACCACGACAAACTATGAAAACCGGAACACGGGTTCTGCTGCGACCAAAACAAGGTCGATCAACAACCCGGCTGCAGGAACGGTGATCTACTTAGGCTTGAGGGGTAGGGTAGCTACGGGTTTCATCGGCGCCAGCCTGACGATCACCTATTACACCAGTAACGAGGATGGATGCGTCGGCACACGTTGGACGAACTGCACCGCTGCGACGCCCACCAGCGCAGCGAGACCTGCCGGCCGCTCGGCGGCTGACGAGCGCACCAACTTCGCTACCTGGTATTCCTATCACCGTACCCGTTTCAAGGTTGCCAAGTCGGGTGCTGGACGCGCATTCTCGCAGATCGGCTCGAATTACCGTGTCGGCTACCGCAATATCTGGAACGACATGTCGCAGAGCAACACGGTCATTCCTGGCGGTGGTGTGTGGCCGACCGGGGGCAGGTGGAATACCCACCCGCTATCGCGCGCCAAACCCATTCCGGTCACGCGCAACCAGGGCCTGTTCGACGATCCCAACGGCACCACCGGCGCCGACAACAATCGTACTGCGTGGTTCCAGCGGCTATATTCCGAAAACGGTTCGGGCTCCACGCCGTTGCGCTCCGCAATATGGAATGCGGGCAATTACTTCGCCACTGACCATACGACCACGGGGCCGTGGGGTCCCGGTACACCGGTGGAGCAATTCAGCTGCCGTCAGAGCTACATGATCCTGACCACCGATGGTTATCGCAACGATTCAAACGGCGACGATCCGACATACGATTACACGGGCGTAGGCCAGAAGGTCGGCGAGCAGGATGGTTCCTTCCCCTTGCCGTACAAGGGCGATAATCAAGCGGACACGCTGGCCGATATCGCGATGTACTACTGGAAGAACGACCTGCGTCCGGACATGGTGAACAACGTGCCGGCGTCGATCGACGACCCGGCCAGCCACCAGCATATGGTGACTTTCTCCGTATCGCTGGGTGCGGCCGGCAGCTTGGATCCGGAAACCGATCTGCCGGCCATCACCGCGGGCACCAAGAGCTGGCCCATCTCCGTCAACAATACCGCCAGCAGCATTGATGATCTGTGGCATGCGGCAGTGAATGGGCGTGGCCGATACGTGCTGGCCAACGATTCGGACAGGTTCACCAAGGCGTTGCAAGATGCCTTGAGCGAGATCGAACGGCGCAGCAGCTCCTATTCCAACGTCGTGTCCACCTCCGTATCGCCGGAGGCCAGCACGCTGGTGTTCAACGCCAGCTACGAGCAGGGCAGTTGGAAGGGCGGCCTGCGAGCCAGCAGGGCGTCGGACGGTGCCGAAATGTGGAATGCGAGCATCGGCGACTGGAGCACCCGCAAGGTCTTCACCTCCGAAGGTGGCATCGGACGGACGTTCCCCACCACCACCCAGACGACAGCGCTGGCGCGAACCGGTGACACGTTCAACTATCCGGTGACCGGCGCGAAGAATGCCGACTACATCAAGGGCGACACGAGCCTGGAAGGCACCGAAGCACCCCGCCTGCGCAGGCGTGCCAGCGTGTTGGGCGATATCATCAATTCCTCACCCGCTTACGTCGCCGATACGAATACGCTCTACGTCGGCGCCAACGACGGCATGCTGCATGCCTTCAACGCGAGCAGCGGCGAGGAACTCTTCGCCTACATCCCCAGCATCGTCAATTTGGGCCTGCTGTCCACGTTGAGCCGTGGCGACTACGCACACCGGTATTTCGTGGATGGCCCCATCGCGGTCAGTCCGCGTACCCTGACCTCCGCCAGTACCAACATCCTGGTGGGAAGCCTGGGGCGTGGCGGCAAGGGACTGTATGCGCTGGATGTCACCGATCCCGCAGCGATGGCGGCGACCAACTTCAAGTGGGAGCGTGCGGACACGCCTGCCGGCAACATGGGTCTTGTCCTCAGCAAACCGTTGTTGGCCAACGTGAATACCGGCACGCGCAGGGCGGCCGCGGTGGTTGCCAATGGGCCCAACAGCACCAACGAACGCGCGGTGCTTATCGTCCTGGACATGAACACAGGCGCCGTGATCCGTGAAATCGATACCGGCGTTGGCAGCACGCTTGTGCCCAACGGTCTGACTTCGGCGACGGGCGTTTACGGCCCCGACGGCAGGACACTGGCCTATGTCTACGCCGGCGATATGCAAGGCAATGTGTGGAAGTTCGACCTGACCTCGGTGACGCCGGGATCCTGGACCGCCACGCGCCTGTTCACCGCACAGGACGCTGATGGCAAGGCGCAGCCCATCACGGGCGGTGTGGCGGTGGGTGTCCATCCGCTGACCCGGAAGCGCTGGGTCTTCTTCGGCACCGGTCGCTACCTGACCGCCGAAGATGCGCAGCCCGGAAGCACCGACGTGCAGAGCATGTACGGGTTCATCGACGAAAATGCGACCCGCACGCGTGACGATCTGACCGAGCGCGTTGTACAGGTGACGGAAGGCAATGTGCGCGCCTTCGAGCCGCGCACAGCGCTGCCTCCCGCGTCGAAGGGGTGGTACGTCGATTTGCCGGTCGGTGGTGAGCGGATCGTCCAGGATGCGCAGTTGGCGGGCCGTTTCCTGCTTACCGCCAGCATCATCCCCTCGGGCGGCGCCTGCAGTTCCAGCGGCACCGGCTATATCAATGCACTGGATGCTTTCACCGGTACCAGTGGCAGCATTTCATATTTCGACCTCAACGGTGATGGGGTTACCGAGGACACGGCGGTGACCGGCAACCTGCCGGTGGGCTCTGTGAACCTGGGCAATGGTATGCCGACCCTGCCGAACCTGTTGCGTGGTCTGCTGGGGGTCGGTGGCAGCGGCGGCGCTGGATTGAACACCGTGCGCACGGCCGCACCGCGCTGGGATCGCGCTTCGTGGCGCGAGATCCGGAGGGACTGATTCATGGAGACCGGACAGATGATGTTTCCCGCCAAGGCCGCGCCCCGTGCGCTCGCTGGTTTCACCTTGATCGAACTGATGGTGGTGGTGGCGATCATCGGCATCCTCGCCTCGATCGCCCTGCCCAGCTACCTCGAGCATGTGCGCAAGGGTCGGCGCGCAGGTGGCACCGCCTGCCTCTTGCAGGCGGCGCAGCAGATGGAGCGCTTCTACACTACTGCACTGGCTTACAACGCTGACGGCACTCCGGAGGCCTTTACCTGCGATGCGGACGTGAGCAGGTTCTACAGGGTCGAACCCGTTACGGACCGCCTGGAGGCCAGGGCCTTTTTGCTAACCGCGACGCCGCAGGGCAGCCAGGTGGATGACCGCTGCGGCACCCTGTCGATCGACCAGGCCGGCAATCGCTTGCCTACCACGAATGGCTGTTGGTGAGGTGTCCGGCGTGCTTGAGCATGTGTTGCTGCGATAGGCATGCGCGCCACTGACCACAGTGTCGAGAATCTCTGCAGAAGGAAAAGCCTCTTCCCGGCGAAGTGACGGGAAAGGGAATAAAAAAAGCCGCATCTTTCGATGCGGCTTTTTCTTTGACTTGGCGCCCGAAGTTGGACTCGAACCAACGACCCCCTGATTAACAGTCAAGTGCTCTAACCGGCTGAGCTATTCGGGCGGGGCGCGTATTGTAGCCAGCGATTCCGGCGGGGACAAGCCTCGGTGGAGTCAAGGCTACGCGAGGCACGCGGGCCTCCGGGCTTGCGGCGACGGAATCAGCATGGCGTCTTCAGGTCGCCCCGCACGGTGCGTGCGCGACCGGTGTTGTTCAGTATGACGCTGCTGGCGACGCGGCCGTCGAGGCAGATCCGGATGGTCAGGTTGGTGCCGTAGCTCATGCCGGTGGGCTGGTATCGGACGTGCTGGCGTCCCCGGCTGGACACCACGCGGATGCTCGGGCTGCCTGGCACGGTGTCGTTCCGGTAGATGTCGTTGCCGTCGTCCGGCTCGCGATTTCCGTCCGGATCGCGGAAGGACAGCCAATGGCCTCCCCAGTCGGTGCCCTGCCGGCAAATGCCGGCGCCGTCGCTGGGGCAGACCATGACCGGGACGTTGTGGCTGATGGCGGTCATCCGCGCCGAGGCGAAGTGGGACGTCAGCAGATTCGCTACCGCGCTGGCCTGCTGGCGGCCCCTGAATTCCCGCATCGACGGCAGGCCGATGGCGACCAGGAGCGCCAGCACGGACAGGGTGACCGCGGTTTCCACCAGCGTGAAACCTCGCGCGGGTGGTGTGCGACGTACATGACTCCCCTGGCGGGGAGGCGAGGGCATCCTTGCCATCGACAGCTCCTTGTGGATCGTGCGGAATCAGGTTCGCGGCGGGACGCACTCCCGGCCATCAGGTCTGGACCTGTCCGCATGTAGGATTTCGCCGCGGCCCCTGTCACACGCCCATCGCTATACTCGCTCGCTTGTCTCCGGGTTGCGCGCCATGACCGACCGTTTCCAGCTTGTTTCCCCTTATTCCCCGGCCGGCGACCAGCCGCAGGCGATCCAGAAACTCGTCGGGAATTTCGAAGCCGGCCTGGCGAAGCAGACGCTGCTCGGCGTGACGGGCTCGGGCAAGACCTACACCATCGCCAACGTGGTGCAGCAGGTGCAGAAGCCGACCCTGATCATGGCGCCCAACAAGACGCTGGCCGCGCAGCTGTATGGCGAGTTCAAGGCGTTCTTTCCGCACAACGCGGTCGAGTACTTCGTCAGCTACTACGACTATTACCAGCCCGAGGCTTACGTGCCGTCGAGCGACACCTTCATCGAGAAGGACAGCTCGATCAACGAACACATCGAGCAGATGCGGCTGGCGGCGACCAAGACGCTGCTGTCGCGCCCCGACGCGCTGGTGGTGGCCACCGTCTCCGCCATCTACGGCCTGGGCGCGCCCGAGGACTACCTGTCCCTGCGGCTGATCCTGTCGCTCGGCGAGCGCATCGACCAGCGCGAGTTGATCCGCCACCTGACCCAGCTGCAGTACACCCGCAACGAATACGAACTGCAGCGCGGCACGTTCCGCGTGCGCGGCGAGATCATCGACGTGCACCCGGCGGAGAGCGATGCCGAAGCCGTGCGCATCGAGCTGTTCGATGGCGAGGTCGAGGGGCTCAGCCTGTTCGATCCGTTGACCGGCGAGTCGCTGCGCAAGCTGCAGCGCTACACCGTCTATCCCAAGACCCACTACGCCACCACCCGCGAGCGCGTGCTGGCGGCGATCGACACCATCAAGGTCGAGCTGAGGGATCGGCTGGAGCAGCTGTACGCGCAGAACAAGCTGGTCGAAGCGCAGCGGCTCGCGCAGCGCACCCAGTTCGACGTGGAAATGATGGCGGAAGTCGGGTTCTGTTCCGGCATCGAGAACTACTCCCGCCACCTGACCGGCAAGGCGCCGGGCGAGCCGCCGCCGACGCTGTTCGACTACCTGCCCGCCGACGCGTTGCTGGTGATCGACGAATCGCACGTGACCATTCCGCAGATCGGCGCGATGTACAAGGGCGACCGCTCGCGCAAGGAGACGCTGGTGGAATTCGGTTTCCGCCTGCCGTCGGCGCTGGACAACCGGCCGCTGCGCTTCGAGGAATGGGAGGCACGTTCGCCCCGCAGCATCTACGTGTCGGCGACGCCCGGGCCGTACGAGCTGCGCGAGTCCGCCGGCGAGATCGTCGAGCTGGTCGTGCGCCCCACCGGGCTGATCGATCCGGAGGTCGAGATCCGCCCCGTCGGCACGCAGGTGGACGACCTGCTGTCCGAGATCAACCTGCGCGTCTCGTGGGGCGACCGCGTGCTGGTCACCACGCTGACCAAGCGCATGGCGGAGAACCTGACCGAATATCTGGGCGAGCACGGCATCAAGGTGCGCTACCTGCACTCCGACGTGGATACCGTGGAGCGCGTGGAGATCATCCGCGACCTGCGGCTGGGCAAGTTCGACGTGCTGGTCGGCATCAACCTGCTGCGCGAAGGCCTGGACATGCCGGAGGTGTCGCTGGTGGCGATCCTCGACGCCGACAAGGAGGGCTTCCTGCGCTCGACCGGCTCGCTGATCCAGACCATCGGCCGCGCCGCCCGCAACCTGCGCGGCAAGGCGATCCTGTATGCGGACAGGATGACCCGGTCGATGCAGGCGGCGATCGACGAGACCAGCCGGCGCCGCGAGAAGCAGGTGGAATACAACCTGGAGCACGGCATCACGCCGAAATCCGTGGCCCGCCCCATCGTGGACATCCTGGAGGGCGCGCGCAGCGAAGCCGCCAGCGAGGGCAGGGGCGGGCGTGGCAAGTCCCGTCGCGTGGCCGAGGAGCCGGCCGAGTACGGCGTCATGGATCCGGCGAAGGCGGTAGCCAAGATCAAGGCGCTGGAGCAGCAGATGTACCAGCACGCACGCGACCTGGAATTCGAGGACGCCGCGCGCCTGCGCGACCAGATCCAGCGGCTGAAGGAAGCCAGCCTGGGCGGCTGATCGCCGGATGCGCGCCACCGGTTGTCGGCGACCCTGCTTCCGGGCTAGAATTCGCGCCCCTGCAAAGGGCAGACCGGGCGGTTAGCTCAGCGGTAGAGCACTACCTTGACATGGTAGGGGTCACAGGTTCGAACCCTGTACCGCCCACCACGCTTCCACAGCGTGGATTCCGGACTTTCGGAGCCGGCCCGATGCGCCATCCGTATTCACGAGGTGGCCCGCGGCAACGCCGGCCGAGCGTGCGACATGAGCACTACCATCGCCTGAACCTGGTACTCCCCGAGGCACTGCATCCCGTAGGCGCCTTCGTGGCGCTTTTTTCATGTCCTTCGTTCGTCCCTGAACAAGAGCCCGGCCATTCGTGGCCGGACTTTCCAATGCCAACGTCCTGTTCGCAGGCAACTGGATAGCCCAACCGATGATCACGATCACGCTCCCCGACGGCAGCCGCCGCGAGTTCGAGAACCCCGTTTCCGTCATGCAGGTGGCGCAGTCCATCGGCGCAGGGCTGGCCAAGGCCACCGTCGCCGGTGCGGTCGATGGCGTGCTGGTCGATGCCAGTGACGTCATCGACCACGACGCCGCGCTGCGCATCATCACGCCCAAGGACGAGGAGGGCGTGGAGATCATCCGCCATTCCTGCGCCCATCTGGTCGGCCATGCGGTGAAGCAGCTGTATCCGGACGTGAAGATGGTCATCGGGCCCGTCATCGCCGAAGGCTTCTACTACGACATCTACAGCGAGCGCCCGTTCACGCCCGAGGATCTCGCGGCGATCGAGCAGCGCATGCAGGAACTGATCGCGCAGGACTACGACGTCATCAAGAAGATGACGCCGCGCGCCGAGGTCGTCGAGGTGTTCAAGGCACGCGGCGAGGACTACAAGCTGCGCCTGATCGACGACATGGGGCCCGAGGTCACGGCGATGGGCCTGTACTACCACCAGGAATACGTCGACATGTGCCGCGGCCCGCACGTGCCGAACACGCGGTTCCTGAAGGCGTTCAAGCTGACCCGCATCTCCGGCGCCTACTGGCGCGGCGACGCCAAGAACGAGCAGCTGCAGCGCATCTACGGCACGGCGTGGGCCGACAAGAAGCAGTTGGAGGCGTACATCCAGCGCATCGAGGAAGCCGAGAAGCGCGACCACCGCAAGATCGGCAAGCAGCAGGAACTGTTCCACCTGCAGGAAGAGGCGCCCGGACTGGTGTTCTGGCATCCGAAGGGCTGGGCCATCTGGCAGGTGGTCGAGCAGTACATGCGCAAGGTCTATCGCGACAGCGGTTACCAGGAAGTGCGCTGTCCGCAGATCCTCGACGTCGCCCTGTGGAAGAAGTCCGGCCACTGGGACAACTACAAGGAAAACATGTTCTTCAGCGAGTCGGAGAACCGCACCTACGCGGTCAAGCCGATGAACTGCCCGGGCCACGTCCAGGTCTTCAACCAGGGCCTGCACAGCTACCGCGACCTGCCGATCCGCTACGGCGAGTTCGGCGCCTGCCACCGCAACGAGCCGTCGGGCGCGCTGCACGGCATCCTGCGCGTGCGCGGCTTCACCCAGGACGACGGCCATATCTTCTGCACGGAAGACCAGATCGAGGCCGAGGTCACCGCGTTCCACCAGCAGGCGCTGAAGGTGTACTCGGACTTCGGTTTCGAGGACATCCAGATCAAGATCGCCCTGCGCCCCGAATCGCGCCTGGGCGACGATGCCACCTGGGACAAGGCCGAGGTCGCCCTGCGCGCCGCGCTGCGCAGCTGCGGAGTGGAATGGCAGGAGCTGCCGGGCGAAGGTGCCTTCTACGGCCCCAAGATCGAGTACCACCTGAAGGACGCCATCGGCCGGACCTGGCAGCTGGGCACGATGCAGGTCGATTTCATGATGCCCGGCCGCCTGGGCGCCGAGTACGTGGACGAGAACAGCCAGCGCCAGCATCCTGTGATGCTGCACCGGGCCATCGTGGGCTCGATGGAGCGCTTCATCGGCATCCTGATCGAGCACCATGCTGGTGCATTCCCGTCTTGGCTGGCGCCCCAGCAGGCCGTGGTGATGAATATCACCGACGCCCAGGCCGATTATGTGGCCGAGGTCCGGAAAACCCTTGCAAATCAAGGCTTCCGGGTGGCGGCCGATTTGCGGAACGAGAAGATCGGCTATAAGATTCGCGAGCACACGCTGCAGCGGGTGCCTTACCTGCTGGTGGTCGGCGACCGCGAGAAGGAAAATGGCGCCATCGCCGTGCGTACGCGTTCCGGTGAAGACCTGGGCAGCATGTCCGTTGCCGCCTTCGCCGAACGTTTGCGTAGCGAGCACGCCGCGCAATAAGGTTCCGGTCCGTCATGGACCGGTGCACCCCTCCCTGGAGACTGCAACATCAGCACCCCTGACAACAAGCAAAACCGCAAGAACCACGAGATCCGCGTACCGCGCGTGCGCGTGATCGGTTCGGACGGCGAAATGATCGGCGTGCTTTCGCGCGACGAGGCCTTGGCGAAAGCGGAAGACGAAGGCCTGGATCTGGTCGAGATCCAGCCCAACGCCGAGCCGCCCGTCTGCAAGATCATGGACTTCGGCAAGTTCAAGTTCGAAATGCAGAAGAAGGCCAACGAGGCCAAGAAGAAGACCAAGCAGGTCGAGATCAAGGAACTGAAGTTCCGTCCCGTCACCGACGAGGGCGACTACCAGATCAAGATGCGCAACATCCGCCGCTTCCTGGAAGAGGGCGACAAGGTCAAGGTCAACATCCGCTTCCGCGGGCGCGAGATGAGCCACCAGGAACTGGGCCGCGAGATGGCCGCCCGCATCGAGGCCGAGTTGGGCGACGAGATCGTCATCGAGTCCCGCCCGCGCCTGGAAGGCCGCCAGATGGTCATGATGATCGCGCCGAAGAAGAAGTGATGCCGGTAGCGTAGCTGCCGACGCCATCCGTTCCCCTCGCCCCGCGTGCGGGGAGAAGGCTAAAGGTGAGAGGAGGGCGCCGTCAGGCGCCCTTTCTGTTCGTGGCAAGCACGCGTCCCCGCGCTAAGTGGCCGGATTTGCAAGAGAAAACGGCAGCGGGCATAATACGCGGCCCGGTCCGCCGGGAGGCTGCTCGCAGCCGATGGACCCGTCGCAGGTTCCGCTCCGGAATCAACGACTTACAAGCCGATATGGGCATGGATGGAAAGAGTGGCCTTTCGATCGTCGCGGCAAAGCCGCAAAGCATCGAAAGGGCGCCGCCCGGATCAGTGACATAAACCCGTCAAGGACATAGCAATGCCCAAGATCAAGACCCACCGGGCGGCGGCCAAGCGTTTCCGCAAGACCGCCTCCGGCAAGTTCAAGGCTGGCCACGCCAACCGTAGCCACATCCTCACCAAGAAAGCGACCAAGCGTAAGCGCGGCCTGCGTGCGACGAACATCGTTCGTGCCGAGGACAGCGGCCGTCTGAACCGCATGCTTCCCTACCTCTGAGGACTGAGACATGGCACGAGTTAAGCGTGGCGTGATGGCGCGTCGCCGTCACAAGAAGATCCTCACCCTGGCCAAGGGCTACTACAACGCCCGCCGCAAGGTGTTCCGTGTCGCCAAGCAGGCGGTCATCAAGGCGCAGCAGTACGCCTACATCGGCCGCAAGCAGAAGAAGCGCAATTTCCGTTCGCTGTGGATCACGCGCATCAACGCGGCGGCCCGCATCAACGGCCTGAGCTACAGCCGTTTCATGAACGGCCTGCTGAAGGCTGGCATCACCCTGGACCGCAAGGTGCTGGCGGACATCGCCGTGCACGATGCGGCCGGTTTTGCGGCCCTGGCTGAAAAGGCGAAGGGCGCACTCGCGGCGTAAGCCGCGTCTCCACCGTAAAGCACTCCGGCAGTCCATCGCCGGGAACACGTGGGGAAGGGCGCGAGTCCTTCCCCATTGTTTTTTGTGGTTCCTGTTTTTGCGTCGCTCCCACAAGAGCGCACACCCTCATGGACATCCAATGAGCGAAATCGAAACCCTGTCCTCGCAAGCGCTGGCCGACATCGCCGCCGCGCAGTCGCCCGAGGTGGTGGAGCAACTGCGCGTCGCCCTGCTCGGCAAGAGCGGCAGCATCACCACGCAGTTGAAGCAGCTGGGCGCGTTGCCTCCCGACCAGCGCAAGGCGGCGGGCGAAGCCATCAACCGCGCCCGTGATGCGATCGGCGAGGCGCTGTCGGTGCGCAAGTCCATGCTTGAAGACGCCGCGCTCGACGCGCGCCTGGCCGGCGAAACCATCGACGTGACGCTGCCGGGCCGCAACGGCACGCGTGGTGGCCTGCATCCGATCAGCCGCACGCTCGAGCGCATCGCCGACATTTTCGGGCGCTTGGGTTACGAGCTCGCGGACGGTCCGGAAATCGAGGACGACCAGCACAACTTCGAGGCGTTGAACTTCCCGCCGCACCATCCGGCGCGCGCCATGCACGACACGTTCTACTTCGGCGATGGTCGCCTGCTGCGCACGCATACGTCGGGCGTGCAGGTCCGTTACATGGACAGTCATCAGCCGCCGCTGCGCATGATCGCCGCCGGCAAGGTCTACCGGAGCGACAGCGACCAGACCCATTCGCCGATGTTCCACCAGGTCGAGGGTCTGCTGGTGGACGAGCACTCCACCTTCGCCGACCTCAAGGGCACGCTGGCCGAGTTCGTGCGTGCGTTCTTCGAGCGCGATTTCGAGATGCGCTTCCGCCCCAGCTACTTCCCGTTCGTGGAACCAGGCGCGGAAGTCGACATCGCCTGGCAGCAGCCGGACGGCAGCACGCGCTGGCTGGAGGTGCTGGGCTGCGGGATGGTGCATCCGAACGTGCTGCGCAACTGCGGCATCGATCCGGAGCGCTATACCGGCTTCGCCTTCGGCCTCGGCGTGGAGCGCTTCGCGATGCTGCGCTACGGCGTCAACGACCTGCGCGCGTTCTTCGAGAACGACGTGCGGTTCCTGCGGCAGTTTGCGTAAGCGCGGCCCGAGCCCAACGCAATTCCGGCATCTCGATACCTGATACATGGCAATGGCGGGCCCGGGCCCGCCCTACGGATCACGAACGATGAAGTTCTCTGAAAACTGGTTGCGCAGCCACGTCCCCACTCTGGCCACCCGCGACGAACTGTCCTCGACGCTCACCGCTATCGGTCTGGAGGTCGAGGACGTCACGGCGCTGGGCGATGGCCTGGAGAACGTGGTGGTGGCGCGCATCGTCGAATGCGCCAAGCATCCCGAAGCCGACCGGCTGCAGGTCTGCCAGGTGGACGCCGGGCAGGGTGGCCTGCTGCAGATCGTGTGCGGTGCGCCGAACGCGCGCCCGGGGCTGCTGGCGCCGCTCGCGAGGGTGGGCGCCAACGTCGGCGGCATCGCCATCAAGGCGGCCAGGCTGCGCGGCGTCGAGTCCAACGGCATGCTGTGCTCGGCCAAGGAACTCGGCATCGACGCCGATGCGTCCGGGCTGCTGGAGCTCCCCGCCAACGCGCCCGTCGGCTCGCTCATCGCCGACTACCTGCAGCTTCCCGATGCCAGCATCGAGATCAAGCTGACGCCGAACCGCGCCGACTGCTTCAGCGTGCGCGGCATCGCCTACGACGTTGCGGCGTCGCTGGGCAGCGAGGTGAAGCCCTTCGATGCCGCGCCGGTGCCGGCGCAGAGCCAGTCCGAACTCAGCGTGGAACTGGAAGCGGGCGCGCGCGTGCCGCGCTTCGTAGGCCGCGTGATCGAAGGCGTCGACGCCACCGCGCCGTCGCCCGTGTGGATGGCCGAGCGCCTGCGGCGCAGCGGCGTGCGCCCGATCAGCTTCCTGGTCGACGTGACCCAGTATGTGATGCTGGAACTCGGCCAGCCGATGCACGCCTTCGACAAGGACACGCTGGAAGGCGTCATCGTCGTGCGCCCTGCGCGCAAGGACGAGACGGTCGCGTTGCTGGATGGCCGTACCGTGACGCTCGACGACGACTTCCTGGTCGTTGCCGACGGCCGTGGCGGTCGCGCTGCACGTGCCGTCGCGCTGGGCGGCATCATGGGCGGACGGGACACCCGCGTCACCGATACCACCCGCAACGTACTCCTGGAAGCCGCGCACTGGATTCCGTCGGCGATCATCGGCCGCAGCCGCAAACTCGGCCTGCACACCGACGCCGGCCACCGTTTCGAGCGTGGCGTGGACCCGGAACTGCCGCGCATCGCCGTGGAGTACGCCACCCGCCTGATCCTGGACGTCGCCGGCGGTGTGCCGGGTCCGACGACGGAGGCCGTGCTTGCCGAGCATCTGCCCAGGCCGACGGCCATCCTGCTGCGCCGCGCCCGCGTGGCGCGCGTCCTGGGCGTGGCGATTCCCGATGCCGAGATCGAACGCATCCTGCGCGCGCTGGGCCTGCAGGCGGCCGCGATCGCCGAGGGCTGGAGCGTGGTCGCGCCGAGCCGGCGCTTCGACATCGCCATCGAGGAAGACCTGATCGAGGAACTGGCGCGCATCCACGGTTACGACCGCGTACCCACCACCCTGCCGGGCGGCGCGACGCGGGTCGTCGCGCCGAGCGAAACGCGGGTCGAGGCCGGGCATGTCCGCCGTCAGCTGGTGGCGCGCGACTACTTCGAGACGGTCAACTTCGCCTTCGTCGATGCGCAGTGGCTCGCGCACTGGCATGCCGCGGACGGCGCCGTGCCGCTCGCCAATCCGCTCAGCGCCGAGCTCGCGATCATGCGTACGCAGCTGATGCCCGGCGTCGTCGCGGCCCTGCAGCGCAATGCCGCGCGCCAGGCCGGCCGCGTGCGCCTGTTCGAGATCGGCAATGTGTTCCGCGCGCCGTCGCGGCCTGGCGACGCGCCCGTCGAGTCGCTGCGCATCGCCGCGGCGATCACCGGCGATGCGGCGGCCGAACAATGGGGCGTACCCGCACGGAAGGCCGACTTCCACGACCTCAAGGGCGACCTGGAGAGCGTGGCCGCCCTGGCGGGTGCGACGCTTGAGTTCCGCCCGTCGCACGCGCCTCAGGGCCATCCCGGGCGCTCGGCCGACATCTACCGCGACGGCACCTGCATCGGCTGGATCGGGCAACTGCATCCGCGCCTGCAGCGCCTGCTGGACCTCGATGCCGACGTGGTCGCGTTCGAGCTGGACTTGGCGCCGTTGACCGAGCGCGCACTGCCGCGCGCGGCGGAGCTGTCCCGGTATCCGTCCGTCCGTCGGGACCTTGCGTTCGTCGTGCCGGAACACGTGTCCTGGGCCGCGCTGGCGGGCACGGTCAGGCAGGCCGCAGGCCCGCTGCTGCGCGATGTCCTGCTGTTCGACCGCTACATCGGGCAGGGGGTCGAATCCGGTCAAAAGAGTCTCGCTATGGGCTTGATTTTGCAGGACAACTCACGCACTCTCACCGAGAGCGACGTGGCGCAGGTAGTGGCGGCCGTCGTGGCCGCGATCGACGGAGCGCATGGCGCCAAGATCCGCGGATGAATGGTGTGAAGGCAGTGGCAGGGCCGGCGACGGCCGCAATGGGGATGCAGTAATCCATGGCATTGACGAAGGCGGAGATGGCCGAACGTCTGTTCGACGAGGTCGGCTTGAACAAGCGCGAGGCGAAGGAATTCGTCGACGCCTACTTCGACGTGCTGCGCGAGGCCCTGGAGCAGGGCCGTCAGGTGAAGCTGTCGGGGTTCGGCAACTTCGACCTGCGCCGCAAGAACCAGCGCCCGGGCCGCAATCCGAAGACCGGCGAGGAAATCCCGATCTCGGCACGGACGGTGGTGACCTTCCGGCCGGGGCAGAAACTCAAGGAGCGGGTGGAAACGTATGCTGGATCCGGGCAGTAACCGCGAGCTTCCGCCGATCCCGGCGAAGCGCTACTTCACCATCGGTGAGGTCAGTGAACTGTGCGATGTGAAGCCGCACGTGCTGCGGTACTGGGAGACCGAATTCCCCAGCCTGGAACCCGCCAAGCGCCGCGGCAACCGTCGCTACTACCAGCGGCACGACGTGCTGATGGTGCGCCAGATCCGTGGGCTGCTGTACGAACAGGGCTATACCATCGGCGGTGCGCGCCTGCGCTTGGAAGGCGAGGGCGCCAAGCAGGAATCCGCGATGAGCGCACAGATCGTGCGCCAGGTGCGGATGGAGCTGGAAGAAATCCTGCAGTTGCTGCGCCGGTGATGACCGACGGCGCTCCTGCTGGGAGTCGCCGAGGAATTCCGGCTATAATGCGCGGCCCGTCGCAAGGCGGGCCGATCCGCGAGATTCGGGGCGTAGCGCAGCCTGGTAGCGCATCTGCCTGGGGGGCAGAGGGTCGTCGGTTCAAATCCGGCCGTCCCGACCAATCGCGGTTCGACATCAAGCCTGCGCCGACGCGTGGGCTTTTTTGTGCCCGTCGTGCCGGCCTGTTCGCGAAGACGGATTCCAGCCACCGTGTGCAGCAGGATCCTCCATGCCTTCGATGACCGATACGCTGATCCGCGACCTGCAACTGGCCCCGCATCCGGAAGGCGGTTACTTCCGTCGTGTCTACGAATCGGCCAAGCGTACCGAGGTCAACGGGATCGAGCGGCCCGCGCTGACCGCGATCAAGTTCCTGTTGCCGGAGGGCGTCGTGACCCGCTGGCATCGCGTCGATGCGACCGAGGTCTGGGACTGGCACGACGGCAGTCCCCTGGAACTGTCGATGTTCGATCCCGACCAGCGCACGCTGACCCGGGTGCAGTTGGACACGTCCGCGCGTGGGGGGCAGTCCAACCAGGTGGTGCCGGCAGGCGTCTGGCAGAGCGCGCGTTCGCTGGGCGAGTTCACGCTGGTGGACTGCTCGGTCTCGCCGGGTTTCAGCTGGAAGGGGTTCGAACTAATGCAGAGCGGGAGCGACGTCGCGCACCGGCTGCGCGAAGCGGGCGGCAAGGTCGCCTGAACGGATCCCTCCTGGGGTGCGCCGAGCTGCGCACCGCATGGGTCTTGCGCGGGCACACTCGCGACTCTTCCGCATGGAGTCGCCGGGATGCGTTTGCCGTTCTACGGAATGCTGTGGCTGTCGTTGCTGGCCTGCGCGAGTACCGCGGCTGCGCAGGAGACGTCCGGGAGTGTGCAGGCGCCGGCACTGGGCGGCGATCGCGTGCTCGACATGGACGCCGTGATCGTCGCCGGCGTCCAGCCTGGCCCCGGGTTGTGGAAGGTGCGGCGCGGCGATCATCTCCTCTACATCCTGGGTACCCAGTCGCCTCTCCCGAAGAACATCACGTGGCGTTCGGACGAGGTCGATCAGGTGCTACAGCTTGCCGACGAGGTGCTCGCGTCCCCCGGCATCACTGTCGATGCGGATGTCGGATTCTTCCGCGGGCTGACCCTGCTGCCGTCGGCGCTGAAGGCATCGAAAAATCCTGACGGGCAGACGCTGCGGGACGTACTCCCGGCGGATCTCTACGCCCGCTGGAGCGTGCTGAAGCAGCGGTATGCGCGACGCGATGGAGGGATCGAGAAGAAGCGTCCCCTGATTGCCGCCTACCAGCTCTATACCGAAGCCCTGTCGGCTTCCGGCCTGCGCGAAGGGGGTGTCATTGATCCGGTGATCGACGCGGTGCTGAAGCAGCGCAAGATGAAACGCACGCCGACGCTCCTGAAGATCAAGCTGGAGGACCCACGCGCGGCCCTGGCGGATTTCCGCAAGGAAAGCCTCAAGCCCGAAGACCTCGTCTGCTTCAGCAAGACGCTCGATGTCATCGAGCGCGACCTGCCGCACGTCGCCGCGCGCGCCAACGCGTGGGCGGTCGGCGACTGGCCCGCGCTGCGATCCGGCGCGCGGCAGGACTGGCAACAGGCCTGCGCGTCGGCCTGGTTCAACACCGAGACCGCACGCAAGCGCGGCATATCCGACAACGTCGAGGCGCGCATGCAAGCGCGCTGGATGGAGGCGGCCGAAGGCGCATTGCAGAAGAACCGGATCACCTTCGCCACGCTGTCGGTGTGGCAACTGGTCAAGCCGGACGGCTATCTGGCGGCGCTGCGGGCCAAGGGCTACGAGGTGGAAGCGCCGGAGTGATCCGGCGGCTTCGCCGCAGCGTCAGCCCGCCGCAGTCAGGGGCGGCTGGGTGGCCGCCAGTGCAGGCCAGCGCTTCAGTAGGCTGGTCCGGATGCCGGCGGCATCGATGCCGGCTTCGGCCAGCAGGTCTTCGCGGCTGGCGTGGTGCTGGAATTCGTCGGGCAGTCCCAGGTGCAGCACCGGCAGCGACACGCCCTCGGCGTTGAGCAATTCGGCGACGCCCGATCCTGCACCGCCCATCACCACGTTGTCCTCGATGGTGACAAACCCCTGGTGGCTCTTTGCCAGTTCGAGGATCAGCTCGCGGTCCAGCGGCTTCACGAAGCGCATGTTCACCACGCTCAGGCCCAGCTCGCGGCCGGCCTGCTCGGCGGCGGCAACGGTCGAGCCGAAGGCGAGCAGCGCCACGCGATTGCCGCGCACGCGCAAGTCGGCCTTGCCGATCGGCAGCGTGTCCAGCGTGGACTGCAATGCCACGCCCGGACCGGTGCCGCGCGGGTAGCGCACGGCGGCCGGACCATCGAAGTGGTAGCCGGTGCTCAGCATCTGCCGGCACTCGTTCTCGTCGGCCGGGGCCATCACCACCATGTGCGGTACGCAGCGCAGGTAGCTGAGATCCAGGTTGCCGGCGTGGGTGGCGCCGTCCGGGCCGACCACACCACCACGATCGATGGCGAACAGCACGTCGAGCTTCTGGATGGCGACGTCGTGCACCAACTGGTCGTAGCCACGCTGCAGGAAGGTCGAGTAGATCGCGACCACCGGCTTGCTGCCTTCGCAGGCCATGCCCGCCGCCAGCGTCACCGCATGCTGCTCGGCGATGGCGACATCGAAGTAGCGGTCGGGGTACTCCTTGCTGAAGCGCACCAGCCCCGAGCCTTCGCGCATCGCCGGGGTGATGCCCAGCAACTTCGGCTCGGCCGCGGCCATGTCGCACAGCCAGTCGCTGAAGATGTCGGTGTAGGTCGGCTTCTTCGCGCCCGCCTTGCTGACCAGGCCTTTCTCTGGGTCGAACGGACCGACCGCGTGGTAACCGATCTGGTCGCCCTCGGCCAGCTCGTAGCCCTTGCCCTTGGTGGTCAGGATGTGGAGCAGTTGCGGACCCTTGAGGGTCTTCAGCGTCTTCAGCGCACCGACCAGCGCCTCGACATCGTGGCCGTCGATCGGACCGGTGTAGTGGAAGCCCATCTGCTCGAACAGCGTGGACGGTACGAACATGCCCTTCCAGTGCTCTTCCCAGCGGCGCATGAAGCGCGCCGGCGGTTTCTTCTTGTCGCCCAGCAGCTTCTTGCCGCCTTCGCGCAACGCGTTGAGCGTGCGGCTGCTGCTCAGCCGGCCGAGCATCTTGGTCAGGCCGCCGACGTTCTCGGAGATCGACATCTGGTTGTCGTTGAGGATCACCAGCAGGTTCGGCTCCGGTTCCATGCCGCCGGCGTGGTTCAGCGCTTCGAACGCCATGCCCGCAGTCATTGCGCCGTCGCCGATCACCGCGACCACCTTGCGGTCGTCGCCCTGCTGCTGCAGCGCGATGGCCATGCCGAGCGCGGCGGAGATCGACGTGGACGAATGGCCGACGCCGAACGTGTCGTACTCGCTTTCCTCGCGCTTCGGGAACGGGGCCACGCCGTCCTTCTGCTTCACCGTGTGGATGGTGTCGCGGCGACCGGTGAGGATCTTGTGCGGGTAGGTCTGGTGGCCGACGTCCCACACCAGCCGGTCGCGCGGGGTGTCGAACAGGTAGTGCAGGGCGACCGTCAGTTCGATCACGCCCAGGCCCGCGCCGAAGTGCCCGCCGCTCCTGCCGACCGACTCGATCAGGTAGCCCCGCAGTTCCTCGGCGATGGCAGGCAGTTCGGATGCGTCGAACTGGCGCAGGTCGGCCGGAACATGGATGCGGGACAGACGGGGATAGCGGTCGGGGGCGATCATCGGCAGCAGGCTGGTTCTGAGCCGTTATTGTCCCCCCCGGATGTGAAGCGGGGCAAGCAAACGCGTGAAGCCGGTGTGGGTCCGGCCAGGGCGGTTCAGGAAGCGCCGGCGCTGCTTGGGCGCTGTCAGGCCGAGAGCTTGGATTTCCTGGGCAACTGCGCCTTCAGGAAGGCCATCTGGTCGGCCAGGATGTTGCGGTTCGACAGGATCAGGTGCTCGATCCAGCTGGGCCGGTACGGCACGGCGAGCAGCGGCATGTGCGCCTGCTGCGGCGTGCGGTTGCTCTTTCGCGAATTGCAGTGGAAGCAGGCCGTGACCACGTTTTCCCAGATGTCCTTGCCGCCCTTGGACAGCGGCAGCACGTGGTCGCGGGTCAGGTGCGGGCGGGAGTATTCGTGCCCGCAGTACAGACACAGGTGCGCATCGCGCGCGAACAGCGCCGTGTTGGTGAGCGTCGGCGTGGGCGAGAGGGCGTGTGCACGGGCGTGGCCGCGCGAGGCCACGATGGGGTGCAGTTCGATCAGGCTCTGTTCGCCGGTCAGGCGGGAGACGCCGCCATGCACGTGAAGGCAAGGGTCGCCCAGCGTCCACGCGACGGCACCACGCGCATACAGGCAGGTCGCATCCTGCCAGTTGATCCAGTCCAGCACGCGGCCATGCGCATCGAGCGACAACAGTCGCAAGGCGGCGGGGTGGGGACGGGGCGACGACGGGGACGGGACCGGCGTGGAACGGGAACCGGTCTGGACCAGGTGAAGCTGAGCTCTGTCTGCTTCCATGGAGGAGCAGGTTATACCCAAATGTTGACGAAATGTGTATCCGGTCCGGGTTTTGTTCGGAGGAGCGCGATGCCCGCGCTCCTCCGGGGCCCGGTCACTCGCCAAAGCGCGCGTCGTCCATCGCCATCAGCGTATCCGCGCCGGACTCGATGGCCGCGGCGTGGGCCAGCGTGCGCGGCAGGATGCGGGCGAAGTAGAAGCGGGCCGTCTCGCGCTTGGCCTGCTTGAATGCGTCGTTGTGCGCGTAAGCGTCCGCTGCGGCGACGCTGCGCGCCCACCAGTACGCCAGCACCACGTAGCCCGAGTAGAACAGGTAATCGGTGCTGGCCGCGCCGATCTCCTCGGGATTCGCCGCCGCGCGCTGCAGGATGTTCTTCGTCAGCCCGGCCCATTCGGCGGCCTTCTGCTGCAGTGGATCGATGAACTCGGTCAGCGTTGCGTCATCCTTGTGCTGCTGGACGAAGGCATGCACGTCGGCCAAGAACAGCTTCAGGCCGGCGGCCTGCGTGGCTGCGGTCTTGCGTCCCATCAGGTCGAGCGCCTGGATGCCGGTGGTGCCTTCGTACAACGTGGTGATGCGGGCATCGCGCGCCAGCTGTTCCATGCCGTGTTCGTGGATATAACCGTGGCCGCCGAAGCATTGCAGTGCGTGGTAGGTGTTCTCGATGCCCCATTCGGTCTGGCACGCCTTCGAGATCGGCGTGAGGAAGCTCACCAGCGTGTCGGCACGCTCGCGTTCGGCCGGGTCTTCCGCGTGGTTCGCGACGTCGATCAGCGTGCCGGCATGCAGGGCAAGCAGGCGGCTGCCTTCGACCAGCGACTTCACCGTCAGCAGCATGCGGCGAACGTCCGGGTGGACGAGGATCGGGTCGGCGGGCTTGTCGGGGAACTTCGCGCCGCTCAGCGAGCGCGTCTGCAGGCGTTCGCGCGCGTAGCGCAGGGCGTTCTGGTAGGCACGCTCGCTCAGGCCGACGCCTTGCAGGCCGACGCCGAGGCGTGCGGTGTTCATCATGGTGAACATCGCCTGCAGGCCCTTGTGCGGCTGTCCCACCAGATAACCCTGCGCGCCGTCGAAGTTCATCACGCAGGTGACGGAGGCCTTGATGCCCATCTTGTGTTCGATCGAGCCGCACGCCACCGCGTTGCGCTCGCCGACCGTGCCGTCGCGCGCCACCTTGAATTTCGGCGTGACGAACAGCGAGATGCCCTTCGCGCCCGCCGGTGCATCCGGCAGCTTGGCCAGCACCAGATGCACGATGTTGTCGGTCAGGTCGTGCTCGCCGGCGGTGATGAAGATCTTGGTGCCGGTGATGGCGTAGCTGCCATCGGCGTTCGGCTCGGCCTTGGTCTTCAGCAGGCCGAGGTCGGTGCCGCAATGCGGTTCGGTCAGGCACATGGTGCCTGTCCAGCGGCCTTCAACGAGCGGCTTCAGGAAGACCTCCTGCTGCCACGCCTCGCCGTGATGCTTGAGCGCTTCCACCGCGCCGTGCGACAGCAGGGGGAAATTGCCCCAGGCCAGGTTGCTGGCGTTGACGAGTTCGTTGAGCGGCACGCCCATCGTATGCGGCAGGCCCTGGCCGCCGTACTCCGGCGCTGAGGTCAGTCCTGTCCAGCCGCCTTCGACGAACTGCGCATACGCCGCTTTGAAGCCCGGCGGCGTGGTGACCTCACCGGTGGCCTTGTCGAGCTGGCTGCCGATTTCATCGCCCACGCTGTTCAGGGGCGCGAGCACGGTTTCGGTGAAGCGCGCGGCCTCGTCCAGCACGGCGTCGAGGATGTCGCGGGTGGCCTCGCCGTAGCCGAGGCGCTGGAAAAGCGGCTCGACGCCCAGCACGTCGTACAGGGCGAAGCGGAGATCGGTCAGGGGAGCTTTGTAGGACGCGGGCATGCGTGTTCTCGAAAATCGCGGGTGAGGGTAGGGCTGCGCTCAGCGCAGCACGCCGTCCAGGCCGGGGACGGGATTGAGGGTGTTGCGGGTGTCGACATCGAAGTTGCGCTGCTTCGCTTCCTCCGGCGTCGCGGCGGCCGTGCCCTTCAAGGTGTAGGGAAGGGCGCGGCGGCCTGCGAGTGCGTCCGCCACCACGATGCGGCCGACGCTGCTGGGCGAGAAGGCGACCGTCACCACGTCCGCCGATTCCGGGCCAACCGACAGGCCCGGCGCGGCGCGCAGCTTGCCGGCCTCCTGGTCACCGACCTGTACGTCGACCTCGACGGTATCGAAGCGCATCGGGATGCTGCTGTAGTTCTGCAGGCGAAGGTCCACGGCCCACTGGCCGTCGGCCTTCACCGTCAGTTGCTGCACGCTCACTGCAGGATCCGAGACCCGCCGGACCATGCCATCGCCGCAACCGGCCAGCAGGGCCGTTGCGGCCAGCAGGGCCAGCAGGAAAGTACGTCGCATCATGCTGCCGCTCCAGAAGGGAATGCGGCAGGATACTACGGCGTATGGCGGCCGGGATGACAGTCCGGATGCGGATCAGTCGTGCTGCGCTGCGGCAGGGTTCCAGACGAACGTGGCGACGCTGCGCGCCGGCAGGGTGTAGTTGAACGTCCGGTTGTCGTGGCCCACGTTGAACCGGCGCGCATGCTGACCGGAATTGGCGACCAGCAACACCAGCGAGCCGTCGTCAGCATTGCGGAAGGCGACGTTGTCCAGGTCGTCGATGGCCTCGCTGGATGCGATCCGACGGGCGCCCGGGCGCACGAAGCGACTGGCGTGCGCGAGGGCGTAGTACTCGTCGGTGCGCGTGACGGTGCCCGTACGCGAGTCGATGGTCACCACGCCGCGGCAGGTGTCGCAGCCGCCCGCGTGGGGACCGTTGTTCTCGTCCAGCGCCAGGTTCCAGAACAGCGCCCCGCGCGCCCAGTGGCGTGCGCTGCGGATGATGATGTTCTTCATCTGCAAGGGCAGGCCGCCGCCACGTACCGGCTCCCAGTCGCCGCCGGAACATTCGGTCATGTAGGCGTCCTTGTCGGGGAAGGCGTCATGCACCGGCGACTGCGCCGTCACGTCGCCGCCGTAGCAGTGCCACGCCACCGCGTCGACGTACGGGCTGGCTTTCGCGTCGCTCAGCACGCCCAGCGGTTCCTGCGGCTTGTCCCAGTTGTGGTCCCAGTCGAAGATCAGCGGCCCATCGTCGCGCGCGGCGATCATCGGCCCCAGGTGGTCGCCGATCAGCCGTGCGCGCGCCGGCGCGTTGAGCCGCATGCCGGGATAGTCCTTCGGTTCGTAATCCGGTTCGTTCTGCACGGTCAGCGCGAAGATCGGGATGCCCTCCGCGGCATAGGCATCGACGTACCTCAGCAGGTAGCGCGAGAACGCGTCGTAGTACTGCGGCAGCAGCCTGCCCTGGATCAGGCTGTTCGTGTCCTTCATCCAGCCCGGCGCACTCCACGGTGACGCCATGATCTTCAACTGCGGATTGACGGCGAGCATCGCGCGCGCCACCGGGATCACGTCACCGCGGTTCTCGTCGATGCTGAAGTGCCTCAGTTCCGGATCCGGTTTGCCGTCGGGCGTGTCGGCGAGGCTGTAGTGATGGCGGGAGAAGTCCGAGGCGCCGATGGTCAGGCGGGAGAAGCTCAGGCCCAGGCCGTTGCCGTCGCGACCGAACAACTCCTGCAACAGCGCATCGCGGCGCGGTGGATCCAGCTTGTGCTGGATCAGCCAGGCCGATGCGTCGGTCAGCGAGGCGCCGAAGCCGACCATTTCCTGGAACCGTCGGGAATCATCGACGTCGATACGTGATGTGTCCGCGCCGCTGTTTGTCCGGAATCGTGCCGGTGCAGAGGCTGCGAGCGTGATCGTGTGGTCGGCCGTCGTGATCCATACGGCGACGTCCTGCGCGTGCACCAGCGACGGGGACGCGAGTGCCAGCAGGGCGAACGAGCGGCAAGGGCGGAGACGGTTCCATAAGGTCGGGCGCATCTGGGGATTCCTCGCGGACAAGGCATGGAAAGTGTCGCGAATCCCTCCCGGAATCCACGCAAAGCGGGTGCTGCAACGCAGCGAAGTTTTCCGGTCGAACACGCGCGCGGCGAATGGATTCAATGCTGCGCGTGACGGTATGTCGCTGTTGTCGACGATTTGTTGACAGTGCATTGAAGCTTCTATATGACAGCGCTGTCAACCGTGGTCTGAGAGGGGCCAGATGAAGTCGTCGAATCACAACAAGAATCCGTCCGTGCGTCGCGCTTTACGCAAGCAGCATCTTGCCGTCGCGTGCTGCATGGCATTGGCGTTCCCCGTGGTGGCGGGTGCGCAGCAGGCTGCCTCCCCCGCAGACCGCAGCGTCGAGACGCTCGACGCCGTCAAGGTCACCGGCATCCGCGCCGCCATCGCCAACGCGGTGGAGACCAAGAACGAATCCACCTCCATCGTCGAAGCGGTCTCCGCCGAAGACATCGGCAAGCTGCCCGACATCAGCATCGCGGATTCGATTTCGCGCCTGCCGGGCCTGGCGACGCAGCGTGTCGATGGTCGTTCGCAGGTGATCAACATCCGCGGCATGTCCGAGCAGTTCGCCGGCACGCTGCTGAACGGTCGGGAGCAGGTGAGCACGGGCGACAGCCGCGGCGTGGAGTTCGATCAGTACCCGGCCGAGTTGATGAACGCCGTCGTGGTCTACAAGACCCCGGACGCGGGGCTGATCGGACAGGGCCTTTCGGGCACCGTCGATCTGCAGACGGTCCGCCCGCTGAGCGTGGGCGAACGGCGCATCGTGTTCAGCGGGCAGGGCGAATACAACTCGCTCGGTGGCCTGACGTCCGGTGGCGACGACAAGGGTTACCGCGTGGCGGCGTCGTATGTCGATCAGTTCGCCGGCGATACGATCGGCGTGGCGCTTGGCGTGGCGCGCCTGAATTCGCCTTTCCAGGAGCAGCACTACAAGGAATGGTGGTGGGCGAGCGGGGAAACGCTCAATGGTTGGGGTGCCCCGGCGCAGGCTGGCCGGCCCGACGACGCCATCCTGCTGCAGGGGTTCGAGGGGTGGGTGAAGTCGCGCGAATTGACGCGGGATGGCGTAATGGGCGTGCTGGAATTCAAGCCGAACGCCAATTTCCATAGCATCGTCGATGTGTATTACTCGAAGTTCGAGCAGGACGAGCTGATGCGCGGCCTCATGTCGAACAACGATCCCTGGTTCACCAACGACGCAGGCAGTTCGGTGGGCTATTCGAACCTGGGCTACCGCGATTTCCATGGTCAGCGGGTGGCGACCAGCGGCACACTGCTCGGCGTGCAGCCGATCGTGCGCAACGACAACAACACGCGCGAAGACAGGCTGACCTCGGTCGGCTGGAACACCAGCTACAAGCTGGATCCGATGACGTTCACCCTGGATCTGAGCTACTCGAAGGCGGAGCGCGAGCAGTCGGTGCTGGAGACGTACGCCGGCATGACGACGCCGTTCAATCTTGACTTCAGCAACCCGCTGCATCCCAGCTTTGGCCACTACTCGCTGCCGGACATGTCGGACCCGTCGCGAGTGCTGCTGTCGGACCCGCAGAACTACAACCACGACGGCCGCATGGAGAACTCGTGGCAGGAAGACGAGCTGAAGGCCGCTCGCTTCCAGTTCACCCGCGACATCGAGTCCTCCGACTTCCTGCGCAGCTACGATCTCGGTGTCAACTTCAACCGACGTACCAAGCAGAAGCGCGCCGACGTGTACTTCGCGGACCTGCTGAACGGACGGACGCCGGTCGCCGTGGATTCCTCCTTCGTGCAGTCGCCGACATCGCTGGACTTCCTCGGTCTGGGCAACGTGCTGACCTACAACCCGCGCGCGGTCCTGGGCCGCTACTACAACGTCTATCTCAGTGAAGACAACAACGACGTGCTGAAGGACTACACGGTCGACGAGGACGTCACCACCTTCTACGCCAAGGCCAATCTGGACATGGACCTGACCGACCGCGTCCGCCTGCGCGGCAATGTCGGCGTCCAGTACATCCGTACGGATCAGTCGTCGACCGCGTTCAACGCCAACAACGGTGTCATCGCCGGCTCGCAGACCTTGGGCGCCACCTACGGCGACATCTTGCCGAGCCTCAATCTGGCGGCTGATTTCGGGGATGGCTGGATGGTGCGGTTCGCCGCGGCCAAGACCCTGATGCGCCCGCCGATCAACTACCTGACGGCGGCCAGCTCGGCCAGCGTACCGCTGACCGGGCCGGCGCTGTGGAGCGGCAGCGGCGGCAATCCCGCACTCGAACCTTATCGTGCCACTGCGTACGACGTGTCTTTCGAGAAGTACCTGGGCGACACGAGCTACGTCGCGGTCGCCCTGTTCTACAAGAGCCTGGAAAGCTACGTCTACCAGCAGAACTTCCCGCAATGGGACTTCACGGGCTATATGAACGATTCGGGTCGTACGCCCGAGTCGCCGTACGGCAGCTATACGACATGGGCCAACGGGCAGGGCGGCTACATGCGGGGCGCCGAACTGAGCGCGTCGCTGGCGGGCGACCTGTTCTCCGATGCGCTCGACGGGTTCGGCGTGCAGTTCAATGCGTCCTACACCGAATCTTCCATCGATCCCGACGGTCCCGGCGGTTCGGACACCGACACCATCCCGGGGCTTTCCAAGCTCGTCTACAACGCTACCGCTTATTACGAGAAGCACGGATTCGGCGCGCGCCTCAGCCAGCGCTATCGCGATTCCTATCGCGGCGAGTACAGCTCGCTGTTCGGCGCGCGGACCTACCGCTACACGATGAGCGAGCGCCAGCTGGACCTGCAGTTCAGCTACGACTTCCCGGAGTCGAGCGCGCTCGCCGGCCTGTCCCTGCTGCTGCAGGTCAACAACCTCAACGACGAGCCGTTCCGCACGCAGGTCACCTCGGCATCCGCGCCGGCATCGGTGCTGTTCCCCGAGGAATACACCGAATACGGCCGCCAGTACCTGCTCGGCTTCCGCTACAAGCTGTGATCGCACGGCATCATCGATAACCGCAGTACCTGACGGGATGCGGGGCCTGGCCCTGCGTCCCGTCGGACTTTCGTCCAGGCGCGGATCCTGTCGGGGATGCTGTGCGCGCCGCCATCAAGGGAGAAACGAGTGAATCCGATCCGAATGACCCTGCTGGGGGCCGGCCTGCTGGCCTGCCTGTCGTGTACGGCCAAAAAGGAACCCGAACAGAAACCCGCCGAGGCGGCCGCCGCAGATACCGCGGAACTGAAGGACTGGCCGGCGCTGAAGAGCAGCTTCGCCCAGGATCCCGCCATCGAGGCGCGCGTGGCCGAAATCCTGGCCAGCATGACGCTGGAGCAGAAGATCGGCCAGATGGTGCAGCCGGAGATCAAGTCGATCGGTCCGGAGGACGTGCGCAAGTACTACATCGGTTCGGTGCTCAATGGCGGCGGTTCCTGGCCGGCGATGAACAAGCACGCCAGGGTCGAGGACTGGGTCAAGCTGGCCGATGCCTACTACGACGCCTCCTTGTCCACCGATGCCAAGATTCCGGTGCCGGTGATCTGGGGCACGGATGCCGTGCACGGCCACAGCAACGTCTACGGTGCGACCATCTTCCCGCACAACATCGGCCTGGGCGCCGCGCACGACGTGGAACTGATCGAGCGTATCGCCGAGGCGACCGGGCAGTCCACCCGTGCCACGGGCGTCACGTGGACGTTCGCGCCCACCGTCGCCGTCGCACAGGACGCGCGCTGGGGTCGCACCTACGAAAGCTACTCCTCGCAGCCGGCACTGATCCGCGAGTACGCGTCCGCCTACGTCAAGGGCATGCAGGGCCTGCTCGACAAGGACGGCAATGTCGTCGCGACTGCCAAGCACTTCATCGGCGACGGCGCCACCGATGGCGGCAAGGACCAGGGCAATGCCACGGTCACGCAGTCGACGATGATCAACGTCCATGGCCAGGGCTATTATGGCGCCATCGAGGCCGGCGTGCAGACCGTCATGGCGTCCTTCAACAGCTGGAACGACGTCGCCGCCGGCAAGGACTACGGCAAGATGCACGGCGCGCGCGACCTGTTGACGGTCGCGCTGAAGGACACGATGGGCTTCGACGGCTTCGTCGTCTCCGACTGGAACGGCATCGGCCAGGTCACCGGCTGCAGCGACGACAGCTGCCCGCAGGCCATCAATGCCGGCATCGACATGGTGATGGTCCCGGACAAGTGGAAGTCCTTCATCACCAACACCATCGCGCAGGTGAAGTCGGGCGAGATCCCGCAGGCGCGCATCGACGATGCGGTCACCCGCATCCTGCGCGTCAAGCTGCGCGCCCGCCTGTGGGAGCACAAGCCGTCGGCCAGCCAGTTCGCCGGCAAGCCGGCGTCGCTGGTGCACCGTGATCTGGCCCGCCGCGCCGCGCGCGAGTCGCTGGTGTTGCTGAAGAACGATGGCGGCGCGTTGCCGTTGAAGAAAGGCCAGCGCGTGCTGCTGGTCGGCAAGAGCGCCGACAGCATTTCCAACCAGACCGGCGGCTGGTCGCTGACCTGGCAGGGCACCGACAACACCAACGCGGACTTCCCGAACGCCGACAGCATCGCCGCCGGCCTGCGCGAGCAGCTGGGCGAGGCGAACGTGCTGTTGCGCGACAGCGCCGAGGGTGTGGATCCGGCCAGCTACGACGTGATCGTCGCCGCCATCGGCGAAACGCCCTACGCGGAAACGAACGGCGACATCGTGCCGTCCGACACGATGTCGCACAGCCGTCGCCATCCGGAAGACCTGGCCACGCTGAAGGCGGCTGCCGCCACCGGCAAGCCGGTGGTCACCGTGTTCCTGTCCGGTCGCGCGCTGTATGCCAACGACCTGATCAACCTGTCCGACAGCTTCGTCGCCGCCTGGCTGCCGGGCACGGAAGGCAAGGGCGTTACCGACGTACTGGTGGCCGGTGCCGATGGCAAGCCGGCGCACGACTTCCGCGGCAAGCTGACGTTCCCATGGCCCGCCGTGGCCTGCCCGAAGGCCGACAGCACGCCGCAGTTCGCACTGGACACCGGCCTGCGCTACGGCGACAGCGGCACCGTGGGCAAACTGCCGGAGGACAGTGCGGCGAGCTGCGGCGACGCCACGGCGATGGGCGTGTTCAACCAGTCCGACATCGCGCCCTTCACCCTGCAGATGGGGGCAGGCAGCGAAGAGAAGGCCGTGGGCACCGACATGAACGCCACCCAGCGCTGGCCGCAGTCCAAGCCCGCGCTGCAGGTCGCCACCGTGCAGGTCAACACCCAGCAGGACGCCAAGGAAGTGACCTGGCTGGCGCCGGCGCGCTTCTTCGCCCGCAACCCGTCGAAGAACAACCTAACCTCGATGGCGACCGCGCGCGGTGCCGTACAGTTCGACGTGATCGTCAAGCAGGCGCCGACCAAGCCGGTGCAGTTCACCGTCGGCTGCGGCGCGAACTGCGGCGCCAGCCTTGACCTGACTGCCCGCTTCTCCGGCGCCGCCGTCGGCAAGAAGCAGACGATCAAGGTGCCGCTGGCGTGCTTCGGCAAGCTCGGCGCGGATCTGAGCGGGGTGGACATGCCCTTCAGCATCACCGCCGACGCCCCGTTCGCCGCTGCCTTCACCAACATCCAGGTGGTGGCCGGCGCGGCCGACGCCTCCGATGCGGTGACGTGCGCCCAGTAAGGTCGTCCGCGCAGCGCCCCGTGGAATGCCCGCGGGGCGCTGACGCAGTGCAAGTTGCAATCGCGCGGCGGCCCCGTAGGCTGGCCGTTCCGTCCGGATCCCATACCAGCAGGCATACCAATCCATGACCACCCAAACCACCCGATGGTCGCAGTTCGGCGTGCTGATCACCGTCTTCTTCTTCTGGGGTTTCGTTGCCGCCAGCAACGACATCCTGATCCCGGTGTTCAAGAAAGCCTTCAACCTGACGCAGGCGCAGAGCCAGTACGTCGCCGTCGCGTTCTACGTCGCCTACACCGTGGGTTCGCTGATCTACGTGGCGGTTTCCAAGATCATCGGCCTCGATCTGCTCAACAAGATCGGCTACAAGAACGGCATCTGCCTGGGCCTGGTGATCTCCGCGCTCGGCACGCTGCTGTTCTATCCCGCTGCCAATTCCGGCTCGTTCAACCTGATGCTGTCGGGCCTTTTCATCGTCGGTCTGGGCTTCTCGCTGCAGCAGATCGCCGCCAATCCATTGGCCATCGTCATCGGCGATCCCAAGACCGGCGCGCAACGGCTGACGCTGGCCGGCGGCATCAACAACTTCGGCACCACCATCGGCCCGTTGCTGGTCAGCGTGGCGATCTTCGGCAGCGTGCTGTCGGGCGGCACCGAAGCCAGCATCGAAAGCGTCAAGACGCCCTATCTGGTACTGGGCGTGGCCTTCATCCTGGTGGCGATCTTCCTGAAGTTCTCCTCGGTGCCCAACCACATCGATCTGGAGAAACTGTCGGAGTCCGAAGCGCAGGACAGCAGCAAGCTGATCCACAAGAAGTCGGCGCTGGGCTATCCGCAACTGGTGCTGGGCATGATCGCCATCTTCGTCTACGTCGGCGTGGAGGTGTCCACCATCAGCAACCTGCCGGCCTACCTGGAGTCGCCGGAAGGCCTTGGCCTGGATACCTCGCAGATCGCGCCGTTCGTGTCCCTGTACTGGGCCAGCCTGATGATCGGCCGCTGGGGCGGCGCGGCGGGTGCGTTCAACGTCGGCTCCGGCGCCAAACGCTGGCTGACCCTGTTGCTGCCGTACGTGGCGTTCGGCGTGTTCCTCGCCGTCAACGCGATCATGAAGCACGAGGTGTCGCAGTTCTTCGGCTACGCCGCGGTCATCGTGCTGATGATCCTGGCCACGCTGGCCAGCAAGGGCAATCCGGCGCGCATGCTGTTGTACTTCGCCGCGTGCGGCATCGCCGCGCTGCTGATCGGCATGTTCACCACCGGCTGGACCAGCGTGGTGGCCTTCATCAGCGTGGGCCTGTTCTGCAGCACGATGTGGCCGTGCATCTTCGCGCTGGCCATCACGGGCCTGGGCGACAAGACCAACCAGGGCAGTAGCCTGCTGATCATGATGATCATGGGCGGCGGTTTCGTCAGCCTGGCGCAGGGCCTGTTGGCCGACCGGGTCGGTGTGCACTTCAGTTTCATCGTCGGCGTGGCGTGTTTCGCCTACCTGGCGTTCTACGCCATCGCCGCGACGCGGACGCTGCGCAAACAGGGTATCGACCTGGACAAGCTGGCCGCCGGCAGCGGCCACTGAGTGCGATGCGCGCCGGCGATGAGCCGGCGCGCATCCTCCCAAGCCATCGGGCAACTCTCCTGCCCGGTGGCTTTTTTTTTCCAGCGCCTCTTTGCGCGACGCGCGCGAAGGTGCACCATCCGCGCCAAGCCTTACGCAGCGGGCGGCGGCGATGGCGATGGACGGACAGGGCGGAAGGGGGCGTCGCTGGGCAGTGCGTGTGCTGCTCGCGTTGACCATGCTGGGCGTCGGTATCTGGCTGGCTTTCCAGCTCAGTCCCTGGCCTTCCGTCCTGCTGATCCGCTGGGCATTCGACCGCGGCGCCGCCGAGACTTCCCAGGCCCTGCGCAAGCACCTGCCCGCTGGTGTCGGCCTGCTGACGCATGCGGAAGAACTCAATATCGATACGCGCCGCATCGTCCTGGCCGGCGATTCGGCGGGCGCCCAGATCGCCGCCGAAGTCGCCAACCTCACCACGTCACCGGTGCACGCGCAGCGCATGGGGATCGTGCCGGCATTGGCATCCGAGCAACTCGCGGGCATGCTGTTATACTGCGGACCCTACGATGCCGGCCTGGTGCAGTGGGACAGCCCGTTCGCCGGTTTCATGCGCACGGTGCTGTGGTCGTATCTGGGGAAGAAGGATTTCCGCGACGATCCGCGGCTCGATGTCTTTTCCGTGTCACGCCACGTCACGCCGGCATTCCCGCCATCGTTCGTCAGCGCTGGCAATGCCGACCCGCTCGAGCCGCATTCGCGTGCGCTGGTGGCTGCGCTCAACGCGAACCATGTGAAGGTGGAAGGGCTGTTCTTCCCGAAGGACTACACGCCCGCACTACCGCACGAGTACCAGTTCAATCTGGATATCGATGCGGGGCGGCAGGCGTTGCAGCGCAGCGTCGCCTTCCTGACCAGCCTGGAGCGTCCACCTCCGCCCGCGCACCCGTAGATATCGCTCAGCCGGCGAGTGCCAGCTCCGGCGCCGCCGCCGGCGCAGGCTGCTGGCGATCCGCATAGCGGCACAGCAGGCCGGCACGCTGGCGTGCCCACTGCGTCGCCCAGCCTATCGCGCGTTCCTCGCAACGTACCGCCATCTCGAACGGTGCGATGTCGCCCATGTCCACGTTCACGCGCAACACCAGGCCGGCGTTGAGCGGGCGTATTTCGGCGATCACCGTGTCGTCCACGCACAGGTCGTGGCCGGCTTCGGTGCGGAGCCAGGTAAAGCGATCGGGAAGGACATGCGATGACGTCTTCATGACGATGTTCACTCGGCGATTCCGGAGGCGGGGAGGGGTGTGCCGACCTTGGGGCAGGCGGCGTGGAGGCAACGTCAACGCTGGCTAGGGGGGCGGCGAAGGCGATGCATTGTTCAGCGCGCGGTGAACGGCGTCGCGGCGGCGTGACGGATGGGACATGGCCGGTCGCGCGGGCAGCGCAAGACTGGGGCTTCGTCCCCGGAGCTCCGCCATGATCCGCCCGACCGCATGCCTGCTGCTGTGCCTTGCCGCGTCCGTCGTCCACGCTCAGCAGAATGCGCCGACACGCGAGCACTTCGCCACGCCCGGCCTCGAGGCCGCCTACCACGACTGGCACTACACACCGGTGGTGAAGGTGGGCGACATGGTCATCGTGTCCGGCATCCCGGCAGGCGGTCCCGGCTCCTATGAAGAACAGGTGCGGCGCATGTTCGTCGCGCTGGGCAAGCAACTGGCGCAGGCGGGAGCGACCTACGCCGATGTGGTGGAACTGACCACCTTCCATACCGGCCCTACCGATGCGCAGAGCTTCCAGGCCGAGTTCGCCCGCTTCGCGCCGATCCACCACGAATTCTTCCCCGCCCACTACCCGGCATGGAGTGCGGTCGGCACCAGCGCGCTGCTCGCGCCGGGGGCGGTGGTGGAGATGCGCGCGGTCGCCATGATCGGATCGGGGCGCGCGCCGAAGGCGGACATTCCGTTGCCCACGCCACGGCCGGCCACGCCCTGAGTGCAGCGGACGGCTATCGCTTCGCCAGCATCGTCTCGATCAGGTCCAGGATCTCCGCCAAGCGGATGCCGTACGAACCTGCCTCGCCGGCGTCGAACGCCTGTCTCCACAGATGGTAGCCCTCCAGATACGCCGGATCGGGCGCGCCCTCGCCGACGAGTTCGGCGCCGCTGCGCTCCAGCACCTGCCCGATGATCGGCAGGTGGGCGAAGGTCGTGATGAAGCCTTCGCGCAGGCCCGGATGGCGGATCCGCGCGTTGGTCACGCTGACGTGCAGGATCTCGCCGCCCTTGGGGTGGTGGTCGATGCGGTTGATGGTCAGCACCGGTGTCTCGCCAGCGTTGCGTCCGAGGCAGCGCCAATGTTGGCCGACGGCGTAGGAAGGAGAAGCGTGCGTCATGGTCATGATGCGCGGAAGGGGCTTGCAGCATAGGCAGGCACGGGGATGTTGTCCGCGTTGCAGGGCCGACGCGATTCGATCCGCCGGATGCGGCAAAGTGCGGCAATGCGGGGAGCCGGACGCGTGATCCCCTTGCCGTAGCGTGGCGTCGCGCGTTCCGCTGTCCGGATCGCCTCGCACGTGGCGATACACCTAGCGACGCCTTGGCTGAGCACGCGATGTGCCCGCCCGCAGCGCCTGCAAGTCCACACGAGTTGCCATCATGCTTCTAGATTCGAATTCCCGATCCATCCTCGGGTGGTGCGTCGTTGCCGTCGTGTTGCTGCTTGCCTGGCTCCATGGCAACGGCAAGGGCCTGGATCGCGGCCTGTCGCGCTGCGCGCCGCAGGCCCTGCCGGCGGAGGACGATCGCGACTGCTCGACCTGCCATCAGGAGAGGGCATCGCACACTGCGGGCAAGCCGATCGATGACGCGCCCCCCGCATCGGCGCGCATCGTCACCACCATCCCGCGCGCTTAGTCCTGCGGACAGTGGCCGGCGGCTTGCCCCGCCCTCGCGGTATCGAGGGCGGTATTGGCGGCGGCGAATTCCATTGCCTTGTCCGCCAGCTTCTGCTGGTTCTTCTCGGTGGGCGATTCCACGGTGCGCTGGCGGATCTCCTCGTAGTCCTTGTCGACTCTCTCGGCCGCCCGCTGTTTGGCGGCCACGCTCGCGCATGCCGGCGCGCCTTCGCCGCGCGCAAGGCTTCCGCTGCCGCAGGCAGTCAGCATCAGGACGGAAAGCAGGATGAACGGTCGCATGGGAAGTCCTCGGAGACGCTGCAGACCAGCGTAGCCGCGCTGCGTGGACGAGGGCGTGAAACGGCAGCGCGCCGGGCGTGGTGTCGAGGCGCCGTTCGGTATCGCGGGGGTACCCCGATGCACGATCGTCGATACCGTCGACGCGTGCGCAAATCCGGTCTGACGACTGTCAGAAGCGCGCCCCGGGCGCCAGGTAGCGCCACTGCCCAACCGGTACCTTCGACAATGCGACGCGGCCGATCCGCAGGCGACGGATGGACACCACGTCGAGCCCTCCTGCCCGGCAACGGTGGCGCAGTTCGCCCGGTTGCACGTTCTTGATCGCGAAGCGCAGGCGCACCTCGTTCTGCCAGCTGACCTTGCACGGCGACCATGCACGACCGTCGTAGCCCGATGCGTGGCCGATGCGGCTGAGCGTGTAGGGGCCTGTTTCACCGCGGATCTCCACCACGAATTCCTGCTCGATCTGCGCGTAGTCCTCGGTCAGCTTGCGCGATACCCGTCCATCCTGGCTGAGCACGATCAGGCCGCTGGCCTCAGGATCCAGCGGCATCAGCGGGGTCAGGCGATGCAGGTGGCGCTTCAGCGGGCGGATCCCGCTGTCGTCGTCCATCATGCGCGTGGCCGGCACGGCCAGCGTGGCCGCCTCCTGCCAGGCGACGCCGCTAGGCTTGTGCAGCAGCAGGGTGGCGGGCTCGCCGACGGCGAGTTCGGCGCGGGGGTCGATCTCCACGCGCTCGTCGGTGACCAGGTGCTGGGGAGCTTCCACCGTTTCGCCATTCACGGTGACCCAGCCGCCTTCGATGTACTGCTCGGCTTCCGAGCGCGAGCAGCCGGTCAGTTCGGTAACGCGCCTGGCGAGACGGATGGGGTCGGGCATGGGAGACACCGGTTTTCCTGGCGGACACGAAAAAGGCCTGCATCGCTGCAGGCCTCTCGAATGCAATATGGTGGCCCGGGGCGGATTCGAACCACCGACACGCGGATTTTCAATCCGCTGCTCTACCAACTGAGCTACCAGGCCAGGAACTTCCGCGACACGGCCGAGCCGGTGCGAAGGCGACGAATGATACGGATCGGGGCCAGGGATGGCAAGCCGGCCCTGCGCTGAATGCCCATCCTGGCCCTTGGCACCCACTGCGACAGGGCGGCGCATCATGTCCCGCATGGAGAGAGTCCCCGACCGCTTCCACAGGAGCCTCACATGAAACGCGTCCTTTCCCTCGCCCTGCTGTCAGCCGCCGTCCTGTCCGGTTGCGCCACCGACGGCAAACAGACCGATGGCGAGAAGCTGGCCTTCTACCGTGGCCACGCCGGCGAACCCGTCAAGGATTTCCAGTACTTCGGCCGCCTCAACGGCTGGACGCCGCTCGGTGACGATGCCCTGGCCGTCTGGACCAAGCCCAGCGAAGGCTACCTGCTTGAACTGAGCGGTCCCTGCCAGGACCTCGACTACGCCATGGCCGTCAGCATCACCCAGTTCGGCAGCCGCGTGTCGCGCTTCGACGAGGTGGTGCCGTTGGGGGCCGGTACGTCCAGCATCAAGATTCCCTGCCGCATCCAGACTATCCGTCCGCTCGACGTGAAGGCCCTGCGCGCCAGTCAGAAGGAACTGCGCGAAGCGGCGGTGGTGGAACGCAAGACGCAGAGCTGAGGGCGACGCCGGATTCGATTATGGCGTGGGCACGTAACCGGCTGGCTTGTCCGCACCGCCGCCGAACAGGAACTTCTCCAGTTCCGTCTCCAGCAAGGCGCGGTGCTTGGGATCGCGCGGCGACAGCCGGTTCTCGTTGATCAGCATGGTCTGGTGCGCGAGCCAGGCGGCCCATGCCGGCTTGCCGATGTTGGCGTAGATGCGCTTGCCCAGCTCGCCGGGGTAGGGGACGAAATCCAGTCCCTCCGTGTCGCGTTGTTCGTACTGGCAGAAGACGGTGCGCGACATCGGTCAGTTCCCTAGCAGTTTGCGGATCGGTGCCGGCAGGCCCAGCGCGGCGAGGTCGCCGCGCGCCACCCAGCGCAGCGCTTGCCCCGTCCCGGATGCGGGGTCGTCATTGTCGCGCACCGCGTCGCGCAGGGCGACCTTGCGCAGGCGCAGCGGCTGCAGGTGCAGGCGGTAGTGGCTGAAGGTGTGCACGACGAGCGGTAGTTCTTCGGCGTTGTCGTAGGCGCCCTTCATCTCGCGCGCGAACCAGTCGCGCATGTCCGCGTCGGTGTCGGCCTGCGGCAGCGTCCACAGCGACGCCCAGATACCGGTCTCCGGTCGTCGCTGCAGCAGGATCTCGCCGTCGGCGTTCTCCAGCCACAGCGCCACGGCCTCGCGTTCGGGCAGCACCTTCGACGGCTTGGAGGTGGGTAGCGCGCCGGTCAGGCCGTCGCGTCGCGCCACGCAATCGTCCTGCACGGGACAGACCACGCAGGCGGGTTTTGCGCGCGTGCACAGCGTGGCGCCGAAATCCATCTGCGCCTGCGTGTAGTCGGCGAGCCGGCCATCCGGCACGTCGCGCAGGTGCTGTTCCGCCAGCGCCCACAGCTGCCTTTCCACCGCCGGCAGACCAGGCCATCCGGCGATGCCGTGGAAGCGTGTCAGCACGCGTTTGACGTTGCCGTCGAGGATGGGGAAACGGTCGTTCCACGCCTGCGACAGGATCGCACCGGCCGTGCTGCGGCCGATGCCGGGCAGCGCGTGCAAGGCATCGAAGTCGCGCGGCAGGTCGCCATGGTGGTCCGCCATGCAGGCTTTCGCGGCGGCATGCAGGTTGCGGGCACGGGCGTAGTAGCCCAGGCCCGCCCAGTGCGCCATCACGTGGTCGGTGGTCGCGGCGGCGAGGTCGCGCAGGGTGGGGAAGCGCTCGACGAAGCGCAGGAAATACGGAACGACCGTGGCGACCTGCGTCTGCTGCAGCATGATTTCCGACAGCCAGACGCGGTACGGCGTGCGCGGGTGCTGCCACGGCAGGTCGTGGCGGCCGTGCCGGTCGAACCAGGTCAGCAGGCGCTGCGCGAAGGTGGCACCGCTCACGCGATGCACCCTGTGGGAGCGACGTCAGTCGCGATCGACCACCGCGACGGCGTCATCGCGACTGACGTCGCTCCCACCACCGCCGAGGACCCGATGTCAGCCGCCACCCAGCGCTTCCGGCAGCAGGGCATCGACGAAGGATTCCGCATCGAACACACGCAGGTCTTCCACGCGTTCGCCGATGCCGGCGTAGCGGATCGGGATGCCGAACTCGCGCGCCAGCGCGAACACCACGCCGCCCTTCGCCGTGCCGTCCAGCTTGGTGACCACCAGGCCGGTGACGCCGACTGCGGCATGGAACTGGCGCAGCTGCGAGAGTGCGTTCTGGCCGGTGGTGCCGTCGATGACCATCAGGACTTCGTGCGGCGCCTCCGCGTCGATCTTGCCGAGCACGCGACGGATCTTGCCCAGTTCGTTCATCAGACCGGTCTGCGTGTGCAGGCGACCGGCGGTGTCGGCGATCAGTACGTCGAAGTGGCGCGACTTCGCCGACTGCAGTGCGTCGAACGCAACCGAGGCCGCATCCGCATCCTGTCCCTGCGCGACCACGGGCACGCCGTTGCGCTCGCCCCAGGTCTGCAGCTGCGCGACGGCGGCGGCCCGGAACGTGTCGCCGGCGGCCAGCATCAGGCTGTGGCCGTCCTGCTTGAAGCGGCGCGCCAGCTTGCCGATGGTGGTGGTCTTGCCGACGCCGTTGACGCCGACGGTCAGCACCACGAACGGCTTGCGGCCGGCATCGATCACCAGCGGCTTCGCCACCGGCGTGATCAGCGCGATCAGGTCCGCGCGCAGCGCCTTCAGCAGCGCCTGCGCATCGGCGAACTCGCGCTCCTTCATCCGCTTGCGCAGGTCGTCGATGATCGCAGTGGTCGCCGGTACGCCAACGTCGGCGGTCAGCAGCGCGGTCTCGATCTCGTCCAGCAGGTCGTCGTCCAGGCGCGGATTGCGCGTGAACAGGCCGGCCAGGCCGAGCGCGGCGCTGGTGCGGCGCAGGCGGTCACGCCAGCCCGATTTTCCGGCCGGCGCGGCGGGGGCCGCATCCGCGTCCGCGTCGTGTCCCCTGTCCACCGCTTGCGGGGGCGAGGGCTGGGGTGAGGGGATCACTGCGGCGTCGATCTGCGGGACAGCAGCACTTTCCCCTTCATTCGTCTGCGGTACCTGCTCGGCCGCGGGCGGGGGGAGAAGGGGGGCGCCGTCTGCGGGCAACGGTTCGCTGGGCGCGCGCGGGAAGGCGGCGGCGAGCTCCTCGGTGCTGGGGCGGGTCTGGACGGCGTCCGCACCGTCCTGGGGCTTCTTGCGACGGAAAAAACCGATCATTGCAGGGGGTATCTCGAAGAGGGCGACATGCTACCACCCGGCTGTCGGACCCCCGGGCACAGGACTCAAGTGGGGTCGGCGGCGGCCGATATCGAGGGCGGAGAACCCGGAGTACCCGCATGAACGCCATCACCGGCATCGCCACCTCGGGCCTGCGCGCCGCCTCGACCGGCCTGCAGGCCGCGGCGCACAACCTCGCCACCCTGGCCACGCCCGCGGCCACGCGGCAGACGGTCGCGCTGTCGGCCGAGACCGCTGGCGTGTCCGCGCGTGTGGCCGAAGCGCCTGCCGATCCGGCGGCGCCGCTCGAGGACGTCGCCGTGATGCTGACCTACAAGGCGATGGCCGGCGCCAACCTGTTCGTACTGAAGGTGGCCGACCAGACGCTGGGCGGCCTGCTGGATATCCGGGCCTGAAGTCCCTTCTCCCCGTTGCACGGGGAGAGGGGAGCAGTGGGAGGGTTTCGATTAGGCCGACAGCTCCAGCAACAGCGCATTGAGCCGCTTCACGTAGCCGGCCGGATCCTTGAGGCTTTCGCCGGCGGCCAGAGCGGCCTGGTCGAACAGGACGCGGGTCAGGTTGTTGAACCGGTTCGCATCGCTCTCGGCATCCAGCTTCGCGATCAGCGGATGATCGGGATTGAACTCGAACACCGGCTTGCTTTCCGGCACCTGCTGGCCGCTGGCTTCCAGCAGCTGGCGCATCTGCAGGCCCAGGTCGCCCTGGCCGATGGCGAGGATGGCGGGCGAGTCGGTCAGGCGGTGCGAGACGCGCACGTCGGCCACGTCCAGGCCCAGCACGGTCTTGATGCGGCCGGTGAGCGCTTCCTTCGCCTTGGCGCTTTCTTCCTGTGCCTTCCTGTCGTCCTCGCTCTCCAGCGCGCCGAGGTCCAGGTCGCCGCGGGCGACGTCGACGAAGGACTTGCCATCGAACTCGGTCAGGTAGCCCATCAGCCACTCATCGATGCGGTCGGTGAGCAGCAGCACCTCGATGCCTTTCTTGCGGAAGATCTCCAGGTGCGGGCTGTCCTTGATCTGCGCGTGCGATTCGCCGGTCAGGTAGTACAGCTTGTCCTGGCCTTCCTGCAGGCGGTCGACGTAATCGGCCAGCGAGACGCTGGGCGCGCCGGAAGCGTCGTGCGTGGAAGCGAAACGCAGCAGGCCGGCGACCTTCTCGCGGTTGGCGTAGTCCTCGGCGGGACCTTCCTTCAGCACCTGGCCGAAGTTCGTCCAGAACGCTTTGTAGTCCTCGGGCTTGTCCTTGGCCAGCTTCTCCAGCATGTCGAGCGCGCGCTTGGTCAGCGCCGAACGCATCGAGTCGACCACCGGGCCGGACTGCAGGATCTCGCGCGAGACGTTGAGCGAGAGGTCGGACGAATCCACCACGCCGCGCAGGAAACGCAGGTACAGCGGCAGGAACTGTTCGGCCTGGTCCATGATGAAGACGCGCTGGACGTACAGCTTCAGTCCCTTGGCGCCGTCGCGGTGGTAGAGGTCGAACGGGGCGCGGCCGGGCACGTACAGCAGCGAGGTGTATTCCAGCTTGCCTTCGACCTTGTTGTGGCTCCACGCCACCGGGTCGGTGAAGTCGTGCGCGATGTGCTTGTAGAACTCGGTGTATTCCTCGTCCTTGATCTCGGACTTGGCGCGCGTCCACAGCGCGCTGGCCTTGTTGACCGCTTCCCACTCGACCGTCGCCGGTGCGTCTCCGCCGTGCTGTTCCTTCGGCATCTCGATCGGCAGGCCGACGTGGTCGGAGTATTTCTTGATGATGCCGCGCAGCTTCCAGCCGTCGGCGAAACCTTCCTCGCCGTCCTTCAGGTGCAGGACGATGCGCGTGCCGCGCTCGGGCTTGTCGACGGTGGCGACCTCGAAATCGCCTTCGCCGGCGCTGGACCAGTGCACGCCTTCGCTGGCGGGCAGGCCGGCGCGACGGCTGAACACGTCCACGCGGTCGGCCACGATGAAGGCGCTGTAGAAGCCCACGCCGAACTGGCCGATCAGGTTGGCGTCCTTCTTCTGGTCGCCGGACATCGCACGCAGGAACTCGCCGGTGCCGGACTTGGCGATCGTGCCGAGGTGGGCGATGGCCTCGTCGCGGCTCATGCCGATGCCGTTGTCGTCGATGGTCACGGTGCGCGCGTCGGCATCGAAGCCGATGCGGATGCGCAGGGTGGGGTCTTCCTCCAGCAGGCCGGGCGCCTTCAGCGCCTCGAAGCGCAGCTTGTCGGCGGCATCGGCGGCATTGGAGACCAGCTCGCGCAGGAAGATCTCCTTGTTCGAATACAGCGAGTGGATCATCAGCTGCAGCAGCTGCTTCACTTCGGCCTGGAAGCCCAGCGTTTCTTTGCGGGTCTCAACGGTCATTGCGGTCGTGCTCCATGGAATCGGGTACAGGCCGCCCGGCGCGGCCGATGGGTCCGGTGTATGGGTCCGACCTCGCTTTCTCAACCGTGGTGGTTTGCGGAAGGGGCTTCAGCCCCCGGCTACGAGCTATCGGATGCCACGTCGCCCGCTCGCCGCGCGGACCCTGCCAGCGAGGGTGGCTGCGCCGCTGCGGTCGGGGCTGAAGTCTCTCCCGCGGGGGCGGCTATCATGCGGGTCCTTCCGTCGCAGCCCTGCCGATGTCCCGCAGCTCTCGTCGCTCTCCTCCCGTTCCCGCATCCGCTCCGCGCGCAGCCGGCCAGGTGCGCATCATCGGCGGACGCTGGCGCGGCACGAAGCTGGCGGTGCCCGACCGCCCGGGCCTGCGGCCCAGCAGCGACCGGGTGCGCGAAACCCTGTTCAACTGGCTGACGCCGGCCCTGCCGGGCGCGCGCGTGCTGGACCTGTTCGCCGGCACCGGCGTATTGGGCCTGGAGGCGCTGTCGCGCGGGGCCGCGCAGGCGGTGCTGGTGGAGCGCGATCCCGGCCTGGCCGCAGCGCTGCGCGAGGCGGTCGCCCGGCTGTCCGCCCCTGCCGAGGTGCACGCCGCGGACGCGCTGGCGTGGCTGGGCAGCCACGGCAGGACCTTCGACCTGGTGTTCCTGGACCCGCCGTTCGCCGACGGCCTGTGGGCACGCGCGCTGGACGGGCTGGTGCCGCGGCTGGCGCCGGGGGCCTGGATCTACGTGGAGTCGCCGGCCGACGTCCAGCCGGTCGTTCCGCCCGCCTGGGCGCTGCATCGCGAGGGTCGGACACGCGAGGTCCGCTATGCGCTGTATCGCGCCCCGGGCCATCACGCCACTGTTACACTTCGGCCCGACGATCCGCCGGCGACGACTGAATGACTGTGGCGCGCACCCGGACGGCCGTGTATCCCGGCACGTTCGACCCCATCACCAATGGCCATATCGACCTGATCGACCGCGCCGCGCCGCTGTTCGAGCGCGTGATCATCGGCGTGGCCGAGAGCCCGGGCAAGGGACCGGCCCTGCCGCTGGTCCAGCGCGTCGAGCTGGCCCGCGACGCCGTGGCGAAACACCCGCACGTGGAAGTGAGGGGCTTCGACGGCCTGCTGGCGCATTTCGTCAAGGAGGTCGGTGGCGGCGTGCTACTGCGCGGCCTGCGCGCGGTGTCCGACTTCGAATACGAGTTCCAGCTGGCCAGCATGAACCGCCACCTGATCCCGGAGGTCGAAACGCTGTTCCTGACCCCGGCCGAGCAGTACGGCTTCATTTCCTCGTCGCTGGTGCGCGAGATCGCGCGGCTGGGCGGCGATGTCTCCGGCTTTGTCCCGCCGGCCGTGACCGCGGCGCTGAAGGCGCAGTGGCAGAACAACAAGCAGGGCGCCTGAGCGCCACGATTCCTACAACCGTTTTACCAAGAGGGGGAATACCCATGAAGAAGTTCGCAAGCCGCATCATGCTCACCGCTTGCCTCGTGCTGCCGTTCGCGGCGTGCAAGAAGCAGGAAGAAGCCCCGGCCGAGCCGGCCGACGTCGCCCTGGTCGCGCCGACCACGACCGAAGACGGCCCGTGGAAGGAGTACCTGAGCAAGGTGGTCGACGCCAACATGGGCACGATCACCAATACGCCGTACGTGTACTACCTGCCCGCCGAGACCGATCCGGAGTTCGAAGCCAAGTACGGGCGCCAGCTGGACCAGGCCAAGGGCGCGGTCGCCCGTGGCGTGAGCAGCGGTAACCTGATCGCGTTCGGCTCGCCGAACAGCGCCAAGATCGCCGACCTGGCCGTGGCCGCGTTCGAAGGCGTCGAGACCGACGCGTTCAAGGGCGTGCGCGTGCTGTTCATCGGCAAGGCCGAGGACAGCGAGCGGGTGAAGGCCGCCGTGGCCCCGAGCACCGCCGAGTACGTGTTCGTCGAAGCCAAGTGACCTGTCCGCGCGGGGGGGGGGGGGGGGGGGGGGGGGGGGGGGGGGGGGGGGGGGGGGGTG